>JAUVHV010000005.1 GCA_030593065.1 Candidatus Omnitrophota bacterium | reverse complement strand
TCTGCCTGGCCCTTCTTGCTCAAGCACATGGTTATCGCTGATGTAAGGGTTGTCTTACCATGGTCTACATGGCCTATGGTACCTATATTTATATGCGGCTTTGTTCTTAAAAATTTTTCCTTTGCCATTCCATTCTCCTTTGTTTATATATACAAATATAATATATATAATAAAAAAAAATTAATTACACTCTTCTTCTGGAGCTGCTGACGGGGATCGAACCCGTGACCTCGTCCTTACCAAGGACGCACTCTACCAACTGAGCTACAGCAGCGCAGAAAGCCATTTAAGCTTCTTACGCTGTTATTGTATTCAGAAATGGAATATATATTTTAACAAAAAAAACTTTTTTGTCAAGCGTTTTTTTAAGTATTTTTTTTGCATAATTTACGCGAACGAAGAGAGTGTAAATTATATGCAAAAATCATATCCTGAGGATATAAAATATCCAAAGCCTGCCTGCCGGCAGGCAAGGATCTAAATACGTGCAAAACCAGTAGTGTTTCAGGAAAAAAACTGCAAGTACGGCTTCTTAGAAGGCCCTGATAGGTAAGCCTTAATATATAATTTACCTTTATGAAAAAACGAAATTTCCGCGGGGGCGTACGAAGAATATTTCTGAAATACCTTTATTACATCCTGTGAAAGGTTTCTAAAAAACCAGCTGTCATTCGACGCGCTGTTCAATTCTATCTCAATTATATAGCTGCCATCTAAAACATTGATATTGCTTACTTCGTACTGATAGTGATATTTTGTCTGTGTCTGCAATGCTGTCTTAATATAAGATACCCTGTTGCTCAAGCTGCTAGGGTGGTGAAGGCTTAATTTGTTGGAAAAAAGTTCTATATTCGAATACACCAAAAACAGAATAAACGGTAAGACAAGAGCAACTACAATAAAAAAAACCCATTTCGTCTTTCTGCGAAATGAGTTTTCTACATTTATTATCAAGCGCTGGACCTGCAGATCAAGCCTCTCAGTAATCTCTGTTGCGCGTTTTTCTAAAGACTCCTGCTCTTTTTTTAGTTTTTTGTCGAAAGAAAGTAGGCTTTCATAATAGAGGCTGTTAAGATTCCTAGGCTGAATTTGCGGTTTAACACATTCGCCATGCTCTTGCCCCTTGGCAAGAGTCTCCAGGTTAGCAATCTCTTTTTCAAGTTGAAGTATCTTTTTATGGTAAGCTTCTTCCCTTATGCTCTTTTCACCAAAAAGGCGTATCTCATTATCATCTTTATCCGCATATAGCATATTATGAATATATACTAGTTATCGACAAAAGTCAAGGGAGGGTCAAGACATGGAGCGGGAGACGGGATTCGAACCCGCGACAGTCTGCTTGGAAAGCAGAAGCTCTACCAACTGAGCTACTCCCGCTTGCATATCATGTAAAAGTATTCTAACAGTTGAAAGAAAATATTTCAATCTAAAATAACACAATATAGTTGTAAGGTTATGCATGTTGAGCTACTTACCAATTATCTTTACCATAACTCTCTTTTTACGGCAGCCGTCGAATTCACCGTAGAATATCTGCTCCCAGGGCCCAAAATCAAGTTTTCCCTTTGTGACAGCTACAACAACTTCACGTCCCATAATAGTCCTTTTTAGGTGAGCATCGCCATTATCCTCACCAGTAAGGTTATGCTTATACATGCTAAGCGGTTTATGGGGTATATATTTTTCAAGCCAGTCTTCAAAATCCTGATGCAAACCACTTTCATTATCATTTATAAATACACTTGCTGTTATGTGCATGGCATTTACCAGGCAAAGGCCTTCCATTATTTTGCTCTTCTTCAGGCATTCCTCTATTTTATGAGTAATATTTAAAAACTCTATCTTCTCAACAGTATCAAACCATAAATATTCTGTATAACTTTCCATGGCTTCTCCAATCTTTATATAGTATATATATAAATATATTCATTAATAAATTCTATTAAGCAGCTTCACAAATCTACATGCAAAGCGTTTGCACTCTTTATTTACTCTTTCATTTGCCATTATATCTTCCTAAAGTTAAAAAGCTAAACAATTATATCTGTTTAGCTTTTCTCATTTCAAAATCCTTCCCTGCCTATTCGGTTGGCGCAGACTCACTTCAAATCCTTCTGGAAAATGGTGGGCAGGGAAGGATTTGAACCTTCGAAGGCGAAGCCGGCAGATTTACAGTCTGCTGCCATTGACCACTCGGCCACCTACCCACATAATATCTGCTGAACTATGGAGCCGGCGAGAGGGGTCAAACCGTCGCTCCGCTCCTTAAGGAAAAACCCTGATGGTTTTTCCTTAACGCTTACGCTGTTCCTTTTCCTTCCGCAAGGAAGCTTACTTCGCCGATAGGGGAAAACGGTCTTTTCCCCTAAAACCCCTTTTTAGAGTTCGCCCCCTGCTAAGGTCTGGAGCCGGCGAGAGGGGTCGAACCCCCGACATCCTCATTACAAGTGAGGCGCTCTACCAACTGAGCTACGCCGGCTCGGAAATTTTATTTATAGAGTTTCTTAAATGCCTGTGGAAGAAATTCTAAAAGATCAGTTGCCCTAAGAGATATCTCACCTTTATTCTTTGCCGCGATATCTCCTGAAAGGCCATGTATATACGTGCCAAGCCTTGCAGCTTTAAAGGGCTCCATGCCACATGCTAAAAATGCTCCAATAATACCTGTCAGGACATCACCGCACCCACCTGAAGCCATTCCGGGATTACCTGACAGATTAACATACAGTCTCTTTTTGGGTGCTGCTACAATCGTCCTATGCCCTTTTAAGACAGTTGTTACATTATATTCGGTTGAAAACTTTTTTGCAACATCTTTTTTATTGCTGTTAATAAAAAACAGCTTGGCTCCTGTAAGCCTGGCCATCTCACCAGAATGGGGAGTAATAATCGTACTGCATATTGCGTTGCGCGCCGTGCGTAAAATACTTAGGTGGCCTGCTAAAGCATTGAGTCCGTCAGCATCAATAACCATAGGCATCTTAATACCGCTTATCAATGAACGTATCAGGCTTTGAGTCTGTCTGTTTTGTGAAAGGCCGGGGCCCATAACAATACAGTCACACTTTTTGGAAAAAATTCTTATCCTGTCATATGCGGCTCTTGAAAGCGAGGCTTCTTTTGTCTCAGGCAGAGGAAGGGTCATGATCTCTGTAAGCTTACGCTCCATAATAAAATTTAAGCTTTTTGGTATTGCTAATGTAACAAGGCCTGCACCTGAAAGAAGAGCTGCTTCACAACACAGATAAGCAGCCCCTGTCATACCTAATGAACCGGCAATTACAAAGACATGGCCGTAATCACCTTTGTGGCTATCCGGCCTGCGTTTTTTCATCTTTAAGAGGTGTTTTACCATATTCTATGCTTTACCATTAACTAATATCACACTTGCCACAGCATAGGTGCGCGTATGGGACATACTTATAATAATATCTTTTACGCCTTTGCTTCGGCTAACTCGCTCGACCTCACCACTTAAGCGCACATTTGGCTTTCCGGATTTTTCATTCCAAACTTCGATGTCCCTCCACTCCATTCTACTTGTTAAACCACTACCTAAGGCCTTTAGGACAGCTTCTTTTGCGGCAAATCTTGCTGCCAGATGCTGATATGAAGAGGTCTTCTCATTTGAATATTCGAGTTCATTATCTGTAAAGATTTTCAATAGAAAATTCTTCTGCCACTTTTTAGCGGCGTTCTTTATCCTTGAGATCTCTACTATGTCTACACCAGTACCTATAATCATATTATCCGCGCGATATAAGCTTCTTCATCTCCTTTACAGCGCTGCTAATACCAATAAATACTGATGCCGCAATAATAGAAAAACCTATATTAAGCTCTTCTATCTTTGGGATCTTAGCTATCGCAGCGGTATTAATATAATCAAGCCCGTGTCCCGCATTTACACCTAAGCCAATACTATTTCCGTAAAAAGCTGCCTCCTCAATTCTTTCAAACTCTTTCTTGCGTGCCAATTCAGTATTCGCATTAGCATAAGCTCCTGTATGAAGCTCTATATAATCAGCGCCTATATCCTTAGACGCCCTAATCTGGGACTTCTTAGGGTCAATAAAAAGGTTTGAGAGTATACCTCTTTTTTTTAGCTTATTTACAACATTTGCTATTCTTTCCTTGTATTTTACAACATCGAGTCCACCCTCCGTAGTAAGCTCTAGGCGCTTCTCAGGTACAAGTGTTGCTTGATCAGGTCTTATTTTAAGAGCAATATCAACTATTTCAGCAGCAATAGACATTTCCATGTTAAGTTTAGTTGTTACAGATTTTCTCAATATTTTTAAATCATTATCATTAATATGCCTTCTATCAACACGAAGATGACAAACTATGCTATCGGCACCTGACAATTCACATATCCTGGCAACCTTTACAGGGTCGGGAAAGAGCCCCCCGCGGGCTTGGCGCAGAGTCGCGATATGGTCTATATTAACACCTAATCCAGGCATTTCAGTTCTTCCTTCGCGGTTTTTGCAATATCTTCGGCAACACCCTTTATTTCAAAGCTATTTTGGCCTTCTACCATTATCCTTAACTTATTCTCAGTACCGGAATAACGAATATACAGCCTGCCTTTCGAACCCAATTTCTTTTCGCTTCTTTCAATCACCTTCTTTGTTTTTGTCAATTCTTCAATAGGTTTTTTATGCGCTACATTTATATTCAATAGTATCTGAGGAAACTTATACATCGCGCGGCTAAGCTGACTTAGAGTCTTTCCCGTATCTTTCATAATCTTTAATATAAACAAAGCTGTTAAAAGCCCGTCTCCTGTTGTAGTGTGATGAAGAAGTATAATATGTCCGGACTGTTCTCCACCAAGATTAAGTTTTGCCTTTAGCATCTTTTCAAGAACATACTTATCACCAACCTCTGTCTTTATAAGCCTTCCGCCCCATTGGCTTATTGCCATCTCCAATCCGAGATTACTCATCATGGTGGTGACGATAGAGTTCTTGGTCAAGAGGTTCTTTTCTGAAAGATATTTTGAAATAATCGCCAATATAAAATCACCATCTAAGGCCTGGCCTTTTTCATCGCATAGTATAACACGGTCTCCATCTCCATCAAAAGCAAACCCGCAGTCTAACCCCTCTTTAACCACGTATTCTGAAATAACATTCGGATGTAATGAACCGCACTCTCGGTTTATATTCTCGCCGTTAGGCGTATTATTAATACATCTTATATCGATGGATAGTTCTTTTGCTGTTTGAGGCACAAGATATGATATTGCTCCAAACGCACAGTCCGCTCCTATTTTATATTTCGATAAATCAGAATCCGCTATAAGCTTTTTCAATAGCTCCATATACGCTGATGCGGGATTTTGCTCTTGCCTTACTTTACCGATTAAGCCATCTGCCGCTCCAATAGAAACATTATCACATGTTGAGATAAGAAGCTCTATCTCAAGCTCTTCCTCCAGTGAAAGCTTATAACCTTTATAAGTGAAAAACTTTAACCCATTATCACCAATATCGTTATGCGAAGCTGAAATTACTATCGCCATATCATGATTTAATTTTTTGGCCAGAAAAGCAGCGCAGGGTGTTGTCATGACATCGAGCTTGACAACATCAACCCCGCAGGATGTTATGCCTTTGATAAGCTGGTTTTCAAACATCTCGCCAGATGTCCGCGTATCCCTCGCGATAGATATGTGTTGAGATTTTCTCTTATGCGGGTTTGTTTTTTTAACATAGGATGCCGTGGCTTTACCTATCTTATACACCATATCCTCTGTTAATGGGTAAACTCCGACTTTTCCTCTTATGCCATCTGTACCAAAGAGTACACTCATATCTTAAATTAATCTCCTTCTATCTACGTTTTATTTTTCTTATGGGGATAGCGACCCTAACAAGGCCTTCATGGCCAATCTTGCAATTAGCAACCTGAGTAATGCTAACATCCTGCTTCACTGTGTTATTCTTACCGTGAACAATTACCGGGTCTGTAGAGATATACAAGAGGTCCTTGATAACCTCTGGGGGGCCTGCTACTACTGAACGGGAGGGGCTTATAGCTATCTTATCCAATACTATCCTGTATCCCGGGGAAGGTTCACCCTCTATATTTACATATATCGGCAATGATTTGACTATAAGCTTCTCACCAGATACCTTTATCAAAGAGGGTGCCTCTGTATCTTTGCTGACACTCTCTCTGTAAAGCTGGCCGCCAATATAACTCCACGTAAACAGCGCAAGCGCCAGAGAAATTGCCTTGATTGAAAAATTATTTAAAAGAATAGCTCTTAACACCTTCATTTTTTCCTCTTAAATATCTTAATAAAACTTTTCTTTTTATGGCGTGCAGGACGGCAAAGATTATTTAGTACTCTCTCAAGCCCTTCTTTGTCCAGGTCTCTTGTAAGCCTTCCATTTATAGCAATAGAGACTGATCCTGTCTCTTCTGAAACGACTACAACAATAGCATCTGTCTGTTCCGTGAGCCCAATAGCCGCGCGATGGCGCGTACCGAGGCTGCGGCTTATACGGGGATTATCCGATAAAGGAAAAAGGCACCCCGCTGAAACAACACGCTCTCCGCGAATAATAAGCCCTCCATCGTGAAGCGGAGTATTAGGCATAAATATAGTAGCAAGCAGTTCCTGGCTTACACGGCTATCAAGAATAATACCGGTCTCTGTATATGCCTTAAGAGAGGTTGTTCTTTCTATAGTCAATATGGCGCCTATCTTTTTCTTTGATAAAAGAAACGCGGCGTTTACAATCTCGCCTATGATATGTTCCTCAATTACAAAAACGCTTAATAGCCCCTGTTCCCCGATACGAGCCAGGCCTTGCCGTAGTTCAGGGTGAAAAATAATTAAAAACGCGAGCACTAAAAGCGCAAAGAACTTTTCAATAATCCAATTCAATGTATATAGCCCCATGCGTTGCGAAAGAAAAGTCGTGGTTATCACTATGATTATCAGAAGTATAATAAGCCCCTTCAGCACCTGAAAAGCTCTTGTTTCTTTCACAAATACAAATACCATATAAAACGCGCCCCAGAGTATAACTATCTCCAGCAGGGGTTTCCATATACTTGCTATATACTCTATCATATTCTCTTTAAATCTTTCTTATTGAATGAGCTATTTTAGCTGCCGCTACAGCCTCTTTAACATCATGGGCTCTTACTATATCCGCACCATTGTAAACAGCTATCGCATTCACCGCGATAGTTGGCACTAGCCTGTTCACTACCTTAAGATCTAAAAGTTTGCCAACAAACGATTTCCTTGAAAGTCCTATCATCAATGGAAAACCTATTTTCTTAAAATAGTCTATATTTCTAATAATCTCAAGGTTATGTTTTAACCTCTTGCCAAAACCTATCCCGGGGTCTATTACAATATTCTCTTTCTTTACCCCGGCAGCTTCCGCAATCTTTATCCCTCTGCGGATATACCCTGACACCTCTCTTAACAAATCCTTGTACACCGGATTTCTCTGCATCGTACGCGGGCTGCCTTTAATATGCATTATTATAAGCCCTGCTGAATATTCAGCGCAAAGCGTAGCCAATCTCTTATCGCAGCTCAAGCCGGATATATCATTTATTATAGATGCCCCTTCTTTTAAGGCAGCTAAAGCAACCTCGTATTTTGTGGTATCAACAGAAACGGGTATCTTCAGCTTATTCTTAAGCTTACTGATAACAGGCATTATCCTGGCTATCTCATCTTTCAAACAGACACTTAAAGACCCCGGACGCGTAGATTCTCCACCTATATCTATAATATCAGCGCCTTCCTTCTCCATCTGAAGCGCTCTTTTACATGCTGTATTACAATTTAAAAATTGTCCGCCATCTGAGAAGGAATCAGGTGTTACATTTAAAACACCCATAATAAGCGTTCTTTTAGAAAGATCAAACTTATACCTGCGAGCTGTCAGAATCCTTTTTTGCATCTGCTTCATCTTTGCGAGCCTGCTTGCCGGCTTTGTTAGCGGATAAATCCTCAGGCAAAGAGCTCTTCTCTTTAGTCTTCTTATCTAAGATAACATTCTTTTTTTCTGGTTCAGGCAAGCCCGCTGCTTGCCGCGCCTCTTTTGCGCTTAAAACCTCCTTTTCCAACAGTAAGTCCGCGAGCTTTATAAGCCTTTCTTTGTTCTCTTTCAGAAGGCCTTTCGCGTGGTCATAAGCACTATCTATAATATTACGCACTTCTTTATCTATGAGTTGGGCTGTCTCATCACTATAGTTTCTTTCTTCAGTAATATCTCTTCCTAAAAATATCTGGTGATTCTTTCTTCCAAATGTAAGATGCCCCAGATTATCACTCATTCCGAATTCACACACCATTCTCCTGGCTGTCTCTGTAGCAACCTGAAGATCGTTATGCGCGCCGGTAGTAATCTCATTAAATATAATCTCCTCGCTGGCCCTGCCGCTTAAAAGTACGATAAGCCTATTGACAAGCTCTGTCCTGGAAATAATATACCTATCCTCTACTGGCAACTCCATGGTATAACCTAAGGCAGATGTACCCCGGGGGATTATTGAGACCTTATGTAATTCTTCTGTACTTGGCATAAGAAGCCTTGTAAGGGCATGTCCTGATTCATGATACGCGACTATTCGTTTCTCATTCTTACTTATAATACGGCTTTTCCTCTGGGGCCCTGCCATAACCCTTTCTATAGATTCCTGAAGTTCGCTTGAAGTAACTGTCTCTTTATTTCTCCTTGCGGCCAGGAGCGCTGCCTCATTTATAAGGTTTGCGAGATCAGCTCCTGAAAAACCCGGTGTCTGTTTCGCGATGGAAGTAATGTCCGCGTCTTTATCCATCTTTACATCCTTTGAATGGACCTTGAGTATCTCCGCCCTTCCGTTTATATCAGGGCGATCTATTACAATCTGACGGTCAAATCTGCCGGGACGCAAAAGCGCTGGGTCTAAAACATCCGGCCTGTTTGTTGCCGCAATTAATATAATTCCTATCTTTGTTGAAAATCCGTCCATCTCAACCAAAAGGGCATTTAATGTCTGTTCTCTTTCATCATGGCCTCCACCAATACCAGCAAAACGCTGCCTGCCAACAGCATCTATCTCATCCATAAATATAATAGCGCCTTTACCACCTATCTTAGCGGATTTTTTTGCCTGTTCAAAAAGATCCCTTACCCTGGCGGCACCCACACCGACAAACATTTCAACGAAATCAGAACCGCTAATATTAAAAAATGGCACTTCCGCTTCACCGGAAACTGCTTTAGCAAGAAGCGTTTTTCCGCACCCTGGCGGGCCCATCAAAAGAACGCCTTTCGGCATCTTACCTCCAAGGCGCTGAAATTTTTTAGGATCCCTTAAAAACTCTATAACCTCCTGGAGCTCTTCCTTTGCCTCATCTACACCCGCAACATCCTTAAAAGTCACCCTTGCCTTATCACCTGTTATCAGTTTTGCCCGGCTTTTTCCAAATGAAAGTATTCCACCTGCTCCTCCGCCCGCTCTTCCGCCACGCAGGAAAAAAAACCACATAAGCCCGAAAAAGAGGAGGGTCGGCCCTATGGCATAGACAATACTTGACAGTAAAGTCTTTGTAGGTTTTACTGTCACATCAGCAACATTATTTCTGATTATCTTTATTATATCTGTATCATTAGGGGGAATATTGACACTAAACCTCGTTCCATCAGAAAGTTGCCCGCTTATCTTCTCCTCCATAATAACAATCTTTGATATCAACTGCGTAGAAGGGTTTTCCTCCAGGCTCCTGTAAAATTCACTATATGACATTGACCTGAAAATACCTCCCACACCTTCCATGGTCGATGAATTCATCCTGAAAAGCATAATAAAGAGAATTATAGTAATAGCCCAGAAAATAATCCCTGGCGAGTTATTCTTGCCCGGAGGTTTTATTTTTGGAAACTTGCTGCCTTTACGGCTTTTGCCGGTAGGTTTATTCTTTTCGCCATTTGCCATTTTGAACCTTTGGTTTTATCTAATAATATTTCATTTAAGCAATATAATAACAGATTGTCCTTACCTTGTCAATAACTCCAGTCTTAGTGTTTTTTTTGTACCCGGACCAATCCTGCATACATCTGATATCCTAATGCCATAAAGCCACAGGATCTCACCTTTTGCTGAAACTATAAGCGGTATGTTATTGCGCCTTTTAAAAGGTATTTTTTCATCGATAAAGATATCTGAAACTTTTTTATATCCTTTCATGCCGAGAGGCTTCATCCTATCCCCTTGTTTATAAGTTCTAATTCTTAAGGGCAGATTAATTTTTTCCGCGTCAAAGTATTCAACGCCCTTAAGTTTCTTTGAAAAACCGGATATGCGATTAACGTGCCTCGCTCGAAGCACCCTCCTGCCGAATCTTGTCAAACCAGGCACTTTAACAGTTACACAGCCAACTTCTCGCCTCCGGGGGGTTTTTATATCAGCCGGGTTAAATCGTATGCTCCTTCTGCTCTTTTCCACGGTTATCTTATGCGGTAAATAAAGGATAGAACCTACAGGCCTGGTATCAATTAATGATTCTATCTCCTTCCAGTGCCTGTAATCAATACCTTCCAGGCCATTGCATAAAACCCGCATAATCTTTCTTACCGCCCCCCTTTTAACAGAAGGGTGCAACTTTTTAAAGGCAGACAGGCGTAAAATGACAACACCTTTACTATTTCTTCTAAAAACCCCTTTAAAATCCTCTTCATGCTTAAGTTCTAAATATTCATAGTCCTTATCAAGTAAATCAGCGAGGGTCAAGAGCAGGTTCTTTATTCGAGGGGAGTAATCCTTTTCAATAAAAGGTATAAGATTTAACCTTATCCTGTTTCTAAAAAATTGGGTATCTGAATTCGATGTGTCTGTTCTTGGGCGCACCTTTTTTCGCTTAAGATATGCTTCTATCTCTTTCCGAGATATTCCGATCATCGGCCTTATGAGCAGGCCGTTGCTAAGATTACTCTTTGCCGGAATGCCGCGCAGACCTTTAAACCCTGTTCCACGCAATAACCGCATAAGAACTGTCTCCGCCTGGTCATCCCTTGTATGAGCAGTCGCAATTACATCTATATCAAGTTCATCAGCAACCTCTTTAAAAAACTTATACCTTAGACGTCTTGCGCTATCTTCTATGGAAAGCCTATTTCTCATTGCAAATTTTCTCGTATCCTGTCTATCTATAAACACGGGTATCTTTTGGAGGTTTCCAAGCGCCTCGACATAGGACTGATCCCGGTTAGACTCCTCTGCCCGCAAAGTATGGTTTACATGAGCAAGAAAAAGCTTAAGCTTCATCCTGGCTGCTATTGCTTTAAACAGATAGAGCATTGCAACAGAGTCCGGGCCGCCTGAGACACAGAGTAAGACTCTATCACCTCTTTTAAGCATGGCATATTTTGTTAAAGTATCTTTTATTTTATTGATCATTGCATTAGATATATTACGCGGAGTACAAAGACTACCTGATACATATACTAATATATGTAAAAAAAATGGCAAAAAACAGTAACACTAAAAAAAATAAAAATATAGTCTTAGGCCTTCTATGTATCCATAACACATGGCGCTCTATCATCTTCTGATTATCAGACTCTATCTCATCGTATTCCACACCGAACATATACGTATCTAATGCATGTTCCGATATCTTCTTTGACCACCTGACAGTAACATAAGAATCTGTGGCAAGAGCGCTCGATGGAATATTAATAGTAAGTTTAAGCTTTGTCAGCTCAGGTATAATCTCAAACGGGATCTTTCCCTTTTCCGACCTTACTTCTATACACATACCGCCTTTGCCGATATTACGCGTAAAACCCCGCAAGATGGGCGACTTGAGTTCTTTCTTGTCATTAATCAGCTGAAACTCTATAGGAAAAATAGCATTTAACCTTATATAGTTTCTTCTGTTATGTTTTGATTTTATCATATTATTAATTTTATACTAAAAATAGGCAAATGTAAACTGGAAAAGGCTCTTTTCCGGAAAGTATTCAGGCTCACGCTATAAGAATATAGCTTTACCATATCTTATCTTTTTGCAGATCTCAATTGATTACGAGGGGATTAGTACAAAAAAATGAAACAAAGTAAACTAAAAAATGGTGGGCCCGGTAGGACTCCGGCCTGCGGCCTGGAACCTGTCGCTCGCATTGCTCGCTCCTTAAGGAAAAATCCTGATGGTTTTTCCTTAACGCTTACGCTGTTCCTTTTCCTTACTCAAGGAAACTTACTTCGCCGATAGGGGAAAACGGTCTTTTCCTCTAAAACCCCTTTTTAGGTTCTCGTCCTATAATAATGGTGGGCCCGGTAGGACTCGAACCTACGACCAATTGATTATGAGTCAACTGCGCTAACCAACTGCGCTACGGGCCCAAAAAAATATTTAAAAGAAATTATAACATAGGTAACTGGGGTTTTCAAGAAGAAAAATGAGAAATCATCAAGAACGGTTCTTGAGGTTATTTAAGGAACCTTCTTTTTCTTAAGCTCTTCTTCAGTAGACAGATTAAACACAGCCTGTAAAGCATCCATGCAATCCTTGCAGCTATCTATATGGCGGCGTATCTCTTCCTGCTTCCTGCCTTGTATCTTGCCTTCTATGTAATCTACAAAGACTTTAGGGTCTGGGCAAAGAGTATTAGGGGCTACTTTGGCTTTCCCAAGATTCTTAATCTTAGGTTTTCCCTGATGCTTCTGTGTCATCTTGTAGAATGTATATATGAAATAAATTATCAGTAGAAAAAGCGCTAAACGTATCATCTTTGCTCCTTTGTGAGGATATATATTAACACATAAGGCCTATGCGGACAAGATTAATATAATTTTATATAACAAGCTATCTATTCTTCAAAGCAGCTCTTATAAAACTCTTAAATAGCGGGTGGGCTATATCAGGCTTGGATTTAAATTCAGGATGGGACTGGCAAGCTATATACCAGGGGTGGTTTGCTAATTCAACAATCTCAACAAGGTCACTGTTCGGATAGATACCCGCGGCAATGAGGCCGTTTTTTTCGAAAATATTTCTATATCTATTATTGAATTCGTATCTATGCCTGTGGCGTTCAGAGACTACCTTCCTGCCATAAGCTTTGATGCTCTTTGTATCCTTCCTTAACCTGCACGAGTACTTGCCTAAACGCATTGTCGCACCTTTAGCTTTTACGCCTCTCTGCTCTTCTAAAAGAGATATCACCGGGTACGGGGTCTTACTGTTAAATTCCGTTGAATTTGCTTTTTTAAGGCCGCAAATATTTCTCGCGAATTCAATTGCCGCTATCTGCATTCCTAAGCATATTCCAAAAAAAGGTATCTCTTTCTCTCTCGCATATCGCACCGCTTCTATCTTCCCTTCTATACCTCTTTTGCCGAAACCTCCCGGAATCAATATGGCGTCTACATCATTTAAATATACGTGAGAACCATATTTTTCAATATCTTCGGAATCAACCCGCTTGATAAGCAGTCTTGTATTGTTTGCTATCGCGGCATGTGTAAGGGCTTCGTATATAGATTTGTACGCATCCTGCAGTATTATATATTTACCCACAACAGCGACAGTAACCGCATTAACCGGATTTTTAATCTTATCCAATACGGTCTTCTGCCATCTGGTAAGATTTCTACCGCGGCATCTTAACTTAAGAAGGCGCGCTAAGATTCCGTTAAGCCCTTCTTTATACAAGCAGATTGGCACTTCATATATGGTATCCACATCTACGGCAGATATCACCGCTTCCTTATCTACATTACAAAAAAGCGCTATCTTCTCTTTTGCCTGCATAGTAAGATGTTTTTCGCTTCTGCACAGGATGACATCCGGCATAATACCTATTTCGCGCAAGGTACCAACGCTATGCTGGGTCGGCTTGGTCTTAACCTCTCCCGCTGCCTTTATATAAGGAACCAGCGTAACATGAATATTCACGGCATTTTCCCTGCCGACTTCGAGGCGTAATTGCCTGATAGCCTCAAGAAAGGGCCTGCTCTCTATGTCTCCGACTGTTCCTCCTATCTCCACAATAACTACATCTATATTTTTTCTATTTGCCACTTTTTTTATACTATGTTTTATCTCATCCGTTATATGCGGTATTATCTGAACTGTCTTACCGAGATAATCACCTTTCCGCTCCTTTGATATAACAGAATAATAAATTTTTCCGGTCGTTATATTGTTCTCCTTCGTGAGCTTAGCGTTGGTAAAGCGTTCATAATGGCCTAAATCGAGATCTGTCTCAGCGCCGTCATCTGTTACATACACTTCACCATGCTGGAACGGATTCATTGTGCCCGGATCTACATTTATATAAGGATCGCATTTAATCAATGTAATCTTAAGGCCCGTGGATTCCAGTAGTTTACCTATAGAAGCGGATGCTATGCCCTTGCCTAAACTGGATACAACCCCGCCTGTTACAAAAATATATTTAGCCACTGACATTGCCTCCTTTACGCGCTTTTTGTATATAATATTGGACAGACCTGACATCCAGGCAACCTTTTAATACCGATTCTATGCCATTTACCGCCGCTTGAGCGCCTTGTAAAGTTGTTATGCACGGAATGTTATTCATTATAGCTGCTTGTCTGATGAAACTCATATCAGATTGGCCTCGCGCGCCGGAAGGGGTATTGATTACAAGGCCTATCTTTCTTAATTTGATCAACTCTAATATATCATCGCTGCCATCCCCGATCTTGGAAACAACTTTTATATCAATACTATTAGACCTAAAGACCTTTGCCGTGCCTTTGGTCGCGATTATATCAAAACCCATATCAGAGAGTTTTTTCGCGATAAATATTATATCGCGCTTATCATTATCCTTTACGCTAATAAGCACGCTGCCGCATCTTGGCAGGGAGGATCCCGCGGCCATCTGTGATTTATAAAACGCTATTCCGAATGTCTTATCAATGCCCATTACCTCGCCCGTGGATTTCATCTCCGGGCCCAGGATTATGTCAACACCTGAAAAACGCGAAAAGGGAAGCACGGATTCCTTAACCGCAATATGAGTGATTGCGCGCTCTTTTGTAATACCTAACTCCTCTAATTTTTTGCCAGCCATCACCTTTGCCGCTATCTTTGCCAGAGGCAAGCCCATAGCCTTGCTTACAAAAGGTACCGTACGTGACGCGCGGGGATTAACTTCCAGGACAAATACTCTATTATCTCTTACGGCAAACTGTATGTTAATAAGCCCTATAACCTTTAACTCCCTCGCGAGAGCGTGTGTGCAGCGTTTTATTTCCATTATCATATTATCACTTAAAGTATGAGGGGGTAATACGCAGGCTGAATCACCTGAGTGGACACCTGCTTCTTCAATATGCTCCATGACCCCGCCAATAATTGTGGTATCCAAATCTGAAATCGCGTCCACATCCACCTCGACAGCCCCTTCTAAGAATTTATCTATCAAGACAGGGGTATCCTCTGACACCCCTTTAATATCGTTCATAAATATACTAAGTGAGTTCTCATCATATATTATCTTCATAGACCTGCCGCCTAATACATATGATGGCCTGACTAAAACAGGGTAGCCAATCCTGCGTGCTATCTTCCCGGCCTCTTCTACTGAGACCGCGGAACCATTAGGGGGCTGACTTAGGTTTAAACTCTCTATAAGTCTGGCAAACTTATCTCTATTCTCCGCTCTATCGATTGAGGCAACTGAGGTTCCTATAATAGGCACGCCTGCTGCTTCAAGATGCCTTGCCAGGTTTAACGGAGTCTGGCCGCCAAGCTGGACTATAACACCATCGGGTTTTTCTATTTCCGCTATATTCATGACATCCTCAAATGTAAGAGGTTCGAAATATAACCTATCTGATGTGTCATAGTCTGTTGAGACGGTTTCGGGATTAGAGTTGACCATTATCGTCTCTATGCCGAGCTCCTTAAGCGCAAATGAGGCGTGACAGCAACAATAATCAAACTCTATGCCCTGGCCTATGCGATTAGGCCCGCCGCCTAATATCATAATCTTCTTAGCTTTTCCCGGACGAGATTCATTCTCAGTACCATATGTAGAATAATAGTAAGGAGTATATGCCTCAAACTCCGCCGCGCACGTATCGACCAGTTTATAAACAGGCTCTACCCCCTCCTGTTTGCGCATACTTCTTATCGTCAATTCATCTGATGACACAGCAGCGGCAATCTGTTTGTCACTAAATCCATATTGCTTGGCATCTAGCAGAATATCTTTGTTGAGCATATCTGCCTTTTTTGGCAGGCTCTTTTCAAACTCAACGATCTGTTTAATATTATGTATAAACCAGGGGTCTATACCTGTAATGGATATAATCTCATCCGCTCTCATACCGCTCTGCAGCGCATACTTGATATAGAAGATCCTGGAAGCATTAGGCTCCTTTAATCTCTTTTTCAACTTAATCTGGGGTATGGTATTATAATCCAATTTATTATCCAGGCCCGAATGGCCTATCTCTAAACCGCGCAGGCCCTTTTGAAGCGCCTCCTTAAAGGTCCTGCCTATTGCCATAGTCTCTCCGACAGATTTCATGGATATGCCCAATAGGTCTTTTGCCTCTGGAAATTTTTCAAATGTAAATCGCGGTATCTTGATTACGCAATAATCTATTGCCGGCTCAAAGCATGCGGGTGTTTCCCGTGTTATATCATTGCTTATTTCATCCAGGGTATATCCTACGGCGAGCTTCGCGGCAAATTTTGCTATAGGAAAACCTGTTGCCTTGCTCGCGAGCGCTGAACTTCTCGATACTCTGGGGTTCATCTCTATTACAACCATGCACCCGTCTTTCGGATTTATCGCGAACTGTATATTGGAGCCGCCTGTCTCTACACCTATCTTTCGTATTATTGCTATCGACGCATCTCTCATATTCTGGTATTCTCTATCCGACAGCGTCTGCGCGGGCGCTACTGTTATAGAATCACCTGTATGTACGCCCATAGGATCAACATTCTCAATTGAACATACAATAACAACATTATCTTTAACATCCCTCATTACCTCAAGCTCATACTCTTTCCAGCCTATAATCGACTCTTCTATCAGGATTTCGCTTATCATACTGCTCTTAAGGCCTGTATTGGCGATATTATAAAACTCTTCCGCTGTACCGGCAACTCCTCCGCCTGTTCCTCCAAGTGTAAAGCTTGGCCTTATTATAACAGGCAGGCCGATGCTATCCAGCGCCGCTCTTGCCTCTTCCATGGTATGAGCAAACCTGCTTTTCGGAAGATCAAGCCCTATCTCCTGCATAGACTCTTTAAAAACTTTTCTGTCTTCCGCTTTCTTGATCACACTGCAATCAGCGCCGAGCATCTTTACTTTGTATTTATCTAAAATACCCGCATCCGCAACCTTAATTACTGTATTTAGGCCGGTCTGTCCGCCAAGTGTCGGCAGAATAGCATCCGGCCTCTCTTTCTCTATAATCTTTGCCACTATCTCCGGTGTTATAGGCTCTATATATGTAGCATCCGCTATTTCAGGATCTGTCATAATAGTTGCTGGGTTGGAATTTACCAGGACCACCTTATAGCCTTCTTCTTTAAGGGCCTTGCAGGCTTGAGTACCTGAATAATCAAACTCACATGCCTGGCCTATGATAATAGGCCCTGACCCGATAATCAATATCTTAGATATGTCATTTCGTTTAGGCATGAGACTCCCCCATCATCTTAGTAAAATATCTGAACAGGCCCTGCGCGTCACGCGGACCCGGGCCGGCTTCAGGATGAAATTGCACTGAAAAAAGAGGTAATCTTTTATGCGCCAGGCCTTCAAGCGTATCATCATTTAAATTTATATGGGTTATATCTATATCATTTCCACAAAGCGAATCAATATCTACGCAGAAACCGTGATTTTGTGATGTTATATAGCATTTTTCTGAAACAATATCTTTTACAGGATGGTTACCTCCATGATGGCCGAATTTCAGTTTATATGTCTTTCCTCCAAGCGCTAAACCTATTATCTGCTGTCCCAGGCATATGCCAAAAACAGGGAGCTTACCTATAAGGGATTTTACTGTATCTATTACATCCAGAACTGTGGCGGGATCTCCCGGGCCATTAGAGATAAGTACTCCATCAGGATTCTCTAAAAATATCTCTTCTGAAGATGTATGGCACGGAAATACTTTAACAGAGCAGTTATTCGCCTCAAGATTACGCAGGATATTGTACTTTACGCCGCAATCAATTACAGCCACCTTGAATCTGCCTTTTTTACTCCAATTATAAGGCTTGTCACACGTCACATCTTTTACAAGGTTCCTGCCAAGTAAACCTGGTGAAGATTTTGCTTTTTTTACCAGGTTGGTTTCATCAGAATCATCCGTAGAGACTACTGCCCGCATAGCGCCTTTGGTTCTTATATGCCTGGTCAAAGCGCGCGTATCAATGCCCTGTATGCCAAGTACATTATTTTTCAGCATATATTCTGATAAACTCATCTCCGATCTCCAGTTACTCTCAACACAACTTAGCTCCCTTATTACAAGCGCTTCTAAAAAAGGTTTTCTCGATTCCTTGTCCTCCGAATTAACCCCATAATTACCTATCAGGGGGTAGGTCATAACAACCATCTGGCCCGCATAGGAAGGGTCTGTAATAATCTCCTGATAACCTGTCATACTGGTATTGAATATAATCTCAGCTGAGGCTTCACCAGCAGCTCCAAATGAGTATCCATGAAAAATAGTTCCGTCTTCAAGAGCAAGCTTTGCTTTCAACTTTTTCTCCTATTTTAATTAAGCATAATTCTATCAGGCCCACTGTCCCGATTGGTTTGGAAACAGTTTCCCGAACGATTTGGTAACTGTTTCGTTACTTTTCCTGGAAACATATAATCTTTTGTGATACTGTATCTGAGATTATCTTTACATCCTTATCAGATAAATCATATACACTAATACAATCTTTATACTTTTCCGCTTGCGGCATCAACTCTACAAGAATATTATTCAACCCCTTAAACCAATCCTTATTCAGCGTTACCTGCTCTTTATCAGGAAAGAGGGCGACATAGAATATATCAGTCTCTACAAGGTCTTGAAAAAAATGTGTGCCATAAGAGAGCTCCGGCATAAGATGTCCCGCGGGAAACGCCACCTCTGCTAATACAATGACATTGTTTATCTCAGCAAATTTAACGGGCACACCCAATGACGGAGTCGTTGTGCCCCACCTGCCGGGCCCTATTAACAGTGTTGGCTGCTCGTTCCTATCCGCTATAGCTCTATTGAGCCTGCCTACATTGCGGGCCACTTCATATTTGTCTGTAAGCGGTAACCTGATATACTCTTTAGGATCTATATATATCACCCTTTTGACCTGCTGAGCGATATTACCGCCTAAAAAATAACCTATTGATGAAAATATAATATCTTTCTTCTCTATAGACTTAGGCATGCTGGCCTTCCTGCCAACGCCCCGCGTCTGCAGAGGCCTGCACTGAAGTAAATTTATCTTAAAAGAATCATCATCCGTAAAATTTACCGTAAACTCGATCTCAACAGGATAGTTATATCCTTCTTCAAGCGTCTTCAGTATCTTCTGAAAACACTTCGCGATCTTAGTCTTTGTAAAAAGCCTGTCAAGTGTCAAGATCCAGTATTCTTTGGACTTCACGCCCCTTTCAGCTGCTGCGCGTATCGCGTCATAATCTTTTTCCGCTATTCTCTTAAACCCGGGGTATACATTCTCTGAGATAAGATCAGGAAATGGTATTGTCTCTAAACGGTTGTTCTTTATGCTTATAAGGTCTATGGCATGCTGTGAAAATTTCCTCAGATCGTTCTTCTCGGAATACGGCCTTATTAAAGGTTCTTCAAGCGCGACCATTCGCGGGTAGTCACCCTCAACACGATTAACCGCGCGTGTGCCTAAGCCGGATACAAGCCTGAGCAGCCCTGCTTCAGGGTTTATCTTATCATTCCATACATATGTATTATACGAAACACCTACACCCGCGATATCAGGAAAGAAATATTCGCCATGGCCCGCGCCTGAAACGCGCTGAACAAGAAGCGCCATCTGTTCATCCATCTTATCAAGGCCTCTCTGTTTTCTGTATACAAGAGCGTCTTCGCTCATTGTGCTTGCGTAGATATATCTTACCGCATCCGCAAACTCAACATAACGTTGTTCCGGCGAACCTTGATTCGCTAAAAATACGCTTTCATACTTTCCCGCAAACGCATTACCGAAACTATCCTCCAGTAAAGAGCTGGACCTTACGATTATAGGGCTTGATCCGAAATATTCGATTATCTGCTGGAAATGCTCCATAATCTCCTGTGAAAATACACCATGGAGCATCTTCTCCTTCAATATCTTTGCTATGTTAAGATAACCCTGCTCTGTCTTCTGCCGCATGCGTAATTTCCACCACCTGTTTTGCACTATATAAGAATAGAATATATCAGAGCCGATATAAAAAGAGTCATGCGGTTCCGCGATCCTGTCCCAATTCAACTCCTTATTGCCTGACAGCATCTTTCTGGCTAAAAACATGCCTACTGCTTTTCCGCCTATAAAACCTGTTCCTATCAGCCTGGATTTTATATCTATCAGTTCATCAAGCGATAGATAACGGGTAACAAGGCTAAGCATATCTTTATTCTTCGCAATCATCAAACTGCAAAGCTTGTTTATGGTATCCTTGATCTTTTTCAAAGACGCTTTACGTTTCGCGATCTGGCTAGCCTCAAGAAAAAGCCTGTCCCAATAATCAAGGTTTCTCTTGGTGCTTTCGGTACCTTTCTCTCTGATATAGGAGAGTATCTTTACCGCGTTTACACTATTTGTAATAGGCACAAACAGATCGCCTTCTTTCTGGTGCGGCAAAAACATTGTCGGTGAATACCTGTTCCATACTTTCAAAGGATGCACGTAACAATTCTCTTCGCAATGATAGACATCCATTAAAAGCTGTGTGGTTTCGCGTATGCGCGCTATAGAATCAAACGAATGGTTATTGCGCATAATAGAAAAATACGTTACTGTCTTTAATTCATAAAGATACGGACAGGTAACCATGAAAAAATTTCCTATCATAAGATCCGTGGCCCACGCCGAAAGAAGGCCTGAGAGACAGTCGAAGACATAGTACGCGCCAGGGCCCTCTTTTGTGATTATATTATTTATCTTGGTCGCAAACGACTCAAAACCTTCATGCGCGTCGAGCTGATAACGTTTTATCTTATCCGATGTTTTCAACAGCTCCTTATGTGAAGCAAACCTCACATAGATAACCTTTTTCCGCTCACACAGCGCCTGTCTGACAAATGGCCTTACCAGATCAATATAATCTTCTATATCATCTATCTGCCATACCACGTTATCACCCGCACGCAGGCCTTTGATTATATTATCTAAACCCTTTATACCGGTACTAAACATTCTATCCACCCCTTAAATAACAGGTAAACTGCTCTCGCCCATAAGATATTTATCAATGTTACGGGCGCAACGCAGGCCATCCGCGATAGCCCATGCTACTAATGATTGGCCGCGCCTCATATCTCCCGCCGCGAATACGTTCTTCTGAGATGTCATATAATTCAGGCCTGTTTTTACGTTACCGCGTGTATCGTATTCTATACCAAGCGCGGCCGGCAGGCCTGTTTGTTCCGGATGTAAAAATCCGAGCGCGAGTATAACGATATCAGCATCTATGTCGAATTCTGTGCCGGGTATCTCTTCCATGACAGGGCGCGCGCCATCTTTCGCGGCCTTAAAACAGACTCTTACGCATGATATCTTTTTTACAGAATTATCCCTGCCAATAAACTTTTTTGTAAGCACAGACCAGTAACGCTCTCCGCCTTCTTCGTGGCTTGATGAACTCTTAAGCGTCAATGGATAAGCGGGCCAGGGGTAATTCTCGCCGCGGCATTTTGGAGGCTTTGGCATAACCTCGATCTGTATTACACGGGCAGCGGATTGCCTGTGCGCGGTACCAACACAATCCGATCCCGTGTCTCCACCGCCTATTACCACTACACGCTTGTCCTTCGCGTCAATGATATTACCCTCTATCTTTTCCCCCGCTACTTGCTTGTTTGTCTGCGTAAGATAATCCATGGCAAAATATATGCCTTTAAGCTCCCTGCCTTTAATCTTTAAGTCCCTGGGAACAGACGATCCGCCTGCTAAGCATATCGCGTCAAATTCTTTTAAGAGCCTCTCTTTTGAATAATCCGTACCCACTTCAATACCTGTCTCAAACCGGATACCTTCTTTCTTCCATACACTGATACGCCTATCTATGACACTCTTTTCCAGTTTAAAGTCAGGTATACCATAACGCAATATTCCACCGGGCTTTTTATCCCGCTCAAATACCGTTATATCATGGCCTGCTCTATTCAATTGGCATGCGCATGAAAGCCCCGCGGGGCCTGATCCTATAACAGCTATTCTTTTATTGGTTCGCTGTAGTATGCTCTCTGGTTTTATAAGATTATTCTTAAAACCAAATTCTACAACAGCTAATTCATTCTCTCTTATTGTAACAGCATCATCATTTAAAGCCAAAACACATGAATATTCGCATAACGCGGGACATATCCTGCCGGTTATCTCCGGCAGCGTGTTAGTAGCATGAATAAGCTTCAACGCTTCTTTCCACATCCCTCTAAGCATATAATCATTCCACTCGGGTATATAGTTGCCAATGGGGCAGCCTGCATGGCAAAACGGGGTTGCGCAATCCATGCAACGGGAGGCCTGGTCCCGGGACTGGCTATCCGAACGCAGGGCCGCGACCTGTTCATAATCCTTAATCCGCTTATCGATCGGCCTGTATCCGGCATCTATCCGCGCTATCTTTAAGAATCCCTTATATTTATCCATCCGACTGCTCCGTTAGATCGAGTTTCTCTTCTATCTTTACAGCTTCCAGAATGCGCTTATATTCGACGGGAACTATCTTAGTAAAATATTTTAATTCCGCGCGCATGTTATCGATGATATTTTTCGCGATAACGCTTCCTGTGTACCTTGCGTGATTATGCAATAAATAATGTAATATCTCTTTATCCTCTTCTGTTATCCGCTCTAATAGTATCATATCCATATTGCATCTTTTCCTTACATGGATATCCTTATTATATACATATGCTATGCCGCCTGACATTCCAGCGGCGAAATTTCTTCCTATCTCTCCTAATATCAGTACTCTGCCGCCTGTCATATATTCGCAACCGTGATCTCCTATGCCTTCAACTACCGCATACAATCCTGAATTACGAATGCAGAATCGCTCTCCCGCGATACCTCTGATATACGCCTCTCCTGATATTGCCCCATAGAACGATGTATTGCCCATTATAATATTCTCTTCGGCTATATAACCCGCTCTTTTTTTCGGATAGATAATTATTCGACCGCCTGATATACCCTTACCTACATAATCATTGGCCATACCTTCTAACTCAAAGGTAACGCCTTTGGCGAGAAACGCGCCAAAACTCTGCCCCGCTACCCCTTTGAATTTACATCTTAGAGTATCTTCAAGCAGTACATTATCGCCGCATCTTCTGCATATTTCACCACTTAACATAGTGCCTACCGCTCTGTTGGTATTATTAATACAAGCCTCTACCTGTACAGGCTGCTGGGAATTAAAAAGCGGCTCGCATCTGCTGATAATATCCATATCTAAAGCGCTTGCGACAGGCTTTTTAACATCCGAGCCATAATTTTTTTTAGTATTCTCCGAGCCAACAGGTTTAAATAGTATCCTGGAACAGTCTATGCCGCGAGCTTTTTTATGGGTAATATTCTTATTCATTTCCAATAAGTCTGTTCTGCCTACCATCTCATCTATTGTCCGTATACCTATATCAGCCATTATCTCGCGCAGTTCTCTCACTATAAAATTAAAATAATTTACAATATGCTCTGCCTTTCCCTTAAATCGTTTTTGCAATATAACATCCTGTGTCGCGACTCCGAGGGAACAGTTGTTAAGGTGGCAATGCCTGAGCATAACACAGCCCATAACAATCAATACCGCTGTGCAGACTCCATACTCCTGGGCGCCTAAAAGTGCGGCTATGGCAATATCCCGTCCTGTACGTAACTGGCCATCTGTCTGTATCCTCACCCTGGAGCGCAGATTATTAAGCACCAGAGCCTGGTGCGTTTCTGATAATCCAAGCTCCCATGGAAGGCCCGCGTATCGTATTGAGCTCATCGGAGAAGCGCCTGTGCCGCCATCACCTCCTGATATAAGTATCATATCGGCATGGCTTTTTGCCACACCTACCGCGATTGTACCAACACCTGCTTCCGAAACAAGCTTTACACTAATACGCGCGTTAGGATTAGCTTGCCTTAGATCAAATATCAGTTGAGCGAGATCCTCTATAGAATATATATCGTGATGCGGCGGCGGCGATATCAATGTCACCCCAGGCGTGGTATACCTGGTCCTCGCGATAATCTCACTAACTTTATGCCCTGGAAGCTGGCCCCCTTCACCGGGTTTCGCGCCTTGCGCAATCTTAATCTGTATCTCATCCGCGTTTACAAGATAATTTATAGTGACGCCAAAACGCCCTGAAGCAACCTGTTTAATAGCGCTTCTCCGCGAATCATTGTTTGGCAATCTAATAAACCTGTTAGGATCTTCCCCGCCTTCTCCTGTGTTTGATTTGCCCCCTATTCTGTTCATAGCGATCGCGATTGTCTCATGCGCGAGAGCGCTAATAGAACCAAAACTCATGGCTCCTGTAGCGAAACGCTTTAGAATGGATTCCGCCTGTTCAACTTCATCAATAGGAATACTTTTGGCTGCTTTAAAACAGAACAGGCTCCTTAATGTAGTCAGGTTATCTGTTTGTATGTTTATAAGATCCGCGAATTCTTTATAACGCTGATAATCGTTCCTGGCGGCAGCATCCTGCAGGGCGATGATACTCTGTGGATTCCATAGGTGAAACTCACCATCCTTTTTCCATTGGTATATGCCTCCGCTGTTGAGATAATGCTTTACCATGCCCCTCTCCGGATAAGCGTCCCGATGCCTCTCAAGCGTCTCTTCAGCTATCCCATCTAAACCAATACCGCCAATTCTCGATACCGTACCTGTGAAATATTGCCCTATAACCTCTTCTGATAATCCCAACGCTTCAAATATCTGGGCTCCGCGGTAACTTCTTAAGGTTGAAATTCCCATTTTCGACAATATCTTTAATATCCCGTCTGTCAATGCCTTATTATAGTTCTCTTTCCCCTTTTTGAAAGGGATTGAGATAAACTTCTCCTCTACCATATACTCTATCGCCTTATAAGCAAGATATGGGTTGATACAATCTACGCCATAACCAAATAGTAACGCGAAATGGTGGACTTCCCTGGGCTCTCCACTCTCTAATATAATAGCCACCTGGGAACGTATGGTCTTTTTCACAAGATGATGATGTACAGCGCTGGTTGCCAATAACGCGGGCAGGGCAATGCTTGTGCTATCCGCGCCATAATCACTGAGAATAATAAAAGAATATCCTTGTTCAATAGCATACTCTGATTCAAAGCATATTCTCTCTAAAGCGCGCTGAAAACCCTCTAAGCCGTTTGCCGCGTCAAAATACGTGTATATAGTCTTTGTCTTAAAATTGTTTATGCTTATATTGCGTATCTTATCAAGGTCTGTATCCGTGAGAATAGGGTTTGATACCTTAAGTTTATGACTATGCAGCGGCTCCTCAGTAAGTATATTCTTTTCAGGCCCTATGAAGCTTTCCAAGCTCATAACAAGCTTCTCTCTTATGGAATCTATAGGCGGGTTGGTTACCTGCGCGAAGAACTGTTTAAAATAGCTGTATAACAGCTGGGGCCTGTTTGATAAGCATGCGTGCGGCGTATCATTGCCCATTGAACCGACAGGCTCTTTACCGTCCTCTGCCATTGGCTTTAAGATAAGATTTAGGTCTTCGCGTGAATACCCAAAAGCCTTAAGATCGGGTAATATCTCTTTTTTGCTCTTAACCGTACTGCTTGTAGAGGTAAGGTTATTTACATCCACCATATTCTCTTGTATCCATGCGCCATACGGTTTAAGCGTTGACAATTTCTTCTTTATCTCATCATCATTAACTATAACAGCCTCTTCCGTATTGACAAATAACATCCTGCCTGGTTCCAGCCTGCCTGATATCCTGATATTTGCTGAATCGATATCAAGAACTCCGGCCTCTGATGCCATGACAACAAAATCATCTTTAGTAACAATATAACGCGCGGGACGCAATCCATTCCTGTCAAGTGTCGCGCCTATACTGGTTCCATCTGTAAACGCTATGGCCGCAGGGCCATCCCAGGGTTCCATAAAACAAGCGTGAAATTTATAAAAATCATGGAGCCTCTTATCCATAGAATCGTCATGTTCCCATGCTGCCGGCACCAGCATCATCATGGCATGTTCTAATGATCGCCCTGAAAGCACCAGCAGCTCAAATACATTGTCAATTGCCGCTGAATCACTACCCCCTGCCGTAATAACAGGTTTTATCTTTTCTATATCTGTGCCGAATAACTCACTTGCGAGCAGGCGCTCTCTCGCGCGCATCCAGTTTATATTACCTCTTATTGTATTGATCTCTCCATTATGGGCTAAAAAACGAAACGGCTGTGAAAGATCCCATGTAGGAAATGTGTTGGTACTGTATCGGGAATGCACTAAACAGAGAGAACTCTTAAGAGACTTATCCTGGAGATCAGGGAAAAACTCACGCAACTGCAAAGGCATCAACAACCCTTTATAATTGAGTGTCCTTGATGAAAGGCTGGTAATATAGAAAGAGGTTTTCTGCTTAAACGTTAATAAGCTAATAGCGCTCTCTATCTGCTTTCGTATGATATAGAGCTTCCTCTCAAAAGCAATCCGCTCCTTTATAGCGTTGTCTTTTCCTATAAAGACCTGGGCCATAAAAGGGGCTGTTGATCGCGCGCTCTTACCTATAACCGCACTATTAACGGGTACGTCACGCCAGCCTAAAAACTGCTGGCCCTCTTCAGTAATAATCTTTTCAAAGATATCCATACACATACGCCTCTCTGCGCTATCGACAGGTAAGAATATGAGGCCTGTTCCGTAATCACCAGGACCGGGTAATGTTATGCCCGATCTTTTACAGGCACATTCCAAAAAAAGATGCGGTATCTGGATGAGTAATCCCGCGCCATCACCTGTCTGCGAATCAGCTCCAACAGCGCCTCTGTGGCTTAAGCGTTCCAAGACATTGATGCCCTGCTCTATGATAAGATGTGTCTTCTTGCCCTTTATATTACAGACGAATCCTACGCCACAGCTATCATGCTCAAACTGTGGATCGTATAATCCCTGTCTGCGGGGCAAATTATTCTGTTTCATCTTTTAAATCTCCCTACATCTATATGAAGTTTTTTAACCTTACTATGAAGCGTATTACGATTTAGGCCCAGAAAGCGCGCTGCGCGCAATTTGTTGCCACAGGTCCGTTCCAAAGCGCGTTCTATAAGAATTTTTTCAATATCCTGCATAATATCCTCATAGATCTCTCCTGTGGCTAAAGTAAAAAATTGCTTATCTAACATCTTTGAAATATCGTCCATATCTAAATTGCCTATTTTTTAGGCACTTTTTTATAAAAAATTATACCGCTGTAAAAACTGGCGGCTGCAATCTTTTATGCTCAGAGTTTTTTATCATCAACTTTGTCTTACTTAAAACCTTCTTTTTTACCCTGCTTTCATTATTTTTATCTATAGCCTGCAGGCACTCATCAAGACAATCATAGCTTATGCCTATCTCCGCCTCATCAGTCTGGCCTGCCCAAAGCCCAGCAGTAGGCGCCCTGTCAATTATTTCGGAAGGGATAGATAGCTCACTTGCAAGTCTCCTCACCTCTACCTTTAAAAGGCCGCCTATTGGCAATATATCACAGCCCCCATCCCCATATTTTGTAAAGTATCCTATCGTTAATTCGCTCTTATTTCCCGTACCTGCTACAAGATAATCCAACACATTCGCGGCATAATATAATGTTGTCATCCTCAATCTTGCTTTTAGATTTGCCTTTACTACTCTACCGGCTTTCGGATAGATGCTCTCTAACTTATTGTATGCGCCGCATAGATTTATTGTTCTTGTTTTAATTTTAAACTTATCCGCTAGCCGTAATGCTAATCTTTTATCAAGGACAACATTTTTACATGGCAAAATTAAACCTAGTACATTGCTTTTTAAAGCTTTTTTTGCTAATACCGCTACAACAGCGGAGTCTATCCCGCCGCTTAAGCCTACAACTATTCCTTTTTTGTTAGAAGATATGATTTGCTCTCTTAGCCATTCTTCTATCTTATCTGATATCTTCATCAGAGTGTTCCCTCTCATAACTTTTAACTGCTTGCAACTAAAGTACTGAAAGGTACTTATCTATCTCATACTGCGGCACATGTATTTTATACGCATCCCATTCTTTTCTCTTAAGTTCTATAAAGCGTGAAAAGATATGGTCACCTAAAACTTTTTTAACAAGTTTACTATTCGCGGTTATCTCTATTGCCTGGCCAAGGCTATCCGGGAGCGTATCTATCCCCTTCTTTTTCCGCTCATCATCAGAGAGGTGATACAAATTCCGTTCCATTGCCTTAGGGACATTATACCCTTTCTCTATACCATCTAATCCCGCATGCAGCATCGCTGCAAAAGTAAGATATGGGTTACATGCTGGATCACATGCCCTAAACTCACATCTTGTCGCCTTCTCCTGCCCTGGATGGTATAAAGGAACCCTTATTAACGCGCTTCTATTCCTGCGGCTCCAGGCAACATAGACAGGCGCTTCATATCCAGGCACTAACCTTTTATAAGAGTTTGTGGTCTGAGCGAATATTGAACATATCTCTTTTGAGTGTTTCAACAATCCCGCAATATAACTCTTGGCAATTGTTGAAAGGTAGTCCTCTGACTTCGCGTCATGAAAAACATTTTTACTGCCTTTAAACAGTGACTGATGCGTATGCATGCCTGAGCCATTCTCTCCAAAAATCGGTTTGGGCATAAATGTAGCATATACTCCAAATTTACTTGCTATCTCCTTGACCACTACTCTGTATGTAATTACGTCATCTGCCATCTTGAGCGCATCAGCATAACGCATATCCACCTCATGCTGCGATGGCGCAACCTCGTGATGAGAGTATTCAATCTGTATGCCCATCTTTTCAAGGGCTAATACAGTTTCACGCCTGAGATCGCTGGCAACATCAAGTGTTGTCAGGTCAAAATACCCACCCTTATCCAGAACATCTGTCGCTGTATCACTCTTAAAATAGAAGAATTCAAGTTCCGGGCCTATGTAATAATGGTCAAATCCCATCTTATTCGCGCGTTCAAGGGCCCTCTTTAATACATAGCGCGGATCCCCCTCATAAGGGGTCTTATCGGGATTCATAACATTACATATCATCCTCGCGACAGCTTTTTCCGCGGGACGCCAGGGCAAGATCGCGAATGTATCCAGATCCGGCATTGCAATCATATCCGATTCCTCTATATCCTGATAACCTGTGATAGAAGAGCCGTCAAAGCCCATACCGTTATTAAGCGCGTTTTCAAGCTCTTTATCTGTAATAGCAAAACTCTTCACCTGGCCCAATACATCAGTAAACCATAATCTGACAAATTTTACATCATTATCCTTTACAAGCTTTATTATGTCCTGCTTTGTTCTCTTTGACATCTCTGCCTCCTTTTTTAGATATTACCTCAAATAAAAGGCATTCTTAGCCTGAGAAGGGGCCAAGAACGCCTTCGTTCTATACGCATTGTGCGCATTCTTTGTGCACATACACGCAAACTTTTCCCTATTCTATATTAAAAGTACGATTTACCGTGTTTTGGTAACCTATTTTTTTAATATTTTTAGCCTATGGCTTCGTTACCGCGCTCTCCTGTCCTTATGCGGACACATTCAGGAAGATCCAATATGAAGACCTTGCCATCTCCTATGCTGCCTGTCTTTGCGCCTTTTATAATAGCGCTTACAGTGGGTTCTACAAAATCCTTATTAACTGCTATCTCCAACCGTATCTTCTTAAGCAGGTTTATATTATGGATAACACCTCTATAGGTCTCTGTATAGCCTTTCTGCTGTCCGCAACCCAGCGCGTTTGTAACTGTCATCTTATACACCCCCGCGTTATATAATGCTTTCTTGACATCAGGAAGCTTGTGCGGTTGTATCATAGCGATTATAAGTTTCATCTTTTTAATCCTCCTATTCAGTGGTAAATATCTGAAAACCCGCGTACGACTCCATCCCATGTTCACCTATATCTAATCCTACCAATTGCTCTTTATCAGAGGCTCTTAAGCCTATGGTCTTTTTAGCAATATAGAAGACAACTGATGCTGACGCAAAGACCCAGGCAAAAACAGAAGCTACCCCAGTCAGCTGTACGTAAAACTGGCTTAACCCGCCGCCAAAGAGCAGGCCATTTATAGCGCCAACACCACTGGCCTGGCCATAAGAGGCCTGGGCAAAGAGGCCTACAGAGAGAGTTCCCCAGGCACCGCAAACACCATGTACTGATATCGCACCTACAGGATCGTCCACATGAAGAACCTTATCAATAAATTCAACACTAAAAACAACCAGAACACCGGCGATAGCTCCTATCATAATGGCGCTTAGAGGAGATACGCTTGCGCATGGGGCAGTAATAGCCACAAGCCCGGCCAGGGCACCATTGAGCGCCATGCTGGTATCAGGCTTTCCAAACCTGGCCCATGCCGTTAACATGGCCATTATCGCTCCTGCCGCCGCTGCCAGGTTGGTTGTAACGGCAATAACAGCTATGCTTAAATTTGTTCCGGAGGTAGTACTGCCGGCATTAAACCCGAACCATCCAAACCAGAGTATAAATACGCCAAGCGCGGCCAAAGGAATATTATGCCCTGCAATAACATTAGAACTTCCGTCTTTATTATACTTACCAAGCCTGGGCCCGAGTAATATAGCCCCTGCCAAAGCAGCCCAACCACCAACAGAATGAACTACTGTGGAACCAGCAAAATCTATCATACCTTTGCTCGCAAGCCATCCGCCTCCCCATATCCAATGGCCTACTATGGGGTAGATAATCGCGCAGATAAAAAATGAGTAGAATAGATACGCGGGAAATCGCGTTCTTTCCGCCATTGCTCCTGATACGATAGTTGCTGCTGTAGCGGCAAAAACTACCTGAAACATCCAATAGGCAAACTGCCATAAACCCTCTCCTGTAGATGGGTCTATGTTTCTTAAGAAGAAACCATTCGTACCGATAAGCCCGAATTTATCCGCGCCAAACATTATCCCGAACCCGATTAGCCAGAAAGCGATTGACCCTACGGAAAAGTCCATGAGGTTCTTCATAATAACGTTGGCCGCGTTTTTCGCTCTGGTAAAACCCGTCTCAACCATAGCGAATCCTGCCTGCATAAAAAATACTAAGAATGCCGCCAGAAGAGTCCAGACGGTATCAATGGCGACTGCGTTATCTGCCGCTGTTAGCTCACCGGCAAAAGCAACCAGTGGAAATGCTGTAATTGCCAGGGCAATTAAGGTTAGTACTTTCGAAGATAATCTCAATATCTTCATAGGGATATACTTTAACATTTTCTTTCTCCTTTCTTAATCTCTTAATCTTAAAAACTTAAAGCCAACGCCGCGCCGCCGTAAAACCTGCGATCCTGATTACCGTCATCAGATCTTTCTAAATCACCGAATGGTATCGAATAAGCAATATTAGGGTTAAATGTGCAATTTTTAGAAAGATTAAATACTAAGCCCGTTCCTAATCCTACATCTCCACCGTCTCCCAGGATAAAAAGCTCGTGGTTATAACCTACGTGCCCATTAAGATCCAATATAATAGGCAGGCCTGATATGGGTATGCTGTGGCTTAGTTCCGCGACCACATAATCCCCCTTACCTCCGCCATTTACTTCATCCTCGAAATCATGATACCAGGTAATAGTAGGCGAAAGAAGTGTCTCTATCGCTAAACCTACATAAAATTCCTGACTATTTAAGTCTACTGATGGAAAATCATAGTAGATATATCCTCCTGAAACAGAAGCAGGGATATTTAGCTTTTCTTTAAGGTCATAAGAATAACCTATACTGTAATCAACCTCATCAGAATTAAGATCATCTTTTGGATCAATATCAAAACTGCCCCAAATGCTGGCACTGAATCCATAACCATCAATATACGCGCCTGATTGCAGCACAGGATCGTTATCAAGGGTAAAGCCTCTCCATATGTACTTTGAATATACAGCAACATCCGCGCTAAGCTGGATATCTACATTATCAAGTAAATACTTCTCATTGGACTTTTCTTCCTGCGCGTTTACTCCGGCAATCATAAAAATACCCATAAACGCCGCGATGACTAACGCTAAAAAATATTTGCTTCTGTTCATCTTCTCCTCCTTTGTATTTTGTTGCCTCATTAATAACAAAGGACGTTTCTACTAAAACGTCCTTGCGATACACATCCTTGTGTTTTTTCCTTCACTCTTATAAGTACGAAAAACCTACATCTGGTAACCTCGTTTTTTAGATTTTTTTATTATGTTCTTCTTGTATTTTATAACCATCACATGCGATATGCCTAATTTAGAAGCTGCTTCCCGCACAGTATGCCCTTCTAAAAGTAACGCAAGCACTTTCTTCTCCTTTTGCGTCAGGTTCTTATTCTTAATATCATTCATACTAATATTTATGTCAGTTGAATCAACCGCCTTCTTCTTATCGGATAATACATCCTGTAATTTCATTTGATTATCTGATATCGGAGCATCTAAGCTATAACACGCGGGAGCTCTTCTGCCTTTTCGCAAATAATTTAATATATAAAATTCGCATGCCTTGATAACATACGCTTCGTTTATGCCTATTGGCATGCCTTCCTTAAAACGTTGCCATAAGTAAAGGCACATCTGCTGGTAGAGGTCATCCGCGCCATAAAAACCGCATAACACATTTTTGCGCGCTATTGCCTTTAATGCCGGGGTAATCTTCTCTAACAATATCTTAAAATCCATGCTTATCACCATTTAAAAAAAGAAGGGCACTCAGTGTCCTCTCTTTGACACTAAATGCCCTTCTTTGGGTTTGCCTCTAATTACTATTTAAAAAATATGTACACAAATAAAAAAAGCGTTCTCTCTGAACGCCTCTTTGCCTTTTCAGCACTCTCTTTGTGCTATACTTTCAACTTAATTATACCACAGAATATCTAAAAGTCAATAGCATCACATAAATTTTTACTTACCAAATATTTTTATGGCGGGGGGGACTGATAGGAGTATGCCAAGTAAAAGAATCCACAGGCCAAAGCCCTGCACGAGCCCGGATACCAATACTCCTATGCCTATTCCCGCTATAACCTTGGATGAGACAAATAATACGAACATTGGATTTGGTAATGATTTTACCTTATTAAGAATACTCATGGGCACCTCTCTTTTTATTGAGTTCTGGCGATATTAATACTGGTGAGCTGGTTCAGAATTCTCAATCTCCCAATCACTTTCAAAATCCTTGCGCTTTAATACAACCTTCTCTGTATCATAACCATAATTTACATCTATATGCGCGCCGCCGCGGCCTATCATGACATCACCTATTGTGAGATCATCGACATTATAGTTATATTTTTCAGCAACATACTCTTTCGCTACTTCCGCGGGGGGCTTAACCCCTCTCTCTACTTCCGCGAACAGTGTATTCGCTGTTACAAAAAAGACCAGGAATAGAAGGGCACAAAAAATAATTTTTTTCATAAAAAATCCTTACTTTAATACATTATACCTTTTAAAAAGGCCTGGTTTCAAGAAAATAGTGTTAAGAATGAAAAAAACTTTCTATGAGGCGAATAGGCTGTTTGTGGAGAAGTTGGGCTCTGTAGTAAGGTTTATGCCCAACCTTCTCAGGCCTGCCTCGTCACCGGGAGTAGGGATATGTGTTATATGGACTTCACAGCCTGAGAGCTCTTTCAATTTATCCATGCACATCTTGGCGGTTGGATTTGTAGTCGCGCTTATGCTGAGAGCTATCAATGCCTCTTCAAGGTCAAGGCTCACACTCTTTTGACCTGAGATATCTTTCCTTAGATTGCCTATTGATTCGATTACACTCGGAGATAACAGGTGTATCTTATCAGGAAGATCTGAAAGCACCTTAATAGCGTTTAAGATAAGGCTTGATGTCGCGTGCATAAGCGGGAAATTTTTTCCTGTTACTATGACACCGCTCTTAAGTTCTATAGCTGCTCCGCAGAATATCCCTTCATTGCCTTTTTTAGATTTTTCAGCCTCTTTGGCAGCTTTCTGCGCTGGAATAACAACACTTCTGTCTTCCGGTCTTATATTAACTTCTTTCATAAGCGCTTCTACCCTGTCAACAGTCTCTTTCTCAACCAATCCAAGAATATATTCACAGGAATATCTGAAATAACGCCTTATTATCTCCTGCTTCGCGGCTTCGCAAACAGCGATATCATCTATAATGCCAAAACCAGCGCGGTTTACACCCATATCAGTAGGTGATTTATACATCGCCTCATCACCTGTTATCTTTTCAAGTATCCTCTTAAGCACAGGAAAGACCTCTATATCCCGATTGTAATTTATAACCGTCTCATTGTAAGCTTTAAGATGAAAAGGATCGACCTGATTAAAATCTCCCAGATCCGCTGTAGCTGCTTCGTAAGCCGCGTTTACAGGATGTTTAAGAGGTATATTCCATATTGGAAATGTCTCGAATTTCGCGTAACCACTCTTCTTGCCTTTTCTGTAATCATGATAAAGCTGGCTAAGACATGTGGCGAGTTTTCCGCTTCCGGGCCCGGGCGCTGTAACGATAACAAGCGGCTTCTTTGTCTTTATATGCTCATTTACACCGTAACCTTCATCGCTTACAATTGTATCTACATCCGTAGGATAGCCCTTTGTGAACTTATGCGTATATACCTTTACTCCTCTGCGCTCCAGTTTATTTTTAAATATCTTGGCTGCGGGCTGGTTATCAAAACGTGTTATTACAACTGCCGCGATCTCTATTCCCCAACTTTTAAGATCGTCGATAAGCTTAAGGGAATCTACGTCATATGTAATACCAAAATCCGCCCGTATCTTTCTTCGTTCAATGTCTCCCGCGTAGATACAGAGTATGACATCAGCTTTATCTTTAAGTTTTTGAAATAATCTGATCTTTACATTCGGATCAAACCCGGGAAGTACTCTTGAAGCGTGATAATCAAAAAGAAGTTTACCTCCGAACTCCAGATAGAGCTTATCATCAAATTTTGATACTCTCTCTAATATAGCCTTTGTCTGGGCCTTAAGATACTCTTCATTGTCAAAACCAATTTTTGCCGGAGCCATTGACTACCTCCTTTTCTCAAATACACTCTTCTTGAACCGTTTGGAAAATTTTATAGGATAATTTCTATTAAAACACGCGGCGCAAAACTTATCCTTTGATAAAGGCATCGAATTTAACATGCCATCAAGACTTAAATATTTAAGGCTGTCTAAACCTATAAAATCTCTTGTCTGTTTCACGCTGCGACTCGATGCTATAAGCTCTTTCTCCGTAGGAAAATCTATTCCATAATAACATGGTGAAATAATCGGCGGACAGCTAACTCTCATATGTATCTCTTTCGCGCCTGCTTCACGAAGTGTCTTAACGCGGCTTTTGCTTGTTGTGCCGCGGACAATTGAATCCTCAACAATAATAACACGCTTTCCCTTTAAAACATTTTTTATTGGGTTAAGCTTTATCCTGACGTTAAAATCCCTTATATGCTGAGTAGGCTGAATAAATGTCCTTCCTACATAATGGTTCCTTATCATCCCGGCCTCAAAAGGCAGGCCTGATTCCTCAGCAAAACCCAAAGCCGCGTAATTACCAGAATCGGGAATAGGCATAACAATATCCGCTTTTACGGGTGACTCCTTAGCGAGCTGGATGCCTAAGCGTTTTCTCGTAAGATAGACATTTTTTGTATATATATCACTATCAGGACGTGAAAAATATATGAACTCAAAGATACAATGAGCGGGCCTTGTCTTGCTTTTAAGATGTATACTTTTAAATCCAGTCTTATCTATACAGACAACCTCACCAGGCTTTATATCACGGATATATTTAGCGTGTATAAGATCGAGCGCGCATGTTTCACTTGCCAGGACATACGCGCCATCAAGTTTACCAAGACAGAGCGGGCGTATGCCAAAACTATCCCTTGCCCCTATAAGCGTGCCGTTTAAAAGCATTACTACTGAGAACGCGCCTTCTAATTGTGATAATGCCTTAAGCAGGCTCTCTTTATAATCCTTGCCGCGAAACTTCGCAAGCAGATGTATTATTATCTCAGAATCCATTGTCGTCTGGAATATAGAACCTGTCTCTTCCATTCCATGACGAAGATGAGCGGCATTTGTAAGATTTCCATTATGGGCTATTGCTATGTGCCCTTTCTTATGTCTTACTAAAAAAGGCTGGATATTTTTCGCGATGCTTGAACCTGTAGTTGAGTAACGCACATGTCCAAGCGCGGCATCTCCTTTAAGGGATCTGAGCGCTTTCTCATCAAACACGTCATTAACAAGCCCCATGGATTGATGCTGTCTTATCCTCTTCTTGCCATATGTTACTATTCCCGCGCTCTCTTCACCTCTATGCTGCAAGGCATATAATCCAAAGTATGTGAGTGAAGCCGCGTCTTTATGCCCGTATACTCCAAATATTCCGCACATCTTGTTCCTATTCCGCTGTTAGGCTATTTCTTAATGAATTCTTCCAGATATTTCGCAACTCTGGTATTTTCGAATCTATTACTTTTTCATTGTTTATACTGATCTTAAGATTATCACCGCCGGTCTTTCCTATGATAGCAAAAGGCACGTTATGCTTTAGAGCTATCTTTTCTATCTTTGCCGCGCTATCAGCATCAGAAGATATAATCACGCGTGACTGGGATTCACCGAATAATAGAGAGTCTTTCCTTATCTCTCCATCTAACGTAATAGACGCGCCTATCATATTGTCACCTGAAATACAGCACTCAGACAGGGCAACAGCCAACCCGCCTTCCGAACAATCATGAGCGGACTTTACAAACCCTTTTTGTATTGCCGCAAGTATAGTTGCATGCAAAAGAGATTCAGACTTAAGATCAAGGCCCGGGGCATCGCCCTTAACCTTATCATGTATAACCTTTAAATACTCACTTCCACCAAGCTCGTTCTTTGTTTCACCAAGCAAAATTATAAGATCATTATTATCCTTGAAATACTGCGTGGTTACATCTTTCAAGCTGCTAATAACGCCTATCATGCCTATTGTTGGCGTAGGATATATAGGGCCTTCTGTGCTTTCATTATAAAAAGATACATTTCCGCTTACAACAGCGATATTAAAGGTTTTACAGGCATCAACAATGCCTTCGATGCAATTCTTAAAGTACCAATACCTGTCAGGTTTTTCCGGGTTCGCGAAATTGAGACAATCTGTAACCGCCGCGGGTTCCGCGCCTGAACAGACAATGTTCCTCGCTGCCTCAGCTACAGCAATCCGCGCGCCTGCCTTCGGATTTAGATAACAATACCTGGAATTGCAATCTGAGGTAGCGGCTAAAGCCTTGTCTCTTCCCTTTAACCTTAAGACCGCGGCATCAGAACCCGGCAGAACAATAGTATTTGTCTGAACCATATGATCATACTGCTCATAAACCCATTCCTTGCTTGCTATTGATAAAGATGACAGGAGTTTAAGCAGTACTTTAGAATAATCTTCAGGTTCAGATATAGTATCGAGATCAAGTTGATTGATCTCATCAAGATATGAAGGTTTTTCAAAGGGCATATCATAAACAGGGGCGCTTGCCAGGGAGTCTGGTGTAGCCTCCGCTATCACTTCATCATTATTTTTTATCCTTACTACCTTCTCTTTAATAACCTCTCCTATAATAACACCATGCAGATCCCATTTCTCAAAGATCGCGCTTATCTCTTTCTCATGCCCTTTTTTTATGCAGACAAGCATCCTCTCTTGAGACTCTGACATCATAACCTCCCAGGGCTCCATGCCTTCTTCCCTGCGAGGTACCTTATTAAGCTCTATCTCTATGCCGGAATCTCCCGCTTCAGCCATCTCGCTTGTTGAACAGGTAAGCCCTGCCGCGCCCATATCCTTTATACCAACTACATAATCTGTTTCAAGCGCCTCAAGCGTAGCTTCTATAAGACATTTTTCAGTGAACGGATCCCCTATCTGAACAGCCGGCCTCTTCTCTTCACCTTTTTTAAATTCCTGTGATGCCAGTACACTGCATCCTCCAATACCGTCTTTCCCGGTACTTGAACCTACATACATGATAGTATTCCCGACGCCAAATGCCTTTGCTCTCGCGAGCTTATCCTTATGAGTTATACCGATACTCATGCAATTCACAAGGCAGTTTCCTGAATAGCTTTCGTCAAAATATATTTCACCGCCAACTGTAGGAACTCCGAGGCAATTTCCATAAAACTGTATTCCATCAACAACACCTTTTAATAGGTATCTGTTGTAAGGCTCACTCAAAGGGCCAAAACGGAGTGAATTTAAACTTGCTACAGGACGAGCGCCGGCTGTAAATATATCCCTTATAATCCCTCCCACGCCTGTCGCGGCACCTTGTTTTGGTTCAATCTGGGATGGGTGATTATGGCTCTCCATCTTAAAGATAATAGCTAAATCATCTACAATAATGCCCCCTGAATCCTCACCTATCAGTGCCTCGTATTTTCCTGTCTTTGGGAGGAGCTTTAGAAGATTACGTGAACGCGGATATCCGCAATGTTCAGACCATTCTACAGAAAACATCGCGAGTTCAGTAGTAGTCGGTTCGCGCTTTAAGATATCGAGTATCCTCTGGTATTCCTCATCTCTTAAGCCTAAAGCTCTATAAGTCTCTTTTGTGATCATTTCAAACCTTTGCATGCTTTAAGTATAGATTTAAAGATAAGCAGGCCATCTGATGAACCAAGCTCACCTTCTGAGCTTCTTTCAGGATGGGGCATCATGCCAAGTACATTACCCCGCTTATTTATAATTCCGGCTATATTTGATACCGCGCCATTCGGGTTGGATCGCTGACTGACATCTCCATCAGCATCGCAATAACGAAAGACTATTCTCTTATTATCTTCAAGCTCTCTTAAGCTCCTCTCATCAATATAATAGTTACCCTCATTGTGAGCTATCGGTATTTTCAGAACCTGGTCTTTCGCGCATATATCTGTAAAAACAGTGTCTCTATTCTCTGTAAGGATATTGATATACTTGCAGATAAAATGAAGGCCTGTATTTCTATGCATGGCTCCAGGGAGAAGGCCTACCTCCAAAAGGATCTGGAAACCATTACATATGCCGATCACTATACCGCCTCTATTCGCGAAATCGATAACAGAGGCCATTATGGGTGAGAACTTTGCTATAGCGCCGCATCTTAAATAGTCTCCATAGCTAAAGCCTCCTGGGATGATAATACAATCAATATTATCCAGGCCTGTCTCTTTATGCCAGATATATCTTACAGGCTGCTTTAATACATCTTTTATAACATAGAAACAGTCATGATCGCAATTTGAACCAGGAAATACTATTATACCGAAATTCATATTCAGCTATTACCCTTTAGGGTTTTGGGTTATCAGTTGACAGGCGCTAATTCAAAAGTATAATCTTCAATAATTGAGTTCGCGAGAAGTTTTTGGCACATTTGATCAAGCCTCTTTTTAGCCTCTTCTTCATCATTCATATCCAGCTGCAGAATAACAAGCTTACCAATTCGAACCTGCTTAACCTCTTTATACTCCAATGACTCAAGCGCGTGTTTTATAGTCAACCCCTGTGGATCCGCTACTGTCTTTTTTAATGTAATATATACTTTCGCTTCCAGCATATTAGTCTTCCTTTCCGCTATTCTCACTCCCATTCAATCGTACTTGGCGGTTTTGATGATATATCATAAACCACACGATTTATACCTTTTACCTCGTTAATAACGCGGTTAGATACTTTCTCAAGAAAACCATAGGGTAGCTTTGCCCATTGCGCTGTCATAGCATCATTGCTGGTAACAGCTCTTATGGCCACAACATCTTCATAAGTCCTTTCATCGCCCATTACACCCACACTTTTGACAGGTAAAAGAACACAGAAGACCTGCCATAATCTCTTATACAGTCCGGCGGCTTTTACCTCATCAATAAGAATCTTATCTGCCTTACGTAGCATATCAAGTTTCTGTTTGGTTATTTCACCAATGATCCTTACCGCAAGGCCCGGCCCTGGAAACGGGTGCCTGTATACTATCTCATCAGGCATACCCAACTCCTTACCAAGAAGCCGTACCTCATCCTTGAACAGGTCTCTTAACGGTTCTATGAGTTTGAATTTCAAATTTTTTGGAAGTCCGCCTACGTTATGATGCGTCTTAATTGTAGCAGACGGGCCGCCAAGAGCTGAATGGGACTCTATTATGTCCGGATAAAGAGTTCCCTGCGCGAGAAATCTGATCTTTCCAAGAACCTTTGCCTGCTTTTTAAATACATCTATGAATACTCTACCGATAATCTTGCGTTTCTTCTCAGGGTCTTTTATGCCTTTCAATCTTTTAAGGAAAATCTCTGACGCGTCTACAAACTTAAGGTTTATCTTATAATGGTTCTTAAACCGTCTTTTTACAAGTTCAGCCTCATCCTTGCGTAACAACCCGTTATCTATGAACATCACTATCAGATTCTTTCCTATAGCTTTTTTCAAAAGAATAGTAAGGACCGAAGAGTCTACTCCTCCGCTTAAACCACAAAGTACTTTTTCATCACCTATCTTTTCGCGCAGTCTTTTTACAGAACTTTTTACAAAAGAGCTCATTGACCACTCTTTTTCACAGTCCGCGATATCAAATACGAAATTCTTTAATATCTTTTTACCTTTTGGGGTATGCGCGACTTCCGGGTGAAACTGTAACCCATAAAGCCTGTTTTTATAGTCGGCTATTGCTGCTATCAAAGTATTCTTTGTTGAACCTATTATTTTAAAACCGGTGGGGAGTTTTGTTATCTTATCACTATGGCTCATCCAGACCATTTCATTGGAAGTAAGCCCCTCAAAGATACCCTTTTTCGTCTTTAAGCTAATATAAGCTTTGCCATATTCTCTTTGTTTAGCTTTGGCAATTCTTCCACCTAAAGACCTTGCCATAAGCTGCGCGCCATAACAGATGCCAAGAACCGGTATGCCTATATTGAATATCTTCTTATCGCATACTGGCGCCTTTTTAGCAATTATACTTGCGGGCCCGCCTGATAATATAATCGCTTTTGGTTTTGAGGATAGGAGCCTCTTTGCGGATATCTTGTATGGAACTATCTTTGAATATACGCCAAACTCTCTTATGCGCCGGGCTATAAGGTGTGTATACTGACTACCAAAATCTAAAATTGCAATCCAGTCTTTAATCATAAAAGGTCTTTATCGAGGTTTGAGTTCTTTATAATAATCCTGCAAAGATTTAGGAAAAATCTTGCTCTTTTTCGCGGCATCTATACCTTCTACAGTAGCTTCCGCGGCTGCCAAAGAAGTAATATAAGGAATTTTATGCTGTATTGCTTTCATGCGTATATAACTATCATCGTATTTGCCTGTACGTCCTATTGGCGTATTGACAATAAGCTGTATATCTTTATTTTTGATGGCATCCGCGATATTAGGCCTTCCTTCATGCAATTTTTTCAACACCGTTGAATCTATGCCATTTACCTTTAAGAAATCCGCTGTTCCTTTTGTAGTATAAATATTAAATCCAAGCTTCTTGATATCCCCGGCTATTGGCAAAAGCTCCTGCTTATCCTTATCCGCGACAGTCAATAAGACACTGCCCTCAATTGGAAGCTTTGCTCCCGCAGCCTCTTCTGCTTTATAGAATGCCAGGCCGAAAGTATCGGCAATACCCATAACCTCTCCTGTTGCTCTCATCTCAGGGCCGAGAAGAGGATCGACTTCAGGAAACATATTAAATGGAAATACCGCTTCCTTGACGCCTACATAGGGAGTATCAATATCCACTAATTCAGGGAAGTCCTTTAGCTTTTTCCCAAGCATTACCTGTGTAGCGATATTTGCTAAAGAGATATTCTTTATCTTTGAAACCAGCGGCACTGTGCGCGAAGCACGTGGATTTGCCTCAAGAATATACACCTTATCATCGCATATAGCATACTGTATATTCATAAGGCCGATAACACCGAGCTCTTTGCCTATCTGCGCGGTATATTTCTTCATGGTTTCAAGATGCTCTGCTTTAATAGTCTTTGCAGGTATCGCGCATGCGGAATCACCTGAATGTACACCTGCAAGTTCTATATGCTCCATGATCGCGGCAACAAAAGTATCTTCTCCGTCGCATAACGCGTCCACTTCTGTCTCTATTGCATGCTCTAAAAATCTGTCTATGAGCATCGGGTGGTCGGGGCTTACATCTATTGCCTTTATAGCATATTTGCGCAGCATATCTTCATCATATACAATCTCCATGCCGCGTCCACCAAGAACAAAAGAGGGCCGCACCATAAGGGGATAACCTATTCTTTTAGCAATTGACAAGGCCTCATCCAAAGACATAGCTGTACCGCTTTCAGGTTGGAGTATATCAAGCACTATCATCTTCTGCCTGAAACTCTCTCTATCCTCCGCAAGCTTAATACTCTCTGGTGTAGTACCGATTATCTTTACACCATTATCTTTAAGTTCCTGCGCGATATTCAGAGGGGTCTGGCCTCCAAACTGGACTATCACACCTTCAGGTTTCTCTTTTTCATATATACTGAGCACATCTTCGACAGTCAACGGTTCAAAATAGAGCTTATTCGATGTATCATAATCCGTAGATACTGTCTCTGGATTACAATTTACCATGATAGATTCATAACCCGCGTCTCTAAGCGCAAACGCCGCGTGAACACATGTATAGTCAAATTCGATACCCTGCCCTATCCTATTGGGCCCACCGCCTAATATCATTATCTTCTTGCTTTGCGATACGCTTACCACATCTTCTCCTATATATGTTGAATAGTAATAAGCCGCGTTTTCTACCCCACTTACCGGCACTGCTTCATAACGTTCATGCTTTCCAATAGAGATCCTTCTCTCTCTTACCTGTTTCTCTTCTACATTGAAAATGCCCGCAAGATATCTATCCGCAAATCCCCATTCTTTTGCCTGTATTAGTTCCTCATTAGTAAGCTCGTCCCAGCTGTGCCGCAAGATATTTTCTTCAAAATCAACAAGCTCTTTTATCTCATTAATAAACCAACTCCCTATATAAGTGAGCTTATAAAGATCCTCTACAGTCGCGCCTTTTCGTAATGCTTCATACATTATAAATATACGTTCACTTGAAGGGGTTGATACCTTCTCTTTCAGCTGCTCCAACGAAAGGTCATTAAAATTCTTTGCGTAGCCTACGCCGTATCTCTTAATCTCAAGAGAGCGTATCGCTTTCTGGAATGCCTCTTTAAATGTCTTTCCTATACTCATAACCTCTCCAACAGCTTTCATCTGCGTGCCAAGTACATCTTTAGCCTTCGGAAACTTCTCAAATGCCCATCTCGCGAATTTAATAACAACATAATCACCGCTTGGCGTATATTTTTCGAGTGTTCCATCCCTCCAGTACGGTATCTCATCCATTGTTATTCCAACAGCAAGCTTTGTCGAGATTCTGGCTATTGGAAAACCTGTTGCCTTGGAAGCAAGCGCGGAGGAGCGCGATGTCCTTGGGTTTATCTCTATAACCACAATCCTGTCATCCTCAGGGTTATGCGCAAACTGGACATTGGTTCCACCTGTAACTCCTATAGCATCGACTATTTTGTATGAGAGATCCTGCATGCGCTTCTGAAGGGGCTCCGGTACCGTCAGCATAGGCGCTGAACAGAAACTGTCTCCGGTGTGAACTCCCATCGCATCTATATTCTCAATAAAACAGACTGTTATCTTCTGCCCCTTCTGATCTCGTACTACCTCAAGCTCAAGTTCTTCCCAGCCAAGCACAGACTCTTCAACCAAAACCTGATTAACAAGACTTACTGAAAGGCCTCTTGCGACAATTACCCTGAGCTCTTCTACATTATATGCTATACCGCCGCCAGTGCCGCCCATAGTATATGCCGGCCTTAATACCACCGGATAATTGAGTCTCTCAGCAATCTTCACAGCTTCCTCAACAGAGTGGCATGGATCTGACTTCGCCATATCAACACCAATCTTATTCATGGTCTCTTTAAAAGCTATGCGGTCTTCGCCACGCTCTATAGCATCGATCTTTATACCTATTACCTCTACGCCATGTTTTTCTAAGATACCTGCCTTATAAAGACTGGAGGCAAGGTTAAGAGCTGTCTGTCCACCCAAATTCGGCAAGAGCGCGTCCGGTTTTTCTATCTCTATAATCTTTTCTAGAACCTCTACGGTTAGAGGTTCTATATAGGTCTTATCAGCTGTACCGGGATCTGTCATAATAGTAGCTGGATTTGAATTAACTAAAACTACCACGTAGCCTTCTTCCTTCAATGCCTTGCATGCCTGGGTACCTGAATAATCAAATTCACAAGCCTGGCCGATTATAATAGGGCCTGAACCAATAATTAAAATCTTATGTATATCTTCACGCTTAGCCATATATTTTATTTCTCCTATTTAATTAAGTTGGTATTATACCATACTCTCTACATATTTTGCAATAGCCAAAGATGCTGTCAGCCCTGGTGATTCTATTCCTATAAGATTGATAAACCCTGAAAAACCTTTACTTGCTTCATCAGATATTACAAAATCTCTTTCGCTCTCACCCTCAGCTTGAAGCTTTGCGCGTACACCAGCCATGTCAGGGCTCAGATCACTAAGCTCTAGAAATGGTAAAAACCTCTTTGCGGATCTGTAAAATATTTCCCTTTTAGCTGGATCAACATCATAATCTATCTTATCAGTATAATAGGCATTGGGCCCCAGCTTTAAACCACCGTCTAAATCCATAACCGTGTGTATACCAAGGCTCGCCTCTTCAGGCGTAGGATAAATCAGGTGATTGAGAATTCCCGATTTTCTGTTACTTATCCTGAAATACTCCCCCTTGGAATAATAGAGCTTATAATGATTCTTTGTAGTGTCTATTCCCGCCATTTTTGCTATTCTTTCTGAATACAACCCGGCGCTATTAATAAGAATTCTTGTAGAAAGAGTCATGTCCTCGCCGTCAATATCAGCTATTCTAACACGATACAGCTCTTTTTCCTTATCAATTCCAATAACCTCGCAGCCATAAGCAAAGATAACACCTCTATTCTCAGCTATACGCTGCAGCCTCTTCATAAGCTGATGAGTATCAACAATACCTGTCAAAGGAGAATATATCGCAGCTAACGCGTTCACTGCCGGTTCAATTTTCTTTATCTCTTCACGGCCCAACAGGCGTAACTCTTCCACGCCATTACCTTTACCATTATCAATAAGCTTCCCAAGCTCAAGCGCTTCTTTATCATTCGTCGCGACAATCAGCTTACCGGGCCGCCTATGGGGGATATCATGTTCCCGGCAGAACTGGTAGAGAAGTTCTCTTCCTTCAATACAAAGCCTTGCTTTTAATGAGTCTTTCTTGTAATAGATACCAGAATGGATTATTTCGCTGTTACGGCTTGAGGCGCCCTGGCCAAAACTCTTCTCTTTTTCAATAACAATGATATTTCTATTTTTTGCGCTTAAGGCAATAGCAATAGAAAGCCCTATAACTCCCGCGCCTATTATTATAATATCCGGCTTTTCCATTTAATTTAGGTAAAAAAAATTTGTTAAGATTCTTTTTGTAGAGGATGCGTACTGAATTTTCTTATTCAGCGCGCATCCTCTACTTGTGCTATTTAGACAAGGCCCTGATCAAACATTGAATCCGCAACCTTGACAAAACCCGCTATATTTGCGCCGACTACATAATTGCCTGTCTTGCCATACTCTTCCGCAGCGTCATAAGCAGCTTTATGTATCGATTGCATAATATCTTTAAGGCGAGAATCGACCTCTTCTCTTGTCCAGCTAAGTCTCTGAGAATTCTGGCTCATCTCCAGCCCTGAGACAGCTACTCCGCCCGCGTTTGCCGCTTTGCCGGGGCCATAGAGAATGCCTGCCTCTAGAAATTTCTCAATGCCTTCCGGAGTAGTAGGCATATTAGCGCCTTCTGAGATAACAAAACAACCATTATCAATAAGCTTCCGCGCGTCATCACCGTTTATCTCATTCTGAGTTGCTGACGGGAAGGCCGCGTCACACTTTATACTCCATGGCTTTTCTCCTTCAAAATATTCAGCGCCATACTTTTCCGCATATTCTTTGATACGGCCGCGCTTTATATTTTTAAGCTCCATTACAAACGCGAGCTTCTCTTCATTAATACCTTTAGGATCATGAATAAAACCCGAAGAATCTGAAAGCGTTACCACTTTCGCGCCAAGCTCATTAAGCTTCTCTGTTGTGTATTGCGCCACATTACCGGATCCTGAAACAACGCATCTCTTGCCCTTGAAAGAATCCTTACGTGTTTTCAGCATCTCTTCGGCAAAATATACCGCGCCATAACCTGTGGCTTCAGGCCTGATCAATGATCCACCCCAATTCAGGGCCTTACCTGTCAGGATACCTGTAAACTCATTACGGATACGCTTATACTGTCCAAAGAGAAAACCGATCTCGCGCCCGCCAACACCTATGTCTCCTGCCGGTACATCAGTATTAGGGCCGATATACCTATACAATTCAGTCATAAAAGACTGACAAAAACGCATCACCTCATTATCAGTTTTACCTTTTGGGTCAAAATCAGATCCACCTTTACCGCCTCCCATGGCAAGCGTGGTAAGGGAGTTTTTAAATACCTGTTCAAAAGCAAGAAATTTTAATATTCCAAGATATACAGTCGGGTGAAGGCGTAATCCGCCTTTATAAGGCCCGATTGCGCTGTTAAACTGAATGCGGAATCCACGGTTTACCTGAACCTCACCTCTATCATCAAGCCAGGGAACACGAAACATGATAACCCTTTCAGGCTCGGTTATACGCTCAAGGATCTTTGCCTTTTCATACTTAGGATTTCTCTCCAGAACCGGATCCAGGCAACTCAATACCTCTTCTACAGCCTGGTGAAATTCCGACTCTCCCGGGTTGCGCCTCTTTACCTGTTCAATTACCTGATCAACATAAGCTGACATCTTTTTCCTCCCTTTTATTTTAAAAGATATTCCATTATAGCCAGGGAAGCCTTCTGCGCCATGCCCATGGCTTCAATCACTGTTCCTTCACCGCCTACGATATCGCCGCCCGCGTAAACAGCTTTTATCGAAGTCTCCATGGTATCGGAATTTACAATAATATCAGACCACTTATCAATTTTTAATTCGGGTGTCTGCTGTGTAAGAACCCTATTTGCCTTAAGGCCTACCGCTATAACAGCTTCATCACAATCAGCCTCAAACTCACTCCCACTTATAGGCACCGGCCTTCTTCTGCCACTATCGTCCGGTTCCCCTAATTTACAGCGCAGTGATCTTATTCTTTTAACAGAAGATTTCTCATTATCATTTAAAAATTCTATTGGCTGAACTAAAAACTCGAATTTTATCCCTTCTTCTTTTGCATGATGAATCTCAAGCCTGCGTGCTGGCATTTCATTCTCTGTGCGCCTGTAAAAAACAGTGACATCCGGAGGTATCTTATTGAGTTTCTGCAGGCGAAGCGCTACCCTTGCCGCGTCCATAGCAGTATTACCGCCTCCTGTAACAACAATATGCTTACCTATGTTTATAGGTGTATGATATTTCGGAAATTTGTAAGCACCCATAAGATTGACCCTGGTTAAAAATTCATTTGCGGAATATATATTACAAAGATTCTCACCCGGAATACCTAAAAAAGATGGTACCCCAGCTCCAAGGCCCAAGAAGACAGCTGAAAAACCCTGGTCAAAAAGTTCTTTTAAAAGTATAGTCTTTCCTATGATGATATTGCACTCAATACATACTCCCATCCTCTTTAGATAATCTATTTCAAAATCTAATACATTCTGAGGAAGCCTGAAAGGAGGAATGCCGTAACGAAGAACTCCGCCTGGCTTGTGTAATGCTTCATACATAACTACTTCTACGCCTTTTCTTGCCAACTCTCCCGCGCAACAAAGGCCCGCTGGGCCTGAACCTACTACAGCCACTTTAAAATCTGAAAGCCTCTTATCCCTATTAATAGCGGTCTCCAGGTTGTTTCTCATGCCGAAATCAGCTACAAACCGTTCAAGAAAATGGATATTTATAGCCTTTTCAGAAGCAAAAGCTTCACCCTTTTTAGAAAACACGCATGCCTTTTGACATTGGTATTCTGCCGGGCATACCCTCCCGCACATAGCAGGGAAATTATTTTTTTCCCTTATAGTAGAATACGCGCTTTTATAATCTTTTCGCGTAATCTCAAGAATAAACTTCTTTATATCTATACCGACAGGGCATCCGGATATGCAGGCAGGATCTTTACATTGGATACATCTTGAAGCCTCGTTCAGCGCCTCTTCTTCAGAATAGGCAAAGCAGACCTCATCAAAACCCTCTGCTCTTAAAAGGGGCTCTATCTCTTTAGGTTTTACAGGATCTCTTTTCATAATTTATTTAGATTGCAGATATGGTTCTCTTTTTCAGTATAAGTTTTTGTACGTTTTATAAGCTCATCCCAGTCGACTAAATGGGCGTCAAATTCAGGGCCATCAACACAACTGAACTTGACCTCATCTCCAATCGTTACCCGGCAGCCACCGCACATACCTGTCGCGTCTACCATGAGGGCATTTAATGAAACTATTGTTTTTAGATTACATTCCTTTGTAATATCTGAAACCAGTCTCATCATAGGAATAGGGCCTACGGCATATACTAAATTCGGTGTTCGGTGTTCGGTTTTCGGTGTTAATAACTTTTTTAATACATCAGTAACAAAACCTTTTTGGCCATAGGTACCATCATCTGTTGTAATATAAAACCTATCCGATACCGCCTTTAATGCGTCCTCTAGAATAAGAAGCTCTTTTGTTCTCGCGCCAAGTATGGTAGTTACATTATTTCCCGCCTCTTTCATGCCCTTGGCAAGCGGGTAAAGCTCAGCAATGCCTACGCCTCCGCCGATTAAAATAATATTCCCATAATCCTTCAGTTCTGTAGCATGGCCCATAGGGCCTGCTATTGCGTATATAGAATCACCTGTTTTCATGCTGCCCAAAAGCTTTGTAGTAAAACCTACCTCCTGAACAATCAGAATAATGGAACCTGTCTTCGCGTTCTTATCTACTACAGTCAAAGGAATTCTTTCACCTTCTTCTTTTACCATAATAACGATAAACTGGCCCGGGCTTACCTTAGAAGCGATAAGAGGGGCATGAATCTCCAACCGCGTGATTCTGGCATTCGGCACCTGGGCTATAATTTGCTTATTAAGTATCTTCATATTATATATTATTCTGACCCTGTCAATTCCATTTGCATAAAAAAATAGCGCTTTTTCTTTTGCCATCATTGGCTAAAGTAAAAACGCCTTTGTTAATCGTATGTAATATAGCATAATTCAATATTATGTCAAGCTTTTTTTCCAATTAGATTCAAGGGCAGGATTGTCGATCCATGATAAGATATATTCGATATATTCAGCTCCGGTTACACCTGTATCCCTTCCTGTGATAACCTTTTTCTTCTCATATAATCCACACACCTCTAATGCCATCTCTATTCTTTTTGCGAATGGAGGGTATCCTATGTGACGCAGCAACATAGCGCTTGCGCGTATCATAGAACTTGGATCCGCAAACCGGGCCCTCCCCTCTTTTACCATACGTGGAGCGCTTCCATGGATAGCCTCAAACATTGACCAGCGCGCGCCTATATTCGCGCTGCCGGCAGTACCTACGCCCCCCTGCAGCTGCGCTGCCTCGTCTGTTAGTATGTCGCCATAAAGATTAGGAAGCACTATAACCCTAAAATCACTTCTCCTTACAGGATCTAAAAGCTTTGCTGTCATTATATCAATATACCATTCATCAAGTTTTATATCGGGGTATTCTTTGGCTATACGAAAAGCAACTTTTGAAAAACGGCCGTCAGTCGTCTTCACAACATTCGACTTGGTCACTACTGTTACGCGGTTAATATTATTCTTTTTAGCATACTCAAAAGCCATTCTGATAATCCGCTCTGAGCCCTGTTCTGTAGTAACCTTAAAATCGATACTCAGGTCATCTGAAATATCAAAACCTTTAGAGCCGAGCAGATAAGCTCCCTCTGTATTTTCGCGAAAAAAACACCAGTCAATGCCATCTTTAGGTATTCGCACAGGCCGTACATTCGCGAAGAGATCAAGGTACCTGCGCATTGCCACATTAGCGCTCTCAATATTAGGCCATTTGTCACCGGCCTGGGGTGTAGTTGTAGGGCCTTTGAGTATAACGTGGCAAGCCTTAAGCTCCTCTAAAACATCACAAGGTATAGCCTTTTTTTGTTCTGCCCTGTTTTCTATGGTTAGCCCAGCGATGTATTTAAATTCAATCTTCCCGCAAGCTATCTCATCTTTTAATACATGCTTTAAAACCGCTTCCGCATGTTTAGATATGGCTTCACCAATACCATCGCCAAAGCACACACCAATTATAATCGGAGAGAGAGCAGAGTAATCCACTACCTTCGCCTCTTTTTTCATCTCTTCGACACGTTCAAGCTGTTCTGTAATAATAGCCGAGAACTTTTTCTTTGCCGCGTCAACCGACTCTTTTGACATCCCTTTTCCTCTATCTATAGTATCGCCAGATAGCGATCGAGCTCATGCTTTGTAACCTGTTTTTTGTAATCATTCCACTCATCTTTTTTGTTGCGTATAAAATACTCGAATACCTTATCCCCTAATGCCCTTTTTACAAGTGGGCTCTTCTCGGTTATTCTTATAGCATCATAGAGATCATCCGGCAGTGACTCTATACCTGAGTCATTTCTCTCTTTTTCTGTCATGCTATATATATTATTGGTCACCTGTTTTGGGAGTTTATATTTTTTCTTTATACCTTCTAAACCGGCTGCGAGCATTACTGAAAAAGCCAGGTAAGGATTACATGCCGGATCAGGATTTCTGAGTTCAACCCTTGTAGCCATCTCCTTGCCTGGCTTATACATGGGTATCCTTAATAAGGCAGATCTATTCCTACAAGCCCATGAGACATAGACAGGCGCTTCGTAACCCGGTACAAGCCTCTTATATGAATTGACCCATTGGCAACATACAGAACATATCTCTGTCGCGTGTTTTAAAAGGCCCGCTATAAAATATTTTGCTGTTTGAGATAAATGGTTCTTGTCATTTTTATCAAAAAAAGTGTTCTTCTTTCCTTTAAAAAGTGACATATGCGTATGCATACCGCTTCCATTTATACCATATACCGGCTTTGGCATAAAAGTAGCGTACATATTCTGCTGCATCGCTACCTCTTTTACAACCATACGGTACGTCATAACATTATCAGCCATAAGAAGAGCTTCATTATAGCGCAGGTCTATCTCATGCTGAGATGACGCTACTTCATGATGCCAGTACTCGACATCTATGCCCATCTTCTCTAAGGCAAGCACTGTCTTTCTTCTTAAATCCTGCCCTATATCCATTGGGGTAAGATCGAAATAACCGCCCTTATCAAGAATCTCGGTTCCGCCGGCATTTCTAAAATAGAAATACTCAAGTTCAGGGCCTACATTAAAGATATAGCCCATCTTCTTTGCCTCTTTAAGATTCCTCTTCAGAACATATCTTGGATCTCCGTCAAAGGGTTTTCCACTCGGCTCTACAACATCGCAGAACATCCTTGCCACAGGGCCTTCATCCTGTATCCATGGCATAATTCGGAATGTGGTAATATCAGGCTTTACAACCATATCAGATTCCTCTATACGCGAAAAACCCTCTATGGATGAGCCGTCAAATCCCATTCCATCATTTAACGCGTGGGACAGTTCTTCAGAAGGTATATCAAAACTTTTTAAGAAGCCCAGCACATCGGTAAACCATAAACGGATAAATGATATTTTTTTCTTTTTTACTATTTTAAGGATCTCCTGCTTTGTCATCGATTACTCCTTTTTTTTAAAAAATCTCTCGTTCTTCACTATATGAAAGGTCTAAAAAATTTCGCAACTTTCTGCTGCGTATAGGATGGCGCAGTTTTCGAAGCGCCTTTGCCTCGATCTGCCTGACTCTTTCTCTTGTAACATGAAATATTGTTCCAACCTCTTCAAGGGTGCGCGGATAACCGTCTCCGATACCAAAACGCAACCTCAATACCTGCTTCTCCCTGTCTGTTAGGGTATCGAGCACACCTTCCATCTGCTCTTTAAGCATAGTATAGGCAGTAGCGCTTGCAGGTGAAAGCGCTCGTTTGTCTTCAATAAAATCCCCGAAATGCGTATCACCTTCATCCCCGACAGGCGTCTGGAGCGATATAGGCTCCTGAGCGATCTTTAATATGCCGCGAACCTTTTCAGCAGAGAGTTCCATATGGCGCGCTATCTCTTCAGGCGTAGGCTCTCTTCCCGTCTCCTGTACAAGAGAACGCGATACCCTTACAAGACGGTTTATTGTCTCTGTCATATGCACAGGTATCCTGATTGTCCTGGCCTGGTCAGCAATAGAACGTGTAATCGCCTGCCTTATCCACCATGTCGCGTATGTTGAGAATTTGTAACCCCGCTTATATTCGAATTTATCAACAGCCTTCATAAGGCCAATATTGCCCTCCTGTATCAGATCCAGGAATGAAAGCCCCCTGTTAGTATATTTTTTCGCGATAGAGACCACAAGCCTTAAATTAGCCTCTACAAGAAATTTCTTTGTCTTTTGAAAATTTGCCTCATTCTTCCTTATAATGAAGATATACTCTCTTATCTTGTCGGATTTCTCGCCGAACTCACGCTCTATCTTTTTTATATCTTTCTTGAGCTTCGGGATATCCTTATGCCTTCTTTTCCTTTTTAACTTGGTTATCTCTCTCTGTATTCTATCAATCTGCTCAGCATGCATTATTATCCTAAAACCCATCTCCTCTATGAAAGTAGTAGCCAGGCTGAATTTGCACAAAAGATCTTTTTGGGTTTTCGGATTTCTTGTGCGTTTTAATTTTTTGAGCAGTTTCGCTATCTTTGTAACAGGTTTTACCCTTGTTGGATTTAAATCATGTTTTGTATACTCTTCAAAATTTACTTCTTCATTCACTATCCGCTCTGTAAGCTCAATCACATAGCCAACACTAAGCCTGCAATCAAATATCACACTCTGAAAACCCATTTCAGCTGCTTCTATTCTTTTTGCCAGAGATACCTCTTCCTCTCTGGTCAAGAGCGGTATCTGGCCCATCTGTTTCAGATACATTCGGACAGGGTCATCTATTGTGCCGACGGATTTGGATGGAACCGCCAATTTGGCCGCCTTATCCCTGGCCTTCGCGGCTTCTGAATCGAGCAATTCTATCTTCTCGTTATCAAGAGCGGAAAGAATAGAGTCTATCTCTTCAGAAGAGGTAATGTCCTCAGGCAATATCTCATTTATCTCGTCATAAGTAAGATACCCTTTACTCTTTCCGAGTTTTACAAGCTCCTTTATCTTCTCCCCCGAGGCCTTTACTCCTTTTTTAGCTTTCCTGAGCTCTTTTTTGGGTGAGGCCTTTACTTTTTTTCGTAAATTCGGTTTTTTGCTTGTCATTAAACCCTCTCGCTCTTTAACATATCAAGTTGCCTTATAAGCCCCATCAACCTGGTATCATCGCCATGTTGCTCTGCTTCCTTTATAAGGCCTGTCAACTTCACTCTTTTACATATCATATTATCCCGCTTTATGCGCAGGATGCAGTCTTTGAAACTTTTTTCCCTATCAATAAAATTCTCGGTTTCAGAAAGTGCTTCACATATGACATGGCTTAAGTGATCGTCATTTAAATTGTGAATTACCCTTGCCGCGTTAGGAATTTTATTCTCATCAAGTAAACGGTATATCACAGTAACTATATCGCGTATCTCCTGGCTATTAAAATCGTCATGCCTTAACTCTTCTCTTACCTTCTGAGCTATGTCAGGATCCTCTACCATAAGGCCCGTGATTATTTTTTCCGCCGGGCGTATATCAAAGTTTTGCTTATTAGCCTTTCTTGCCTCGCCAAGATAAGAATAATCAAGCTTGATCTTAGAAAGCTCGTCATTGAGCGCATCTTCTGTAACAAAGAGGGCTTTTGAAAGCCTGCTTATATAATCCGCGCGCAACACACTATTTTCAACCCTCTTGATAGTAGGCAGCATCTCATTTGATATCTTTGTCTTGTCTTCTGATTGTGTTGGATTGAATTTCTTAAGAAGCAATTTAAGCTTATAATCAAAAAGGTTATCAGCTCCCTGGATAATCTTTAAAAACCCGTCTTTTCCGTTTTTGCAGACATAATCATCAGGATCCTGCCCCCGGGGCAACGTGGCTATCTTGACAAACAGCCCCTCTGAAACCAGAAGATCGAGTCCGCGTAATGATGCTGCCTCACCTGCTTCATCAGCATCAAAGATTATTACCACATTATTGGTAAAACGCTTGATAAGCCTTATCTGCTCAACCGTAAGCGCGGTTCCTAATGTAGCGGCTATATTCTTAATGCCGCTCTGGTAAGGGATAATAAGGTCGAGGTAACCTTCTACTATAATTATGTAGTCCGTTGCCTTTATCTGGTCAATAGCAAAGTTTAAGCCATAAAGGTGCTTGCCTTTTACATAGGCGTCTGTTTCTGGGGAATTCATATATTTAGGAAGCGCGTCATCTAATACCCTGCCTCCGAAGGCAACAACCTTGGAACGCAGGTCAAAGATAGGAAATATTATCCTGTTCCTGAATCTGTCGTAAAAACTATTTTCCTTGCCGGTTATAACAAGCCCCGCTTTCTCAAGTGTTACCGCGGATACCCCTTTTGCTTTGGCAAATTTCAAAAAACTATCCCACTCGCCAGAGGCGAAACCCAACTTAAATTTTGAAACGATATCCGCGTTTAGCGTGCGTTTTACAAGATATTTTCTCGCGTTATTAGCCTTTGATGAGCCGATAAGCAACGCGTTATAATAGTTTGCGGCAAACTCGTTTATACGGTGTAAGGTACTTGCCGAGGAACGGCTCTTACCATTAGACGAGCCTTTAAACCGTGGTATCTTAACACCTACCTTTTCCGCAAGTATATTAAGCGCCTCCATAAAATCTATGTTCTCGTGCTTCATGACAAACGATATCGTATCACCGCCGGCGCCGCATCCAAAACAATGGTATATCTGCTTTGCCGGGCTTACTACAAAAGACGGGGTCTTCTCGTTATGAAAAGGGCAACAAGCCTTAAAATTTCTTCCTGCTCTTCTAAGAGGTATATAACTACCCACAATCTCGGCTATATCCAGTTTCGACTGGATCTCTTCTATTACGTTTCCAAGGTCTGTTGCCAAAATGTTTTCCTTATTTAGATGCTAAAAAAATAAATATTTAGATTCTTCGTTGCAGCCGTTCGCGGAGCTCACGGCACTTCTCCCTAAAGGGACTTCCTTTGGTCGCTCGGACATTTCGTCCTCGGTCGGCTATCAATCCTGATAAATCCTGAACAGGGCATTATATTCAAACTCTTCTTAGGGTCAATAGCATCCAGAAGCAGATTTACTCCTAAACTATCGCTTGATATATGGCCCGCGATAATAATATTGAACGAATGTTTCTTTGCTTTTTTAAAATGCTCCTCGCTCATATGCATAGCTATAATCGTCTTTACTCCTGCTTTTATCATTTCGGGGAATATCTTCTTCGAGCCGCCTGTTCCCCCTGTCATCTCGACTATCACCTTACCGCATCTATTCGATGGCCTACCTAATGTTATGCAAGGGCCAGTACCTGTAGTTACTGAATACCTGTATTCGGGTTCCGCTAAAAGTATGTCGATAATATCCTGAACACTCTTTGGCTTTTTCTTATTAATGATATTATTAAGATACATTGACACGCAATTATCCGCGACAGTATGCGCACACATAATTGGTATGCCTAAAAGCGTTGCCGCGTCAACAGGGCGCATAACATTCGCAGGATGGAGCTTTCTCGCTACCTCGCCTATTCTCTCATCCAGCATCTTCTTTGCTTTTTTCCTGGAAACACCGGCACTTTCTAATACATCAAGCTGTATATTCATAACACCGTGTAGAGCGCTAAGCGCGAAACCTTCAGGATGATGCGAAAGAATAAGATCGATTTTCCTGCCTCTCTTATTTAAGGCATCAGCAAGAAGGATCTCCGGAGTTTCCATGTCTATTCCCGCAAGGATAGTCTTTATCTCTTTTGATGGGTTACCGTAAAGTATCCTGCTGTCACTATAAGGGTTAGTAAGCCTCTCTTTATCAAAGGCTCTCTTCTCCGCTAAGGATAACGCCTTATACTCTTTTTTTATTTTATCTAAAAAATTATAGACGCCTTTTTTTCCACGGGGATCACATTTGATACCTTCCGCTACAATTAAATTATAGATATCCTTCAACTTCAATATGTTATCTCCTTATCAGCAAAACAGCTACTTTGTCTTTTTGGCAGGCATATAAAAAATGGCGGATTCTCGTTCTTTCTCCGGGAGCCAGAATATCAAAGATGTGTAAGTCCTCTCTGTCACCCTTATCAGGAAATTACCTGTAAATGATTTAACCTGTATCGATTCCTTCATATAATCATTTGGGATAAAACTGAGAGCCAGTATCAATATTCCAGCGGCAATAATCCCTCGTCCTGTGCCTATTATCCCACCGCCTATCTTTTCAAGCTGCGGTATGAACTGAATATTCAGTATCTTAAGAAGTAATGTTAAGCTATACTTAAAGGCAATCCTTATAATCTGTGCGATAACAACAAAACATAAAAATTTAGAAAGCCAGATAGGCAGGTTGAAATTGAGTATCAACACATCCGCTACCTGGCTGTACCATTGTATTGCCAATATTAGACTAATAATTATACCAAAAAAATTGAATAGTTCAGCAGTAAGGCCGCGTTTTACGCCCATATATACCCCTCTTACTACTAAAACTAATACTATTATGTCTAACCAGTTTATATTTTTAATTATTTCCATATTTAGGATTAAAAGTTCATTAAAATATACCATACTAATATATAAAAGTCAAGGGATTAGGAAAAAAATGGGGCGCTGTTAAAACAGCGCCCCTAATACACTTCTGTCCTTTATCCTTGTACCTTATATCCTTACGCGGCTCTCATGGCTGCGACTTCCTGTTTCTGGAGGTTCTCTAATTCACCTTCTTCATATACAACCTTAGGTCTTGGTAATTCAAGTCGTATCATACCTGTCTTTAAATAGTTTTTAATCAGCGTGCTCCCATCTCTGCTGTTGGTTATTGAATTGTGCAGCTGTGTCGCGAGATTCATTAACTTTCCATGTATCTTAGGATCTTTAATTGTTGAAAGATAGAGCATAGCCTTTGAATAGATAGCCAATAAAGAGAGTGGCAGATACTGGCCTTGTTCTAAATTATCCAGGGCTATCAATTTTATGCCCCCTTCTTTGAAATATTTTTCATTTCTTGAAGTTGATATACCAATAGCATGAGCATTGAATGAGAATTCGTTCTGCTTCAGCAGGGCTGGTATACTGTCTTCTCCAGGAGTAAAGAGTATTGCTTTGCAACCTATTCCCTCCTCTATCTCTTTCAACTCGCCTATCTTTTGTGCGGTAGCTATCTGCTTGCCTAAGGCGGTATCTCTATCTAAAAACCAGGGGATGAGTCTTTTATCTTTTTTTAGTATAGTTTTACCTGTAAACTCTGTGCGCAGACCCTCATACTCCTGAAGCCTTATGCCGTAATTTAAAATGCCTTCAATAGTTTTTACAGTATCCTCTGCATACTGGAGGTTAAATTTGGCAGCATCCTTAAGTCGTCCTTCCGCATTTTCCTCAATTATCTCTTCATAATCGGGCATTGTTCCTTTCAGCCATCCTATAATAGTTTCTAGCCAATCTACATCAAGCTCTTCAGAAGAAAGTATGTTCATGGCCCGCTTAAAGTCTTGATTTGGAATCCCGATACCAAATGGTGCACCATAATATTTAAAATCAGAACCTTGAGGCTCCTGAATGCCCGCTGAGGAGGGTTTGGTACTGGAGACTGAGTCACTAATGTCTGAAAAAACAAAAACCTTTGTCGCGATAACAGATAAAAGCGCCTCTTCAAGAGCCTGTTCCTTAGTTATGTCTGCTATCATTATCAGCTCTTTTCCATTAATTGTAGTCTTAAATTCTATTTCATTATCTGATAAAACACTTGACGAGATTCCTAAGTTGCTTAAAACTTCCTCATTAAGTTTTTGAGATAACTCAGTTATATCCTTGGCTAATATAGTATATGGCTGATTAAGCCCTGTGTAGTTTATATTGATTTTAATAAGAGGGGGCTCTCCCTTGTCCAATGCCAGTATGATTACTGTCGCGAATAATTTATCCCATGGGTTATTGCTTTTTAAAGCATCTTCTAAGACTGGGATCATCCGGTCTGTGAGTGGGGATATTATATCCTTATCAAGGCTTGAGAAGGCTATTGCCGCTAATAATTTATCCCATAGGTCCTTGCTTTTTAAAGCAACTTCTAAGATTGGGATTATCCGGTCTGTGAGAGGGGATATTATATCCTTATCAAGGCTTGAGAAGGCTATTACAGCGAATAATTTATCCCATAGGTCCTTGCTTTTTAAAGCGTCTTCTAAGACTGGGATTATCCAGCCTGTGAGAGGTGCTATTATATCCTTATCAAGGCTTGAGAAGGCTATTGCCGTTAATAATTTATCCCATGGGTTATCGCTTTTTAAAGCATATTCTAAGGCTGGAGTTATCCCATCTATGTATGGGGACATTATATCCTTATCAAGGCTTGAGAAGGCTATTGCCGTTAATAATTTATACCATGGGTCACCATTTTTTAAAGCGTCTTCAATGATTGGGATTATCTGGTCTGTGAGAGGGGACACTATATTCTTATCAAGGCTTGAGAAGGCTGTTACCGCTAATAATCTATCCCATCGGTTGTCACTTTTTAAAGCAAATTCTAAGGCTGGAGTTATCTCATCTATGTATGAGGACATTATATTCTTATCAAGCCTTGAGAAGGCTATTGCCGTGAATAATTTATACCATGGGTTACCACTTCTTAAAGCGTCTTCAATGATTGGGATTATCCGGTCTATGTATGGGGATATCATATCCTTATCAAGGCTTGAGAAGACTATTACCGCCAATAATTTATCCCATCGGTTATTGCTTTTTAAAGCGTCTTCCAAGGTTGGAGTTATCCCGTCTATGTATGGGGACATTATATTCTTATCAAGCCTTGAGAAGGCTATTGCCGTGAATAATTTATCCCATCGGTCATTGCTTTTTAAAGTGTCTTCCAAGGTTAAAATTATACCCTCTTGCAGGTCAATGTTCGTATTCTTTAAGAGAGCAGGAACTCTGCTTAGTTCTACGCTGATGCCTGCTGAGGAGGATTTTGTGATTAATGAAGTAATAATATCGGATTCATTGAGCTTAGCCTTATCATCGCCTAACAGAGCTCTTCTGAGTGCCAATGTAAAAGGTAGCAGATTCGATGCCTCTGGAGCAAGCCCTACCTCAACTTTAGCTGGATCTATATTCTCCTTTATTCCGGTTATGAGCTTAAGAATTGCCTCGGTCTTGTATGTCTTTAAATTGCCGCGAACAACCGGTTTAACCTGCATCGTTGCTGCCGCTTTCTCCGCTGCTTTTATAATACCGACAAACTCATCCAGTGTAGTGCTTTTGCCGCCCACAAGAAATCCGTCTATATGGAATTTTTTCATAAATGCTTCCGCGTTCTCTTTAGCGGCAGAACCTCCATACAAGATTGATATAGATTCAGGTGTTGGCACCTTTTTATACATTCGCAACCACGAAATTATAAACCTTCCCATCCCATCTGCATACACTGGGGTTGCTGGTTCTCCTTTTCCACTGCCGCCTATAGCCCATCTAGGCTCATAAGCTATCTCTAATCCACCTAATTTTAAATCTTCCCATGATACATCGTATAAATTTAAATAAAGTTGATTATCAATCGTAATTTCTGATTCACCATTTTTTTCTCTTGCTCTGTCTCTCCCACACAAAGAACTATCTTTATACGCTTGTTATGCTCTTTATTATACGCACAAATCCCTTTGATTGTCTCATTTATCTCTGTGTCAGTTAATCCCAGCGCCCTCATCTCAGAATAGCCTACAATAATAAAGCTAAGAGTGTCTAACGTATTACGAATCGCTGTATCTAAGGAGAGCCTCCCTGTTTTGGCTCCTCTAAAAGGAGTGATATCCTGAGCGCCAATCTGGATAGGTAATCTATCAGGAAGGTCAAACCCCGCGGATGCTGTTTTTATTTGCGCTGGCATTTTAAGCATCTCAGCTGATAATTCTGCCGTAACCTTGTTACCAGGCACTGCTGTCATCATAGTCTTTAAGGTATCATGATTATTCCTAATAGATAACGGCAGATAGCCAATATCTGTGCTCTGCACAGCAAAGGTTAACAAAATTACAAAACCCATAAATTTATTCATTATGCTGAACATAGTTCCTCCTGAGATATTATTTAAATGTTTTTTTATTATTTTAAAAAGAATGTAAATAGTTTATCAAAAAACGCTTGGCCTGTCAAGTAAAAACTCTAAATTTTACTCTTTAGAGGGCTCTCTATTATACATCTATGGCAGGGCAGGTAGGCTTTCTCCTACTTGAAATAGTCAAGGGCTTCTCGGGTAGCGGCAGAGTCGGGGTTTAACCTGAAGGATTCTATAAATTCAGCCTTTGCCTCATCAAGCCTTCCGGCTCTTCCGTATATAACACCTAAGTTGTAATGGGTCTTTGCGTTTTCAGGATCAAGCTCTATCGCTTTTTGGTACTCTTTTATCGCAAGTAAACGCTTTCCAGACCTCTCATACAAGCCGGCAAGATTGTTATGCGCCTGCGGAATATTAGGATTTAGATGAATAGCTAAGCGATACTCCTTTTCAGCGGCATTCAGATTACCTTCTTTTTCACGTAAAAGACCTAAATTTATGTAAGCAAACGGGTACGCAGGGTCATTAGATAATGAGTCGAGTATATACGCCTCGGCTTTTTTATAATCCTTTTTTCTTATGTAAGCATAACCTATATCATTGTAAGGCGCAGCATCAGACTGATCAAGCGCTATAGCCTGCTTAAGCGTTATAATCGCGTTATCATATTCTCCTGTCTTTATATAGATACTGCCAAGATTGGTATAACCGGTTGCTGTCGCGTCTCCTATGCCTATCGGCATATTCACCATCGGTAATATCGCTGCGCATAATATCAAGCCCAGGCCGGCTTTTACAAACCTCTTCTCTTTAATCTTCTCAATAAACCACGATATGAAAAAACCTGAAAACAGAACCATCGTTATCGCGAAAGGAATGCGGTATCTTGAATTAACAAAATATAGAAGTATTGATAATGTATATGTAAAAACAAATAGGTATAACGGCATTACTTTTTTACAGCTTCCTAAAGCTATCAATAGGCCTGCTAATCCCAACGTCCCCACAAAGAAAAACGTAATAAACGGGAACCTCAGAAGAGGTATCTTTTCACGATAGACCTGATAGTAAGCAACATCATAAATCTCCTGCTTGTTTATAAAGATTAATAATTTTCGCCATAGGAGCTTCAGAAAATCATTCGGATTATGCTTTACAAAGCTTATTGCCTTGGACATGTAATGCCTTGATACCTCGGAGCTTTTTAGATCCCTGCCAAGCTCTCTCTCCGCTATGGTCTTTACGTCAGCCCGCAAACCACCGATATTGGAGCGTGCCCAGCCCGGCGCTTTAAACGTTCCGTCTGCTTTATCATTGTTACCGATATATAAATTCATACCCGCGTGGGATGTCAGGAATACAACATCTCTTGAGACAATATAATTTCTTAGGGCAACGGGCATTATTACCAGCAATATACCTGTTAGAGCCAAAAGCGCATTTACAAAAGCCCTCTTCTTATCTGCCGATATTACCATAACCCAGACAAGCGCAAACGGCATAAAAATAAGCATACTAGCCCTTGTCATAGCAGCTAAACCCGCGATAATACCAAAGAGAAAAAACCTGAGCCTGCTTGAGTCTTCAATCGCCTTAACAAGCATTAATAAAGCCCCAAGGTATAGGAATACCACAAATACCGTCGGAACAAAAATACCGCTGTAGAATATAAAAGGCGCGTAAAGAAGGCCTATAAGAGCTGCCGCGATACCGGCGCGTTTGTTAAAAATCTCTTTCGCGAGAAGATACAAGAGGACGCAACTAAAAGAACTTATTATGACCTCTACCAGGCGCGCAATAAAGAGATTATATCCAAATAAATTAAAGATAAGGCCTAGAATATACGGATAGAGCGGTAAGGCGTCAAAGATACCTTCCCCTAACCATTCGCCTCCTGCTATAGACAAGGCCCACTTATTATAAAATGCCTCATCAAGCATAAAATTATTATAAAATATGGTCGATTTAATCTGGATAATATAGATCAGCCTGATAAGAAAGGCTATGGAAAATATAAGATATGCCATTTAAGTTATACTGCTGCTGAAGTTTTTTGATGCCATTATAAACGCGTCTACAATAACAGGATCGAACTGGATTGATTTTCCGTTCTCGAGCTCTTTTAAAGCAGCCTCTTTTTTTATAGGTTTTCTGTACGGCCTCTCTGAGGTCATCTCGTCATATACATTGCATACCGTGATTATGCGTGACGCCATAGGTATCTCGTTGCCTTTTAAACCATCGGGATAACCCGTGCCATCAAAATTCTCATGATGATGGCGGATAATATCAAATGTGCCTTCTATCTCTTTGATGGGGCTTAGAATCCGCTCTCCTATTATCGTATGCTGTTTAAGCGCTTCACGCTCTTTTTTTGTAAGTTTACTCTTTTTTGTAAGTATCTTATCAGGAATGCCTATCTTTCCGACATCATGCAAAAGTGAGGCTATGTGAAGAGTCTCGTAAAAATCCTTAGTAAAATTGATATAAGATAAAAGCTTCTCGAGCTCTTTAGTAGTAGCGGCGGCATAATTGCTCAATTTTGACGCATGCGTATTGTTATACCCGTCTTTTGAATCAATAGCAACACTGAATGCTGAGGCAGCATCTATAAACAGAGTATGTTCCTCCTTATAGAGGTGATCAAGTTTATCTATTCTCGCTTTCAGCTCTTCGTACATACGCGCATTCTCAAATGCTATCGCGGCGTTGCTGGAGAGAGTCGAGAGAAGCGACAGGTCATCTGTTGTATATCTTTCTCCTGAGAGTTTTTCACCTAAAGCTAAAAATCCTATCATCTCACCCCGTAAAAAACTCGGCACGCACAAAGATGCCCCTGTCTTTTGCATTGTTATCCTTATCTGCTCGAGAGTTCTTTTCAGGAGAAACTTCTGTGGAAATATCCTCTCGCTCTGAATCCATGATAAAACATTTTTACTATTTAATGGTTCTTTTTTTTCAATAAGCCATTTTATAAACGGTGAATCAGCGTCAACATTATTGACAATCTCATGATTCCTGAAACCCTGGGTTACTTCCAGGATATAACTATTCACTGTCTTGTTGTATATATATACTGAACAACCGGCAATCCTTACTTCTTTTGATATAAAACGAACCATAACCTTAAGCAGTTTCTTTGTATCCGTAACAAGGGTCATGCCCCTTGCAACATTCTTTAATGTAGACATATAGTCATATCCGCGCTGATAGAGTACCGCGTCTGTTGCCCTTGCGAGTATATGCTCTAAGGGCCTGATAAAAACTGTTATGATAAATAGCGACGTAACAGGCAATATCCAGCGGTTTAGATTAATATGTAATGATAAGGATCTCTGTATTATGAATATAAGCGCTACAAAACCACCAACTATACTGCTGTACATAAGCGAGAATATAAGAGTCCTTCTCTTTATGACCTCAACACCCATAAGGCGGGCTGTGTATGTAGCAATTGCCACAAAAAGATTTGATGCCGCGATAAAATAGAGCGCTAACGGCCCTAATACAGGTATGTTTATCCCATAGACTGTAAAAAATATTAACCCTCCCGCGCTTAAACCAAACGTGCCCGCGATTGTAACATACTTGATCTGTTTTTTACCGATATCGCTCAGCTTCTCAAAAGATTTATAGGCAAGATAATGCGCGTAAGCTGGAAATGAAATAAAATATAGAATAAACAAGGGGTATAGAATCCCCGGATCTGTAGTATTCAAACCTAATTTATACGATACACCTCTTACAAAGTAAGGCGTAAAACTCAATAGAGCAAAGCAGGCCGTGAGTAAGTACCCTACTCTAATAACGCGTTTCTGTTTGTTCTCCAGACGCATCAATCTGATAATAAAACAAAAATAGAACAGAGGCACAAATGATACACCTACATGGCAAAACTTCGCGAAAAAAACAGCGTAATCTTCGTTACTAAATATACAAAGTAGTAACATACCGAATGCAAAGATCGCGATAGATAGCATAAGCAAAAAATAGCTCTTTACAATCTTGCCCCTTCTGCCGCGTATAAATATCAGTGAACCAATAAGAAGCGCGACCAGAAGAGTTGCAATAGCCCCTGCTATATAATTTATTTTATAATAATACATTCGTTTATATCCTTAATATAAAGATAACCCGGCATCCTGATGTGAAGCTCTCTGCTTAATATTACCTCTCTCAAACGCCTTCAGGAATGCCTCTACAATGTAAGAATCAAACTGCGCTGCCGCATTCCTTTGGATCTCCTTTCTCGCAACCTCAATCGGCAGGGCCTTACGATAAGGCCTGTCAGATGTCATAGCATCAAATGTATCGGCAACCGCGATAATCTTTGCCATAAAAGGTATCTCATCGGATTTTAAACCTTCGGGATAACCCTTTCCATCGTATCTTTCATGATGATACTTTATACCACCTATAAGATCACGCAACCCTTTTATATGCGTTACAATCTTCGCGCCTATAAGCGGGTGTTTCTTCATAGCTTCCCATTCTTTTGCGCTAAGCTTTGAAGGCTTATGCAATATATCATCAGGAACACCTATCTTTCCTACATCATGTAAAACTGCCGTAATCTGGAGCCCCTGCTTAAAAAGGGGATTTTTATCGATCTCCGGCACAACGCCCATACAGTCCAATATAGCCAGGCTAAAATCTGTAACCCTCTCAGAATGGCCATGCGTATATGGATCTCTCGCGTCTATAGCAGCCGCAAACGCCATTGATGCATGCATAAAAAGCTTGTGCTCTCGCTTATAGAGTGCCTCGAGCTCATTTGCTTTCCTATCTATCTCAAAGTAAAGCTGGGAGTTTTTAAACGCAATGGCAGATTGATCCGCAAATGCCGCAAAGAGATCAAGATCATCCTGTAAGAAAAAATCCCCCGATCTCTTCTCTCCAAGAACCAGTATCCCTAAAAGTTCATCCCTGTAAAAACTTGGTACGCAGACAGCAGCGCCTAAATCTTTCATCCTATGCTCAATCTGCACCAGGTCTGATGTAAGTACACCTTTTGCTGAATAGCTTAAATTGTCCCTGGCCCATCTTTGTATCTCATCTAAAGTAAGGGGTTTCTTCTTTTCATTGAGCCATTCAACAAGAGGATTCCTTTTGCTAAGAGCCATCTTTACATTGTCAAGCTTACCCCTGTTGCGCGAGGCCTTTATTTTATAAAGCGCCTGCTTATCATCATATATAAGAACAGAGACATTCCTCAATCTTATCTTCATTGATATTATATGCACTATCAAACCAAGAAGTTTTTTCGGATCCCGTATAGTAGAGATACCTACAGACGCGTCCCTGAGTATCTTTTGGTATTCGAATTTTTTACGGAAAAGGCGCTTGCCTATTACATTAAATACTAGCTTTTCAATAGGACGAATTGCAAAGGTAACAAGAAACAACGCAATAGCCGGAACAAGCCACTGGATTTGCCCTATATAAGGCCGAAGAAACTGCTCACCCGCAACTATTGCAAGCATGAATATACCAACGGAGAATCCAAATATACCAGCAAATAGCGCGGTTTCGCGAATAATAATTTTCGTGTCCATGAGGCGATGACGTAAAATAGCATAGGTAGTCAGCACCACATAAAAACCTACGAAAATAAAACCTAAAGGATAAAACTGTATTCCGTAATTTGGCAAAAAATCAAATATTGCCAGGATAGATACCGCATAAGACATCATTACATATTTAATCCGAATGTGTTCTATGGCCGGACTATCCTTCTCTGTTTTGCGATAAGCAGAATAGAGAAGAAAAATAATCCTTAAAAACACTGCCAGAAAGAAAGCAAGGAATATACTATGGCTAAAACCTACTTTTGTTTGATATCCCCAATAATACTTGTATAACCCACTAATAAAATCTGTTTTCCAAATCATGTAAACAAATATAAGCGTAAAAAAATAATAAAAACTTATAAAGAGCTTCTTGTTCTTCAAATTAAGAAAAACAATAACAAAATGATATGAAAATGCTGGTATAAATACAACGCCCATATACAGCCCTTTGGCAAAGATTAATGCTAATTCATAATCTTTGGTAGAATACATCAGCGCATAGCCGAAAAGCCATATAAAAACACTGGCTGCAACTAAGGTAAAAACAGATCTTTTACCCCTAAATAAAACAAATAATCCAACTAATAAAGTTAATACGGAAATAATCAATGGCGGAATTGAATATATACTCATTTATTATTTTTCCCAGTACTCAGCCCTTGGCTATAAGCTAAAAGCTTCATTATTAATTGTTTACCCGTTTCAACATGCTTAATATGTGAATTTTTTAAAATTTTCTGTGTATTTTTATCATCAAAGAAGGCTTCTTGCTGTAATAGATAGGGAGTATACACACGTATGTTTTTGTTAAACAATCTATCCCATGGCTTCATAGGATCTTTGTCAAAAGTTTCTGATAATACAAATTTTACGCCTGATACCTTCAATATTTCAAAGAGGCAGTCTTTTAGCAAGCCTATCATTGGTGGGCGTGAATTAGTTATATGGAAAGTTTTCCCTACATTATATCTATTTTTAAATATCTTAATAATAACCTCTAACACATAATCGATAGTAACTACATTTAATGTTTTATCACGCTGCCCTATAACTCTAAGGGGAATATGAAAATCACCATCGTTATATTGCGCCCCACTTCTTTTTATTACTGAATTACCTTTTCTATGCATTGATTTGAATCTACGCATAGCAAGATCTGCGATTCTTAACATTCCATATAATCCAAAATTGCTTTGAGTTTTTCCTGTTTTTGAATCACCTATGATTATACTGGGCCTATATATAGTAATTTTAGCATTACATCTATCAGCCCAATTTTTAACCAAAATTTCTGCTTCACATTTAGAACTTTCGTAACTATTATTAAACTGTTGCCCCACATAAGTTTCCTCTTCCTTCACTATATCACTCCGATGTCCGCAAATATAAGCTGTGCTGATATAATGGAAATGGACATTAGGAATTTTACCTGCAAAAGAAAGCATATTCTTTACGCCTTCTATATTACTTCTTCCCGCATCCTCTTTATCCTCATCAAAACTCATTGTAGCCGCACAATGAAAAATATCACTGATCTTTTGAGAAAAAAAACGCAGGTTGTTTTCAGGCAAACCAAAATTCCTTTTGGTAACATCACCTTCTATTACTTCGATATTATTCAAGGCATTAGAAGCCGATAGCGAATCACTATAAATATTTGATAATACTTTTATTACTCTTGACTTTGGGCTACTTTTTTTAGCTCTAACGAGTAGCTTTAAATCGTAACCATTTTTTGTAAACTCAGGTATTAGATTAGAGCCTAAATATCCGGTTGCACCTGATAAAAAAATGCATTTCTTTTTCACACTAAGTACCTTTTTTATATTCTTGTTTTAGTTACTGACTATCTCCCCATCAATAATCTGTATTACCTTATCACCATACTTGAGCTGACGTTCATCGTGAGTTACAAGAAACACCGTTGCAAAGCTCTCCTTATTTATCTTTGCCAATAGATCCAATATAACCTTACTATTATCAGCGTCAAGGCTTGCCGTAGGTTCATCACATAAAAGTATTGCCGGCTCATTTATGAGGCTTCTTGCGACAGCGACCCTCTGCTTCTCTCCTTCTGAAAGATACTTGGGCTTATGCTTTACCCTATCCTTGAGCCCTACAAGCTCTAAAATATTCTCTGCCTTTTTTACAAGCCGTGCTGAATGCCCCTCTTTTGCCAGAGCCGGCAGGAATACATTCTCCACGGCATTTAACTCATCCAGGAGATAATATTTCTGAAATATAAAACCTATATTATTGAGCCTGAAATCCGCACGCTGGACTCTATTAAGCTTTTCTGTATTTTTGCCATCAAGAAGAATAGAACCTTGAGTTGGAAGATCTATAAGGCCTAAAAGATTTAAGAGTGTTGTCTTACCGCTTCCTGAAGGGCCGCAAAGTATAGAAAACTCTCCTCTATTTATTTTAATGCTAACTTTGTTAAGCGCCCTGATTACAGTACTGCTAAAATAATATTCTTTGGCCAGGTTCTTTATATTTATAATGGGCTTGTGCATATCCATCAATCACCTCTTATTATCTTTACTATATTCTCTCTGCCGCTCTTAACAGCATAATAGGCACTCGCCATAAGTGAAACTGCCATAAAGAGCGTAGTTGTGAATATATAGCTATTTACCTCGAATATAGGGTAAAGATCTCCAAAAGGCATTATTATAGGGTGCGCTTCAAGGTATGCCTGGAGCAGATAATACAACCCGGTGCCGGTAATGACCCCTATCAACGAAAAGAGTATGCCTTCAAGTATAAAGAACAGAAGAAATATCCTTCCCTTTATACCGATAGCTCTTAATATACCTGTTTCGCGCCTCTTCTTTTGAGTGTTGTAAAATATAATAAATGCCACTAGTATAGCCGCGCATATGATGCTGACCGCGAATGTTATTATACTTATAAGGTTAAAACCATATACAAGGTCGTCTGTTCCGTAGTCATCCCTGTCTTTCCAGTGCTTTACCTCTACATCCATATCATACGGCTTATAGGCAAATGCGTCTTCTTCTTCAAGCATTACATTATCTTTTAAGCGTATAAAAATACTTGATGACCTGCCGCTTAGCAGAACCGCACTACGCAGGGCTTTAAGAGGCATAAAGATACTATTATTAGCAATATAATCCCTGAAATCCGCGACACCTACCATTTTACAGTGTTTATCTCTATAGACTTCTCTATTAAATTTATCAAGATTGTGCTCTTTTATAAATATAGCCTTGACCCTATCCCCCAATTTGATATCCTCTGTTTTGGGTATCTTTAATTCAAAACGCCTTTTTAATATATTACCAAGTATTATCTCTTCCGCATCCGGATCCGAAAAATAGCTACCCTCAGTAATATGGCCCCTAAGATCCATGACATTCTCATCATACTCGAGGCCCCAGACCATAGTCACTATCCTGCAATCTTTATATTCCAGGACGCACGGCATCTCAAGCACAGGGCTGGCACTCTCTGCTAAAGAGGCCTGCCTCATCTCATGTAAAACCTCGGCAGTATCATATATATAAGATTGGCCTCTCAAGGGTGTCACATAAAGATTGCCACTTACCTTTGGTATAAGGTTTCCGATGCGCTGCTCAAAACCATAAAGCATAAACCTTGAAAATAACACATTTGCAAAGAGGAACCCTAAGGCCGCTGAAACAAAAAGAAGCGAACCCAGATTGTTCAGCATATCTTTCCTAACAAGGAATATGCTAAGCTTTAAATTTTTTAACATAGATTGTCTGCTCCTATATATTATGTTATTATAATACTATATAAAGTTATTATAAAGAGAAAAAAATACTTCATCATAAAAAAAGGGTAGCACAGCACTTAAAAACGCTACTGCCACTGTTGCTATTTACTTCATTATTTCTCTTATTCTTTCATTATATAGCAAAGCGCATAATAAGGCGGGAAATAATTATGATTATGACTATTCATGGCCAAATTACCCCCTTCCCGCGCTATACTAGACACAACTCTTGTATCTGTTCGTGTATAAATATCATTTCCAGAACCTCTTATAGTAAAATCAATCCCGCTTGATGAACCATCAGGGCCATGGTTTCCAATACGAGCCACACTTTTGAAGGTAACACCCAATATAAATCTATCACTTAAATCTGGGGTGCCATTAATACCGTTGCACAAAACCCAACCATCGGGAATAGTACTGATACTGCCTGACCACATGAGAATAACACCGGAAGGGATTAATTGTGTTTCATCTGTTAGAGTAGTTGCAACAGCAGCGTGAGCAGCTTCAAATGCATATGCAGAGCTACTTAAGGACTGGCGGGGTGTCATCTCAGAGTCAGCGCTGACCTGTATGCCAAGATAGTAAGGCTTGTCAAAGGCAAGATCTAAATCTTTGGTTGCGCCGATTTGAGTGCTGAATATGCCTTTTTGGGTTGTAATATATTGAGTTTCATACCATAATGGGCTGCCTCCTGCTCCCTGGTCATATATTCTAAAGGTTACTGAATATGTTCCATCAGAAACAGGGCTGCCGCTTGGGCCTGTAAGCTTGCCTTGATAGTTTATTGTTTTTGGGATTCCAGCAAAGGATAAACTTGGTAATAATAGAATGGTAATTGCAAAAATAGATATTATGAATACTGCTTGTTTTAACATCTTCATTTTCAATGCCTCCTTGGGTCTTTACTATAATTGAAGAAATCAAGCTTTTTCTTCAATTACGTAAAATCTAATTGAAGCTTGCTTTATTGGCTCTTGTTCGGGATCTCCTTTTGAGACACTGTCGTACTGGGATTGGGGACAGTGTCCCGATTAAGAATCAAAACGTCTGTGTTTTGTACAAAACGTCTGTGTTTTGTAATTTCGCTATAGGTTTCCTATAGCCCATTCATAAAATCGCTGTACATGTTTAATCATACCTAATGCTTCTGATTGAAGAAAACTTCTATTCTCATATTCTATCAAGTTCTTCTTAACGATAACCCTCTTAGCTGTCTGGCTTTTTTGGGAGATATCTTTAAAGTTATACTTATCCGATAACGAGGAGTTCAATAAATCTATCACCTTCATATGTTCTTCCTCTGAAGAACGAATTCCTGCATATTTGCATAATAAAGCATCTATAAGTGAAATGACACAATGTACGCCATTTAAACCTGCGGCGTTCCAATCTTCGGCTTTTTCAGCCCTATACATTGTTCTATAGAATTCCTTTGCTTTACTAAGATAAATTATAAAATCAGATCTTTCTATTTTCTTAGTTTTATATGACTTTGGACTCATGCTAAGATCCTTTCTAGGGCTTCTCCGTATATTAACGTATTGTTATTAAGTATAGATTTTATTATTTGTTTATTTTTCATATATTTTTGGATAATCTCATTTTTGGTTAAGATATAAGGTGAAAAGGCGACGTTAAAATTTTTAGCGAGCTTAAGATCAAGCTCTTCGGTCAGTTTTGTTACCTTCTTTTTGCTGTCAGCGTTGGCTGTAATTATCAGCACGTCAATATCACTTCTTTCTGACTCTTGCGCTTTGGCAACACTGCCGAATATAGCAATTGAAATAATAGATTTTTTATCCACAAGAAGATACTTCTTAACTATGGTTATCATGTCAAAGTAAACTGATTTTTCTTTTTCAAATAACGGGAGCACGAGATTTTTAACAAAATAGTTATCACCTTTGAGCTTGTATAAAACTGAATTACCTTTTCGCCTAATAGCGACTATGCCTGTTCTTTTCAATTCTTGCAGGCTCATATGAGTATAGGATGGGCTCATGTTAATAGCCCTTGCTATCGCTCTTCCTGTATGTTCGTCCTTTTCATTAAAAAGGAATCTTAATATCTTTACCTTAGCAGACTGATTCAATATCTCATCAAGCTTGTTTGTTATTTTCATACCATTTCCTTATGTTTTTTATATAGAACAAATGTTCTTAATATAGAACAATAATACCTTCAAATTGTCAGTTTGTCAAGAATTTTTTACGGGGCATTGGGGTCAGGTCCGCGGACACGTCTCCAATGCTTTATCTATTAAATTCTCATAAAGCCTATCTTGATTGATATAATCTATATAATTTCGCTGTCTTTCAGCAGTATTATCGCCTAACTCTTTATATATTATGTTTTCTGTTACTATAGCATCATCTTCTTCTGTTGCGTAGTAATTATAATTTAAAATACTTATAATCTGAGTTATCTTTAAAGACCTTCTGCCTATTATTGCCTCGTTGTATTATATGGTGATATGTATTATCTGCTATAATTCTTAATTTTCTCGCCATGAAATGCATCCCTTTGACTATTTAAGACCTGTCCCTTTGGGACCTGACCCCATTGTTGTCTTGTCCCCTGGGGACCTGACCCCATTGTCACGATTTTTGAGCCGATGTATTATACCAAAGAAACCCATTGCTACGCAACTGGCACCGAAAATTATCGCTATAACTTTACTATGCGTTTCACCCTTACTTATTAGAAGGCCATCGAATAAAACAGCAGTTCCTATAATCAAAGCCATTATAGCTACTGGCAATATTTTATTTTGCCCTATCTTAAATTTCTCGCCTTTCAGCATATGGCCTATAGGATCCTCATCTTTCAAAATAAATAATGCGACACCTCCAGATATAGAAAAAATGAGATAAAAAATACACTCAGATAATGTTATAATTGTTAGCAAATATGTGATTATCGACGATATCGCTAAAATCACAAATATTATAATAGACGAAGAATAAAGATATTTTGTAAATTTCATTTCTATTTTTACCTATCTATATGACTTGCGATAAATAAATCAATCTTTCTGCCGTATCTGCCAATTCTTTCTGATAAATAGGTTGCTCCAAAAACTCCACCCCAAAAAGCAGCAGGTACTGCAACCTTTGGACCAACTAATAATCCTAAACTTCCAAAAACTGCACTACCAATTGTGCCGCCTGCCCATCCTCCAGCAAATCTTGCTGTCATCTCAAAAGGACCAGCGTCAGAAAAAGCCAAGCCTGTAACTTTTAAAGCAAGTCCTGCCTGGGGTATATCAGCTTGTGAATATGCTGAAGAGGCCTTACCCAAGAAACTGCTTATTTTCCCTTTCAATGATGTTTTAGTAGCTTCAGCTCTTGCAGAAAAACCTAACACCCCGAATACTTGGCTATAGACAGGGATTTTTTCTACTGTTGGAAGAGCATTTAATATCCCAAAATTTCCAGTCTGTATTACAGAGACAACAGGATCTACCTGCGAAAGAACTTGTATATTGCCCAATTCTTGGGTTACAGGAAGGGCTTGCTTTGGTATTGGAACTTGTGTTTGCGCTGGTTCGGATACTGGATAGACTACTGGATCAAAGAATGGATCATATTCATGCCCATAATTCTGCGAATATGACATTCCCATATCCTGATAGGGTGACGTCTGTGAAGATGGTGAAGAAGATTCTGGGCCACAAGACGTACTTGAGCTATAACCAACCCAACCGATATCAATATTATGGTCTTCGCACCAGTCACCAAAACTATCCAAAGTTTCATTGACCGCATCCCAAAAATCACTCCACCACCCATGGCCTGTAGGATCAGTATATATTAGCGGGTTATTCCTGCAATAGGCATATCTGTTGTAATCCTGGGGATCCAGAGGATGCACAACCAGCGTATCAGCCTGCGTGAAATGGCAAAGAACAGGGTCATAGTATCTTGCTCCATAATAGTACAGCTCGGTAGCGTCGTCAAGCTCTTTTCCCGTGAACTTGTAAGGTAAATTATACTCTCCTGTGTTTGAAGCAACCTGTCCAAAGGGTGTATATTCACACTCCTGAACCAAATAACCATTCTCATCTGTTATAAGGTTGGTTGAACCTAAATGGTCATTATGATGATAATAGACATATCTTTGATCATTAACTGTTTCAATAATAATGGAACGGTCTGAGCCGGTGAAAAGATGCTTTATTATCTTTTCAACACCATCTGTTTTACGTACCTCATAAGACGCACTTACATATACTACAGTATCATCTCCTGAAATCTTTCTTACCCTGCTTCCGTCAGCGTCATATTCAAAATTAATTAAGTATCGTGTCCCCTTAATTGATATTAGGCGGTTTTCTGTGTCATACTTCATATCTCTACCGCGGCCATATGTCTGATTGCCATTTGCGTCATATGTATAGCTATATCCGCCGGCACTTGTCACTGCATGAGGGCCCGCACCGGCACCATAACTTAACATGCCTAAACCGGATTTATAGGTCATATTGCCTATGGCATCATATTGATATGTTATATCTTTGTATCTACCAGATGAATCAGGAACATTATCTGCTTGAGTTAAGCGATTTAAATCATCATAGGAAAATCCCCTGACGTTGTTCCTGATATTATCTGTTAATGTTATGATATTTCCGGCTTTATCGAACGTATAATTTAAATCCTGGATAGGTGCGATGCTTCCCGTTGGCAGGGTCTTTATATTCTGCAGTTTAAAATCATTGTGATAAGAATAATCTGTGTAGATCTGGTTACCGTATGATAAACGTTTTATCTGGCCCATCTGATTATAAGTAACATCCTGAATATATTCAGAGGCCCCTGTTATGTTCTCAAGCTGGCCGGAGTTTGTATCATAGGTATAATTTACAGTTTCGCTGTCAGGATATGTAACGGATTTAACTCTTCCTAAGATATCATACGCGGTAGATGTGGCATAAGAGACGCCATCAATTATGGCTGTTGCGTTTATTATTCTTCCCTCTTTGTCATAGTTGTATGTAGTGATGTTTCCGTTTTTGTCAGTAACTTTTGTTAAACGGCCCGTGCCATTTGAAGATAATGAGCTATCATATTCGTATGAAGCAAGGGTAGTCTCGCTGGAATACTTACAAAGCAATCTGCTCAATCCATCATACTCAAAGGTAATTATCTGGCCATTTGCATCGGTCTGGGAGATAAGATTACCCATCTTATCATACTGATACTGCCAATACCCCATATCCGGGTCTGTTATATCGGTCTTTCTACCTAATGAATCATAATTTATATAGGTATGATTGTTCTGCGCATCTGTTACCTCTTTCAGATTACCCTGAATATCATACTTATAATATGTACGATATATACCTATTGAACCGTTATATTCAGTAATCTCCGCTATATTGCCGTATACATCTTTTCTGGTGAGCCTCTTCTGGCCATTCGCGTTAATAGTCTCAATCTCAAGTGCGGATATATAATTTGTATATGAGACAGCATCCATCAGGCTGCCTTCATAATCTGCTGCTGTACTTATTACTCTACCCCTTAAATCATACTCATATCTGATGAATGATTTAGGCGATTCGCCGGAATAATAAGGAAGTACTTCATAATCGGTTAGGCCGCGTTCATTATAAAATACCTCTTTAATTATATCGCGCCTTAAGCCGCCATCCTCACCTGAGGTTACTGTTTTGTAAGCCCTTCCGAGCCCATCCGCATACTCTGTGGTAGTCAGATTAAGCTGTGAGGTCATCTTTGTATTGAAATCCGGATAAGAATAGCTTGCCACAACCTCATTATCAGGATTTTTCAACTCGGTAATCCTGCCATATGTATCATAAACAGAGGTAGTCTTATAACCATTAGTATCTGTAACCTCGCAAACTACCCCAAATATGGCATTATACTTGTATCGTATTGTATGGCCTAACTCATTTGTGACAGTCTCTGGAAATATATGATAAATACTTTCATACGATGTATAGACACTTTTGCCATTGGGATTTTGAGTGCTTATAAGGTTACCGCAAGTATCGTATGAATAAGATACACTGGGGCTGTTGTCAGGATCGGTATTAAGCAAAGCAACCTCTTTAATCAGGTTACCGTTATGGTCATATTCAAAGCTCTTTTTTGTAATAATAGTTTCACTGTTGTCTCTAAGGGTAGTCTCAAGCGGCCTGTTATGGCCTGCTCCATATGCAGGCGCAAAGAGCGTCTGGGCTATCTTTGTATCATTGGCAACATCAACATTGCCTTTGTTTATAACCTTTATAACATTTCCAAGATTATCATATATAAATTCATTTTCAGTTTCAAGGGATATACCTCTCTCCCATACTCTGGTATTAACCTTCTCAAGATATGGAAAGCCCAAGACATTATCAGAAGGCCCTGACTTCCTTACCTTCCAGGTATTTATTACCTCTGAAATCTTCTGGCCATTACCATCATACGCGAAAACTTTCTCAATCTTACCTTTTAACGCGGCATCCTGGTCAGACAGGCCCTGGTAGAAGTAACTTTCAGTATAATTTCCAGTAACATCGTCAGTAACAGTAACCTTGCCAAAACCGCGGAACTCTCTCTCAACAGTGTCGAAATAACCATTTTTATATGAAAATCTCTGAAGATATATCTCCTGCTGGCTATCCGCGGGAAGCATGTCAATAAGCCTTACTTCCGTAGCAACATATACAGGAAATGGCAACCGTATATGCGTTCCTCCCGCAACTTCCCTGTATGCAATATGCGTAGCCCCTCCTGTGCCATTATATATACCAACCAGAAGATCAGGCTTGACCGGGTCAGAGGAAAAATCACCTGCTGTTGTATTGGTTGTCCATTTCTCTATTCCATCCTCATCCTTATCAAATAAGGCAGGGTTGGTAATACCGTCCCCATCAAAATCTCCTGTATACGCGTAATCATCCACATTGCTTCCAAATTCTGTATACCATATACCTTTATCAATAAATTTATCACCGCTTGATATGGCATAATGCCACGCGCCTGTCTCTTTATCCCAGTATCCTATATCAGTAAGCCCGTCATTATTAAAATCTGCTGTAAGCGGGTCCCTGTCTTTTGCAAAGGCTTCTATCCAGAGTGAAGAATCGACAAAACCTTCTGTATTATTGAAAGCAACCTGCCACTGGCCAGTGGATTTATTAAATGTACAGATATCGGGTAATCCGTCACCATTAAAATCGCCGGTGAATAATGTGTATCCACCACCGCCAAAACCTGTTATCCAGTTCTGGAAATCCCCAAAAGCCTGGCCATCTGAAAACGCTATCCTTGCCTCACCTGTCTTTTTATTATAAACTCCAAGGTCTGTATATTTATCAATATTAAAATCGCCGGTAAAAGGCTGCCAGTCATAAGACGACTCTGCAAATTGAACCCACTCTCCGGAAATATTAAAACCCAAACCTGTAGAAAGGGCTATCTTACACTTACCTCCATCCGCTGAATTAGTATTATTATATATACCAATATCTGTAATAGCATCGCCGTCAAAATCGCCGCTTATCGATATCCAGTCACGTGAGGTTCCAAAACCACTTAACCAGCGTGAGGTGCTTATAAATGTACCATTGCTTGATAGAGCTATATCCCATGTACCTGAATTTATATCATGAAATCCAACATCAGTTAAGCAGTCACCATTGAAATCACCCATCAAAGGAGTAATAGCGTCTCTGTCCGCATTAGGATCAATAACATTTAAGGCTTTTGTATCTGTAATTGATAAACCCTGCGGTATGCCGCTGTCAGTTACTATTGCCTCGATGATATGGTCTCCTATACTGCTAAAAGATACTGGCATTGTATATACGCTCATAATAATATCTGAAGCTATCTCAATGCCGTCTTTTTTAATAACAAAACTCATATTGTCATTGTCAGGGTCTGATACATCAAGTGTTAGCTGAAATTCTTCGTCAGGATTAAGCGTATAGGATGATAGGATAAGGCTTGCCAGGGGCGGCCTATTGACATTTGATATACAAACATTTACATACTCTGTTACAGTATCTATGCCATCTGACGCGTTGACAGTAATTGTGTATGTTCCGGCATCTTCATAACCCGGCAGCCATATTCCGCTGCTGCCAAACGGCGCGGAATACCATATTTCAAGCGGCTCTCCGTCTTCATCCGTAACCCGCGGCTCTATCCTGACTAACTCGTTCTCATCTCCAAAAATACCTACTATCGGGTTAATAACAGGCAGCCTGTTGACATTATAAACAGTTACATTTGCATCTCTTGATATTGAACCATCTTTATCTGTAGCAGTAACAGTTACAGTATATGTACAACTTCCTCCGTCACCATCATGAAAATCTGTCTGCCACCGGCCATTCGCGTCAAATGGCGAACTGAATGAATACGTGATGATATCATCATCAGAATCGAGGGCATATGGTGTTATAGTAATTATATCGCCTTCAGATCCTGTAATATCCTCTATAGGCTCCAGTACTGGCGGGTTATTGACATCGAGAATCTGGAGCGCGATGTTATTGCTGCTTACTTCATCCCCTTCAATATCTGTTGCGATAAAATATATCATCTCTGTACCATAATAAGCATAAGGTTGAGAAAAACTGACTATATGCGTTGCAGGATCAATATCCACTACTACTGATACATTACCAAATATCTCATAGGTCAGCTTCTGTTCAGATTGAAAATAGTCATCCAGGTCAAACACGGCCATTAAGGGCTCGTTCTTAGGCCAGCTCTGGTTAGCAATCGTATCGGTAAATTCCGGTGGATTGTTCTCAACGCAAAAGGCAAAACCGTTTCTTATCTGATAGCTCGCGCTCTGAATTTTACCAATAGATGGCTCGGCTATAACTTCTAAAGCTAATGAATATGAAGCAGAATCTCTATTACAGGAACCATCCGCAATAACTGATGTCAATCTATAATTCGCGCTTTCAGCATTATATGCAAGGGCATCCCTTATTGGGCCTAGGGTAAGAATATGTAGGAATACCAGAGAGAGGCTGCACGCTCTGCGTATTATCTTTAAGTTATTCTTTAGCATACTCTTCATTCTAAACCTTCATCGTGATTCTGGTAATTAAACTCCTGCACCGGAAACGCCTTTCCATCTGAGGTAAATCTTTGAACAGACTTAAGAAGAGAGCGGTTTGTCTCAGACGCATAGCCGTAGTCCAGTTCATAGCGCCAGGCTAAATCATAGCCAATAGATACCTCAACTCTCCTTAAGCGTTTTCTCATCAATATTTTTGAACCACTTATGTAACTGGATACAATATCATTCCTATCTTCTAAATAAAAATCGATCATATGCGTACCATTATTATAAGAGATACCAGATAGATACGACTTACCCTCATCCTTTATATAAGAGAAATTTATAGTATTTCCATTATTATCCATTACCTGCGTAAGCTTCCAGGCGAAAACCCCTTTTATTGAGCTCTCTTTTGAATCCAGGCCGGTACCAAAGAATAAAACTGTCCCGTCTTTTTGCATAACCCTCCAGGAATCATCCGCCTCTTTATAAAACTTACTAAACTCTGACTCTACCCTTGACTGGTAAAGGTTATCTATTAGATACACAAGTTCGCTACTTGAGTTTCCATTGACTAATATAAATGTATCCTGATTATCATCATAGGAAGGTATGCCACTTTTTGTACTACAAGTAATATATCCGGGATTAAGATTCCAGCCATAACCTACCCAGGAATTTGAGCTTGAGCTGTTATATTTTATTGATACAGCAGGCTGCATCTTTGCTCTTCCAGGAGGAACTATTATAGGTACTTCATAGCCATAAGAGCCTGTCAACAGATTCGGCAGTGGAACCTGCACACCTGAGCCAATCGGTGCCCCCTGGGAGATCATGCTCTTTAAGCCAAAATACTCGGAAAAATGCCACAAATTAAATGTAACTGTAATTCCATCTTTTTCTACGGGACTTGATTGACCCAATAATTCTACTATGTCGAAACCATAACTATATAAGCCTAAGCTTAATTCCGTACCAGGCACCTCTTCTTCATCCAATTTAAGTATTAGTTGTGCTTCTTTCTGCAATATTAATCCCATAGGTTCGCACTGCACTCCAATAGAGGATTTGTAATTTTGAGGAAATTTCTCATCAAAGAAATCGGAATCTATGCTTGTTATTGATATATACGTTGGCTCTAATACCGCTCCCTCTGGAACAATTAGCTTTGCCTTACCATCATATGATAAGACTTCCCCTCCTTCCGGGCCAATAAGTTCACCTGGGGAATATATGGCTATTACTGATGCAGAAGCTGAATTACCAGCTGCGTCTGTAGCCTCTTTTGTAATGACGTTCTTTCCTATGTTCTCAAGAGTTACTAAGTTACTAAAAAAGACTCCATCTATAATACCTTCTATTGTTATATCAGGGTTAATAAATACTGAATTAGATTGAGGAGAAGTTATAATAATCTCAGGAGGTACTGTGTCTAAAGTAACATTTATAAATGCTGAAGCAGTGTTACCCGCTTGATCCTGGGCTATCTTTATAACCGTATTATCACCCTCTGACAAATTGCGTGATTCAGTAAACGGAACATTATCTACAGTGCCCTGCAAAATTATAGTGGCTGTGTTTATCAATGCTTCATCTGTTGGAGAAGTTATATTTATAACAGGGGGTGTTTTATCTATAGTGAAATTCACTCTATTGGATATCGCGAAATTTTCAGACTCATCTACTGCTGTAAGGACTACAGAATATGCACCTTCATTTATATAAGGAGAATTGTCACCTGTTATTGCAATATTGCCAGCAATAGTTAAATTATCTGACACTGTATAAACGAGTATAACATTGTCATTTGTTGGGGTATTTGGTTTTTTCAGGGTAATGACAGGTGCGTGAGTATCCAGGGTGACTGTTATTGATTCAGTTGAGGTGTTACCTACTATGTCAGATGCCTCTTTTATTAAGGTGTTGCTGCCTTCTGTCAGGGTTCTGGTTTCGGAGAATGGTTCTCCATCAATGGTTCCTTGCAAAGTTACTTCAGGAGTGTTTACTAGAGCATTGTCAGAAGGATTGGTTATCATGATGACAGGCGCGTGAGTATCCAAGGTGACTGTTATTGATTCGGTTGAGGTGTTTCCTGCGGCGTCTGTTGTTTCTTTTGTTAAGGTGTTGAGGCCTTCTGTCAGGATTCTGGTTTCGGAGAATGGTTCTCCCTCAATAGTTCCTTGTAACGTTACTTCAGGGGTGTTTACTAGAGCATTGTCAGAAGGATTGGTTATCATGATGACAGGCGCGTGAGTATCCAGGGTGATTGTTATTGATGCTGATGAGGTGTTGCCGGCTGTGTCAGTTGTTTCTTTGGTTAAGGTGTTAGAGCCTTCTGTCAGGATTCTGGTTTCGGAGAATGGTTCTCCATCAATAGTTCCTTGTAACGTTACTTCTGGGGCAATAAAGACTGAGTTAGGTTGAGGAGAAGTTATAATTATAACAGGTGGTGTCTTATCTATAGTGAAATTCACTCTATTGGATATTGTGGAATTCCCAGCCTCATCTTCTGCTGAAAGAACTACAGAATACTTACCTTCATCTGTATAAGGAGAATTCTCACCTGTTATTGCGATATTGTCAGTGATAGTTAAATTATCTGACACCGTATAAGTGAGTATAACATCGTCATTTGTTGGGGTGTCTGGCTGCATTAGGGTAATGACAGGTGCCTGAGTATCTGGAATAACCAGTATTGATTCAGATGATACGTTTTCTGTTTTATCAACTACTTGTTTTAATAAAGTGCTAATGCCTTCTGTTAATGTTTCGGTTTCAGAGAAACCAGGACTATCAACAATACCTTGTAGCATTACTTCAGGAGCGCTAACTAACGAATCACCAGAAAGATTGGATGTTTCATCTATAATAAAATCTACTTTATCAGGCGTTGCCGAATCCCTAAACATATCCCCTGCCATAGAAGCTACGGAAGACGTTCCTTCTTGCATATAAAATGAATCATCACCTACTATTTCAATATCTTCCGATACATCAGCATCATCTGATTCCGATACTATATACGGAAGCGTAACATGTTCATCTGTTGAATTATTTTGCTCTGCCTGGTTAATAACAGGCAGTTTTTTATCTTCAGTAAAGCTTACTTTATCCGGTTCGGTAAAGTTTACTTTATCTAGTTTTGTTAAATTTTCGCATTTATCTTTTGCCACATCCGTTATACTGTCAAATTTTAAAACCTGGTTACAACCAGTAACAATGGTTGAATCTGATAAAGCAGTAGCAATATTCTCTGCATTCTGATATGGCCAACCTATTGTATCCAGGTTTTGTTTGAGATCAATAAATGTATCTTCCGATACAAGGTCTCCTGTAACTTGTAATATTATATCAGAGCTTACCTCTATCCAATATGCCTTGCCACTAGTCATTTGAGTAAGATCAGAGTAATGCTCTGAACCTGGCCTATAGTGTTTCCAGGGGGCATCTACATCAGAAGGATTGAATTCCCAAACATTTTTTACTTTTGTGATTATAGGTGATAAGATCAATTCGATATTTGCATCTTGCGGAATTATAGGCAGAATAATTAGGTTATAACCGGATTCAAGAGAGATATTATAAGTCTCTTCCGTGCTACAATAATCACGTGGATATAGCTGGATACTATCAGCAGAATAAGATATGGATTGATTTAAAAAAATACAGAAAAAAACTACTGCAGCTATAATTGGCTTCATTGCACTCCTTTTGATTAAAGGAAACAATTTCTGCCAGGGGGTTATTTTGTTTTTTCTATTGCATGTGAGTATATACTCCAAATACAAAAAAGTCAATATAAAAATAGAATTTTGTCAAGCCACAATTAAAGGGGAAAACAATTAAGTATTGTGTCCCCTTACTTACATCACTTTTTCTTGGCTACAACTACTCCAGAACCTTTATAACGCAGTAATCTTCTGGTAGTAACATTGTCAAACCCTGTTTTTCTGCAAAGATCAGCCCATTGCTTAAGGCTTATACAGTATTCACCCTGATTAAATATATGTTTTTTACCGTTATCATACAACCTTATGAACGCGTCTATGCCTGCGTTTTTCATGGCAGATATCCATTGCTGCTCTAAAACTTTTAGTATTCGCTTAAGCCTGTTTACATCGTTATGTTTTCCTGTGGTATCCATATCAATCTCACCGATTATAAAAACTCCCCCAGGCTTAAGGATCTTATATACCTGCCTTATGAGCTTTTTCTTATCTTTAAGGTGATGTAAGGTAACTGAAGAAACGACTTTATCGAAAGTTTCCTTTTTAAAATTAAGGGCATCCGCGTCCATCAGTTTGCATGTAATTTCTGAGGTCAGTTTCAGCCTCCTTATTTTATGCCGAAAAATAGCCATCATTTCTTTGGAGTTATCAATTCCTGTTATTTTGCAATCAGCTTTCTGCAATAGCTTCAGGCTAAGAAGGCCTGTTCCAGACCCGATATCCAAGACTTTATCATTGTTTTTAACAGAAGATTGTTTTGCCACCATTGTCAATAACTCGGCATGAAAACTGATTCTCCCCAGAGTATTATCGTATTCATTTGACCAGCTGTTAAACCAATCCTTGGTTACCTTACTGTGGCTATTTTTTCTTATTTTTGTTCTCATGAGTAATTCACCTTTTCTCTTATTTTAATCAATTTCACCGATGAGCTCTTCTAATAGGTCTTCCATGGTGAAGAAGCCTATTGGCTTGTCATTTGAGTCTATGGCTATGGCGAGGGTCTGTTTTTTGGACTGAATACGGAATAACGCGTTATCGACATACATATCCGCGTCAACATATTCTATAGGGCGTAAAAACTCTTTTAACAGCAGGGTTTTATCCTGCTCATAAACAACATCTAAAATATTGATAATGCCGATAAAATCACCTTGTAATGTCCGAACCGGGAACCTTGAATAATTTGTGTTTCTGGCCTTCTCAAGGAGATCATCTATTGTATCTGATTCGGAAAGATAGGCAAGCTCATCAAGCCCGTTCATAACGGAATATATCTTCTTCTTTCCAATATCAAATATCTTATGGATAATAGAGCGTTCATATTTATCTATATGGCCTTCTGCCTCGCTCTCTTTTATCAGATACCTTATCTCATCCCTGGTTACAAACAGGCTCTTCTTTTTTATCGGTTTTTTGCCGGTAATAATAGCGAGGGTAGCGTTTACGAAAATATTGACAAGCCATACAATCGGATAAAGTATCTTCCAGAAGAATTTTAACACAGCACCCAGATAGAATGTTATCTTATTGGCATTGTGGGTAAATACAGCTTTTGGTATAAATTCCGCAAAAATAAGTATTATAGGTGAAAGCAGCAGAGTTGTCATCCACCCGGCATCAGAGCCATATCTGTCATATAACAGCCTTGTACAGCATGACGAAGATATAACAACCGCGATATTTGTTCCTACAAGGGTTGTTGCTAAAAGCCTGTTGGGATTTTTCAGCATTCTCTGTATAAGCAGGGCCTTTTTATCCTTTGCCTCTGAAAGTATCCTTAACCGTACCCTGTTTAAAGAGACAATAGCTATCTCAGAGCCCGAGAAAAACCCTTCAAAAAGTATAGCGATTATTATAAGAATTATATAGGCGATACCGTAACCCTCACTTTCACAACCATATTATTCTTTATCTCAAGCACCTTAAAGCCCACGCCTTTTATCCTCACATGTTCACCCTGTTTCGGGACTTTCTCAAAAAGTAAAAGCAATAGGCCGTTTATAGTTGTCACCTCGTCCATGGGAAGCGATATATCAAGCTCGTCATTTACATCTCTTATCGCGACTTTACCTGAGATGGTATAAGAGCCGTCTTCTTGCCTCTCTATAGGAGTAGCCTCCTTATCATATTCATCTTTTATTTCTCCCACTATCTCTTCTAAAGCATCTTCTAATGTAACGATACCTGATGTTCCGCCGAATTCATCGAGAACAACGGCTATGTATGTCCTCGCTGACTGGAATTTGACTATAAGATCATCTATCTTCTCGGTTTCAGGCACATAGAGAGGCTTTCTGATAAACGAAAGAATTTCATCTTTATGCTTTAACATAAACTCCTTGGTATATATAACTCCAATAATCTTATCTATTGTACCCTCGTATATTGGTATCTTTGTATGTTTGGATTGCTTCATTATACTGATAAGTTCTTCAACTGAAGAGTTCTTTTCGCAGCCAATTATGTCGACGCGAGGTTTCATTATCTCGTCCACACTGCGGTCTCCGAGCTCAAATATGGAGTGGATCATCTCTTCCTCGTCATCATCTATTATGCCTTCTTTCCTGCTGATAGTCATAAGTGCCTTGAGTTCATTTTCAGTAATATAAGGATTTGCATTCTTTTTATGTGTAAAAAGAATAATAAAGATATCCGCTGCAATACGTAACAGGCGCCTTATTGGCCATATCAATTTACCAAATATATGGAGCGGTTTTGAGCAGAATATAGAGAATCCTTCGGGGTTACTCATAGCATAGGTCTTAGGAGTAACCTCACCGAAAATTAGCAGGATAAGTGTCATAAATATGATTGAAACAACCACACCATTTTCACCAAACAGCGATATCGCGAGTATAGTTGCTATGCTGGCAGCCGCGATATTAACAAACATATTACCAACCAATATGGTAGCAAGTGTGCGGGTAGGGGATGATAAAAGTATAGATATCGTCTTTGAAACAGTTGGATTATCTGACAGGATCTTCTTTTTCTGAAAACCTGTCAGTGAAAAAAGGGCCGTCTCAGAGCCTGAGAAAAAAGCCGAAAGGATAAGTAATATCAGAAGTAAAGAAACTGAAAGCATATTACATTAAAGCCATTTTTTGCGTTTAAAATAGTAGAGCATAGCTGCGGATATTAAAAGCATAATACCTATAACAAGAGGATAACCGTATCTATTTGAAAGTTCCGGCATATTCTTAAAGTTCATGCCGTATATACTCGCTAAAAGAGTTAAGGGCATCGCAATAGTCGCTATTATGGTAAGGGTCTTCATGACCTCATTTAAGCGGTTTGAGACAACAGAGTTATAGGCCTCAAGCGCGGTTGTAATGATATCCCGTGATGTGCCTATGGTGTCTGTCAGCCTTATAAGGTTATCATAGATATTCCTGAAATACGCTATATGCGAAGCTGTGATAAACCTATACCCGCCCCTTATCAGCACATTTACCATATCTGCCTGGGGGCCTACAGTACGGCGCAGGAACATTATCTCGTTCTTTAAATTATATATCCTATTAAGAGTCTCTTGATTAGGATCCTTAAAAATCTCATCACTTACACCATCTACCCTGTCATCAAACATATTGATTATCGGGAAATAGTTATCGACCATTGTATCAATAATAGAACATAATAGAAAATCCGCGCCATGTTCTAATATAGGAGACTGCTTCTCAATCTTCTCCTTTATAGTAGCAACTGACTTTACATTATCGGTACGAACTGTTACTAAGAAATTTTCTCCCAAACAGCAATCGAGCTCAACAGTCTTTATCTCTTCTGCCTGTTCAGGGTGCAGCTCTATGGCAAAGGTATTGACAAAAAGATAGTTTTCAAACACCTCAACCTTGGAACGGGCATTGGGCATAATACAATCCTCTACTGTAAGAGGGTGAAAAGCAAAAACATCGGTCAGCATTTCTATATCTTCATCAGCAGCTGATTTTATATCCAGCCATAGAAGGCCATCCCTATTCTTTACAATCGTTGCTATCTCATCGCGTGTCAGGCCTGTTTTTAAGCCCTTATCTTTTTTATAAAAATATACATCATACATTGTTTACCTCACCTGTTTATAGAGATTATTTTCAGTTATATAATCCGCTACCTGCTTTGGTACCATGTCACCTATCGGGTTGTTTTTCCTTATGCATTCCCTTATCCGGGTTGAGGATATATTGACCTCCCCCATATCTATTGTTTCCACTTTCAATTTGCTGTTATCCTTAGAAAATCCCGGCCTGCTAAAAATAATGAACCTGCAGAGCGTAAAAATCTTATCTACATCTTTCCATGTACCGAGCTCGGGTAAGGAATCCGCGCCTGCTAAAAAAAAGATCTCTGTGTCCTCGGGACATGTATCCTTAAAATGCCGCAGGGTCTCAACAGAGTATACTTTTTTTTCCTTGTCAATCTCATAACGCGAAATCTCAAACCCCGCGCTTTTGCCTATCGCGAGCTCTATCATGCAAAGCCTGTCTTTGGCATCAATTATCAAGGCAGCATCCTTGTGCGGCGGGATATAGGCCGGTACAAAAATCACCTTATCAAGCTTTAGCCCGGTTTTAGCAACCCTGGCCAGCGTAACATGGCCATTATGCACCGGGTTAAATGTACCGCCAAATAATCCAATACGCATTTTAGATTATTTCCTTATCTGGCCATTACCAAATATAATATACTTATATATTGTCAGTTCCTTAAGTGCCATTGGTCCGCGCGCGTGTATCTTGTCTGTGCTGATACCTATCTCCGCCCCGAAACCGAACTGATAACCGTCTGTGAAACGTGTAGAGGCATTTGCGTAAACACAGGCAGAGTCGACCTCTTTTAAAAATTTAAGTGATATGTTATAATTTTCAGTTACAATAGAATCTGAATGGCCTGACCCATACTTTGAAATATGCTCTATAGCATCATCTACATCTTTTACTACCTTAACAGCCAGTATAAGGTCAAGAAATTCCTCATACCAGTCAGACTCCTTTGCCTTCTTTACATTATCTGCCAGCTCTCTGGTACGGTTACACCCTCTAATCTCTACACCTTCCTGCCTTAAGGCCTCTATTGCCTTTGGTAAAAAATCCTTTGCCAGGGCCCGATGAACAAGCAAAGTCTCCATGGCATTGCATACCCCCGGACGTTGCACCTTCGCGTTTATACATATCTTTAATGCTTTCTTAAGATTCGCCTCCTTATCAACATAAACATGGCAGACGCCCTTATAATGCTTAATAACGGGTATCTTCGATTTATCAGTAACCATCCTTATAAGGGCTTCACCCCCGCGCGGTATAATAAGGTCAAGATAATCATCCATCTCCAGTAAGTGAGTAACGACCTTTCTATCCACAGACTCAACCATACTTATACAATCCACTGGCAGGCCGCTCTCTTTAAGGGCATCTCTTAATACTTTATATATCGCGAGATTTGAATTTATAGACTCTTTTCCTCCTTTTAGCATAACCGCGTTGCCGCTCTTTATACAAAGAGCCGCGCAATCTGATGTAACGTTCGGACGTGATTCATAAATAATACCGATTAAGCCTATCGGTATTCTCATCTTCCCGATAATAAGCCCATTGGGCCTTTTCCACATCTTGTCTATAACGCCGCATGGGTCTTTTAACCTGCTAACAGCATCTATAGATGCTGTCATCTCCTCTATGCGCTTCTTATCCAAACTGAGGCGATCCACCATAACCTTTGAGAGACCGGCTGCCCTGGCCGCCTTAATGTCCTTTTTATTCTCCCTGATAATAGTGCCGGCTTTACCTTTTAAATTACTTGCCATCTTTTCAAGGGCATTATTCTTTGTCCGGGTAGAAGCCTTGGCCAATATCCTGGAAGCTATCTTTGCGTCCTTTACCCTCTTCAAAACCAATGTTTTAAGTGTCATATTATCTTCTCTTATTTTTTAGTGCGGGCAAAAACATGGTACCTAGTTTACCGCTCTTTTCTATTTTAAGCAATACATTCCCGGCTCTGCCATTGGCAATCACACACTCTATACCCGCGCGTGTCGCGATCTTTGCAGCTTGAATCTTACTAAACATACCGCCTTTGCCAAGCATACTATTGCAGGGCTCTACCATCTTCTCAATTTTTTTGTTTATACTCCTTACCACGGGTATAACTTTTTTACTCTTAGGATCATACAGCCCATCAACATCTGTAAGAATAATAAGTGTATGCGCGCCAACAAATCTCGCTACAAGCGCTGAAAGCATATCATTGTCACTGAATTTTATCTCTTCTGTTGCTATGGTATCATTCTCATTTATAACAGGAACCGCGTTAAAATCATTCAATAGGCTCATAATAGTATGCTTTGCCATATCTATCCTTCTTCTGCTGGCAAAGTCTTCTCTTGTAAGAAGTATCTGCGCCGCGTGTTTACCATGTAAACGAAAATTCTCCTCATAGAGTTTCATAAGCTTACCCTGTCCTATGGCAGCACATGCCTGTAATCTATTAAGATTTTGAGGGCGGTTAAGAAGCCCTATCGCCTCCATGCCAGCTCCTATGGCACCGGAGGATACCAATATAACATTAAGTTTAAGTTTTTTAAGTCTGCATATTTGCTCGGTAAGCGACTTTATGAACGCGGAGTCAAGCTTTCCTGTTTTAAGCTTTGATGAGCTTTTTGCCATACTAAGCACAGCAGTTCCGACTTTTACAACTATTATTTTCTTTTTCATTACTACCCCTTAAACTTAAAGTTTACTTGCGACAGCCTTGATAAGTTCATCAACGCCTATAGCTTCTTTCGCGGAGATTGCGATAATATCTTTTTTAATATTTTCCCTTAAAAATTCCAGATTTTCTTTCGATTTTTTAATATCAATCTTATTTCCAACTATAATCTGCGGTTTGGATATAAGCTTTTCTTTATAAAGTTCAAGCTCTCTGTTTATCCGATTATAATCTGAGAGTACCTCTTCAGGGCTCTCTTTTGAAAGATCTATAAGGTGGATATAAAATTTTGTTCTTTCGGCATGACGCAGAAATTTATCGCCTAAACCCTTCCCCTTATGTGAATCCTTAATAAGCCCTGGTATCTCCGCTATCTTAAATCTCTTATCCTGGCCATATTCTACTACACCAAGAACAGGGCTCTTTGTAGTAAAGGCAAAAGCAGCTATCCTGGGATGCGCTTTCGATATTCGGGATATAAGTGTCGATTTTCCGGCATTGGGAAGGCCTATTATACCGACATCCGCAATCAACTTAAGCTCTAAAAAAAGCTTTCTCTCCTGGCCATCTTCCCCAGGGATAGCATTCTTATGGCTTCTGTTACCCCTGCCGCCTATACCGCCTTTTGCAACAAGAATATCATCGCCTGCCTTTACAAGATCTTTAAGTAGGCTTTTTCTTGAAACATCATAGACCAGGGTTCCTTCAGGCACTTCTATTATAAGTATATCCCCATTTTTGCCGCGCTTCTGGTTGGAACCTCCGTGGCCTCCATTCTTAGCCTTAAATAACAAGCGGTACCTAAAATTAATAAGGGTGTGCACATTCGTGCTCACCCTTATTATAATATCACCGCCATGGCCGCCATCTCCGCCATCAGGAAAGCCTTTCATGTTCAGCTTATCCCTATAAAAGCTATCTATGCCCTTACCGCCTTTTCCGGCTTGAACAATTATCTTGGCGGTATCAATAAACATAAATATTGCCTATGCTGCTATGATATCTACTTTTCTTGCCCTGAACTTTACAATGCCTTCAATCTTCGCAAAAAGAGTATCATCTCTGCCAATACCTACATTTAAACCCGGCTTAAATTTGGTGCCGCGTTGTCGGACAATAATAGAACCTGCGCTTACAAGCTGGCCTCCGTAGCGTTTTACGCCTAATCGCTGTGACGCGCTGTCCCTGCCGTTACTTATGGATCCTTTTGATTTTGTATGTGCCATTAGCTGCCTCTTGTTTTACTTAATCTCTTTTACTTTTACTGTAGTTAATAGATCGCGATGCCCGATCTTCCTTTTATAACTTTTTCTTCGTTTAAATTTAAAAGCTATCACCTTTTTACCCTTCTTATCAGCAATTACATCGCATGTTACCTTCATCCCCTTGATATACGGAGTACCTATTACCGCATCTTTACCAGATACAGTCATAAGCACTTTATCAAAGGAGACCTCCTTCTTTTTCGTTGTGCGCGGCATATCAAATGTATCACCTACTTTTACCTTCTCCTGCCTTGCTCCAACTTTAATAAATGCATACATTTGGTACAATTCTCCTTTTTTAGGCGCTTCGCGCAGCTATTAATTTAGTTGCTAAGTATAACATGTACATAAAGAGAAAGCAAGAAAAAAATAATTTAGAAAAAATAATTAAGTATCGTGTGGACTTTCCTTATTTTTATTACTCCATTATTTTTAAGGCTTTGACTCCTGAAGAAGTCTTTATTCTTATACTTGAGGCATCGGTGTCAGTAGGGCCTACTAAGACAATACCGTAAATCTTGCTATCCTTTCCTATTCTCAAAGCAGAGCTTACAGCGCTTTCAGGCTCACAGGCAATAGTAATAATCTCTGTCCCGTCATAGGCTCTTAAGCCGATGTCGATAATAAGTCCCTTGGAGCGTTTCTCTATACGCCATTGATTATTTCCAGGGGAATCATCATAACCAACAATATAAACATAATCAGCATCTGAAACCATTGATTGGGCCCTATCGGTACCGGGAGAAGGGTCGGATGTTACTGTCCATATCAAGCTTCCGTCGGATTTAGAGTGTTTTTCTGTCTTAAATTGCCACCCGGTACCATAAACATAATCTGTATCCGAAGTTATCCCATAGCCCGGGGCTGAGGCTGTCCATATCAATCCTCCAGTGGATTTAAGGCGTTTTTGCATATTGCTAGAAGTACCAATATAAATGTAATCATTGTCAGAGGTTATTGAATTCCCCGATGCCAAACTGTCTACTGTCCATACCAAGCCTCCAGTAGATTTAAGGCGTTTCTGCATGCGCCCTGAACCTGGGCTGCTTATATAACCGGCAATATAGAGATAATCTGCGTCAGAGGTTATTGAGTATGCATAGTCAGAAGCGAAAAGCGCGGAAGGACTGGTTGTTCTTGTCCATTCCAAGCCTCCATCAGATTTACGGCGCTTCTCTATGCGCCATTGCCGCCAAGGCTGAGACCCGTCATAACCTGCAATGTAAAGATAATCAGCATCAGAGGTTATCGAGTAGGGCATATCATGGGCGATAGAGGGGTTGTATGTTTGAGCCCAGATCAAGCCTCCAGTAGATTTAAGGCGTTTTTCTATGCGCCATTGGTTATTTGGCTCCACTGGGTTTATATATTCAAAGCCACCAATATAAAGATAATCCGCGTCAGAGGTTAATGTGTTACCTTCATTATAAGAACGAGTGACTTGTCTTGTCCATATTAATCCCCCATCGGATTTAGAGTATTTTCGCATCCATCCTGTTGTGCCCCCATTCGCAACAGTAGCATACTTGCTGCCAGTAACATAGACATAATCCGCGTCAGAGGTTATTCCGTGGGCTACATCATCACCGGTACCAGGGTTGTATGTTACAAACCATTCCAAACTGCCCCCAATGCTCCCTGCAATATCCGTCCTTAACCAAAGCTGGCCCGCGACAGGCACGGTTGGAGTACTGGTTCGGGTCTCGATGATAAGGCCCCCTGTTGCCTTTATAAGGCCTCCAACTACCTCGAGTCTCGTTCCTGTGGTTGGGGTATCAGTTCCTATACCAACGCTGCCGCCTTCTAATCCATCCCAGACATCCCGGTTCTGAGGCAGGATAGACAGATCGCCATAGAAAGGTGTAATGTTAGTGAAAGGGTCAGAGGTTGTGTTCTCTTCTCCTGCAGTAAAGCTCTTCTCGGTTTCGAGATCACAATACTCCGCGATTGGCGCGGGGTAATAGGTAGAGAGGGTTATCTTCTCTTCAGCAAAGGCGCTGGAGATAGAAACTAATAAAAAAATAATCGAGATAGAAAAAAGAATAAAAGCTTTTAATTTATGCATTATGAATTATATATCCGTTCTTAACCAAAGCTGGCCATCGACAGACGCGGCTGGATCATCGGTCCTGGTCTCGATAATAAGGCCTCCTGTGGCCTTGATAGCGCCTCCGACTACCTCAAGTTTAGTTTCTGGGGCGTCTGTCCCGATACCAACGTTACCGCCTTCTAATCCATCCACGTCATCCTGATTCTGAGGCAGGATAAACACATCGCCATACAAGGTAGTAGTACTAGTAAGAGGGTCAGAGGTTGTAGCCTCTTCACCTACAGTAAAGTTATCTCTGGCTTCAAGATCCCAATACTTCCCATAGGGGGCGGGGTAATAGGTGCTGAGGGTGATTTTTTCATCAGCATATAAGGTTGTTGAAACAATCGTAACTGCAAGTAAAGCCATTAAGATTATCTTTATGCCCATATTGTACCTCCTTGTTTATCTGGTTTTTTCAGGTTAAGTCACAATGTTAAGACCTGACCCCATTATAATTTTTTTAATGCCTTAACTCCTGAAGAGGTCTTTATTCTTATGTTTGAAGCATCGGAGTCAGTAGGTTCTACTAAGACAATACCGTAAATCTTACCACCCTTTCCTATTCTTAAAGCAGAGCTTACGGTACCTTCAGGCTCACAGTCAATAGTAATAACCTCTGTTCCGTCATAAGCCCTTAAGCCGATGTCAGTATATGCGCTTGAGCCTTTGATATACTTTTCTATGCGCCATTGGCCATTTCCTGTAGAGTAGTCAGAACCGGCAATATAAAGATAATTGCCATCGGATCTCGTTGAGCAGGCCATATCATTAAAGGAAGAAGGATTGCTTATCTCTGTCAAGAGCAAGCTTCCGTCGGATTTGGAGCGTTTTTCTATGCGCCATTGAGCATTTCCTGGGGATAGGGAGAAGTCCCAACCGGTGATATAAAGATAATCAATGTCAGAGGTTATTGAGAAAGCCCAGTCGTCTCTGGAAGAAGGATTACTTGTTTTTGTCCAGAGCAAGCTTCCGTCGGATTTGGCACGTTTTTCTATGCGCCATTGACGATCTCCTGGGGATAGGTCATAACCGGTGATATAAAGATAATCAGCATCCAAGGTTATTGACTTGGCGCACTCATATCCGGAACCGGGAGCGGAAGAAGGGTTGTTTGTTTTTGCCCAGATCAAGTTTCCGTTAGATTTAAAGCGTTTTTCTATGCGCCATTGAGAATCTCCCGGGGAGTCATCCCAACCAGTGATATAAAGATAATTAGTGTCCGAGATTATTGACTGGGCATAGTCTACGTCAGAAGAAGGGTTACTTGTTTTTGCCCAGACCAAGCTTCCGTTAGATTTGAAGCGTTTTTCAACACGCCATTGATAATCTCCTGCAGATATGGCATTACAACCTGTGATATAAAGATAATTTGCGTCAGAGATTATTGAGAATGCTTTATCACCGTAAAGATTAGGATTGCTTGTTTTTGCCCAGATCAAGTTTCCGTTAGATTTGGAGCGTTTCTCTATACGCCATTGAGAATCTCCCGCAAGAGCTGGGGATTGGTCAACACCGGTAATATAAAGATAATCAGCGTCGGAGGTTATTGAGTAGGCATAGTCCCAAAAAGAAGAAGGATTGTTTGTCTTTGCCCAGATTAAGCTTCCGTCAGATTTGGAGCGTTTTTCAACACGCCATTGAGGATCGAATGGAGGTGAGGCGTAGTCATAACCGGTGATATAAAGATAATCAGTGTCCGAGGTTATTGACTGGGCCCTATCCCAGCCGGAAGAAGAGTTGCTTGTTACAGCCCAGACTAAACCGCTTTCACCGCCTCCAACATCGCCTTCTTCGATATCCGTTCTTAACCAAAGCTGGCCTGCGACAGGCGTGGTTGGGACATCGGTTCTGGCCTCAATGATAAGGCCTCCTGTAGCCTTGATAATGCCTCCAGCTACCTCCAGTTTTGCTCCTGCGGTTGGGGTGTCTGTCCCGATGCCAACATTACCGCCTTCTAACCCAACCCAGGTATCCCGGTTTTGAGGCAGGATAATCACATCGCCATAGAAAGGGGTAATGTTAGTAAAAGAATCGGAGATTGTGCCTTCTTCTCCTGCAGTAAAGCTTTTTTCTGCTTCAAGATCACAATACTCCGCGATTGGCGCGGGATAATAGGTGCTGAGAGTTACCTTCTCTTCAGCAAAG
>JAUVHV010000012.1 GCA_030593065.1 Candidatus Omnitrophota bacterium | reverse complement strand
CTGCGGATATACTTTCAGATCATTCTGTAGCGATAGATGTTGGTTGTGGTGCAGGCACACATTCAATGCAATTAGCGCATATTGCGAAAAGCAATGATAGGGATTGGAAAATAGTCGCCTTAGATGTTAACAATGAGGCTGTTCATGAAACATTAAAAGCAGCTCGGGAGCATAACCTTGATGAATATGTTATAGGCTTTGTAAGTGATCTTTATGACAAATTAAAAATAGGGGCGGCAAAAAAGATTTTTGATGAAATTACACTGTCGCGAGAGGTTAAGCTTATTGTTTCAAATCCACCTCAAATGCCTGCCTATAGAGAAGATATAGGAGGAGATTCTGAAGCTGAAATATACGAGAATTATGATTATTTGTTCGGCAAAGAGAATGAACATACAGATGGGCTGGGAATTATTACAAGAATTATAAGAGAGGGAAGAGATATATTAGCAGATGAGGGAAAAATAATTATCGTAGCTTTTGCTTTTTTAGGTGAGAAAAAAATTCGTAAAATATATAAAGAAGCTGGGTTCGATGTCAGGGTTGTAACTCTACAAGGGGTTCCTATAAGAAGAGGGGGTGTTACATGGAAACACATGGAACTCATCGAGAGAATTACAGGTTATAAATTTAAAACTGAAGATGGAACAGAGTTTGCATCTGTTAAGCAGGCAAAATCTAAAAACTCTCATGTTTATCATGATGTATGTCTATATATAGGTACTAAAAAAAGTATAGTAGAAAACAAATTGCATACAGAGCAAACCTCTTTTTCAAAATCCCTAAAACACTACAATTATATATTAGCTGCTGCATAAACTGCCTTTGAACTTTAACAGCGGCACATCCTCATTTTTATAGCGGAATAAGATAGCTGCGAGAACAGAGGGTTTTTTAATTTTTTGCTTGCATTATTATTGGAAATATGCTATATTTTTCAATGTAATAAAGATTATATTGCCCACCGAGAAGGGCCCGTTGGTAATAGATTTTTCTTTTCCGATGGGCTCTTTTTTATGGGCAGCATTAGGTAGCTATGCTTATAAAAAATGATCCTGATATTATCAATTCGTTCCTTGAAGACTACTCTAATATAAAAGGTGGCTTCTGTGATGAGGTAATGTTTCCAGAGACAGAAGAAGAGCTGAGTAGCGCGCTGGTAGATTGTTCAAAGGCAGGAATACCTGTTACAATCTCCGGAGCAGGAACAGGCGTAACAGGCGGCAGGATACCTTTTGGTGGAAAAGTTATATCGCTGGCAAAGTTAAACAGAATAAAATACATAAAACCCCTTAAAAATGGAGGGGCTGAAACCCTTGTAGGGGCTGGCGTTGTTTTGGAGGATCTTTTAGGCCTTGCTCAAAGCAAGGGGTTTTTTTATCCTCCCGGGCCAACAGAGAAGACATCATTTATAGGGGGTAACGCGGCTACATCCGCTTCTGGCGCGGGAAGCTTTAAATACGGCACAATAAGAGATTTTGTCTTAGGGCTAAGAGTGCTCTTGGCTGATGGTGAGATTTTAGAACTTGAGAGAGGTAAATATATCGCGAAGAAGAGGCAGCTGAAGCTTGCCACTGTCTCAGGTAAGACAATTACTTTGAAACTACCTGAATATGTAATGCCTAAAGTCAAAAACGCGTCAGGGTATTATGTTAAAGACGATATGGATGCTGTAGATCTTTTTATAGGAGGGGAAGGGACATTAGGCGTTATCTCAGAGATTAAGTTGAGGCTCTTAAACAAGCCTGAAGGGATACTGGCCTGTTACGCATTTTTTAGTGATGAGAAAGACGCTGTAGAATTTGTTTATAACGCGAAAGAGAAGGGCGCAGATCACTTGAATGCCATCGACGCGTTATCATTGGAATACATGGATCGGCACGCTTTAGAGTTTTTAAGCCGAAAGCATAAGAATATACCCCCAAACGCGAAGGCAGCTGTATATTTTGAGCAGGAGTTTTCTAACGGCACGGAGAGTGGCATTATAGATAGCTGGGTAGCTCTTATAACGAAATGCCATAGCGAGCCTGCGAACACGTGGTTTGCTCAGACAGCGAAGGATAAAGAGAAGCTTGCCGAGATAAGGCATGATCTGCCGGATATGGTTAATGAGTATCTTAAGAAAAATAATTTTTCAAAAGTAGGTACGGATATTGCCGTAGAATGCAAGGACCTGAGCTTAATGCTCGGTTACTACAATTCGACTCTGACCGAGGCGAATTTAAGTTATCTGATATTCGGCCATATTGGTGAATCGCACATGCATGTGAATATACTCCCAAAAGATGAAGCAGAGCACAAGAGAGCGACAGAGGTGTATGAGATACTTGTAAAGAAGGCTATTTCGCTTGGTGGAACGCCATCAGCAGAACACGGTATCGGAAAAACAAAGCATAAATATCTTGAGATGCTCTATGGAGAAGAAGGCGTATCAGAAATGGTAAGATTAAAAAAACAGCTCGATCCTTACTCGATTCTCGGTTTGGATAATCTTTTTCCCAAAGAACTTTTAATATAGATGTTTTTATTTTTCTTGAGCTTGGGTTTCATTTGATATATAATAATAGTTTAAATACGATGTTGTTAAATAAGGAGAGCCATATGGAGAGTTTAGTAAATCTTGAAAAGCTTACAAAAGACGCCGCTAAAAAGGTCACACCCTACATGAAGCAGATGCTGAAGGCCCATAACGGTTCTATAATTTCGATTTTTATTTACGGGAGTGCCTGCGGCGCGGATTATATAAAAGGTGTTTCAGATATCAACAGCGCGATAATATTTAAGGAATTAGGCCTTAATGAATTGAAGGGAAGCCTCCACATTATTAACAAAGGTATCAGGCAGAAAATAGTAGCGCCACTTTTTCTTACAAAGGAGCATATATTAACATCAGGGGACACCTTCCCTATTGAATTTAGCCAGATGAAGGAAAACCACATCCTGATATACGGCGAGGATATTCTTGAAGACCTGGCCATAGAGCCTAATCATATTCGTTTTATATGCGAGCAGCAGCTTAAGGGTAAGCTTATTAGAATACGGCAGGCATATCTTGAGATAGGCCTAAGAAAGAGAGGCTTAGAAGCATTGATAAAAGAGTCTCTCGGTTCACTCTTTCCGGTATTCAGAGGGCTTTTGATGCTTAAAGGTATTACGCTTAAGCAGGATAAGCAAGAGATCCTTAAAGTGCTATCAGAAACATTCGGGATCGATACAGAGGTCTTTAAGGCCATACTGGAAGATAGAAGAAATAATGAAAAGATAGGCGGCCAGGATATAGAGATTTTTTTGGCGCGCTACATTGAACAGATTGAAAAACTTGCTGTAATTGCAGATAAGCTTTAAAATTATGATCAAAAAATTTATATCCGGATTTTTTATCTTTGCGCTGCTATTAATTTTTCCGTTTCTATTGCAGGCAGATGATCTAATCTTTCCTAATTACCGTGGATATACTAATGATTTCGCGGCAATACTAGATACCAAGACTGTTGCTGCAATAGATTCCATCTGCCGCCAGGTAGAAGAGAAGACTACAGCGCAGATTGCGGTAGTTACGGTTGCGACCACCTCGCCTTCAGTACTGGAAGAGTATGCTGTCAGACTTTTTAAGAAATGGGGAATTGGCTCAAAAGACAAGGATAACGGCCTACTCATCCTTATGGCAGTCAATGATAAAAAAGTAAGAATTGAAACAGGTTATGGCCTTGAGGGCGCTCTGCCGGATGCTATCTGCAGTCAAATAGTCTATCAGGTTATGGTACCTGCTTTTAAACAGGGAGATTTTCAAACAGGCCTTATATTAGGAACAATCGCGGTTGCTGAACTCATAGCAAAGGAGTATAATGTCAATTTAATCCTTGGTGAAGATATACCCAGGGCCGTTGTGCCGGAAAAGAAGAACCAGGCGGGTAAAGCGATTGCATATCTTATTCTATTTATATTGATGTTTGGTATGCGTTCAGGCCTCTTGTTTTTCTGGATACTGGGGCCAACCGGCAGGCGGCGAGGCGGTTACTGGTATGGTTCAGGCGTTGGCGGATCCAGCGGTGGTTTCGGCGGTGGGTTCGGTGGTTTCGGCGGTGGTTTTTCGGGCGGCGGCGGTGCTTCAGGAGGATGGTAAGTTATTAATTATCGGGATGGGGTAAGCCCCACTGCTATAATATCAAATATAACCAGAGAGCAGAACGAAACAAAAGGAACTTATTGAAGGAGGGTGCAAATGAAACCAGTATGGGTAATCTTGATTGTTATAGGTTTAATTGTTTTAATGCTCGGAGGTTGGCTTATAGGCGGTTTAAACCGCGTAGTAATTCTTGATGAAAGTGTCGACGCGGCATGGAGCCAGGTTGAAAATCAGCTCCAGAGGCGTAATGACCTTATCCCAAATCTTGTAAGCACGGTCAAGGGTTACGCAGCCCATGAAAAAGGCCTTTTTACAGAAGTGACAAGATTGCGCAGCCAATGGGCAGGCGCGGATACCAGGGGGAGTAAAATGAAGGCAGCAGAAGGCATGGGTGGTATGTTGTCGAGGCTTCTTCTTGTCGCTGAAAATTATCCGCAGCTCAAGGCAAATCAGAATTTTTTAAGCTTGCAGGCACAGCTTGAAGGCACTGAGAACCGTATCGCTGTTGAGCGCAACAGGTATAACCGAGCAGTACAGACATATAACAGCTATATACGTACCATAGCAGGTAGTATCTTCGCTACCTTAAGGGGTATAAACAGTCCTGAAGAATACTTTGAGGTCGACGCGGCGGCAAAGGCAGTACCAAAGGTAGGGTTTTAAATAAAAAGATGAAAAAGATTAATATTGCGCAGATGCATTGGGGGTTTCCGCCTATAATTGGAGGTGTGGAGACCCACCTGACTATATTGATGCCTGAACTTGCCAGAAAGGGCCATTCTGTATCGCTTTTAACAGGTTCCGTTGAAGGCTCACCAGAGGAAGAAGAGTATAGGCGCGTAAAAATTTTCCGTACTCCGATTATGGATCTTAACTGGCTTGGAAAGAGAGGCCTTGTGGGTATTGAGGATGAGTTTGAAAAGGTCTGTAGAAATTTTATAAACAGAGTAAGGCCGGATATTATCCATGTCCATAACATGAACTATTTTAGCAAGCCTCATGCGACTGTACTCGGTTCCTTGTCAAAGGAAAAGGGTATACCCCTTATCCTTACCGCGCATAATGCGTGGGACAGTGCTCTTTTTCTTGACCTTACAGCAAATATCAATTGGAGCCATATAATCGCTGTAAGCCATTATATCAAGCTTGAGATAATGGGAATCGGTTATGATGATAAAAAAGTAACAGTGGTGTACCATGGTATTGACACAAACAAATTTTATCCACATAGCAAAAAAAACATAACCAGTAAATACGCGCAGCTAAACGGCAGGAGGGTTGTATTTCATCCTGCCAGAATGGGCCTTGCGAAGGGGTGTGATGTCAGTGTTAAGGCAATGAAATATGTAAAAGAGGTTGTTCCTGATGCCATACTTGTTCTTGCCGGCACAGAAAATATAATTGATTGGGATACGAGCCAGCAGAAAGACATTGCTTATATACTTTACCTGATAGATGTCTTTGGTTTAAAAGACAGTACTTTTATCAATGTCTACACACTTGATGAGATGAGATCTCTCTACGCGATTTCAGATGTATGTATATATCCTTCATCCAATTCCGAACCTTTCGGCCTTACAATGCTTGAATCTTTGGCATCAGCAAAACCTATAATAGTAACCAACTCAGGCGGTATGCCCGAAGTTATAAGAGACGGAGTAAACGGTTTTGTTGTAAATGTAAGAGATTATGAAGCCCTCGGGTCAAGGATCGTGCAAATTTTATTAAATGACCGCTTGAGAGAGAGGCTTGGCTACACAGGGAAAGAGATTGTTGAGAACGGTTTTACAAAAGAGATAATGACGAAGAATACATTAAAAGTCTATGAAAAGGTCATAAAGAATGCCTAAAATTTTTATATTAGACACAAACGTGCTTATCCATAATTCCACCGCGCTCACATCATTTGCGGATAACGAAGTAGTCTTGCCTATCGAAGTGCTCGAAGAGTTAGACGTGTTCAAGAAAGACAATGATGAAAAGGGGCGTAATGCGCGAGAGGTTATAAGAATGCTCGATAATTTTCGCAGAAAAGGTAAGCTAGGTAATGGCGTAGCAACTGAAAGCGGCGGTAAGATAAGGATTATCACGAATATTGACATGTCTGAAGCAAGTGAACTTGGACTCTCTATTGGTATTGTTGATAACAGGATACTGATGACCGCCTATATTCTGCAAAAGGGAGAGTCAGAAGTCATATTTGTTTCCAAGGATATAAATGCCAGAGTCAAAGCCGATGCTATAGGCCTTAAGACAATGGATTTTGAAAAGGGGAAGGTTAACTTTGATAAACTATATGCAGGCTGGAAAAAGGTTGACCTTTCAAGAGAGGCGATCGACAGTTTTTATACAAAAAAGACGCTTAAACCCGCCGGTGCCATAGCTTATGAACCAAATGAATTTGCTTTACTGTGTGATAAGTCCGATAAAAAACATACTGCCTTAGCGCGTTATGATTATGAAAAAAAGCGGCTCATGCAGTTGAAATATGGTGGCAAGGAGATCTGGGGTGTTAAGCCGCGCAATAAAGAGCAGGTAATGGCACAGGAACTTTTGTGTGACGATAGTATACGCCTAGTTACGCTCGTAGGCCAGGCAGGCACAGGGAAGACACTCCTTGCTTTAGCCGCGGGCCTAAAGAAGGTTTTACATGATGTGTCATACGACAAGCTTCTTATATCACGGCCAATAATGCCGCTGGGCAGAGACATTGGTTACCTGCCCGGAACAAAGGAGGAGAAGCTTGAAAGCTGGATGGAGCCTATATTTGATAATCTTGAGTATATCCTGACTATGAATAGAAAAAAACAGCGTGGAAAGTTCAAGACAGTGAAGGATCTTCTGGATACAGGGCTTTTACAGTTAGAGGCGCTTACATATATGCGTGGAAGGAGTATACCGAAACAGTTTATTATCATTGATGAGGCTCAAAATCTCACACCACACGAGATAAAGACTATTATAACAAGAACGGGAAACTACGCGAAGATGGTTCTTACTGGAGACCCTTACCAGATAGATAGCCCATATCTTGATTCCTCGAGTAATGGGCTTACATACTGTGTTGAAAAGATGAAAAACCAGCCCATGTTCGGGCATATAACCTTAGTAAAAAGTGAAAGAAGTGAATTGGCCTCGATAGCGGCAGAAGTGCTTTGAAAATAAAAAAAAGGAAGCAAGGATGAGACTGGATACAAAATACGTATATAGATTTATTTCGAAAAAAGAGCTTGAACCGATCAGGGCAGAGGTAAAAGACGCGCACAATATGCTCGAGAAGGGGACAGGCCCTGGCAGTGACTTTTTGGGCTGGCTGCATCTTCCGTCAGCTACTTCAAAAGATTATCTCAGGAAGATAAAAAGCCTTGCCGCGGATATAAGAAAAACCTCTGAGGTATTCATTGTAATAGGTATAGGCGGTTCGTATCTTGGTTCAAGGGCGGCAATAGAATTTTTCGGAGTTAGGAACCATAAGCATGCGAGGCCGGAGATTCTTTTTGCGGGAAATAGTATTGATCCCGATTACCTGAGCAATCTACTCTCCGGTATTAAAGGTAAGGAAATTACTATAAATGTTATATCCAAATCCGGTACTACTATTGAACCGGCAACTGCCTTCAGGATTATAAAGAATGTTATGAAGAAGCGTTATACCGCTTCTGAACTTAAAAAACGTATAATCTGTACCACGACCAAGGCAAAAGGCGCCTTGTGCCAGATGGCAACGATGAAAGGCTACAGGTCTCTTTATATACCTGAAGATGTCGGCGGGAGATTTTCAGTACTTACCGCGGTCGGCCTGCTGCCAATGGCTGTAGCAGGCATTGATATAGAGGAAGTAATTAGAGGCGCGGCGGATATTGAGAAAAAGTCATCTTCTTCCGCTGATATAGATAAAAATCCCGCGTACCACTACGCGGCTCTGCGCAATCTGCTATACAGAAATGGAAAAAAGATCGAAATTGGATGCAGTTTTCATGTTTCACTTTTATCAGTACTTGAGTGGTGGAAACAACTCTTTGCCGAAACAGAAGGAAAAGAAGGCAAAGCTCTTTTTCCCCAGGCAGCAATATTTTCAACAGACCTCCATGCCAATGGACAGCTTATTCAGCAGGGTGAGAGAAACCTCTTTGAAACCTTTATAAGGATTAAAAAGAAAGGCGCTGATCTTAAATTACCGCGTGAAAAAGAGAATATTGACAAACTTAATTATATTGCCGGCAGGGGCTTAAGCTTTGTAAATAGGATGGCATATGAAGGCACAGCCAAGGCGCACGCAGATGGCGGTGTACCGAATATGGCACTGATTATTGACGAGCGTTCCGCGTACTGTCTTGGCCAACTTTTTTATTTTTTCCAGCGCGCTGTCGGGATATCGGGTTACCTCTTAAGGGTCAACCCATTTGATCAGCCGGGCGTACAGGCATACAAGGAGAATATGTTTCGTTTACTCGGCAGGCCTGCCTGCCGATAGGTAGGCCATAGTGTAATATAACATAATAGTATGTGGTGTATACAGTGCGTGTAAGATTATTAAAAATCCTGCCTTTTCTAATTCTTGTGATTATGTTTTCCGGCTGCGCTACTGTTTATAATCCTGCTACCGGCAGGCAGGAAGTGATTTTTATAAATTCCGCCTCCGAAGCCATAATCGGTAAAAGCGCCGCTTCGCAGATATCTGAAAAATATAAACTCATTGATAGCGGTAAGGACTTTGACAGGCTTAATGAGATAGGCAGCAGGATAGCCGCTGTTTCAGATCGTCAGGATATTGAGTACAGGTTCTATATTATAGACGATGAAAAGCTTAATGCTTTTACAATACCCGGTGGATATGTCTACATGTTTAAAGGCCTGTATGATAATCTTGATGATGATGAGCTTGCGGCTGTCATAGCACATGAGATAGGCCATGTAGCAGCACGTCATATAGTAAAAAAGATGCAGGCAAGCCTTGGGTACCAGGTCTTATCGACTATAGCGCTTATAGTATATACAAAAGGCGCGGATGACGATAAGAAAAAACAGGCAGGTTACGTGGCGTACGCCGGGGCAACTGCTTTTAATCTTGCTATGCTTGGTTACAGCAGAAAAGATGAGTTCCAGGCAGATGAGCTTTCCGTAAAATATACAAGCAGTGCAGGTTTCGACCCCCGTGGCATGATAGGAGCGCTTGAGAAATTAAAAAACCAGGAAAAAAAAGGCATACCAGTGCCTTATATCTTAAGATCCCACCCATATATTGACCAGCGCATCACCCGCCTCGAAGAACTGATAGAAAATAAAAAATAATACTTGAAGCTGAGAGTTTCGCAGCAACTTCCCCAAGAGCGACCGAGAGTTATACAGCTATACAAGCTATACAGATGTTTTAAAAACAGCTATACAGACGTTTTAAAAGTTGTTCGGCCCACTGTACCCTATATTGATCTGAAACAATTTGTAACACTGTCATGCTGGAATTGGGGACAATGTCCCTATTAAGAATCAAAACGTCTCTGATTTTAAAGAGGCTATAGGTAGCACTTTTTATGTGTCAATGCCCCAGAATAGTTAAATTAGCAGAAACAATATTAGCGCTTGCATTGAGCTTGCGTAACTGTTATAATTTTTAGTATGGAATTTAAGGCTGCTATATTTGATTTAGACGGGGTAATTGTTGATACAGTGCCTCTCCATTTTAAGGCATGGAAGAGGATGTTTAATGATTACGGTAAGGAGTTTGATTTTGATGCTTACAAGCAAAAGGTCGATGGCATACCGCGTATTGATGGCTGCCGCGCTATACTTACGGATCTTTCTGAAGAAAAGATAACAGAGGCAAGTGATAAAAAGCAGGGCTATTACATGCAATATTTGCGTGAAGACGGTGTTAAAGTATACGATACCACAGTTTCGCTTATACAGGAATTTCTTACCAGTGGTATTCATACAGCTGTTGTATCTTCAAGCAAAAATCTACACCTTATACTGGAAAAGACGGGACTGACAGATAAGTTTGAGGTAAAACTTAGCGGAAGCGATATAACTAAAGGCAAGCCTGATCCCCAGATATTTCTTATGGCTGCCGAAAAGCTCAACATTGCCCCAGAGGAGTCTGTTGTGTTTGAGGATGCAACATTAGGTGTCGAAGGCGCGAAACGCGCTAATATGCATTGTGTTGGTATCGACAGAACCAATAGGCCTGATCTATTTAAAAAAGCGGATATTATTGTAAAAGACTTAGGCGAAATAGAACTTATTCGCCTGCAATCCTTATTTTCCTGATAAGAGATGAAACCATTCTTTAAAAATATACTCTCACCGGACGAATGGCTTATACACGAGAAGGGCTTTGATGCTTCTATCATGCAGGAGCGTGAAAGCCTTTTTACCTTGGGAAACGGTTACATGGGCTCAAGGGGTGTCCTGGAAGAGATCCCTTTTGATACAGCACAAGGCACATATATTGCCGGTGTCTTTGATAAGTCTATTTCACAGGTATCAGAGATTGTAAACGCGCCAAACCCTGTCGATCTTCGCATAATTGCCGAAGGTGAAAAGATAGATATCAGGGGGATGTACCTGCATGAGCACAATCGTATCCTTGATATGAAAAACGGCCTGCTTGCGCGCCATACAGTACTTGCCAATAGTAGAAAAGAGAGGTTTGATTACAAGTCGCTTCGTTTCATATCAAGCGATCACAGACAGTTAGGCGCTATGAGAATCTGGATAACATTGCTTGACGCGCCAATAATACTGACTATTCAGGATAATATCAATACATCTGTACGCAATAAAGGGGTTCTTACGGAAGGCAGGAAAAAGCATTTTCAGGTTAGTGAGGTCAGAAGTGAAAAATCGATAAATTATGTATGCGCAAAGACGCAGGATACATCTATTCTGCTTGCCTGCGCAACCCACCTGACTGTTTCGCACAGCAACAGGGAATATTCCGCGCCGGACCAGTCATTTGACATACGCCTTAAAAAGGGCGAGACCTTAGTCCTTACAAAGGTATTTTACGGCCGGACTTCACGCCACTTGAGCCGGCGCCTGTTAAGGGATAGGACCATAAAGTCTGTCAGGAAATACTCGAAGCTTGGCTTTGATAGATTGCTTAGCAGGCAGAAAAAAACCTTTTCCAAGCTATGGCAATTTTCAGATATAAAGTTCTCCGGTGATAGAGACGCGCAAAAAACACTTAGATTCAATATATATCACATGCTTATTGCCGGTAATTCTTATGATAATGATATAAGCATAGGGGCCAGGGCTTTAACAGGAGAAGGGTATAGAGGCCATGTATTCTGGGATACAGAGATATTTCTATTACCATTTTATATATACGCCTTCCCGAAAATCGCTAAAAATCTCTTAATCTACAGGTATAACAGGCTTGACGCCGCTCGAGGCATTGCCAAAAAGAAAAAGTTTAAAGGCGCGCTTTTTCCATGGGAAAGCGCGGATACAGGTGAAGACGAGACCCCGCAATGGCACAAGGATCTTGATGGAACTATTGTAGAGATCAGCACGCAGGATTACGAACACCATATAGTTGCTGATATAGCCTATGGCCTATGGCACTATTATATTGTCACAGGTGATAAGAATTTTATGAATCAGTATGGCGCTGAGATGCTCTTTGAGACAGCTCGTTTCTGGGCAAGCAGGGTAAAAAAGAATAAGCAAGATAAGAGATTTGAGATACATAGTGTTATGGGGCCTGATGAGTTCCATCCGGATGTGAATAACAACGCGTATACAAATGGTATGGCACAATGGAACCTTAAGGTCGCGGCAGAGCTTTGTTCAGATTTCATTAAAAAACACCCCGCCAGGTTCAAGGTTATTTCAGCAAAAATAGGCCTTAAACCAAATGAGTGTAAACAATGGGCAAATATTTCTGACAAATTATACATACCTGTCAGCAAGCGGAATAAGGTCATAGAGGAGTTTGAAGGGTATTTCAAAAAGAAAGACGTAGCGATAAGAACTTTTGACAAGTATTTTATGCCTGAATTTCCGCCTAATCTGCCGCTTTCAAAGGTGGGACAGACCCAGCTTGTAAAACAGCTTGATGCCTGTATGCTGTTATATCTTCTTTCTGATAAATTCGATTCCGAGACATTGGAGTCTACGCATGCATATTATGAAAAAAGGACAGTGCATAAATCTTCTTTAAGCCCTTCCATAAACGCGATTATCAATTTGAGAACAGGTAACGCGATGAGGGCATACCAGTATTTTCTCTGTGGGCTTGGCGCGGATCTTAAGATGAATCAGTCTAATGTTTCAGAAGGTATTCATGTTGCCTCTCTGGGCGGCTCTTGGCAAGCAGTGGTCAATGGTTTTGGCGGAATGAGAGTCAAGGATGAATATCTAAGTTTCAAACCGCAGTTGCCGGAATATTGGCGCGATCTTGAGTTTTGCCTGAATTGGCGCGGAAAACAACTTAATATCAGGATAACTCACAAGTATATACGTATCAATGTCAAGGCATTGAAAAATAAGAGGCCCCTCAAGGTAGAGATTTTTGATGATTTATATACAATAATTCCAGGCAGAAGTATCGTTGTACCCAAAAAAGATAAAAAGTGCTAAAACATGTTTGAAGGAGATTGTTAATGCTCAAACCCGTTACTTCAGCCCAAATGAGAAGAATAGATAACCTGAACATAGATAGCGGGGGCATTCCGTCTATTATCCTTATGGAGCGGGCAGGGAGGGAGGCCGCGAAAGAGGTTGTAAAGCTTGCGCGGCGATTAAGCCGCCAGGGGAGAGAGGTAAGAGTGGCCCTGTTCTGCGGTAAGGGTAATAATGGCGGTGACGGGCTTGTCTGCGCGCGTTACTTGTTAAGCAATGGAATTAATATAAAAATATATTTGTTGTGTAATCATAAATTATTAACAGGCGATCCTGCTTCTAATATTCTGGCTCTTAAGAAGCGGGGTACGAGAGTATACGAGATTACCAGCAAGGCCGATTTTAGAAGGCTTGGTCTGTCCTTTAACGCAAATATCATAGTCGACAGTATATTTGGTATTGGATTTAAAGGTAAGCCCAAAGGCCGCTATGAAGAGATAATTGAGTTTTTAAATAACCAAAGAGCGCATATTATCTCCGTGGACGTGCCTTCAGGCCTGGACGCTACAACAGGTACAGCAGGGGCTGCGGCGATATTTGCTGATCGCACCATTACTTTCGGCTTTGCAAAGACAGGTTTTTATAAAAACGACGGGCCTATACATTGCGGCAAGGTAAGCGTAGCCGGTATAGGCCTAAAGAGATAGGAGCTATCCATGGGTAATATTACTGTTGCTCGCGTTACAGCTGAAGAGCTTGATGACCTGAATATAGACTCGTGGAGCCGCTGGGAGTGCGGACAATCTGTATTTGACTGGCAGTATACTCAGGAGGAGTGGTGTTATCTCTTTGAAGGCAGGGCTATGGTAAAAACCGAGACAGGTGACGAGGTAGAGATAAAAAAAGGCGATCTGGTAAAATTTCCCAGGGGCCTTAAGTGTACCTGGAATGTATACAATAAAGTGCGCAAGGCCTATATTTTTCGATAAAAAGGGGAGATAAAAAAGGGGGACGGTTCTATTTTTCACCGTTCCCCTTTTTTTTTATTTTAAAATATTATTTGAATAGATTCAGGTTTTATGCAATAATATCTAACGGAGGTTAGATAATGAAAAATAAAGACGCGCGTAGAAAGACTGTTTTAAGAAAACTGCGGCATGACATGAAAAAAGACAGGGCGAATCCGCAGAGATTATCTAAATGGCTTAAGGTTGTGGAATCGAAAAGAAAAGTCTTTGCCCTTGAAGATGAGATAGATAAGCTTACAAAGGCTCTTAAGTAAAAAGATGGCGCATGAGGCGATGTTGTATAAGCAGGCAGGAAGCGGTTCTGTAAAATGCTTTCTGTGCAGCCATAATTGCATGATACCGGTTGGTAAATATGGTATATGTAATATCAGGCAGAATGTAGATGGAAAGCTGTATACACACGTATACGGAAAGTCCGTAGCTTCGCATATCGATCCTATAGAAAAGAAACCTCTATATCATTTTTTTCCGGGGAGTAATGCCTTTTCTATCGCGACACCCGGGTGCAATTTTAAGTGCGATTTTTGTCAGAACTGGCAGATATCACAGGTAAAAAATCCCAAAGATATACCATCCGGGATAATGCTACCGGGTGCTGTAGTAAAAGAAGCTCTCAAATCAGGCTGCAAATCTATAGCATACACATATACAGAACCTACAGTATTTTTTGAATATGCTTTTGATACAGCGCGCCTTGCTAAGAAGGAGGGCCTCTATAATATATTTGTTACAAACGGCTACATGAGCAGAGAGGCTATCGATAATATAAATCCGTACCTTGATGCCGCGAATATCGATCTTAAGTCATTCAGCGACGATTTTTACAAAAAAAGATGCAAGGCGCGCCTTGAGCCGGTTCTTGATTCAATCAGATACATGAAGAAGCTTCGCATATGGATTGAAGTGACAACCCTGATTATTCCCGGGCTTAATGATTCCAAAGAAGAACTGAAAGATATCGCGGGTTTTATAGCGGAGATTGGCATTGATATACCATGGCATATAAGCAGGTTCCATCCTGATTATAAGTATATTGATAGCGAGCCTACTCCGATAGAGGCACTCAATACAGCAGGCCTGATTGGTAAGGATGCCGGCCTGCGCTATATCTATCTTGGTAATGTTGTGGAAGAGTCACCTACACTATGCCACAGGTGCGGCAAGGAACTTATAAAACGGTATTACACAGCAGTCGATACAACAGCCTTAAGGGGTAACCGGTGCGCAAACTGCGATACTCTTCTTGAGGGAGTATTTGAATCATAACATGATAAGAAACTTTTTAAATCCAGGTCAAAATGCGGCATATTTTTAGTTGACAAACCAGGCATTTAAGGTAAAATAGAGCTCAATTCAACCAGAATGGGCTATTATGAATATAATGGATAGATGGGAAAAAGCTATTAAAAAGACGGAGATCATAAGGCCGCGTGTTCAGCCTTTATTGACATTTGCTACGACAGAGATGCCTTATATCTTTCTCGCGGAATCTACTCTTAACATAGGTGATACTATTGTCAGAAAGGGTAAGATCTATGCTGAAAAACCTTCTATAATACTGCCTGAAAACCTGCCTCATTTTGAAGGTTTTGAATTTGAGAAAGATCTCGGAACCACCGAGGATACGATAACCAACCTTTTTCTCGTCAGGGGTATACACTTTCCTTCGTATAGATATAATAACAAGGTTCAATCTCTCGATATTTTTGAGGGAAGCTTGAAATCAGCGGAAAAAAAATATAAAAGCAGGCTTCAAAAGAAAGAAGATGTCCATATAGGCCTTGTTATGGGGCCTGAGGACTGCTGGCAGCTTTCAGTGCTTATCTTTATTCTTACCATGGTTGCGAAATCCGCTGACAGGGACCTAAGAAATATGCTTGAAGACTTTGATAAAAGGAAGAGGCGTTTCTGATATGGATACATTCCAGGCTATTACATCCAGAACAAGCGTGAGAGAGTATACTGATAAAGCGGTACCGAGGCCGCTTTTAGAGAAGCTTGTTGATGCAGGCAGGATGGCGCCATCTGCGCGAGCAGTTGAACCCTGGGAGTTCGTTGTTATTACAGACAGGGCTAAAATTGATAAGATAGCGGCTATTGCCCCCAACGGAAAATTTTTAGATTCCGCGCAGGCAGCGATTATTGTAATCTGCGCAGAGACTAAATATTTTATTGAAGATGGTTGCGCAGCCACAGAGAATATACTTTTACAGGCTGTGGATCTGGGCCTTGGTGCATGCTGGGTAGCGGGTGATAAGAAGCCTTACGCGGAAAAAGTCCTGATGATGTTTAATGCGCCGGCAGGCACAAAACTTGTAAGCATCATATCTATCGGTTGGCCGAAACAGAAGCCCTCACACCGCAGGAACAGGCCGTTAAAAGATGTTTTACATTGGGAAGGTTTTTAATCGAATATGAGCTTATTAGCTAAAATATCATTGATAGCGGCAATAGCAGGAATTATTCTTCCGTTCTCGAATATACCTTTGGTCATACGAATTATAAAACGAAGATCGTCACAGGATATAAGCCTCTGGTGGGCATTTGGCGTATGGTCATGCTTAGCTTTAATGCTTCCTCACGGCCTGATTACAGAAGAGGTAGTGCTGCGAGGCTTTACTATCGCGAATTTTACACTCTTCTCCATAGCATACCTTATCATTCTCTATTATCGTAAACCTCGAAAATGACGGTTGGATAGAAAAAAATCATCTGCGGATTATACCATGAAAAGAGACATAGTGTTGGCATCAGCATCTAAGAGGCGCTCTATGATACTTGCTTCATGCGGCATAAGGCATAAGGTCTGCGTGACCAATGTCAACGAGGTCCATAACCAGCACCATTCGGTACAATGGAATGTGATTTGTAACGCGAAACGAAAAGCCTTTGCTTGCGTAAAAAAATATAAAAGAAGCATTATTATTGGAGCAGATACGCTTGTAGTGCTTAATAGGCGCCTTATTGGAAAACCGCAAAATAAGAGTGAGGCAAAAGCGCTGCTTCAGGAATTCAGCGGAAAGAGGCTCGAAGTTGTTACAGGGTTGTTTCTGCTCGATTCTTCAACAGGTAAAAGTGCCGCTGGTTCCGAAAAGAGCCTGTTGTATGCCGAAAAACTTTTACCAGGGAATATGGATAGGTGGTTTAATGCCTTAAGGCCATATGATAAGGCAGGCGGGTTTTCAATAGAGGGGGTCGGCTCCCTTATATATGACCGGATAAGGGGTTCATATTTTAATGTTCTCGGGCTTCCAATGATAAAACTTAAGCACCTCTTCAGAGAGGTAAATTTAAGTATTTTGGATTACTGTAGTTTCAAGAACGGTTCTTGAGACAATATAGTCTATGGGGGTGTATTTACATGAAAATGAAAAGGAAAAAAATCCCGAGGCTACTTATGCTTTACGCTTCAGCAGGCGCCGGCCATATGCAGGCGGCAAAGGCGCTCAAGACTGTCTGCGACAAAAAAAATGCCGCAATATCAGAGACAGTCGATATGCTCGATTACGCGCCGGCCTATTTTAAAAAATTTTACAAAGGCAGCTATCTTGAAATAGTAAAAAGAGTCCCTGAATTATGGGGCTACCTTTATGATCGTTCCTATAAATTTAAAAAAGCTAACATAACCACCCACCTGCACCACTTTGTAAGTAATATGCATATCGCGTCCCTGCTCAAGTATGTTAAAGAGTTCAAGCCTGATGCCTTGATATTTACGCATTTTTTGGGCTGGAACGCGTTGGGCAATTTAAAGCGTCTTAAGCTCTTTAACATACCTTTTTACTGTGTGGTAACGGATTTTGCCGTCCATTCCTTGTGGATAAATAAACATGTCTCGAAATATTATGTTGCCAGCGAAGGTGAAAAGAGGGTTCTTAAGCTGCATAAGATTAAAGACTCGGATATTATGTTGACAGGCATCCCGGTCGACCCAAAATTCGCATTAAATCCCAATAAGAACAGACTGCGCAAAAAATTAAAGCTTAGCGCAGCCATACCAATGATACTTATGATAAGCGGGAGGTACAACCTGCAGGGTTATGTGCACCTTTTGCGCTCATTTAAGGATACCAGAGATAAGCTGCAGATAGTTGTCCTTGTTGGGCACAACAAGCTGCTCGCGAATAAGATGAAGGCAATAGGGAAGTCCTTTAAAAATATTAAGGTTACTGTCTTTGGCATGGTAGATAATATGCACGAGTTTATGGCCGCGTCGGATATTGTTATATCAAAACCAGGCGGACTTACCACATCCGAGGTCCTGGCAAGCAAGACCCTGATGGCTATAATCGATCCAATACCTGGGCAAGAGCAGAGGAATAGTGATTATCTTTTAGAATCCGGCGTTGCTATCAGAATACACGATATGGAATCAGGCGGTCAAAAGATCGCGGACCTCCTGGCAAATAAGAGGCGCCTTAATATCATGCGTAAACACCTTAAGTATGTATCGCACCCGCGCGCCGCATATGATATTATCAACGATATAGTCTTACAGAGCGGTTTTTGATGAGAATTGTAAAGATTACGATAATTACACTGTTAGTTGCTGCATTGGCTTCAGCAGGTTATATCTATCTCAACAGGCAGGAGCTTTTAAATAAGAGCATAGATAAAGTACTTACGGATATCCTCCCATCTTATATAGAGATTGATGGCTTATCTCTTGATATTAATAAAAAAACAATCAGGATAGAAAACCTCAGGATACTGAATCCAGAAGGTTTTTTGCACCCTTATCTCGCCGAGGCCCCTCTTATAAGCTGCAACTACAAACAGCGGGATGGTACCAGCCTTTTAAAAGGTATAAGCATAGAAGATATAAAACTTGCGGGTTTAAGGCTTTACATAGATAGAGGCCGTGATGGAGAGCTTAACATACAACATATGAAAGAGGTCCTTAAGGGCTCAGTGCCAATAAAAAAGATGGGCGCAAAGGCTAAGGTGCTTGGTATCTTTTCATATCTGCTAAGCCCTGTAAAAAACATAAACCAGCTATTGGATATAGGCCCTGTTTTTAATATCTCATCAGGAGTCTTTACTTTTAGTGACGATTATATTGATGCCGGTGGTTACGTAACAACTGTTGAGGATATAAACGCGGTAGTAGTTCTTAGCCTGCAAAAAAATTTGAAAGGCATTAACTATCTTACATCTGAAGGCAGGGGAGTCCTTAATGGAAAACCCCGGCAATATATAGAGTGGGACACAAAATATGACCCGACAACCGAGAAGCTGACAATGGCGAACAAGTTTATTATAAGGGGTATCGATTTTATACATTTTATGCCTTACTATGATAAATTTTCTCCTTTTATATTTAAAAAGGGGAGGGCAAGCGGTGAATTGATGTTCAATTTTGATAACGGCAATATCGGTTCTATGAATGAGATCAGGTTTTCAGGTACAGAGATCGAGCCGAAAAAGGATCATACCTTCAATAAATTCTGGCCAACAGGAACAGATGATCTCTACAGGTATTTTTCAGGTTCATCTGGTGAGATAGTATTCGATTTTAAGATAAAGGGCACTATTGATGAACCGGAATTCCACCTTGGTTCAAAGACAAAACAGGCATTATCGCGAATGGTTACATTTAAGATACTAGATATAATCTTTAATAGCGATGAAGATCAGGATGCCAGCCAGCAACCTTCAGATACGCCTCCACAAGGGAAGAGCGATGTTGAAAAGATCCTCGATATCCTAAAGGACTTCTAACTCCTTACCTATTATGGATACTACAATACTTCATATAGATATGGACGCGTTCTTTGCCTCTATTGAGCAGAGAGATAACCCGTCTCTGCTGGCAAAGCCCATGGCTATTGTCGGTTCTAATGCCCGGACTGTCCTTGTAAGCCCGTCTTATGAAGCCAGGGATTATGGCGTAAAGACCGGCATGACCAAACACCAGGCAAAACTGCTCTGTCCTGATATTGTATTTGTTACAGGGAATACTGATAAGTATGCCTCGGTGTGTTCTGATATAGCAAAGATACTTTATGCCTTTACCCCTGATATCGAAATCTCTTCAATTGATGAGTTCTTTCTTGATATTACAAATACAATGCATCTATTCGGCACTGCCGAAGATGTGGCCAGGGATGCCAAAAAAAGGATCGGAAAGCAACTGGGTTTAAGCTCTTCGATTGGCATTGCGCATAATAAGCTTCTTGCTAAATTCGCAAGCGAAAAAGCCAAGCCCGGCGGTATATATTGCCTGAAGAGAGAGGATGTCGCTGATGTCTTTAAAAATACAAAGGTGGGAGAGCTTTGCGGTATTGGAAAGAAGACCAGAGAGCAGCTCAACTTAATGGGCATTGAGACTTTGGGCGATCTGAGAAGATGCAACCCCGCTCAGCTTAAACATCTCTTTGGCGTAAAAGGCCTCACACTTTCACTTATGGCGGATGGAATTGATGATTCTCCTGTTGTGCCTGTTGGCACTGAAGATGAGGCAAAGTCGATGGGGCATAGCATAACATTCAAGGAAGACACTGCAGACGCAAATCTTCTTTCACGCTATCTTCTTGAGCTGGCTGAGATGGTCGGAAGAAGGCTTAGGAAGTCTGCTCTAAGTGCCGGTACCATAAGGCTTACTCTGAGATATAAAAGCTTCCAGACCATCACCAGGCAAAAAGCCCTTACCTCACCAACTGATGATACAAGGGCCATATATCATACAGCAAGGCTTATTCTTCAGGGTATTGCGCTTAAGGAACCTGTAAGGCTTTTAGGCATAACCGGTTCCAGGCTTTCTGCGGGTTCAGCATCAGGCTCCCTTTTTCAACAGGATATGAAGAGATACAGAATAAACAAAGTATTAGACAGCATAAATGAGCGGTTTAATCATCACGCTCTTTTTTTCGCGTCTCTACTGGATAAGGATAAGCATAGTAAGGTAATATCCCCCGCGTGGCGTCCCGCCGGAAACCGGAATTACTAATATTTTACTTGCAATCTGGTTATGTGTAGTATAATATAAATATTATACTAAAAACTGTTATCGAGGAGATTTTATTATGAATATAGGTATAGCAAAAGAGATGTCTGCGAGCGGGAAAGAGATAAGGGCAATTCTTTTGCCTCGTGAGGTAAAGAGGCTTATAGAAGAGAAGCATAGGGTTATTGCTGAAAAAGGCCTTGGTTTACGCATCGGTATAACCGATGCCGAGTACAGGGAAGCAGGCGCTATCATAACACGAGACAGGCACAGGATATTTACTCAGGATATAGTTGTTAAGCTTAAGCCCCCGCTTCCGGATGAGTTCAGGATGATGCGCAACAATATTCTCTTTTCCATGCTGCATGCTGAACAGAACCCCAGGTTTGTCAGCCTTATGGATAAGGTCAATGTCAAGGCTATCGCGATGGAACTTATAATAAACAGAGCCGGTGAAAGGCTTGTTCAGTGTACTGACATGTCAGGTGAACAGGGCATGTTAATGGCATTTCATGTCGCGAAGAAGTCGCCGCGTGACTGCAGAGTACTTCTTCTCGGTTATGGCGCTGTCTCAAGCGGAGCGCTCTATGTTGCCAATGCCCTTGGCGCGGAAGTAAAGATTTTAAGAAGAAGTGAGTTTCGAAATGCCAAGCATTTTTTAAGGCATATTGATATACTTGTTAATGGTATAGCGTGGCCAAAGGAGAAGAGAGACGCCAAAGAGTATATCGTTACCAGAAAAATGCTCAAGGTCATGAACCCCTATGGGGTTGTGCTTGATCTCTCTGTTGACTATCCTAATCCGATTGAGTCCTGCCACCCTACGCTTATAAGCAACCCTACTTATATAATTAACGGCATAACGCATATTTCAATATTTGGTTATCCCGGCTTGGCCCCTATATCGAGTTCCAATAGATACAGTAAGCAGATATTGCCCCTGCTCTTAAAGATAGCTTCAGTAAAAAAATTATCACGTTTGCCAAACTATATCAAAAAAGCCATAATAGACCCGGAAGTATTTGAGTTCTAAAAATATGAAAAAGATATTACTTATAATTGGCGATCCCATGATGACAGGGAATACTTTTGAGCCTTCCCTCAACAGGTTTATCACGTATAAACCTGTTCTCAACAGGCGCGGCATAGGTGTAATCTTTATAACCTATGATGATGTGATCCTAAAGCGCCTGCCTGATATATCTACAAAGAGGCTCGATGTTATGCTCTTCTTTCCATATAATTACTGGAACAGCGAGATCGAAAGATATGACAAGGATAAGAGGATATATGGTGATATCGATTTTGGATCTGATTACGTCAAATATCTTCTTGAGATAGATAGGATATTAAAGAGAAGGTATAGATCAAAAAACCTAAACTTTGTAAATCCGCCAAAAGGGTGCATAATAGATAGGGACAAGTTAGAGACCTACCAACAGCTTAAACGCGCGGGCATAAGAAGCCCGCACATATATGCTATTGAAAAGATATCAGAGGTTGATAAGCTTATTAAAAGAGGTGATATGCTCTATCTAAAGCCGCGTTTTGGGGCAATGGGTAAAGGTATAACATATATAGATAATAACGGAATATATACGAACTTTCTCTTTAAATCCAACTTTATAGTAAACAGGCTCTACGACTATAATTGGAGGCCTGTCAGGGTCTCTGATAAGAAGCGCAACGCGTTTCTTAAGATACTCATAAACAGAGGCTTTATATTACAGAAAGCCATAAGCCCGCTTATCTGTAAGCGCAGAAAGTTTGATATAAGAGTCTACACAGTATATGGGAAGGTACCATATCTCTACGCGAAGAGTGCCCCTGCTTCAAGTTTTATAACAAACTGGTCTCAGGGCGGCAGGATAGAGAAAAAGGGTTTTCTTAAAACCTGCCTGAGCAGAAAAGAGATAGAGGCTGTAAAACGCGTTGCGAAGAAAGCGGCAAAGACAATAGGCCTTAAATTCGCGGGGGTTGATGTGATTATAGATGGAGATACGCGCGATATGCATGTTTTAGAGATTCAAAGTTTCCCTGGTTATGAGCGTGGTTTTGATCTGATGAAATTTTTAGCCGGCAATATATAAAATATTAAAGCAGGGGTATCAGTTCCTATGGCAGACGAAAAATACCTTATCCATAAAAGCATACTACTCTTTTTAGCTGTAATTTTTGTTGGATTTCTTGGTATCGGGCTCAACTTCAATGCGAATCAGGTAATCGCGCTTTGCGCGTTCAGCTTGTCAATATTAGGCACGCTTCTTTTCTGGCAATTTCGATTAAGCTTTGCCTTCCTCGGCACAACGATTATCCTTTTTACGGGTGTCGCGACATTGCAGGAGTTTATACAGCACTCTTCAATGGAGATTATTTTCTTCCTCATAGGCATGATGATATTAGTAGGCTTTCTTAAGGAGATAGGCCTATTCACATGGCTTCTGCAGAAAACCCTTATAATGAAAAATATAAGCGCGAAAAGGTTTATGGTCGCGCTGGTATTTACATCCGGCCTTTTAGCCTGCGCCATAGATGAGGTATCATCAATATTATTTATGATTATGGTCATTCTGGAACTGAGTGATTACTTTGAAGTAAATCCTGTCCCGTTTGTCATAGCATCAGTGTTTGCAACAAATATCGGTTCAGCAGGAACTGTTATAGGAAATCCTATAGGTATTATGATAGCAGCGAAGGCGAACCTGTCTTTTGAGCATTTTATAGTATACGCTTTTCCACTTATGATATTCTCTTTATTTGTCCTTACTGTTCTATTGCTTTTTATTTTCAAGAGACAGCTCAAGGAGCTTGATAAAAAAATAGCCGAATACGGGCCGAATGACATACTTGTACAGCTTCTTTCTGTGCCTACTGAAAAGAGGCTCAAGATAGGTTTTATTATTTCCGGCCTAACACTCCTGCTTATAGCCGCGCATCATCGTATTGAACTGGCCCTGGGGTTAGGGCAAAACACTGTACTGCTTATTGCGCCCCTCTTATCATCAGCGATTATTATGGTCTGGCGCAGAGAGAAGGCCAGGAGTTATATAGAGCATGACGTAGAGTGGTGGACGCTTCTTTTCTTCATGTTTCTTTTTGCCCAGGCCGGCGTATTAGCTTCAACCGGGGTTACTCAGCTCATGGCGCAGAAGCTTCTTTTTATTGTCGCGGAGAGCAGGATCTGCCTTATTGCCACTATTCTTTTTGGCAGCGCTTTCATATCGAGCGCCCTGGATAATGTTGTTGTTGTAGCGGGGTCTATACCGGTAATACAGAGCTTGAATCTAATGCTTGGCACAAAAAGTGTTTTATGGTGGGTACTGCTTTTCGGCGCGTGCTTCGGAGGAAATATTACTATTATCGGCTCAACCGCCAATATAATCGCGATAGGAAGCCTGGAGAAGAAAAGGAATATCTCGATAAGTTTTTTAAGCTGGTTTAAGATCGGTATTATCGTAGGCATGGTAACACTGGCTTTCGTTTTTGTCGCGATAATGCTCTTGCCGTATTATAGATAGGAGAATAGGCATGGACCCGGTTCTAATTGTAGGCATAATTATTATCGTGGGTTTTATCTTTGGCGAAATAGCGGTAAAGCTAAAGCTTCCCAAGATTACAGGATATATCCTAGCCGGCATATTTTTAAATCCTGGCATAATGGGTTTTATGCCGCATGTAGCGGCAGAGCGTACCAATCTTATTATCAATTTAGCGCTCTGCTTTATCACATTCTCAATTGGCGGAACCCTTCAATTTTCAAGGTTAAAGAAGCTTGGCAAAAGCATACTATGGATTACTATCTGCGAGGCGCAATTCGCTTTTTTTGCGGTTACAATAGGCTTCTTATTAATCGCGCATTTTTTTATACAGGGCCCGTCGATAAACTGGTTTAGCACATATATCCCGTTTAGCATATTGTTGGGTTGTATCGCTTCACCAACAGATCCCACGCCTGCCCTGGCAATAACCCATGAATACAAGACTAAAGGCAATGTTACATCCACAATAATGGGTGTTGGCGCCTCAGATGACGCGCTTGGGATTATGAATTTCAGCCTTGCTGTTGTTGTAGCCCAAAGCTTTGTAAGGAATACTCCTTTCAGCCTCTACTCATCCATAGCTGTACCTCTTATGATAATATTCGGCTCACTGCTTCTGGGAACGCTATTTGGCCTGCTCTTAAACGTAGTTACAAAACTTGTCGCGAAAGAGAGCGAAGGCGTATTAATAGTCGTGATATTCGGGCTCCTGTCCTGCTGTTTTGGTATCGCGGATGTGATTAAGTGCGACGCACTTCTCGCTACAATGGTAATGGGTATTATCGTTGTTAATTTTAATCCTATGCAGAGAGAAATATTTAAAGTCCTTGAACGCTATACTGAAGAATTGATATTTCTTGTTTTCTTCACAATTAGCGGCATGCAGCTCGATTTTTCAGTATTACCCACCGCGTTTATCATGATTATCTTCTTTGTTCTCTTCAGAGGCCTGGGCAAGGTATTCGGTACAGCCTGCGGTGGAGCTATCGCGAAATCACCAAGCAATGTAAGGAAATATACAGCAGGTGGGCTTATACCTTACGGAGGCATTGTAGTGGGCTTAGCGCTTCTGATGAAACAGAATGCCGCGTTCTCAGGTTTTGCTGACATCATAATAGCGATTGTAATCGGCGCGACAATAATATCTGAGGTAATAGGTTCTGTGTGCGTTAAGATAGCGTTGAAAAAAGCAGGTGAGATTAAATAAGTACGCCTCCCGCGCCTCTTGCTTTCGCAGTGCAGGTATTTTTGCCGTTTATTTAGATTCATGGCAAAAAAAGCCAAAGCACTGCTACAGCAAGAGGCACAGGAGGCTGTGAGGAATAGAAATGCTGAATTTTGAATACAATATACCGACCAGGGTCTATTTTGGTAGAGGTGAGGTTGCTTCGCTTGAACAAGAGCTTAAAACTAAGTATAAGAAAGTGCTGATAGTAACGGGCTCAGGTAGTGTCAAGTCTAATGGTATTTTTGATCAGGTGCTCGCGCAGGTCAAGAAGGCGGGCCTCGGTTATAATGAGTTATCAGGTATCCAGCCCAACCCGAGGCTTAAGAGCGTTTATGAGGGCATACAAATATGCAGGGATAATAATATCGACCTGATTCTTGGTGTTGGCGGAGGAAGTGTTATCGACGCTTCAAAGGCCATTGCGACAGGCGCTGAATACGATGGTGATTGCTGGGATTTTTTTATTAATAAGGCTTCCCCTGAAAGAGCGCTTGATATCGGTTGTGTGCTTACTTTAGCGGCAACAGGCACAGAGATGAATGGTAATTCTGTAATAACGAGAGAGGATACAAAGCGTAAACTCGCGCTTTGTACTCCGCATATAAGGCCGCAATTTTCAATCCTTGATCCGGAATATACCTTTACAGTAAATAGATACCATACAGCCGCGGGTGTTGTTGATATTATGGCGCATATATTTGAGCAGTATTTCAGCCTTACAGAGAGTTGTGACATTCAGGATGGGATAGCGGAAGCGCTTCTTAAGGTCTGCATAAGGTATGGGCCCATTGTCCTTGAGTCGCCGCGCGATTACGGGGTAAGGTCAAATATAATGTGGGCAGGAACCCTCGCTTTAAACGGTTTGATAGGAAATGGTAAAGAGGCTGACTGGGCGTCACATGGCATTGAGCATGAATTGAGCGCGATATATGATATCAGCCATGGCGCGGGGCTTTCAATTATCATACCTAACTGGATGAAGCACGTCTTAAACGACAAGACTGTATCAAAAATAGCGTCATATGGCGTAAATGTATGGTCAATAGATACAAAAAAAGATTTAATGGACATTGCTGATGAAGCTATCAATAAAACAAGGGATTTTTTCACATCTCTCGGAATGCCGCGGTCTTTGAAAGAAGTTGGCATACCCAAAGATATGTTCAAAGAAATGGCGCGTAACGCAATAAATCATTATGGCAAGGTTGGTTCATTTAAAAAACTTAACACGCAAGATATTGTTGACATACTAAATTCCGCTCTGTAAAATAAAAGTGCTGCGCCCTTGAAAGGAAAGGCCGGATGCTTGTTTTAAGAAAATTAATTTTTTATATATTTCTTATTATCTATCTGATAGCATGCCCTCTAATCGTGCTCTATGCCTTTGGTTTTATATTTAAACCGGATGCACAAGAGCCTATTATAAAGACGGGGCTTATATACCTGTCTACAGTGCCGCCAGGCGCTTCGATATACCTTAATGGCGAACCTACCAAACTAAAAACACCATCTTCATTACAGGAGCTGGATCCCGCTGATTATGCTATTAAGCTTTCCATGGATAACTATCTGGACTGGTCCCATGATATTGCAGTAGCCCCGAATAAGGCGAGTGTTTTTGATAAGATACTGCTTATACCGAAAAAACGGGAACCGAAGATTCTTCTGAATGAAAAATTCGAAAACCTCATACCTTTGACAGGGGTGGATTTCTTTGTTTTGAGAAAAAGCCCCGCTCTTAAAGACTGGGTTATCTATTACTGGAAAGATGATAAGCAATATCCGCTTCTGGGAGAAGGGCTGGATTATGGTAATATGACTGTATCGGCCGTGCATACGATTGACAAATCCCCCGGCATGCTCTTTTATCTGAATTCAGGCACCGGCAGGAGATATCTCTATGTTGAACCTGATCGTGATAAGCCATTTATCAAGGATATTACAGAACTCTTTACAACAGCTCCTGAAAAGATAGCATGGGACCCTTCACAGCCTAGGCAGATATTTACTTTCCAAAAAGGGTATCTTAATATGATTGATATCATAAACGAGGCTGTCTATCCAAGGTATATAACTGATGTTACGGGTTTTGGTTTTTTAGATAAGAAGATTTACGTTCTCGGCAATGATTATGCATTAACGCGTACAAACCTTGATAAGGGCTCAGCTGAGGTGCTGCTCGATGACAAACATATCGGCGAAGCGCTCTTTGCCGGCAAAGGTTTTTTTAAGATTCTCCCTGTAGTGGAAGATATTATACTCTTTATTACCGAGAAAGGTGAACTGATTACAAACCACCTTCCTTACAGGTTCACGGATGACGGGGTTGAAGGCAGCTCTTTTTATGAGAAGAACAGAAGGCTCCTTTTGTGGGAGAAGAAAAGAGTTGGTATTGTCGATTTCCTGACAGAAGTTATTGAAGGTATTACTTTTGAAAAGGGCCCGGAACTTCTATGGGTTGATGTAAAAGCGGGCAACATAGAACAGGCTTTCTGGGTTTATGAAGATTCACATATTCTCTTTCGGGACAAGGCGCAGGCATGGCTTATAGAGATGGAAGAGACGGGCAGGCCGCACTTAGACGCCCTGATTAAGGTCAGAGCAAACAGCTCCCTCTTCTATGCTGAAAATACAGGTACACTCTATTACCTCGACAGCGCGTCATCAAAGCTTTACAGCCTGGATATAATAGGCCAGAAACCCTTACAAGAGAAGGAAGCCAGGGATAAGAAGAAAGAAAAAATGAAAGACAGGCTGGAACAAGAACAATGAAATTCCATTTTTCACGCCACAAGTTGAGGGGAAGAGAGAGAATTCTTGAGCGGTTCTTCGAGATATTACCGGGCCTGCTTAGCTGGTCGATACTTATAGGCATGGTTCTATTTTCATTTAAAAGGCCGCTGGCAGCGGCTGTTGCTATTATCGCTTTCGACCTCTATTGGCTGCTAAGGCTTTTCTATATGAATATATTTCTCTCTTTATCCTATTATCGTTTATCCATGGAGAAGAAGACGGACTGGATGAGCAGGGCCAGAGGTATCGACAGGCTGGATAGCTATTACAAGGATTTAGAGGGCAAGGAAAAGCCGAAAAAGATAAAATCATGGCTCTCTTATCTGATCCATAAGACTGAGATCAATCATCTCCGCAATACAAAAGAGAGGCCCCCGCTCTTAAAGGATATATACCAGCTTGCCATATTTGCCGTCGCGACAGAAAGCCGTGAAATTGTAGAGCCCGGCGTCGAAAGCATGTTAAATGGGAGTTTCCCCCCTGAACGCATAGTTGTTGTAATAGCGCTTGAAGCGTCGGCTCCTGATAATGTTAAATCAGGAATAAAGCAGATCGAGAAAAAATTCAGTAAAAAATTTAAGCACTTTATGGTTGTATTGCATCCAAAAGGTATCCATGGTGAAGCGCGTGTGAAAGCAGCCAACACCACTTTTGCCGCGCGATGCGCAGAGGCATATTTTAGAAAGATTAATATATTGCATGAGAATGTAATCTGCTCGTGTTTTGACGCGGATACGGTAATAAGCCCTGATTATTTCAGCTGCCTTACATATCATTATCTCGCGACGCCCGACAGGATACACGCGAGTTTTCAACCCATACCGGTATTCCATAATAACATATGGCAGGCCCCGGGGTTTGCGCGCGTGCTTGATGTCGGTTCGTCATTTTTCCAGCTTATTGAGGCGACAAACCCTGAAAAACTGGTTACTTTTTCAAGCCATAGCATGAGTTTCAAGGCGCTGGTAGATATAGATTACTGGCCTGTTGATATGATATCTGATGATTCCGCTATCTTCTGGAAGGCGTATATACATTATGACGGAAAATACAGGGTTGTTCCAATATACACTACATTATCAATGGATGTTACTCAAGCTGAAACATGGTGGAGGACAGTTATAAATGTCTATAAGCAGAAGAGGAGATGGGCATGGGGCGCTGAGAATATCCCTATTGTGATGAGAGCATTTCTGAGAGCAAAGAATATACCGGTCTTTAAAAGAATAAAGCTCGCGATCAAGCTTTTTGACGCGCACCTCTCCTGGACAACATGGCCATTTCTCTTAAGTATAGTCAGCTGGCTGCCGCTGATCTTCGCGACGCGGCAGTATGAGCAGAGCATCTTCTATTATAGCGCTCCACGGATCGCGGGAACCATATTTACCCTTGCCTCTTTCGGGCTGATAGTCTGCATAATATTGAGCCTCCTGCTTCTGCCTAAAAGAAGAGTCAGGCATAACATCTTAAGAAGGATTGGGCATGCATTTGAATGGTTGCTTATACCGCCAATCAGTATCTTCTTAAGCGCGATTCCTGCCCTTGATGCCCAGACACGCCTTATGTTTGGCAGATATATGGAGTTTTGGGTAACCATAAAGAGGCGTAAGGATTGAGCTGTATGAAAAAATATCTATTAATTTTACTTATCATCGCGTATAGCCTTTCCGCGAATCCCGCTTTTTCAGATGACGTGAAAGTCGGAGTAACCTTCAGCCCTGTCCAATGCGCTTACCTCGATCAAGCCTGGAAAAGCACCTACAACAATATACTCGCCATGGATTTCGATATTATCCGCCTTGGGGCATACTGGAACGAGATAGAGCCGAAAGAGGGCCTATACAATTTTACGCGCCTTGATTTTCAGATAGAGAAAGCCAAAAGACGGGGCCTGCCGATTGTCTTGAGCGTCGGGATGAAGGCGCCTCGCTGGCCGGAATATTTTATCCCCGAGTGGGTTATTGAAAAGGCCGAACTAAGCTATGCCTGTGATGTTTCAAGGAGTGAATATTTAAGGAAAAACACACTGAGGTTTGTGCGAAAAATTGTAGAACGTTATAATAATGAAAAAGCCATTGCCTGCTGGCAGGTTGAAAACGAACCACTCGACAGGGCAGGCCCGAACCTATGGTATATCAGCAAAGATTTTTTAAAACAGGAGGCTCTGTTGATAAGGAAGATCGATAAGATGCAAAGGCCGCTTATGATAAATATAGCGACGTACCCTAACAGGCTCCTTAGATACGTAAACAGATTTTTGTCAGCGAACAATCCGCTAAAAGACGCCACCGAAATTTGCGACATTCTGGGCCTTAATATTTACCCTACAATAGGCCAGAAGTTTTTTTCCGTGGAAATGATATTTAAGGCCTCGCTTAAGCAGCGTAAAAAATATATCAAAAGCATAAAAGAGCGCGTTGATAAAAAAAATATAACTCTCTGGATAACGGAACTGCAGGCAGAACCATGGGATCCGGGAAAGCTTGTGCATCTGGACCGGGCACAGCCGATAACATCCAGCCCCGCCCAGATGAAAAGGCATTTTTCAGAGTTACGCTCACTCGGTATAGATACTATATTTTTGTGGGGCGCGGAATACTGGTTTTTCAGGAAGAAGAGATTTCACGATACTTCCTGGATAGATACAGCGCGCGGATTGATAAAGATACAATAACAAAAAGCCAATCGAGAGGAGTAGAGATATGAAAAGATATTATATATTAATATTATTATCCGCTATTATTTTTTCCAGTTTTCTTGTCTACGCGAAGAATAAACCGGAAGATGAAGAACACGTTGAAGTCAGCCCGGGAATGGAGATTAAGCGGGTAGGCGCGGTAAACCGCCTCGTGCCTATAGGTACCAAGGTTATAGATAAAGACGGGCTGGTAACCACGGAGAGTATGGGAGCGTATGTTTCCAGAAGGTTTATTGAGACAGGAAATCGTTTTGATGCTATCGAGAACACGTTGGCTATCATGGAAGAGACTCTGCAATCCATACAGTATGAGATTGCGCAGCTGAAAAAAGAAAGCTCCGGAAGCGGAGTAGTAGTAATCTCGAGCAAAATAGAGCCTTAGTAATAGAAACTGTTTCGGTTTTCTATTATTTATTCTTGACAACACATCATGTAATGGTAGAATACTATATTATAATAAACTGTTAAAAAAGGGAAGGGGGAGAGTATGAAGAAAGTATTAGCATTAGTTATATGCATAGGTATTATCTTAAGCGTACCAGCTGCTTATGCCGCGCCTGTGGGCAACATCGCTACACCGTCACTGCTTAAGAAGGGGCTTGTAATGAAAGATGAGCAGAGTAAGTGGGGTGTTATCGCGGGTGGCGAAGTCGATCTTACCTGGGATATGAACTTAAAAGAGCAGGCAGATGACACGGAATATTATTTCTACGGCGGTAAGATAGGCCTTCTATTGATGGACAGGTTTATTCCTTACTCAATACTCGGTACGGCAAAAGCAAAGAAGCAGACATACACAGACTCAAATTGTAAGGTGCAGTGGGAGACAGATTATGATTTTGTATGGGGCGTTGGCGGTACAGCACTTATCTATTCAACGGAGCCGGGCAAGATCGGTGAGGGCGTATTGAGCATAGGCGCTGACGGCAGATTTAGGCAGTCGCATCTCAGCATTGACGCGGTTGTTTTAAATGGTGCCGCGCATAAGTCAGGTGACGCGTCTTTAACAGCTTCCAAGTATGAGCTTCTTGAGTGGCAGGTTGCGCTTGAGGTTGCTTATCAGTATAAACAGATTGTTCCATATGTAGGCGTAAAATATTCAGATTCCGATGGCAAAGCACAAGCGACTATAAATGGCAATCCTTTTCAGGTTGATTTTGAAAACAAGGATAATGTCGGTATCTTTGTCGGCGGCGATATCGTTATGAACGATTACGCGACACTGAATATTGAAGGCAGGTTTATTGATGAGACAGCGCTTTCATTAGCAGGGACTGTTAGATTCTAATGTAATATAAGCAGACTGTAATAGCAAAAAAGGCGATCCATAAAAAGATCGCCTTTTTTATATATAAATAACTTTGTTTATGGTATAATATAAAACTCTTAAAAGACAGGTATTTTTTTTGAAAAAGATATTTATAGTATTGCTGGCAGTAATTATCCTTGTTTTCTCTATGGGCCTTTTAAAAGACCTGCTTATTACGCTCTACGCTGAAAAGGCAGTACGCGCGTCAACAGGGTTATCAATAAAGATAAGCGGCCTGCGCACAGCGATATTTAAAGGCCGGGCAGATATAAAAGGCTTAAAAATATTCAATCCGCGTCAATTTAAGGATAGAGTAATGCTCGATCTTGGGCATATGTATATGGATTATGATTATGGCGCTTTTCTTAAGCGCAATATCCATCTACGCGAACTGGACATAGATCTTAAAGAGTTTATGGTAGTAAAGAATAAAGATGGCGACCTCAACCTGAATTCATTAAAGATTGTAAAATACAATAAAATGCCGGGTAATAAAAGCAATATGCCTGAAGAAGGTGTTTTTCAGCTTGAGATTAATACCCTTCACCTTAAAATAGGCAAGGTAGTGTATAAGGATTATACGCATGGTGAAAAGCCGCGCATTAGAGACTTTAACATAAATATGGATGAAAAGTTTACAAATATCAAGAATATCCATAACCTGATAAGCACTGTTATGCTAAAAGCGCTTAGCAAAACAGATATTGGGCTGCTTGCCGGTTTTAATCTGCAACTGCTAAAAAGCGGTGGCGTAGTTGGCAGGAGTATTGTAACAGTGGAGAAGGTAACCGACAGCGCGTATCAGGGCATCAAGAAGCTGATCAGTCTTCCGTTTGAAGCTATGAAGAGTGAACAGAAAAAGATTAAAAACCCTAATTAAGGAGGAGTTATGTTCAGGGAGAAGATTAAGATATTAGATTGCACTATTCGTGATGGCGGGTTGATCAATAACCATGATTTTGACCTAGGTTTCGTGCAAAAGGTTTATAGGGCGATCTCTGCGGCAGGCGTTGATTATATGGAGGTCGGGTATAAAAACTCAAAAAAGCTTTTTTCTTCAAAAGAGTACGGGTTATGGAAATTTTGTGAAGATGACCAGATAAAAAGGGTCATCGACAACGTGAAATCAAATACAAAGATATCCGTTATGGTCGATATCGGCCGCGTTGATATCGATGATGTAAAACCCGCGGATGAGTCCCCGGTTGATATGATACGCGTCGCCTGTTATGTAAAAGATATAGATAAAGCAATAACCATGGCCAATCATTTCGCGGCGAAAGGTTACGAGACAACCTTCAACATAATGGCAATTTCACGTGACAATGGCACTGAGCTTGATGAGGCGCTGGATCAGATTGAAAAAGAATCAAAGGCGATCGCTGTTTATATTGTCGATAGTTTTGGCGCGCTTTACCAGGAGCCTACAGAAGAGCTTGTCAAAAGGTTTAAAGCGATATTAAAGACCAGGGAAGTCGGTTTTCACGCGCACAACCATCTGCAGCTTGCTTTTGGAAATACTATTGAGGCAATAATTCATGGCGCCAACTTTTTAGACGGCACTATCTATGGCATTGGCAGGGCAGCTGGTAATTGCCCTCTTGAACTTTTGATAGGATTTCTCAAAAACCCGAAATTTGATATTCGGCCCATACTTGATATCATCTCCAGGGAGTTTATACCGTTACGCAAAAAAATAGAGTGGGGATATATTATACCCTATGCTATCTCAGGCATGATGAATGAGCACCCACGGGCCGCAATGGCTCTCCGCCAGACCGATAGGAAGGAAAACTACAAAGATTTCTATGATGATCTCCTGGATAGCAGGTAAAGGGGTCATAAACAGGTAAAGGGGTCATCTTTTGACCAGCAGAAAGATAAAATGGCAAGAGTAGTAGTTGCGGGCGGTGGGCCTGCGGGCATGATGGCGGCAATAAGGGCCGCGCATCTTGGAAATTCCGTTACACTCATTGAAAAGAATTCCACCCTTGGCAAAAAACTCCTTTTAACAGGAAAGGGCAGGTGCAACCTTACCAATACCTGCGGGCTTGATGATTTTCTTTTAAGATTTTCAGGAAACGCCGCTTTTTTACGCGACGCGTTTAAGATATTTTTTAATAAAGAGCTCATCTCTTTCTTTAAAGAGAGAGGTGTTAAAATAAAAATTGAGCGGCAAAACAGGGTTTTTCCTGCCGCGGACTCATCCGCGAGCATTCTAAACGCCTTAAAAAAAGAGCTGAGCAGCTGCGGGGTAAATCTCATGTTTGATACCGCGCTCTCTGGAATAGATACTGAAGGCGCGAAAGTAAAGGCCGCTATCCTTTCAAGAAGGAGAAGGCTTGAAACGGACAAATTAATACTCGCGTTAGGCGGAAGCAGTTATAGTTCTACAGGTTCATCCGGCGATGGTTACCGTATCGCGAAAAGACTCGGCCATACAATAAAGAGTATTAAACCAGGGCTTGTCCCGTTAAAGGTAAGGCAGCCGTATATAAGCGTGCTTGAAGGTTTAAGCCTGAAAAATATACAGCTTAAGTTCTCAAACAGCGGAAAGAGCGTTAAATCTGATATAGGTGAGCTCATGTTTACCGGTTTTGGTGTATCAGGGCCTCTTGTCTTGACATTAAGCGGTAAAGCTCTTGACATGCTGGAGCCGGGCAGAGGCCTTTTCCTTGAGATAGATTTAAAACCAGCGCTCAGTATTGAAAAGCTTGACATGAGAATGCAGAGGGAGTTTAAGGTCTCACCAAAAAAATCTATATGCAATATACTAAAGAGTATGCTTCCGCAGAGGCTGATAAATGTATTTTTAGATCTTGCCGGAATTGACGCGCATTTGAAAGCCGCTCAGATCACGCGCGAGGATAGAAAACGCATGGGAAGGCTCTTTAAGTCCATGCGCCTTGATATAACCGGTTCACCCGGTATAGAAAGAGCGATGATCACGCGCGGTGGGATAGGATTAAAAGAAGTAGACCCGCGAACAATGGCTTCAAAACTGATTACTGGCCTATATTTTTGCGGGGAGATATTAGATATTGCCGCGGATACAGGCGGCTTTAATCTCCAGGCAGCATTTTCAACAGGATACATTGCGGGTTCCTAAAACAGGAGGATAGTATGGAAAAAAAGCCGGGTAATGTTGGTTTCAAGGTAATAAAGCAGGTATTCATGCCGTCTCTTATGCTGATACTGTTGATTTTATCAAAGATAGTATTCAGCATAAACATAGCGCACCTGCTTCCCGTATCACTGCTAAAGGGCCTGGATAAATTTTTTATAACAATAGTTGTTATTGTTTCAGGTTTTTTAGCCCAGAAGATGGCTACCGCGGCTATACTGCTGTATAGGGTAAAGGTCGCCGAAACAACCGCGACAACACTCGATGATGAGCTGATACCTCTTATGCGAAAGTGCGCGAATATCGCTATCTGGATAATCGTTATTATCACTATATTACCCTTCTACGGTGTTAATATAAACGCATTGATAACAACCATTGGCGTCGGTTCTCTGGCAATTGCCCTGGCAGCAAAAGATACTATATCCAATATAATCGCCGGTTTTTTGATTATGATAGACAGGCCATTTCGCAAAGGAGACAAGATTAAGATACCTTCGGGTGAAATAGTAAAGGTGCTTAATATCGGCGCAAGAAGATCCTCATTTATCGCTGATGAGAAATCGGTAATCACTGTGCCAAACCTGGATTTGAGTAATAGCAAGATAATCAATTACACATATGGCGAGGAGTATAGCTCTGATAAGACGTAATTATTGATTTATTACTATATAAATGATATACTAAATATATATAAATACAACAAAAATGAAAAAATTAGCGTATATAACTCTTTCAGTAATCTTATTTGTTCTTGCGGGGTCTACATACGGCCTCTGTCGCGACAAGCCAAACCTCTATAATCTTTTCAGGAAAAAAGCAGAGACCAGGGTTTATATTCCACCTATTGAGAATCTTTCAGGCGGCAATAAAGCAGGTGTTGCGTGTCTCGCGCGGGAATTGAAAGATGCGCTAAGAAAAAGAAGAAGCATCAGATTCGATATCGTTGAAAGAGAAGAAGATTCTGATATTATAATAGACTGCAGCCTTTTATCTTTCTGCTGGTCAAAAGATGACCCCTTAGATCTGATCATGGGTACATATGCTATTGCCTATGACCTGATTACAACTGAAAACTATGCTTTTCAGGAAGTCAAATTTACTGTTACCAATACTAAAAAGAATAAAGTCCTGTGGGGGGAGAGGCTAAAGATCGACCTTACCAGGAAGGATATGACTGAGGATGAGAGCATACCTTTAATAAATAAAAAGACTGTAAAGACGTTTATGCGCGACTGTTTCAGTAAAAACCGTATTAAGGACAGGTGATAATCATGGATACTTACAGAGCAATATTAAGCAGGAGATCTATAAGGAATTTCCGGTCACGCAGAATCAACATGAAACTTTTACGGCGCATGGTAAATAGCGCGAGGGTAGCGCCATCAGCGGCAAATCTGCAGCCTCTGGAATATCTGGTTGTTACCGCAAAGAGCCTTTGCGAAGAAGTCTTTGAGCATCTGAAATGGGCTGGTTATATCTCCCCGGAAGGCAACCCCAAGCTCGGATGCGAGCCTGTAGCATATATTATTATGCTGATTAGCAAAAGTAAGGTATCTCATTCAGTGCTTAAGAGAGATGAGTCCGCCATAAGATACTCCTTTAAACCGGATCTGCGTGATGTAGGCGCGGCAGCGGAGAATATCATGCTCTTTGCTCAATCTATAGGTATAGGAAGCTGCTGGCTTGGCGCGGTAAACAAGATCGGCATTAAGAAAGTATTCTCTATACCAAAGCGCATGGAGATAGATTCAGTAATCGCGTTAGGGTATCCTAAGATGGTATCGACAATAGCAAAGTTTACAGGCTCAGTAAAATATTATCTTGATAAGAAGGGAACTCTCCATGTCCCAAAACGCCCCCTTAAAGATATCATCCACATAAATAGCTTGACACGTTAATCAATTTATAGTAGTATCAGTTTTCATAAACAAATTTAAATTAAAAAGGTAAAATCATGGATTTTGAAAACACACCATTTAAAGGCTCGGTAAATCCGGAAGACATCATCAACGCCGGCAAGAAAAAACTTCCGGAGCTTATGAAATATCTCCCCTATGCGGTGGCGGCATTATTAGTAATTGTATTTCTCGCGTCCGGTTTATATTCAGTCGGCCCTGATGAGGTTGGCGTTGTAAGGCTGTTCGGAAGGTATGTTCGCACCACCAACCCCGGCCTTCATATGAAGATACCGTTTGGTATTGAAAAGGTCAACAATGTAAAGGTCAAGTATATCTTCAAAGAAGAGTTTGGATTCAGGACTCTCAAATCCGGTGTTGTTACCCGTTATTCGCAAAAACAGTACTTTGATGAATCTCTCATGCTTACAGGCGACCTTAACGCGATCATCGTTGAATGGATTGTCCAGTTTAAAGTAAAAGACCCTGTTAAGCTGCTCTTTAATATAAGAAACCCGAGAGATACAATACGTAATATATCCGAAGCTGTAATGAGGCAGGTTGTCGGTGATAACTCTGTCAGCGAAGTTTTAACAACACGCAGAGTCGAATTGAATATAGCGGTTCAGGAAAAACTTCAGGAGATACTTGACAGTTACAACAGTGGTATACAGATAGTAACGGTCAAGCTTCAGGATGTAAACCCGCCTGATCCTGTCAAGCCATCGTTTAACGAAGTAAATGAGGCAAAGCAGGAGAAGGAGAAGGTTATAAACCAGGCATGGGAGGCTTATAATAAAGCAATCCCTGCCGCGCGCGGCAACGCTGAAAAAACAATAAAAGAGGCAGAAGGTTATGCCTTAAACAGGATTAATGAGGCAAAAGGTGACGCAGCGAAATTTACAGCTACATGGCTGGCTTACAAGGATGCGCGGAATGTTACAAGAAAGCGCCTTTATCTCGAGACCATGCATGAAATATTACCTAAGGCAGGCACAAAATATATAATTGACCCTGACCAGCAAGGCATATTGCCCTTGTTGAGGTTGGGAGAAAGTAAGGCTAACTGATGAATAAGCTTGTATATGTAGCCGCGGCAATCGCGATCCTGGCAATCCTGCTCTTTGGCAGCGGCGCGTTATATACTATAGATCAGACAAAGCAGGTAGTAATAACGCAGTTTGGCGAACCCATAGGCGAACCTATCACAACGGCTGGATTACATTTCAAGCTGCCTTTTATAAGACATGCCAACTATTTTGAGAAGAGGATTCTTCAGTGGGATGGAGACCCTAACCAGGTCCCTACCAAGGATAAAAGGTATATCTGGGTAGATACAACAGCGCGCTGGCGGATAAAAGACCCTTTGAAGTTCTTACAGTCAGTCACAAATGAGACAGGCGCGCATGCCAGGCTTGATGATATCGTCGATTCAGCTACAAGAGATAACATAACAAGCCACAAACTTGTCGAATTAGTAAGAAACAGCAACCGCTTGCTTGATGAGAGTGCCGATAGAATTGTTGATCCTGACGCGGTCTCTATTGATGAAGAACTTGAAAAAATAAGCATTGGAAGAGAAGCATTGACGCGCAGCATTTTAAACGAGGCATCCAAAATCGTACCGCAGTATGGCATAGAACTTATAGATGTTCGCATAAAAAGAATAAATTACGTAAGTGAGGTACAGAAGAAAGTCTTTGAAAGGATGATCTCCGAGAGAAAACGCGCCGCTGAAAAATACCGCTCAGAAGGGCAGGGGAAAAAGGCGGAGATAGAAGGCCAGATGATAAAAGAGCTTAAACAGATAAGATCCGAAGCCTACAAGGTAGCTGAAACCAAAAAAGGCGAAGCTGACGCGGAGGCCATAAAGATATACGCGTCCGCGTATAATCAGGATCCGGAATTTTACGGGTTTACCAAGACCCTGAATACATATAAAGATACCATTGATAAGGATACTGTAATGATCTTAAGCGCGGACAGCGAGTATTTTGAATACTTAAAAAGCATTCAGCAAAAATAATCCTTCTGACACAATGCAAAGCCATTAAGCCGCAAACGAAACACAATGTTTGCGGCTTTTTTTAATCGGGGGACACAATACTAATTAAATCATGAAAAAAATCATAGACATAGAACTGACCGCTCCCGCAGGAAGCTGGTGCGCGCTTCGCAGCGCTATCGACTCCGGCGCGGATAGCGTCTATTTTGGCGTAAAAGGGTTGAACATGCGGCAGACTGCAGCAAACTTCGACATCCTTGAGATCAAGAAGGTTGTCAAGCTGCTCCATGAAAATAAGAAGAAGGCTTACCTCGCGTTGAATGTTATCATATATAACAGCGAGATAAAGAAGGTAACCGCTATTCTTAATGCAGCTGGCAAGGCAAAGGTAGACGGAGTTATACTCTGGGACATGGCGGCCTTTCAAATAGCAAAAAAGCTCGGATTAAACATTCACATCTCGACACAGGCAAGTGTCTCTAATTTTGAGTCATTTAAATACTACGCTAAATGCGGCGCGAGCAGGATAGTGATGGCGAGGGAATGCAGCCTCGCGGATATAAGAGAGGTAGCGGATAAGGCTGTACAGCATAGGCTCAAATGCGATATAGAGTGTTTTGTCCATGGCGCGATGTGCGTAAGTATATCAGGAAGGTGCTATCTTTCACTCCAGGCATTCGGCAAGTCAGCCAACAGGGGAGAGTGCTTACAGCCATGCAGAAGGATGTTTAGTATTGAGGATATGGATAAAGAGGCGCGATACCTGCTTGGCAAAGACTATATCTTAAGCCCTAAAGACCTATGCGCAATAGGTTTTCTGGATAAGATGATAGAGGCCGGTATTAAGGTGTTCAAGATAGAAGGCAGGAACCGCCCGCCGGAATATGTAAGCGAGGTTACCGCGTGTTACCGTGAAGCCATAGACGCGTATTATGAAAAACGCTTGAATACGAGGCTCAAGAATTCGCTTATTAAGCGGCTCAAAAAATCATATAACAGAGGATTTGAGAATGGTTTCTATTCAGGCAAGCCCGGCACGCTTGGCGGGACAGTCCAAAAAAATCATGAAAAGGTTTATCTTGGAGAGGTAAGAAAATTTTACAATAAGATCAGCGTTGCTGAAATACTTATAAGAAAAGGCCCTCTCAACATTGGTGACAGCATCCTCGTGACCGGAAAGAGGATTCCCGCGACGCGCTGCGTCGTAGAAGAGATACAGATCGACCATAGCCCTGTAATGTCCGCTGACAAAGGCGCGCGTGTAGGCATAAAACTCCCGCGCAAGGTTTATCCCAAAGATAAAGTATTCATAACTTCACCTTAAAGCAGTTTCCATGCAATTATCTTTTCTTATTGCATTCATCTTTAATATGTTATAATATCATTTATTAATATATAGGAACAATAAACAATGATTCGAGTTTCAAAATTTATCCTGTTTTTTATTTTTTTTGCATTGGCGGCCAATTTTGCCCAGGCCTTTAATTCACAGGATTCGCGAAAAATCACAGTCTACTTTTTCTGGGGAATTGGCTGCTCTGATTGCGAGCGTCAAAAGGCCCCTCTCGAGAACTTGAAGCAAAAGTATCCTCAAGTTGAGATTAAATCCTATGAAGCTTTATACAACAGAGAGAACGCGGAAATCTTTGAAAAGATCGCCAAAAGCCATGATATTCGCTCTGCTACTGTGCCGGCTACGTTTATAGATGATAAGGCATGGCTCGGGTATGATGATTCTCTGATTCAGGAGATTGAAGCTAAAATAGAGTACTGCCTTGAGCATGAGTGCTCCGACCCATTAATAAGAGCGGCTTCTCCTGTCCCGGCGTATACTGCCCGGACAGAAGATGCGGACAAAGATACGCCAAAGAGCGTTACTCTTCCATTTTTTGGCAGGGTTGACCCCTCTAAGGTCTCTCTTCCGCTCTTTACGGTTCTTCTCGGCGGCTTTGACGCTTTCAACCCCTGCGCTTTCTTTGTACTGCTCATTCTTCTGAGCCTCCTGGTACGTACCGGTTCACGAAAAAGAATGCTTCTCGTTGGGGGGATATTTGTATTCATTTCCGGTTTTATCTATTTTCTTTTTATGGCCGCGTGGCTCAACCTCTTCCTTTTAATGGGGCGCCTTAAGATGATCACGTCCGTTGCCGGAGCAATTGCCGTAATTATCGCCGCGATCAATATCAAGGATTTTTTCTTTTTCAGGAAAGGGATATCCCTGACAATCCCTGAGCAGGCAAAACCTAAGTTGTTCGAGCGCATGAGGAACTTGATTCATAAAGGGCCCTTACCGTCATTGATATTAGCGACCATTACTTTAGGCGTAATAGCTAATATCTATGAATTATTCTGCACCCCGGGTTTTCCTTTAATCTATACGCGAGTCCTGACACTGGAGAAGCTCTCTCTATTACAGTACTACTTATTTCTAATTCTTTATAATGTTATATATGTCATGCCGCTGATGGCTATCGTTATCACCTTAAGCTTTACCCTTGGCCAAAAAAAGCTGACCGAATGGCAGGGGCAAGTCCTGAAACTCATCTCCGGCCTTATGATGTTATTTTTAGGGTTGATCCTGATAATCAAGCCCGCTATTCTGGAGAATATTTTTGTTGCAGCGAGCTTACTGGTTCTTGCTATTTTAACAGGCATAATAATAATTTTCATTTATCGATTAAGATCCAACACTACTTGACATAAGATAATTTATACTGTATTCTATCCCTTCACTTCAATCAACATTAAAAAAAGGAGGAGCAATGCCGTACGATAATAGTTTGGATGAACAGTTGTTCGCGAAGTCATTTGATACAGATTTCGGCCGCCTGACAGTAAGTATATATTCATACAACGGCGGGCAAAAAAAGATACAGATCTCAAGAGAGACGAAAGACAAACAGGATAACCTGAAGTTCGCGAAGTTAGGACGTGTTTCAAAAGAAGAGATGGAAGCGCTTATACCGATTATACAGGAAGCGCTCCCAAAGATGGATTAGGAATATTTTGAAGAACACCTACCTGTATGGCAAAAATTCAGTGCTTGAGCGCCTCAGCGCGAAGCCTGAAAGCATTAGGACAGTATACATACAGGATAATTTTAATGCCCCTCACATTGTAAAGCTTATCAGGTCCAAAGGCATACCCTGCCGGCAGGTAAGAGAGAAAGAGCTTTTAAAGATAAAACGCGCGGATAGGCTCCAGGGTATTGTCGCGGAGGTCGAGAGGTTTGCCTATACTGAATTTAACCAGCTGATTGCGCGAAAAGATAATGCCCACCTCACGTTAATCTTTTTAGACGACATAAACGATCCGCATAACCTTGGATCAATACTCAGGATTACCGCCTGCATGGGAGGGTTTGGGATTGTCATTCCAAGGCATTCAAGCTGTGAGATAAATGATACAGTTATGCATGTTGCCTCCGGCGGTGAAAACTATACCTCTGTTTCAATGGTAAGCAACACATTAAACGCCCTTACCAAAGCCAAGCAGAGCGGTTACTGGATCGCGGGTACAGTAGTCGATGGTGAAGAGAGCATACAGAAGACGAAACTGCCGCATCCTTTGGCAATTGTATTCGGTTCAGAGGGAAAAGGCATCAAACCCGCCATACAGAAGCACCTCGATTTGAGCATAACCCTCGATATGAAAGGCGCGAAACTCTCGTTAAATGTAGCAATGGCTGCCGCCATATTCTGTTATGAGATTAATAAACAAAAAGAAGCCCTACCAACATAATCTTTTATTAACAACTGCCTTACTGCTCTGCCTTGTTTTTTTCGCGTACCTGTTTTTTGCCCATTATACCGGCTATAAAAAGGATAGGGCGCGTTGGGAAGCATTGGCAGGTAAAGTCAGCAACATGGCGGGTGATTTCAATGGTGAGCCGTCAGTTCTGATCAGGGATTTAAAAAGGCCGTGGCTTATTGTTGTTAATCCAAAAGCCAGTGTCCCTTCAGCCAGTATTGTAAAGATACCAATAATGGCAGGGTGTTTCTACGCAATAAAAGAAGGCAGGCTCAAGCTCGATGATAAGATAACTCTTAAACAGAGAGACAAGACCGGCGGCTCAGGCATACTAAAGAACAAGCCTGCAGGCACAACCCTGACTATCGAGCGGCTTATTGAATTAATGATAACAGTAAGCGATAACACGGCAACCAATATCCTGATTAAACTTTTAGGATTCGATTATCTGAACTCTTGTTTTAAGGATTTCGGGCTCAATGACACAAACCTGTCGCGCCTGATAATGGATACACACTCCCGCAAAAAAGGCATAGAGAATTATACTACAGCCGAAGATATGGGGTCTCTTCTCGAAAAGATATATTATGGAACACTTATAGATAAGAAGGCCTCTTTCGAATGCCTCGAGATATTAAAGAAACAGAGATCAAAGAGCAGAATACCCGCAAAACTCCCAAGAGATGCGGTTATCGCGCACAAGACAGGGCTGGAGAGAGGTATCTGCCATGATGTCGGTATTGTCTTTACTGATAACGGTGATTTTATTATATGCGCGCTTATAAGGCATAAGAATAAAAACTCCCGCCTATCCAAAAAGCTTATATCAAACATCGCGCTAGCCAGCTATAATTACTACGTGCCTGATTAATTTTATCTTGTAATTGCCCAGAAAAAAAGGTAGAATATTTAATATTATAATATTAATAAAAAAAGGAGGGGGAAAATGATAAGAAAGGTATTGACACTTGTTCTGGTTCTTATCTTCTGCGTTCCGGTTATCTCTTTCGCGGCAAAAGATTACGTAACAGAATTGAAGCAGGAGCAGAAAAAGCTTGTAAAGCTTACTGCGCAGATTACAGCGGAGAAGAAGAAACTCAAAAAATTGGCAAAAGTGTACGAAGGCGATGATAAGGCTATGAGGCAGCAGCTTTTTAAGGATAAGTCATCTATCAGCGAGAAGGAATTTATACGAGAATCAAAGATGGAGCAGGCCAAACTAAGAAGCAATTATTATAAAAATAAGAAACCACTCGCGATAGAGTATGACAGGTTAAAAAGAGAGCACCGTGTATGCAAAAAGATTATAAAAAGATTGACAAAAAAGATAGACCGGCTGGCAAATGACCCTGATAGCGAAGCTTACGAAGCAGAGATAAAAAAGTTAAAAAACCGGATCAGGGCGCGGAAAGAGAAGCGTGATAATGCTGTCACAGAAGTGCGTAAGAATGCTGACATGGAGATTGCCGCTATAACAGATATGAGTAAAAAGTCGACTATCAAGAAACAGCTACTCTCGGACGCAAAGGAGAAGGAGCTGGAATTGCGTAAGGAGCATGCTGCAGATAGGGCCGCGTTCGTCGCGAAGATTGATGCCGCCAGATCCGAATATAAGAACAACCTTAAGTTATGGCGCATGAAAAAAGAGACAGAGAGAAAAGAAGAAAAGCTTAAAAAAATAGCTGCGCAGCGAAAGAAGGCCAGCGCACAGGGTGTAAGCTTAGAAGAGGGCTCTGAAAAAAAAGCAAACACTAATTTTAGCCCTGTTAATTGATACTTAGGGAAAAGAGGAAAAAGCTTAAATCATGAGACTACTTCGTAATAGACTCTGCAGAAAGAGATACAAGGTACAGTTTAAGCTCAGGAACTGGTTCCTGAAAAAAAGGGGACAAGATGGTAAAGATATATTTAACACAAGGTGGTCACGACAAGATAAAAAAGGAGCTTGAATATTTAAAGACTAAAAAACGCCGTGAATTAGCGGCAGATATCGGAACGGCACGCGCCCATGGTGATATCAGCGAAAACGCTGAATACGACGCTGCCAAAGACGCGCAGGGCATGAATGAAAAGAAGATCGCTGAGATTGAAGAGAGGCTAAGCCAGGCGCAGATAATAGATGAATCTCAACTATCAAAAGATGAAGCGCTTATAGGCGCGACAGTAAAGATCAAGGATATCGATTCAGAAGAAGAAGAGATATATACTCTTGTCTCGGAACCGGAAGCTGACTTTGCTAATGGAAAGATATCCGTTACCTCGCCCGTAGGAAAAGCCCTCCTCGGCCACAAAGTAGGCGATTCAGTCAAAATAGATGTTCCAGCCGGCACCTTAAATTACAAGATAACAAAAATCTCCCGGTCCTGCTAACGTTGATCGGTGGGCATAATACCTATTTATTTAATAAAAATATACAAAAAGGAGGAGTAATATGTTCAATCTGAATGACCTCGGCAACATGAGTAAACTTGCCGGTGAAGCAAAAAAGATGCAGGAAGAACAGGGCATTAAGCATCAGGAGCAGATCACGGTATTGAACAGGATTGAGGCTGCTTTAAGCGCGATACTCGCTGAGATAAAAAAGAACAATACATGAAAGAACTAAAGACAAAATCTATAAAGGACCTTGAGCAGAAGATGGCCGGTATCGACAGCGAAAGCATACGAGGCCTGATACTTCAAAATGCTAAAAGCTTTAAGACCTCATGGATAAGTTTGGGCCAGGCGCTCTATACAGTATGGAAGGATAAACTGTATAAAGAATGGGGTTACGAGAAGTTTGAGACATACACCGCGAAAGAGATAGGCATACGCAGGCAGACAGCAATTAAGCTCCTGAGAAGCTATAGTTTTCTTGAAAAAGAGGGCCCGCTTTATCTAAAAAAGGATTACAATGAAGAGACGGACGCGGCTGCAGTTCCTACTTATGAGTCTGTTGATGTTCTGCGCCTGGCGAGCAATAAAAAAGAGTTGCCCCCGGAAGACTACTCTGCCATAAAAAAAGGCGTCTTAGAGATGGGCAAGGATGCTCTCTCAGCAAAGAGGGATATTACTACGTTTATGAGGCAACGCGAAGAGATAGAGCCTGAGGAAGCATGGCAGAAGAGAAAGATTACCCTTGTAAAACGGTTTTTGAGTACCTTAAAGTCGCTAATCCAGGAAGCAAAAAGCTCAAAAATGATATCTGCCCAGTCCCTGAAAGATACTGATAAGTTAGTAACAAAGCTTGAGACGGAAATTTCTTAATTTAGAAGATTAAAAAAAGGAGTAAGAGATGGCAACGGCAAGCGCGCGGCATATTTTAGTAGATTCTGAAGAGACATGTAATGACCTTAAGTCCAAGATCGAGGCGGGCGCTGATTTCGCGAAAGTAGCGGCAGAACATTCAAAATGCCCGTCCGGCAAACAAGGTGGAAAATTGGGTGAATTCAAACCAGGCCAGATGGTTGCGGAGTTTGATAAAGTGGTCTTCAACGCTGAGTGCGGAAAGGTCCATGGGCCTATAAAGACCGACTTTGGGTATCACCTTATTGAAATCACCA
>JAUVHV010000015.1 GCA_030593065.1 Candidatus Omnitrophota bacterium | reverse complement strand
AATTACTAAAACCAGGCATATTTCCAAACAGGATATATACCATGAATTTCTAAGAGAGGTTGAATCCATAAAGAAACATATTGACTATATTTCAATAATAGAACAATACTCTGATATAAGAGAGTTCCGTAAAGGCCTGCGTGTGCTGGTATATGATATTGGCAGTACTAAGCCGGAGATTTACTCTGATACCAGTATTGTTGCCCGCGCATTCAGTTTTTCCGCGTAACCTGCCCAATTGATTCACAAAAAATGTTATCTACAATCTTCCTATGCCTTTGTTTTAGCAGCGCATTGGTTTTTTTGTCGTGAACCTGAATAGCCACCAAAAAACCCGCGCTGCGAAGGTAAATGGCATAAAAGATTATATTATCTTTACATTATAATTACCGTCTGCTATACTATCTTTTATGAAAAATAAGTTATTTGTATTATTAAGATTATTTATAAGTATTTCTCTAATCGGCCTGCTTTTTTGGCTTATGCGTGATAGGTTTCCCAGTATATATACCACTATAAAAAGCGCAGACAGGCCGCTTCTCCTGCTGGGTTTTTTTTTATATCTTTGCACAGGAATATTGATAGGCTTCAGGCTTCAAAAAGTATTATCTGTCCAGTCAATATCACTCAGCGCGAAAGAGGCTGTATACCTTACCTTTATAGGGTATTTTTTTAATAATTTTATGCCAACCTCTTTTGGTGGAGATGTTCTTAAAGCCTATTATGCCGGAAAGAAATCGAATAAAAAAGCAGGGGCGTTCGCGGGGGTCTTTATGGATAGGGTTCTCGCGATGCTTCCCTTTACGCTTATACCTGTTATTACTATCACATTTTTCGCGCACAAGATTGGCAACAATCTGATTATAAGCGCGGTATATCTTCTCTTCTTAGGGTGTATAATATTTTTATGGCTTCTGCTTCATAAGGGCACAGCAAAATACCTTGCTTTTATTCTCGAGCCATTCAAAGATAAGCTCTGGTATGAGAAGATTAAGAACGGTTATGAGTTCTTGAATCTCTATTCCAGGAATAAATTGATTCTTTCGTGGAGCTTTATTCTTTCGACTATTGCGCAGATATTATCTATTGTAGCTACGTATATATATGCAAGGGCCCTTGGGATAGATTTCGTAAGTATCGGGATATTTTTTATTATTGTACCGATTGTCGCGATCATGACTCTTATCCCTTCGGTAAACGGGTTAGGCGTAAGAGAGGGTACTTTTGTATATCTGTTAAAGACGTATATGCCTTCTGAAAAAGCATTTGCTGTATCTATTCTTGTTCTTGCCACGTTAATAATATTCAGTATTATCGGTGGTTGTGTATATGGTTTTAAGAAGAGCGTATTTACATTAAAACCGGGGGAGATAGAGTGATGGATAAAGAGTTACTCGATATACTCGCGTGTCCGGCGTGCAAATCGGATGTGAGGCTTGAAGGTAATAGAATAATCTGCACTGGCTGTGGCAGGCGTTACCCGGTCAAAGATGATATACCTGTAATGCTTATAGATGAAGCTGAATTGCCTGATAAAGAGGAGAAAAAGTAAAATGAAAAAGATACTTGTAATACATGGCCCGAACCTTAACCTTTTAGGTAAGAGGGAAGAGGATATCTATGGTAAGATGAGCCTTGGGGATATAAATAAGGCTTTAAGTAAGAAGGCCAAGGCCCTCGGAGTGGGCATAGATTTTTTTCAGTCAAATCATGAGGGTGATATGGTCCAGAGAATTCAGGATGCTAAGGATCAGGGTTTTTCCGCGATATTAATCAATCCAGCCGCGTATACGCATACAAGTGTTGCCCTGCGCGACGTGATAAGCGCTATAGGCATGCCTGTTGTAGAGGTTCATATATCGAATATATACGCGCGGGAAGAATTCCGCCATACTTCGCTTATAGCACCTGTTGTTGCTGGCCAGATAGCGGGTTTTGGATTAAATAGCTATATCCTCGGACTTGAGGCAATAACAGAACTCATTAAGTGATTAATTCAGATAGAATGGATAAAGTAAGGCGCGGTTTAAAGCGCCTTAAGATAGAGGCACTTCTTGTATCAAACCCCTCAAATATATTTTACCTAAGCGGTTTTTACGGCCAGGATTCAATTCTGCTTGTTACGCCTGATGAAAATTATATAATAACCGATTTCAGATTTGAACAAGAGGCTAAAAAACACGCTTTGGGATTTGAGATTATTTTAGGCCCAGGTAACCTTTATCAAAAAACAGCCAGGCTTATCAAGCGTCTTTCTCTCAAGCGCCTTGGTTTTGAAAGCGGGCATCTGACAGTTGAAAGAGAAGATTCTTTAACCAGCTTAATCGCCGGGAAGCTCCTGCCTGTTTCAGGCCTTATTGAAAATTTAAGGGTTATAAAATATCCTGATGAGATAGAGGCCATTAAAACTTCTGCGTGCATAACAAAGAAGGTATTAAAAAGAATTATTAAAGAAGTTAAAAATGGCAGAACTGAGAAAGATATAGCAGCGAAGATAGATTTCTTATTAAAAAAAGAAGGCGCGGACAGCAGTTCTTTCGATACCATCGTCGCATCAGGTGAGAATGCCAGCATGCCGCATGCAAGGCCGCAAAAAAGGAGGATCAGATCCGGGGATGTTGTGGTGCTTGATTTTGGCGCGAGATGTGACGGCTATAGTTCTGACTTGACAAGAACACTCTTTGTGGGTAGAATATCACCTTATCTATATATAGCATATAGTATAGTCGCAGCTGCTCAAAAAAGGGCTATCAGTAGGATAAAGCCTGGTGTAAAGATCTCTGAAATAGATGGGGCTGCAAGAGATTATATAACTAAGAAAGGTTTTGGAAATTATTTTGGCCATGCGACAGGCCATTCTGTAGGTATAGATGTTCACGAATTACCCAGTATTAATTCCAAAAACCGTACTATGCTCAAGGCAGGTATGGTCTTTACAGTTGAACCGGGTATATATATGTCTGGTATAGGCGGAGTGCGTATAGAGGATATGGTTTTAGTCACGAAAAACGGATATGAGATATTAACCCGATGATCAATACAAGTGATTTTAAAAATGGTATCTCTATAATATTGGGTGGAGTACTTTTTCAGATTATAGAGTTTCAGCATATAAAGCCCGGCAAGGGTGGTGCTTTTGTACGTACAAAGCTTAAAAATATGCGCACAAAGGCTGTTATAGATAAAACCTTCAGGGCGGGTGAGAAGGTTGAAGGCGCGTATGTAAATACAAAAAAAATTCAGCATACTTATAATTCCGGCGCCAGCTTTTTTTTCATGGATTCAGAGACCTATGAAGAGGTTGTTCTTCCAGGATCCATTATTGGTGATGATAAGAAATTTTTAAAAGAAGGGCTGGAGATAGTATCTCTCTGGCATAAGGATAAGATTGTGGATATCAGCCTTCCACCCTCAGTTATTTTTAAAATCGAACATACAGAGCCGGGCATAAAAGGCGATACCGCAAAAGCAGCTTTTAAGCCCGCTACCATAGAGACAGGCGCTGTTGTTTCAGTGCCTCTTTTTGTGAACACAGGTGATAAAATAAGAGTAGATACCCGCACAGGTAATTATTTAGAAAGAGCATAGCCGTAAAAGGAGCAGATTATGAATCTCAAAGAGATTAGAGAGATAATAAACCTTATGAATGAACATAACCTCTCAGAGATAGAGGTAGATAAGGGTGACCAGAAGATTAAGCTTAAAAAGTCTTCAATCCCGGGCGCTGAGGCTGTAATCGAGCAGCCAGTACTCCCTCAGCAGGCGCCGGAACAGGTTACAGAAAAACCAGAGCCTGAAAAAAAGCCTTCAAACCTGATAGAGATAAAGGCCCCTATTGTCGGTACGTTTTATAACGCGCCATCGCCTGATGCGGCGCCATTTGTTGAGGCGGGCCAGGAGATTGAGGTGGGCCATGTTGTCTGCATTATAGAAGCTATGAAACTTATGAACGAGATAAAGTCAGAGGTTAAAGGAAAGATAATAGATATACTTGTTGAAAATGCTGACCCGATTGAATTTGGGCAGATACTCTTTCTTATAGAGCCGTCATAATAATATGTTTTCAAAGATACTTATCGCTAATAGAGGTGAAATCGCTTTAAGAATAATACGTGCTTGTAAAGAGTTAGGCATAAGGACTGTAGCTGTATATTCTGAAGCTGATGTAAACTCTCTCCATGTAAAGTTTGCGGATGAGGCTATCTGCATAGGCGCGCCAGCCTCAGCAAGCTCATATCTTAATATTCCAGCTATTATAAGCGCTGCGGAGATAACAGATGTAGAAGCGATCCATCCTGGTTATGGATTTCTTGCCGAGAACCCGCATTTTGCGGAGGTCTGTGAATCTTGTCAGATAAAATTCATTGGCCCAAGGCCTGATAGCATGAAACTTTTAGGTGATAAGATGCAGGCCAAGCTTGCCATGAAAAAGGCGGGTATACCAACAATCCCCGGCAGCAGTAATGTAATAAAGACAAAAGAGGAAGCATTAAAGGTTGCCAAAGAGATTAAATACCCTATTATTATCAAGGCCAGTGCCGGCGGCGGCGGAAAAGGTATGAGGGTAGCTCATAATGATATAAGGCTGGCAAGCGCCTTTTACATGGCACAGACTGAGGCAGAGTTAGCATTCGGTATCTCTGATGTATATATTGAAAAATACGTTGAAAATCCCCGTCATGTGGAATTTCAGATCTTAGCGGATGAACATGACCATATAGTTCATCTTGGTGAAAGAGATTGTACTATTCAGCGCAGGCACCAGAAACTTATAGAAGAGTCACCTTCCCCGAACCTGGATCCCAAACTTCGCAAGAAGATAGGCGAGCTTGCGGTAAAAGGCGCCAAGCAGATAGGTTATGTCAACGCGGGTACAATGGAATTCTTAGTCGATAGGAATAATAATTTTTATTTTATGGAGATGAACGCGCGTATACAGGTAGAGCACCCTGTTACTGAGATGGTAACAGGTATAGACCTTATAAAGGAACAGTTGAGAGTCTCCTCCGGAGAAAAACTCGGATATGATCAGAATGATATAGTTATCAGGGGGCATGCTATTGAATGCAGGATAAACGCGGAAGATCCGGATAATAATTTCATGCCGTCGCCGGGTAAAGTCGAGAGGTTCCATGTTCCGGGCGGCAGGGGTGTCAGGGTCGACAGCCATATCTATGCAGATTATACCATAACTCCTTTCTATGATTCCATGATAGCTAAGATTATAGCGCATGGCCAGACGCGCAGTGAGGCTATATATATAATGCAGAGAGCGCTTGATGAATTTGTAATAAGGCCGCTCAAGACAACCCTGCCATTCCATCTAAAGGTTATGACAGACGACGCCTTTATCAGGGGTAAGATAGATACAAGTTACGTAGAGAAATTTTTAGATGAATCAGAAACATATAAATAAGGAGCGAGGCGACATGAAGAGAATTGGTATATTAACAGGTGGTGGAGATTGTCCCGGTTTAAACCCTGTAATCAGGGCTGTAGTGAAAAAGGGTATCAAGTCGGGCTTTGAGATAGTAGGTATCAAGGATGGCTGGAAAGGGCTTATTGAGAATTCTACAATCAAGCTTAATGAGAGTTCTGTCTTGAACATACTCTCAAAAGGTGGAACCATTCTCGGTACAAGCAGGACTAATCTATATAAGAATTTGCAGGATAAAGAGAAGGCTGTTAAGAATTTTAAGAGATTAAACCTTTATGCGCTGATTGCGATAGGCGGGGAGGATACGCTCGGTGTCGCAAATAAGCTTAATAAGGAAGGCCTTAATGTGGTGGGCGTTCCAAAGACGATTGATAATGATTTGAATGCCACGGATTTTACATTTGGTTTTGATACAGCTATAAATATCGCCACAGAATGCGTCGACAGGCTCCATACAACAGCAGAGAGCCATCATCGTGTATTAGTCTGTGAAGTTATGGGCCGTCACGCGGGATGGATAGCGGTCTATACCGGGATTGCCGGTGGGGCAGATGTTGTGCTTATTCCAGAGGAGCGTATAGATATTAAAGAGGTTTGCGATACATTAAGAAAAAGTTGTAAGAAGAATAAAGGTTACGCAATAGTTGTTGTCTCGGAAGGCGCTCAGTTTAAGAAAGGCGATATGGTTCTTCAGGAGAAAGAACTGGACGCGTTTGGCCACGTAAGGTTAGGCGGCATTGGTAATCAATTGGCTGAAATAATAGAGAAAGAGACTGGTTTTGAGACAAGAGTCACCGTGCTTGGGCATATCCAGAGAGGCGGCACCCCCACTGCTATGGACAGGGTCCTTGGCACAAGGTTTGGTATTATGGCGATAGAGCTTATAGATAGCGGCAACTTTGGTAAGATGGTCAGCTTAAGCGGCAGCAAGATAGTCGCGGTCCCTTTAAGCAGGGGTGTCTCTAAGCTTAAGACCATAGATAAGAAACTTTATGAAGTAGCGAAAGTATTTTTTGGATAATTCATCTTAAAGGAGTCAAAAGTATGGCGGATCTAATCAAAGATATTATAAAAGAATCAATAAAGGTAAAAGAGGCTGTATTGAGCAAGTTGTCTAAGGATATAAAGATTACATCAAACATGATCGCGACATCACTTAAAAAGGGCGGTAAGGTTATGCTCTTTGGGAACGGCGGCAGCGCCGCGGATGCGCAGCATATAGCCGCGGAGTTTGTTGGAAGGTTTAAATTGGAGAGACAGGGATTAGCGTCTATCGCGCTTACTACTAATACGTCAGTAATTACCTCTATTGCCAATGATTACGGTTATGAAGAGATATTTTCACGGCAGGTAGAGGCTATAGGTTCTGACAATGATATTGTAATAGGTATCTCTACAAGTGGAAACGCGAGAAATGTGATAAGCGGACTTCTTGAGGCAAAAAAGATGGGCTTAATGACAATAGCTCTAACAGGTTCAGGTGGCGGAGAGATGGCAACAATAGTAGATATCGCTCTTATAGTTCCTTCTGATAATACAGCGCGTATACAGGAAGCGCACATAGTTATCGGCCATATTGTATGTGAACTTGCTGAGCAGAAACTTTTTGGTAGGTAATGATATCCAGTAAGATTAAGGCCCCTAAGGCATTAAAAGCTATAATATCAGATCGCGGCAAAAAAGCTAAAAGAGTAGTCTTTACAAATGGTTGTTTTGATATACTTCACTACGGCCATGTAAAATATCTTGAAGATGCCAGGAAAAAGGGGGATCTTCTGATTGTCGCTGTAAACAGCGATAATTCAGTAAAGAGATTAAAAGGGCCAAAGCGCCCTCTCTGTTCATTAAGGGACAGGATGAGAGTCTTAGCCGGGCTTTCAAGCGTTGACTATGTTGTACCATTTAAAGAGGATACCCCTGCTGAGATTATAAAATATCTCAAGCCTGATATACTCATAAAGGGCGCGGATTACAAGATAGAAGATATAGTTGGAAAAGAGATTGTGAAATCATACGGTGGTACTGTAAAAAGGATAGAGTTTCTTAAAGGTTTCTCAGTTACTTCCCTTATAAACAAGATTACCAGGCGTTATGGCAGATAACGAAAAGATTCTTCGTATCATAGATGTAAACCTAAACCGCGGCAAAGAAGGCCTACGCTGCTGCGAAGAGATAGCTCGTTTTATTTTAGATGATAGCGCCTTGACAAAGGCGTTAAAGCTTTTACGGCATAATATAGAAAAGATAGTCGCGTTATCAGGTATTAAAAAAGGGCTTCTTTGTAAATCTCGTGATGTAAAAAAAGACTGTGGAAGAAGTTTTTGTGATCTGGAGAGGAAAGAGGACTGGCAGTCTATATTTCTTGCCAATATCCAGAGGACAAAGGAAGCGTTGCGTGTCTTAGAGGAGTTTTTCAAGCTTTTTGACGATAAATCCTGTGAAAAATTCAAGGTATTAAGGTTTAAGGCGTATGAGCAGGAGAAGGTATTCGCGGAAAGGTATTTAAAGTGACACAGGTTGAAAACGCCAAGAAAAATCACATTACAGGTTTAGTCAGGCAAGTCGCGAAGAGAGATGGCGTAACATGCAAGTATATAATGGATGGCCTGAAAAAAGGTACCATTGTTATTCCTGCTAACAGGCTCCGTAAGATAAAGACACCCTGCGCTATTGGAAAAGGCCTGCACACAAAGATAAACGCCAATATAGGTACTTCGCCATATCGCGGTAGTATAGCCCAAGAGCTTAAGAAACTCGATATCTGTGTAAAATATTATGCTGATACAGTAATGGACTTAAGCACGGGTAAAGGCTTAAACCGCGTAAGAGAAGCTATACTTAAAGAATCCCCCCTTCCTGTCGGTACTGTGCCTTTGTACGAGATAGCGGTAAGCAGAAGAGAGAGAGGTTCCTCTTTCTATAACGCGTCATCCGGAGAGATATTTGATGTTATTGAGAAGCAGGCAAGAGAAGGCGTAGACTTTTTTACAATACATGCCGGTGTTACCAGGAAAGTAATAAGCGTGTTAAAAAAACACAGGCGTATCGCGGGGATTGTAAGCAGGGGTGGCGCGCTGATTGCGGAATGGATGAGGAAGAATAAAAAAGAGAACCCTCTTTTTGAGAATTTCGGCAGGGTTATATCTATTGCTAAGGAGTATGATATCACCTTGAGCCTTGGTGATGGCCTAAGGCCGGGCTCAGTATGCGACGCGACAGATAAGCCGCAGATAGAGGAGCTTAAAATTTTAGGCAGGCTCGCCAGGCAGGCCCGCGCGGAAGATGTGCAGGTTGTGGTAGAAGGGCCGGGCCACGTACCTATTGACCAGATAGAGAAGAATATGAAATTACAGCAAAAACTTTGTGATAACGCGCCTTTTTATGTGCTAGGGCCCCTGGTTACAGATATTGCGCCAGGTTACGACCATATCTCATCTGTAATCGGTGCTACACTTGCAGGTTTCCATGGTGCGGATTTTTTATGCTATGTAACGCCGGCTGAACATTTGAGTATCCCTACGCTTGAAGATGTTAAAAACGGATTGATAGCATATAAGATTGCCGCTCACAGTGCGGATATCGCGAAAGGAATAAAAGGCGCTATCGACTGGGACAGAAGAATTTCGGTTCTTCGCAGAAAGCGTGATTGGAAGGGGCATATAAGCTCCTCTATAGATCCTGAGATGGCTGAGAAAATACACAGAAGGTTCAGGACAGAATCTAAAGATGTATGTACCATGTGCGGCGAATATTGCCCTTTAAAAATATCGGAGAAGATGTAGTGAGTATAGTTGTAGTAGGTTCAGTTGCGCTTGATGATGTTACCACCCCTTTTGGCAGAAATTCTAATGCGCCGGGTGGTTCTGCCTTGTATTTTTCCTTAAGCGCTTCAAATTTTACAAAAGTAAAATTAGTCGCGGTTGTTGGAGAGGATTTTCCTGGAAAATATATCACACTTCTTAAAAAGAAGAGTGTGGATATGCGGGGCCTGGAGATAAAGAAGGGAAAGACCTTCAGATGGAAGGGGAGATATGATTGGGATCTTGATAATGCCAGGACGCTTGCAACCGATCTCAACCTTTTTAAGGATTTCAAGCCCGTTCTTCCCGAAGAGTACAGGAGGAACGATATTCTTTTTCTCGCGAATATCGATCCCCAACTCCAGCTCAATGTGCTTAAGCAGTCTAAGTCAAAGATAATTGCGGCAGATACGATGAATTTCTGGATAGAGCATAAGAAAAGCAAGCTCTTGCAGGTATTGAAGAGAATAGATATTTTGATCCTGAATGAGTACGAGGCAAGACAGCTTACAAAAGAGGGAAATCTTTTAAAGGCCGCGAAAAAGATACTCTCCTGGGGCACAAAAAAAGTTGTTATAAAAAAAGGCGAAGACGGGGTGCTCTTTGTCTCAAAAAAAAGATTTTTCACATGCCCCGCGTACCTTATGGAGGATGTCTATGATCCGACAGGCGCTGGAGATAGCTTTGCGGGGGGATTTTTAGGCTATCTTTCAAAGAGTTCTAAACTTAGTGATGCCGTGATAAGGAAGGCGCTTGTATATGGCGTAATCATGGCATCTTTTACAGTGGAGAGTTATGACATAAGCAGCCTTTCAAAGCAGAATAAAAAAAGCATTGAGAGCAGGTTTAAGTCATTTAAAAAGCTCTGTAGTTTCTGATCTTTCGCAATAAAAATGTAGGCAGATAATCTCTTGCGCCTTTACTTTCGCAGCGCAGGTATTTTTGCCGCATATTTTAATTCGTGGCAAAAAAAGCCAAAGCGCTGTTACAGCAAAGGCGCAAGAGATTATCTGCGTTTTACTGAAAAGATTTTGAGTTCGCGGGGGTAATTCAGTGGTAGAATGCAAGCTTCCCAAGCTTGACGTCGCGGGTTCGAGCCCCGTCTCCCGCTCCATTTTTCAGGGGCGAGAACCCCCAAAAGGGGTTTTAGGGGAAAAGATTGTTTTCCCTTATCGGCGAAGTAAGCTTCCATGCGGAAGGAAAAGGAACAGCGTAAGCGTTAAGGAAAAACATCAGGGTTTTTCCTCAAGGAGCAGAGCGACAGTTTGACGCCCCGTCTCCCGCTCCATTTTAGGTTACAAAGGTTTAAAATGTTATAATTTTTATAACGTTTGTAACATTTTTAAATAGGGTATTATGAAGAGCTTATTTGTTTTAATATTTTTGACAACTGCCGTATCAGGATGCGCTACTACATCCACGCAGGCTGTTGTTACCAGAGCTTTACCTGTTCCGTACCAACAGGGGGTTTACCATACAGTCCTCAAGGGAGAGACCCTCTGGAGAATCGCGAAGGCATATAATACAGATATAAAAAAAATAATCGATGCCAATAGAATGCCTGACGCTTCAGACATTGATGTTGGTCAAAAGATCCTGGTTCCGGGAGCGAAAAAGACTGTCAGGATCAATCTCTTTTCCCCTGTGCCGGAGAAGAGCAAAAAAGGGTATATTTGGCCATTGAAAGGAAAGATTATATCATACTACGGTTCAAAGATCGATGGCGTAAAGAATAAAGGCATAGATATAAAGACAAGGACAGGGCATCCGATAGCTGCTTCCCGCTCAGGCAAAGTAGTCTTTTGTGATAGTAAGGTCAAGGGCATGGGGAAGGTTATTATACTCGAGCATAAAAACGGTTATTCCACCCTTTATGCGTACAATGCCGAAAACCTTGTAGACTGTGGTGATTATGTTGTGCAGAATCAGGTAATCGCGAAAGCAGGAGATACCGGCAGGGCAACTACGCCGTCGCTCCATTTTGAGATAAGAAAAGGCCACGAACCCAAAAACCCATATTATTATCTGCCATGATACATTATGTAGAACCTGTAGTAGGAAAAGAGTTTTTTGCAAGAGAGGATATTTTAAAATCTCTGCATGAAAGTGCTAAAGGCATACAGGATGGGTATCGCCGTAATACAGCTCTAATAGGCAGCGGTTTGATAGGCAAGAGCTCCTTGTTGCTGCGTTTTTTAAGTAATATAAACAACTCTGATAAGCTTCTTCCTGTCTATCTGAATTTAAAGAATGTGAGTTTTGAAGAATTTGCCTATAACTTCATGGCAAGGCTTTTGTATCATAGCCTTAAGAGATGCAAGCAGCTTAAAGACAAAGAGTCGCATGAACTAGGCCATCTTCTTATGGCAGCTAAAAAAATATTTCCTAAAAGCTGCGACCTCGTAAAGAGGGTGAAGATACTTATTACTGAAAAGAATTACGATGATGCGTTTTCTGAGGTTTGGGACTTAAATGTTATTTTGAGCGCGGAGTCAGGATATTTTCCGGTGATTGTCCTTGATGAATTCAGCCTTTTATCAACTTTTCCGGTAAAGAGGCCTTATCAGATTTTAGGGCAGAAGATAATGGTTCAGAAAAAGACGCTCTTTTTGCTTTCAAGCTCCTGCAGGCTTTATGCCAGAGAGATACTTTCAAAAAAACTTTCACTGCTTTTTGGCGGGTTTAAGGTAATCGACATAGGCGCGTTTAATCCGCAGGAGGCAAAGGGGTTTCTGCGGACAAAATGCGAAGATGTAATTATATCCAATGAGATCAGGGATTTTATCCTTACATTTACCGGTGGCCACCCTTTCTACCTGAGCTCAATAATCAGGAAGATACATTCTGCCAGGAGTTACGGTGCAGATAGAATAACAATTAAAAATTTAAGCCTTATTATCGCTGAACTTCTCTTTTATCCCGGCGGTACAATAGCCCAGTTTTTTACAAATACGCTCTCATCCATCCATACAGCAGTACCAGGCATGAATGTTCTGGATATATTGATATCCCTTGTTAAGCCGGTTCGCGTTAAGGATATCTTAAGTAAAAATATTATATCCACGACAGAGCTTAACAGGATACTCAACAGCCTCTTAGAGCTTGGTATGGTATCAAAGAGCGGTGCCCTCTATAGCGTGACAGATGCAGTATTTAGAATGTGGATAGAGGTAAAATCAAAACCACGTAACCTCTGTTTTGGTTTTATACCTCAGCAGGAAAGGGCAAATTATGCCGGTGAGATAGAAGAGAGGATTGTGCATTTTTATTCAGAAAGGAAAAAGAGCCTGGATAAGCGCATAATAGAATTGATAAGTTCTTTTAATGACGATCAATTTTTTATAAACGAGAGAGTGCGTGTGTTGCCTCGCGTCGGTTCTATCCAGCTTAAACGCCTTGACCATAATAACTTTTTAATAACAGCAAAAGGAAAAAAGAGGTGCCTTTTTGTAGTGTCGCAGAAAGAGGTGACAGAAGAAGACGTGTATATAATTTTTAATAAGATAAAAGTACTCCGGTATAACAAACCAAAGGTTATGCTGTTGGCGCCAATGGATATTGACGAGCCGGCAAAGCTCCTGGCTAAACAGAAACAGTTCTGGATATGGACAAAAGATGATATCGCAAGGCTGTTTGAATTTTATAAAGGGTATAATGCTCTTATAGCGTGAACAGAAAGGAATCTAATGCGGTGAAAGTAATTGTTATATCAGATACGCATATACCTGCGGCATGTGGTTCGCTTCCGGATACGCTCCTTGAGAAGTTAAAAGGCGCGGATATTATAATACACGCCGGGGACTTTACAGAGCTCTCTGTAATCGACGTGCTTAAAAAGATAGCGCCTCTTTACGCGGTTGCCGGAAATATGGACTGCAATATGGTTAAAAGGCAGTTTCCCGCAAAAAGAATTATAGAGCTCGCCTCCTTTAAGATTGGCATAGCTCATGGCTATGGCTCACCCGATAATCTCGTAGCTTATGTTAAGAATCTATTTAAAGAAGATAAGCTTGATTGCATTATATATGGCCACTCACACATACCCAAAATCGATTATATTGATGATACGTTATATTTTTGCCCCGGAAGCCCTACTGAAAAAGTATTTGCGCCATATAATTCATTTGGTATACTTGAGATAGATGAGAAGATAACCCCGACAATTGTAAGGTTATAGATATGAAAGCTGAAGGAATACCGGTAATACGTGTTGAGAGAGAGACCCTGCCTGAGGCGTGGGAAGAAGCGGTTATCAGGACATGGAAAGAAGGCATGCATATAAAGACAGAGTATGACAAGCCCGATGACCCGCCAAGCAGGGACGCTACAATGATAATAGTTATAAACTCTCCTTTAAAAGAACCGCGTATACACAGGGCATTTCCAGGAGGCCTTGAAGATCTTGAAGTCTATAGGCAGGAGGTTGTTTATGGGGTTCACGATCACTGGATAGCTCCTGAAGCTGGTAAATGGACATATACATATCATCAGAGGCTATTCTCTTATAAGAGTGAATCCAGTATAATTGATCAGATGGATTATATTGTTAACAAATTGAGTGAGAGCGCTTATTCGAGAAGGGCGCAGGCGATAACATGGAATCCCATGCTTGACATACCTACAGATGACCCGCCATGCCTGCAGAGGGTGTGGTTCAGGATATCATCTCAGGATAATAGGTTACTACTCAACATGAACACGCATTGGCGTTCCAGGGATGCCTTTAAAGCGGCTTTTATGAATATATTCGCGCTTACGGACCTGCAGAAAACTATTGCACAGCGCATCTCAAAAAAGACAGGTAAGAATATCGAGGTAGGAAGGCATACGGATATTACTGACAGTTTTCATATATATGGAAGCTATTACGAAGATTTTATGGGGTTCCTTGATGTGGTTGAGAAGAGGGATTTCAGCCAAAGGGTCTGGAACAGCTCTTTTGCGCAGCCATTCTTTGAAGAGGCGCGTAAAAAGCTCAAACAGGAAAAGCAAGAGGGGTAATTCATGAAAACTATATGGGCTCCATGGAGAAGTAAATTTATATACCAGCGAAAGAGAGGCACGTGCATATTTTGCAAAGCGAGGCTTTCACGTAATATGAAAAAGAGCCTTATTATTAAAAAGACAGAGCACTCTTTTTCAATGTTAAACATGTATCCTTATAATAACGGGCATATAATGGTCGCGCCAAAGAGGCATAAACCATCCCTCGAAACTCTTTCATTGCCTGAGCTGACAGACTTGATGTTGCTACTGAACACGACGACTAAGCTCCTGAGCAAGGTTATAAAACCAGATGGATATAATATCGGCCTTAATATTGGAAAGATTTCTGGCGCGGGATTTCCAGGACACGTTCATATACATATTGTACCGCGCTGGGAAGGCGATACAAACTTTATGCCGGTCCTTACTGATGTAAAGGTAATATCAGAATCTTTGGGCTCTCTGTATGAAAGGTTGATAAAGCATGCTTCGTAAAACCCGGGTCTCGATACAATCAGAATCCCTCCTTGCTCCATATGCTATGAGCTCCTGCACGAGCCAGGGCAGGGTATGTAATGAGAAGGAGCATGCTTATCGTTCAATGTATCAGAGGGACAGGGAGAGGATTGTACATACTACCGCTTTCAGGCGTTTAGAATACAAGACTCAGGTTTTTGTAAATTATGAAGGCGATTATTACCGTACGCGTTTGACCCATACACTGGAAGTAGCTCAGATTGCCCGTACTATCGCGCGCGCCCTTTTGCTGAATGAAGATCTTGTTGAAGCGATATCCCTGGCTCATGATTTAGGGCATACCCCCTTTGGCCATTCCGGTGAAGAGATCCTGAACGGGCTGATGAAGGATTACGGTGGATTTGACCATAACATACAGAGCCTGCGTGTAATAGATGTACTTGAGAAGAGATACCCTGAGTTTGCGGGCTTAAACCTTACTTATGAAGTCAGGGAGGGTGTCGCAAGGCACAGCAGCTCTTTTGATAATCCTCCAAAGATAGAAGAATTTAACCTCAAGCGCTCTCTGACATTAGAGGCTCAGGTGGTAGACGTAGCGGATGAAATAGCATATTTCAGCCATGATCTGGATGATGGCCTGAGAAGCCGGATATTGTCAGAGTCTCTATTGTCCGGGCTTGAGATATGGAAGGCCTTGAAGCTCAATACGAAAAAGCGTGAGAATGGCCTGGATTCTGAACAGATGAGATATCAGGCAGTTAGAAGCCTGATAAATAATCTTGTAACCGACCTGATAAGCAGATCAGCGAAACGTATCAAGGAGTTTGATATAGACTCTGTTGATAAGGCAAGAGACTGTGGCGAAAAGATAATCGACTTCTCTTCCACTGTAAATAATCAGAGAATGGTTTTGAGAGATTTTCTTTTAGAAAATTTTTACAAACACTATCGTATAATGCGTATGGCAAATAAGGCAAAACGTTTTGTTAAGAAGCTTTTTGAGATTTATCTTAAGGAGCCGCGCCTTTTACCGAGTAGTTACTATAAAAGAGCGATAGATAAATCTATGCGGCGAGTAGTTATATGTGATTATATAGCAGGCATGACTGACAGGTATGCACTTGATGAGTATAAGAAGCTCTTTGAACCTTATGAGAGGGTATGATGCAGAAAATGAGAAGATCACTGAAAAAGAAGAGTTTTTTTTATCTATTACTTGAAAGCACGGGTTATCGGGATTTAAAGAATGCGTTTGACAAATTCCTGCACAGGCCGATATGGTGGGTAGCGGATAAGAAGAGCCCTGCCGGTATTTTACCGCTTACGCGAATTAAGAGGGCCCGGGTTATGGAGGATTATCTTTCTCTTGCGGATTATAAGAAGAGTATTGTCAAGGCTATAAAACAGGCAGACAGGTCTAAATTACCTGTTTTTTTTGAGGCCAGTTTAAATAACACGCACGGAATAGCCGTACCTGTTGCGAGGGAAGGAAAATGCCTCGGATTTTTTGGTGTATGCGCTCTTAAGTCAAAGCCCACCTCTGCGATCTCTGATATTCTTTCAGGGTATGTAGATCTAATTATAAAAGAGATAAACAAGGAGCACGAACTTACCAGGCTCTATGAGCTTGTAAGGCCCCGCGCGATAGCTTTATCCACGGTTCACACTATTCATCGCCTGATAAGCTCTACGCTTGATCTTAAAGAGCTTTTTCCCAGAATAGCACGCCTGAGCCTGCAAGTACTGAAGGCAGAGAGGGTGCGCATCTGCATGATAGATCAGAAGACAAAAAAACTTGGCTGTGTTACCTCTGTTGATTACAGAAAGAGCAGCGATATCTTTAAGCTTAGCACAAGACTAACTCCTCGTGAAAATAGGGTCGTTCGCACCGGCAGGTCTATTTATAAAAATAATTTTATCAGTGTACCGTTAGTCGATGAAGAGGTATGCGGTGTTATTACAGTCATTGATAAGGTAGGCATTGATAATTTTACGATCTTTGACCGTGAGATTCTTGCAACCCTTGCGGAACAGGCTATAATTGCAATAAGAAATGCCCAACTTTATAAAGAGCAGGAGGATCTTACGGCAGGAACCATAAAATCTCTTGGATATCTCCTGGATGCGAAATTTCCAAGGCTCTATACCCATACAGGCCTTTTCGAGGATTTGATGCTTGAACTCGGCAGGGAGATAAACCTGACAAAAAAAGAACTTAAAATTCTTCAATATTCCGCTCTTATGCCTGATTTAGGCAAGCTTGTTATGCCTACAGAGATGCTGCAGAAAAAGAAGGAGTTGAGCGGAAAAGAACGCAAGATATTAAAGACTCATACAGTAAGGGGGATAGAGGCGCTTAAATATCTTGATGTCCTGAAACCTGTTATACCCATAATCCTGCATCATCATGAAAAGTATGATGGTACAGGATATCCTGATAAGCTAAAGAGCGATAATATCCCCTTAGGCGCGCGTATTATGGCTATAGTAGATGCTTTCGAAGCCATGGTCTGTTACAGGCCATACCGCGAGTCGATGCCTTTTCGTATGGTTGTTTCAGAGATACGGCGTCAATCGGGAAAACAGTTTGACCCGGATATTGTAAAGGTGCTTGTCTTACTTGCAAAAGATGGCAGGCTCGAGCAGTTGATGAGAAAGCACTCAGAGGAGCTTAAAAAGCCGCTTTAAGTAAGAAAATGAGAAGAATCTGTATTTTTGTTACAGCCTTTTTTATTATAGCATTATCGGTAATAATATATTTTCGAGACCCTTTAAGCGCGAAGATCTTTTCAGTATACCTGGGAAATCGATTAAATGCTGATATCACGGCCAGGAAGGTCCATTTAGGCCTGGGCCCCAGGCTGGAGATAGAGGATTTACGCATTGTAAATAGCAAAGGACTCGATTGCAGGATAAAGGCATCGACCCTGAATTTTGATCTCCAGCCGATGTTTTGGAAAAACCTGAAGCTGAGATTTGATTTAAAAGATGCCAGATTTTCTTACCCTGTTTCAAAAATTGTAAAAAGCATTACAGGCGCGTTATCCATCAAAACTCCACAGCATCTGCACTTTGATTATGTCAAAGGTGAATTCTATTGCATTGGAGATGAGAATATCATTAAGTCACTGGACGCGAATGGTAAGCTGCTCAGGCTCTTTGCTAATGGCTCTGTGAGAGGGCTTTCCATAAATTACAGTTTTAAATTTTTGCTATCTGATGAGTTGACAGCTGATATACCTGAGAGTACCAGAAAGATATTTTTCAAGCAGGGCAGCCAATATTCTGAGATAGAGCTTTATGTGACAGGCAGCATCGATAACCCCTCTATCAATTTCAGCACAGACCTTTTCAAGCTTACAGTACGCTAAAGTGCAATATGCAACATATAATCTCTCATACCTTCTGCCTTTACCGCGCAGATTTTTTTGTCGTCTATTTAAAATCATGACAAAAATATCCCATGCGCCGCTAAAGGCAAAGGCATAAGAGATTGCGTAGAGCAAATTAATTTTTCGTGCTTGTAATACTTTATAATTGTGTTATAATACCTGCTTTACGAATGATTGAGAGTTTATATTATGGATGAGAAGAGACAGGTTCAGAAAGAGCTTTTTGAAGAGTTTGGAAGCGCAGAAAAGAGAAGGTACCCGAAAAGCGCATTTCAACAGAAAGCAAAGCGGACAATAACCCTGTTGTATGAGCATCTGGTATTTGTAGCTATTGGAATAATTGTATTCTCTATTATTATATTCTCTTTGGGGGTTGAAAGAGGAAAATCAATTGGCATGAGAAGAGGTTCCTTTATCCCAAAAGAGAGAGAAGCTGCTGATAATCCTAAGTTGGCCAAGGCATTGAAGCCGGCAAAGGAGACGGTTATAGAAGAAGAAAAGGATAGCGCCTCTTCGCAAAAATATGAGAAAGAGCCTGTTCCGGATTATACTGTCCAGGTTGCCTCATATACGAGTGAAGGTTTCGCAAAGGGGCGTGTTGATAAACTTCAATCCGAAGGTTACGAGGCATTTATATTGCAAAAAGGAAGTTATTATATAATGTGCATAGGTAAGTTCAGAGACAAAAAGAGCGCTGTTTTAGAGATGAAGAAGCTGCGTAAATTATATTCTGATTGCCTTGTAAGGAAGATAAACTAGGGGGTAATAAAAAATGTCAGTTCATCCAAGTTTTAAAAGTGGAAAAGGTAAACAACAGAATAGCGTTTTAAAGCGCCTTGCCAGGCTTTTACTTCTTCGGAAAGAAGAAAGATGGGAAGAAGGCAAGGACTCTGTCTTCGGCCTTCCTAAGGTTAAGGTGCTGAAACTGAAGTTCAAGAAAGAGAAGAAAGAAGGGGCTGAAGATGAGGAGGCTGCTGTTGAAGGTGCAGCATCCGATGCTTCTTCCGCGGCAGAGAAGCCTAAAGAATCGCCAAAAGCTGACGGCAAAGAAAAAAATAAAAAATAAGCTCATACAATTTATTAACGGAGAATATTATGATAACTTTCGATGAGTTTAAAAGAATAGAGATTAAGACAGCAAAGATACTGGATGTGAAAAACCACCCTGAAGCTGATAAGCTCTACATAATTGACATCGATTTAGGAGACGAAAAGAGGCAGATAGTAGCCGGCATAAAAAAGTACTATACCCCGGAAGAGCTTGTGGGCAAAGACATAGCGGTTGTTGTAAATCTTGAACCTGCTCTAATAAGAGGTGTTGAATCTAATGGTATGTTGCTTGCCGGATCAAGCAACGAGGCGCTTTCAATCCTGACTCTCGACAGGGATTTGCCTCCCGGGTCGGCGATTAAGTAAGGGGGCTCTTGGAGCCTTAAATAATGATTTTTTATATTGTATTGCAATTTACAGTTTTGATATTTGCTATAACCATCCATGAATATGCTCATGGCCTGGTTGCGTATAAGTTAGGTGACCCGACAGCCAAATACATGGGGAGGCTTACTTTAAATCCTCTTGTTCACATAGATCCCTTTGGAACGATAATCCTCCCGCTGCTTCTCACCCTGGCGCATATCCCGCCTATAGGTTGGGCCAAGCCCGTGCCTGTAAATTTCATGAGTTTAAAAAATCCTAAACGCGACATGTTTTGGGTAGGCCTGGCAGGGCCTTTTGCTAATTTTTTAATGGCTATAGCCTTAAGCATTATAATAAAGCTTATTCCAATGTTAGCCCATACAATCTTTGGCCAGGTTATACTTTATGGTATTATTATTAACGTAATTCTAGCTGTATTTAATCTTATCCCCATACCCCCGCTTGACGGCTCACGTATTATAAGTGCCATGCTGCCGTATCAGTATCTTACTATATACAATAAGATTCAACCATATGGTTTTCTTATCATTATTCTGCTTCTATGGACCGGCATACTGAGAAAACTTATATTTGCTGTTGTATCTATTGTCATAAGATATCTCGGAATACACATCTCCTTTTAAAAACAGTTTTTATTCTTTTCCATTCTTGACAGTTTTTGTATATCTTGTTATACTTAGTATATATAAAGGAGCATTTGAATGAAGAAGATAAAAGTTAATCTCGGTGAAAAAAGTTACAGTATATGTATCCAGAATGGGATTCTTTCTTCCGCCGGAAGAATAATAAAATCGCTGCATATCGCAAAAGCCTGTTATATTATAACCAATAAGAAGATTAAATCTCTTTATGGAGATAAGTTAAGCCGGTCCATATCGGCCGCTGGCATGGATGCGGCTTTTTGTATTGTTCCTGATTCAGAAAGGGCTAAATCTCATTTAAGCTGGTTTAAGGTTCTTGAAAATCTTGCCAGGTTTGATAAAGGTAAGGGTGTCTGCGTGATAGCTCTTGGTGGAGGTGTAGTGGGAGATCTTGCCGGGTTTGTCGCTTCTACATATCGCCGGGGCGTAGCTTTTGTGCAAATCCCTACAACGCTTCTTGCACAGGTAGATTCTGCTATAGGCGGCAAGGTAGCGATAGATATGGATTTCGCAAAAAACCTTGTGGGCGCGTTTTATCAGCCAAAAGTTGTAATAACAGATATCTCCACTATTAAGAGTTTACCTAAGCGCCAGATACGTAATGGGCTGGCTGAGATAATCAAGTATGGCGTTATCCTGGATAAGAAGTTTTTCAGTTATCTGGAGAAGAACGTGTCTAAGATAATGAATTTTAACAGGATATGCATAGAAGATATGGTCACATGTTGCAGCAAATTGAAGGCAGAGGTTGTCGCGGCTGATGAGCATGAGAAACTTGGTTACAGGTCGATATTGAATTTTGGGCATACTATAGGCCATGCTATTGAAACAGCATCAGCATATAAAAAATCTATTAATCATGGGGAAGCTGTTGCCATAGGGATGGTGGCTGCTTTTGATATTTCACTTATGCTAAAGATGACAAAGCACTCAATAGCTCAACGCGTAGAAGGCCTGATAAAACAGGTAGGGCTTCCTGTCTCTGTTAGCGGGCTAGGCCTTAAGGATGTTCTTAATGCCATAGCTTTCGATAAAAAGATTGTAAAGGGAAAAAGGCGGTGGGTCTTACCCATTGATATAGGCCATGTGGTTGTTTGCGATAAGGTACCGCAGGATATTATAAAGGCAGCTGTTTTAAAGCGCTTTAATTAATAATTGCGCGAAAACACCTATTTTATTGACATTCCAATAATTTAATAATATATTAGAAGTTACTATTGCCTACAGAGAAGGAGAGGATCAATGCATATCAGGTCATTTTACCCGACAGATTTACCGAACGTTAAGTCACTTATCAGCTCTATTATGAACAGAGAATACCCTGTTGAGGAGAAGGCATACCAGTATGGAGACCTCGATAATATAGCAGATGCCTACGGAGCTTTGAGGGAAAAATTTTTAGTAGTACAAGAGGGTAGTGAGATAATAGGTACTGTTGGCATAAAAGAGGATAGTGACTCTACAGCTCTTTTGAGGAGATTATTTGTACATTCAAGCCACAGGAGCAGGCAGATAGGATCAATGCTTGTTGATACTGCCCTGGATTTTTGTAAGATGAATGGATACAAGAGAGTTGTTTTCAGGGCAACATCCAGAATGGAGGCAGCTATAAAGCTTTTGCAGGATAAGAAAGGCTTTGTCGATAAAGAACGATTTGCCTTTAATGATGTTGAGATAACCCTTCTTCATTACAAAGTACATTAATAAGACTTTTCATAAGAATGGAACATGATAAAACATACTACCAGCCTGAGGGTTCGATATAAAGAGACAGACCAGATGGGGGTAGTCTATTATTCTAATTATCTGGTCTGGTTTGAGGTTGCCAGGGCCGAACTTTTGAGGAATATAGGCCGCACATATCGCGAGATAGAAGAAGAGATGGGTCTGCGCATGATGGTATTAGAGGCTGAATGCCGTTATAAATCTCCGGCGCGATATGATGATCTTTTGGATATAGCTTGCAGTGTAACTAAGTTGGGAAACAGCAGCATCACCTTTACGTATAGGGTGACGCGGGATCTGGATATCTTGGCAGAAGCGGAGACTACGCATGTTTTTACAGATATTACTGGTAAGCCGAAGCGCATGCCGCAAATATTAAGAGAGGTATTGTCATAGATGGTTTTTAATTTTATGGTTAAGAAAAGGCCCATATTAAATAGCCTGTCAGAAGAAGATATCAGGAACAGGTTATATGGCAGCGCTGTAGGCGTATCAATGGATACTGTTGGAAAGTTTACAAAAAAAGAAAAAAGCGTACAAAGAGAGGTACCTGAAACTGATAAAGAGCATGACCCGGACAGATCGAAAATATGCAGTGAGTTGGCAATACTTAAATCGGAACTTATTCAGGCAAAAAGAAGATTAGACAGGCTAAAAGGCATAAACGCGAAAAAGATACGCCTTATTATTATATCTTCTGTTGTGGTTTTTCTATTTATATTGCTTACAGCAGTAGTATCCAGGAAGATATTTTCTTACGGGATCGGGCAACAGCAAGTTGGAGTTCCAGTCGGAAAAATGAGTTATACTGTACAGGTTGCGGTTTCAGGTAAGCTTGCTGACGCGGAAAACTTAAAATCTGACTTGAAGGATAAAGGTTATAAGCCGTTTATCCATAAGTCATTGTACGGGTCAGGTAAAGATAAATTTACTATATACGCAGGCAGTTTTAATGATAAAAAATCAGCTAAAGAGACAATGAAAAGACTGAAGGAGAGAGAGGGCATAATGGATGGCTTTATTACCAATATGCCGGAATAATATATGAATAACAGGCTGATGAAAAAAGAGGTAGCTCAATTCTTAGAGGCTAATAGCAAACTTATAGTAAAGCGTTGGTCTTTATCTATATTTAATGTGCCTGGTTATCAGAAAGACAGGGTTATCATCCCGAGAAAAGTTCATGAATCTGGAATGTCGGCGATTATTAAGTCCTTTGTCACAGATATAGAAAATCCGCGTGTAAAATCATGTGAACTTATAATCAAGAAGCTTGTTTTTAAAGATTACCTTAGCGCGTCGAGTGCCACAGACAGCATACAAGGGCTTATGATTTTACGTGCCATACTTGATGAGATGTTCTCTGACAAATACATGGATGCCCATGAAAAAAGAAAAATTGCTTTTGACATTATAGCCAATCAGGTAGATTGCGCTATTATCTGTTTCTCCGACATATATAAGAAAAGGAATTTTGCCAAGTTGGAGACTATAATGAAATATGGTAAAAAGCTTATTACTGTTAATAATCAGGATAAGCTTTACGACCTTATCATTGAGGCAGCTGTTATAGAGAGCGATTCTGACAGAGCTTCTCTTATGCTTATGGAAAAAGACGGTTTTTTGCATATAAAAAGCTCTGTAGGTATACCTAAAAAGATAGTTGCCAGTACCAGGGTAAGGCTTGGTGAGGGTATAGCAGGAAAGGTTGCCAAGACAGCAAAACCAATTATTATAAGCAAAGGGCATGAGATTTCGATATATCTGAAAAAGTTTTTGCGCGGGTTAGGTTTGAAATCCTCGATTAGTATACCGCTTATGGCTGATAGTACGGTTTTAGGGGTTTTAAATCTCGCTAAACGCCATAATAAGCCCTTTTTTGATAGAGAAGATGTCGAGTTGCTCTCGATACTTGCTTGCGAGGCTGGAACAGCGATAAGTAATTATCGTCTTTTTGAGGAGGTTCACGCGTTATATGAGGGCACCATTGTATCTTTAGCCGCTGCCATAGATGCCCGTGACCATTATACGCATGGCCATTCGCACAGAGTAGCAAAGATTGCCTTGGTCTTAGCAAAAAAATTAAAGCTTTCTGAAGATGCTATTGAAACAACCAGGCTTTCAAGCATGCTTCATGATATAGGCAAGATAGGCGTACCGGATAAGATACTGCTTAAGTCCGGCGCACTTACAGATAAGGAATGGGAGATAATAAAGAAACACCCTCTTTACGCGGTTACTATATTAAAGCATCTCCCGCGCCTAAAACATATTATACCAATTATTTATCATGAACATGAACGCTATGACGGAAAAGGGTATGTTGAGGGTTTAAAAGGAAAACAGATACCAATAGAATCGAGGATTATAGCTGTAGCAGATGCGTATGAAGCCATGACATCAAACAGGCCTTACAGGAAAGCTATGCGCAAGGACAAGGCTATCAAGCAGATAAAAATAAACAGCGGTACCCAGTTTGACCCTGTTGTGGTAATGGCATTTCTTAAGGCGGTCAATAAAAGTTTTTAGTTGGCGCGCAAACTGCGCTATTTTACTCTCAGTCTCAACTCTTTTCCGTTATCTTCCATAATAACTGTATTTTTCATTATCTTTGAAATTCTAGCACTGCCTATCGTATCCCCTGTCATGTAGACAGAGCCATTTATAATAGCCATGGGAGCGCCTTCTCCATGGATAATGCCGGTTAGTAAAAAACTTGATGTATCAGTTTCAGTATATTGAGGTAGTGTTAGGGCTGCGCTATTAGCAGTTTCTGCTGGTAGAGTGGAGAGGGTTTGGGCAGCCGGTTTGGGCGCTGTTTCAGCAGGATAATTGTTTGCGGTGTTATTTTTAAAAATTATAATTCCAAGGAGTACAAGAGCGAAGATTCCGGTAATATAGATAAACGGGTAAAACATCACCCTTTTATTCTTAATGGCTTTTTTAATTTTTAGGTTGTTATCTTCCGCACCTTGGCGCAGGGGTGGCTTGTGGCAGGATTTTTCACTTAGAGTGTCAGGTGCTACGGTACCGGCTTCCGGTTTTATCTTTTTCCTCTCACGCGCTTTTTTTAAGGCCTCGTTTATAATACTCATTGTAATACCGTATTCTCTATTTCAGAGATTGCTTTTAAGATCATGTCTTTATCAAAAGCCTTTATCTCATCCACATATCCAAGCAGCATACTTCTGTCACAGGCTATATTTATAAGCCTTGGCACGCCTTGTGAATAGCTGTATAATTCGTTGATAGCATCATCATTCCAGTAGATACTCCCGGCCTCCGCGCCGGCAATATTAAGCCTATGGTTTATATAGCTTTTTATATCAGCCTTTTCAAGGGGATGTATATGATATCTTACAGTTATTCGTTGTTTCAACTGAGCCAGTTCAGGGGAGTTGAGTTTTATTTTCAGTTCCGGCTGGCCCACCAATACTATTTGAAACAGTTTTTCTTTTTCGGTCTCAAGGTTTGATAATAGCCTTATCTCTTCGAGCAGGTTTTTATTCAGATTTTGGCTTTCATCAATGATTAGTACTACGTTGTTACCCGTTGAAAGCTGTTCTATCAGGAATTGGTTGAGAGCTTTTATTATTTCGATTTTGGAATTATTCTTTGCTATTATGCCAAAGTCATCTATAACAGCTCTCATAAATTGTATTTCAGAAAGGCGGGGATTGAGTATAAATGCTGTCTTTGTCTTGGGGCTAAGCTTGTTTAACAACGCTCGGCAGAGGGTTGTTTTTCCCGTGCCTATCTCACCTGTTATCTCTATAAAACCTTTACGTTCTTCAATGCCATATATAAGAGAAGCAAGCGCTTCTTTATGCCGCCTGCTCATATAAAGAAAATGCGGATCGCTTGTTACGTTAAAGGGGTTCTCTTTCAGGCCATAAAATTCTTTATACATAAATATACCTCTGCTATATTATATATGCCAATGGCTATCTTTGTAAAGTTAAAATATTACCCAACGCCAGCTTTTGAATAATTCCACAGGATGAGTAATAAATGTAATCTCTCATGCCTTCTGCCTTCGCAGCGCAGGTATTTTTGCCGTCTATTTACGTTCATGGCAAAAAAAGCCAAAGCGCTGCTAAAGGCAAAGGCATAAGAGATATTCTTAACTGCTCTTTATTTGCTTGCGCTGAGAGCTTGTAGTTGATATAATTATAATATTATGAAAGATGATCAGATGGAACCGACGTTGCTTTTTTCTATTCTCTGTGATGATGTAAGGCGTGAGGATAATGGAAAATTTATACTTATAGGGCTTTTTGAGACTATAGGGGCGGCCACTTTTCCTGTAATGCATCCTGTGCTCTATGTTATAAACTGCTGGTGTAGCGGGGTGGGGGTTTTCAAGCAGAAGACCAGAATAGTCGCTCCGGGTAATACCAAGCTTATAGAGGATAAAGAGACTGAATTTAATCTAACCGATCTTAAGGCAAAGCACCGGATTGTGGCTCGTTTTAATAATATCCGTTTCAATGCTCCCGGAGAGTATGCGGTAGAAGTGCTTTTAAATGATGAGCTTAAGGTTCGGTACCCCTTGATCATTGATAAGGTTCTACCTTCACAACAAACCCCGGGTAAATAAAGATGCTTTTAAAAGGCGCGGCTAAGCAGGATAGAAGGCATGCAAAGAGGTTGGCACTTAACATAAAAGTCAAGGTCAGCAGGTTGGATAAGAAAGCTCATCATGTGTTGAGCGCTTATCTTCTCGAGGCTAAGGATATGACACAGAGGGGTTTTTTTGTTAGGATTCAGAAGCCGCTCCCCATTGGTACTGAGCTTAAGATAGAGCTGGCGCTCTCTAACATCCCGGATCCCGTTGTTTTAGAGAGCAGGGTTGCATGGATTGCCAAACGTTCGCAGGTAGGCTACTATCCCGGGATGGGCATTGCCATAACAAAGATAAAGAGAGGCGATAACAAAAAGATAAAGGAATTTCTTAAAAATAAATTTCGCAATTACCACCAGGCCCTCGAACTTAAGAAAATGTATCACCAGCTTAAGGATATGGGTGGGAGGCTTTATGATATGGAACAGTCTCATGCCCAAGCGTTACATTTTAAAAAAGTTATTGATCACACTATTAAAGAGATCGATAATATTGCGCATATACTCGACAGAGAAGTCTGGGAAATAAAGAGGCTCTGAAGATGATAATATCGCCTCAAAGGCTTTATTTCCATATGCCTATCCACAGGTTGCTCGATGGCCTCGGTGACTATTTAAGCTTAAATGTAAATTGCGAAATATGTATAAACGCGGATTTTCTTGACAATTATAAGCCCCGGGAAATTGAGCGGATCAATCGCGGTTTTAATGAGAGGAATATCCTGAAGAGGATTCACGGCCCTTTTATGGATATCTGCCCTGGAAGCCCCGATAAGAAGGTAAGAGGCCTGTCACAAGAGCGCATCTTATCCGCTATTAAGCTATGCAGCAGGCTGCAATGTAACGACATTGTTTTACACAGCCATTATGACCCGGTTTATCATAAAAGGCATTTTAACGACTGGTTTAATTTTTCAAAGATTGTCTGGGATAATGTAAATGCCCAGGCAAAAAAGAGCAATATTACAGTCTATATAGAGAATTCAGAAGACGATACCCCGGAAGCGATTATAGCTATTTTAAAAGAGTATCCTCTATTCAAGGCCTGCTTTGATCTGGCGCATTATACTATCTTTGGAGCATGCGGCTGGAGAGAGATTTTAAGAAGATACCCAAAAGGTTCTATCGGCGAGGTTCATCTCTCAGATAATGACAGAAAAGAAGACCTCCATCTTGTATTGGGAAAAGGTTCTGTTGATATAGAGCCTTTTTTGGAAGAGATAGATGCTTATGAAGAGAGGCCTGTTATAATAGTTGAGCCGCATTCTAACGAAGACCTCTTAATGGATATAGAATATATAAAAAGATTCCAGTGATAAATCTTTTAATGAAAAGTAGCAAGAGTCAAATATGATAAGATGGTTTTTGTCTTGACAAAAGCCTTTAGGGTTGATAGACTATAAAAAAAGGAAAAAAGATGAGAAAAAGTACAAGGTTCATAATAACTTGTATGTTAGTATTATGTGTTGCGGCAATAACATTACCCGCGTTTGCGGAAGAAGGTAGTGTTATAGAGAAGATGGGGAAGAAGCTGGGCAGGGGGATTGTCAATATAGTGACCGGCTGGGTAGAGCTTCCTATGAATATATATGATACCAGTGTTGATACCAATAACCCCCTTATGGGTATAACATATGGAACATTAAAAGGTGTTGGAATGGCTGTAGTCAGAACCGGCGCCGGCGCGTATGATACTGTAACCTTTCTTTTTCCTATGCCACAGGACTATAGCCCTGTGTTGCAGCCTGAATTTGTATTTGACGAAAAATAGGGCACAAACTGTAATTATTTAATACTGTGAAAAGCGAAGTAAATATCTAATTTATATAATGTATATGATATTGCTTCGTTTTTTTGTAAGGAAGGCCTCATAAGGTGATACAGGGTAAAAAAGACAAAAGCTCTTTAAAGGAGAGGAGGAAGAACAGCCGCCAAACCGGTAAAAATGAGCAAAGGTATTATATACGAATAGATGTTTCGGTGCCTACGATATTGAGCATCAGGAAGAAAGACGCTGTTGAAAAGATAAAGGCATATGTAAAAAATGTAAGTGCCAGCGGCATGATGATACACCTTGATAAGAAGCTTTTAACCGGCGTTGAAACTTCGATCGATATGCACGCGCCTGATACTTTAAATCCAATCCATTGTAACGGCAAGGTAGTAAGAGTTATTGCTGCTGATAAACCAGGCAAGTATAGCTGTGGTATTATATTTACACGCATAGAAGAGGATAATAAGAATACGTTTTTGAAATTTCTTTGTGATACTATCTATAGATCAGGAGAAAAATGATATGAAAAAATATAATAATTTATGTGGGTTTATGGTGTTGATGGTAGTAGTGTCTATTTTTTGCGTAAATGGTGCCTATGCGCAGCAGGAACAAGTACAGCAAGAGAATAAGGCTGTAAAGTTTCTCAAAGGCCTTGTTGTCTGGCCATTTAACATTGCCAAAGAGGCAGTTAATACAGTAACGCGTACAGCGAACCAGGGCCTTACAACAGTTGCTGATACAGGAACCAGTGTTGTTGAGACTGTTACAGGTAAGCCTGAGAAGATAAAAGATGTAGTTGTCGTGCCTGTTAAGGGTAGCGTTGAAACAGGTTATACAGCAGTAGAGGGAACCATAAAAACACCGATAAAGGGAACGCAAGAGGCGTTTGAATAAGGCTTAAAAGGATAATCTCGGTGAATGCAAGGTAATGTTTTTAAAAGGGGGATATCCAACCCCCCTTTTTTTGTTAATGACAAGGAAAAAGATCTGAAATGAAAATAAAGCTGAAACATATAAAGGATATAGCTGTCTTAAACATAGAAGGCAGGATCAATATTAACTCATCCAAGCTTATAGAGACAGTAGGTAAATTGCTTGAAGAGGGAACCTCGAAAATAGTAATTGATATGAAGGATATTAATTTTATAGATTACAACGGCCTTTCTGTGCTGGCCATAAGCTATAAGAATGCGTTAAAAAATAAATGCGCAATGAAATTATGCGGCATATCGCTTCATGTACAGGAGCTATTCAGGATAGTTAAACTTGATGACATTTTTGAAATATATAACAACCTTGATGAGGCGCTCGAAGATTTTACGCACAAGGCAGCTGTCAATAAGCGAAAGGTACTTGAACAGCCATGGCGTAGGCGTTTTATGAGGCTTGCTCTCGATATGCCTATTGTATACAGGTTAATTAAAGGTCCACGCCAGAAGCCCGAAGGCGGCCTCTATTCAGGCAGGATGGCCAATCTAAGTGGCGCCGGCCTATTTATGCGCTCTATGGAGCTATTACCTTTAGGCAGCGAGGTATTACTGGAGATTATTTTTAAAAAAGGCCAGGATCCAAAACAGTTTCAGGGTATTGTGATATGGCTTGCTGATAAAGAGCTTCAACCTGAACTCTATCCCGGAATGGGGGTAGTCTTTACAGGCCTCTCTTCTTATGCGCAGGAGACGGTTATAGAGTATATAGAAAAACACGTAGCTGCCTCTAAGTGCTAAGTATTCTTAATAACCGAATGCAAAAGTATAAAAGTATAAAAGTGTAAAAATATACATTTAACCCCTTGACTTTTGTCAGAAGTTAGGGCATATTTAATGTAGGAAGCAAGAAAAGTTCTTTTAAATAAGTAACGATAAAGGCAAACCGCTTGAAAGAGTGGGGCGCAAAACCGCGAGCCTAAACCCGGAATTGGAATTGAAAGGGTATGGTAGTCGGGTTGCCGAAAACATCAGATTTTGATTTTTCACGCCCTAAAATTTTCAGGAGGCATACGCCTTTTAAAGTTTTAGGGTTTTTTTGTTTAGGCAGATCAGGGGCTGCTAATGCAAGGAGGAAAGATGAAAAGCCATGTATCAGATGATAAAAATACAGGAAGAGTAGTCGCGTTACTAACCAGGGATGAGATCGATTTTATAGACAGGCTATCTAAAGACGCTCTATTTTCAACAGGGCATAAACTTTCAAGAACCGATATCATAAGAGCGTTTATAGATGTTGTTAAGACAAATGATATTAATGGCGATGACGTGCATTCCAAATCAGACCTGGAAAAAAAACTTCTTTCTGTTATGAAGATACCAGTAACAGGGCCTTTGCACAAATTGAAGATGAAGAGGCACGCAGATGAGCGCGATTAAAATAATAATTATAACATTACTTATAGTTCCTTTTTTATTTGTTACCGGTATAATAACCTCTTCAATAAAGGCCTTAATCCCCTTGCCTGGTAGAGACAATCATGCCTGGATGGCTAAAGTAGCTGTTTACGGCAGGAAGCTGGAGAATGCCAGTAAGAGTGTTGTCTATATGGAGATGGATATAATGAAAAAGATAATTACCGATATTTCTAAAACCAGGAAATCATTATGAATATTCGCTGGATAAACAAGAAGGGTTCCAGCCCCCTAATGGTGAGGTGGGAGACAAAGACAGCGGAATTTATCCAGATAAATGTTTCGTTTTCACATGTATTAAGAATAAAGATTGATAAACTAAAAAACAAATAGAAAAAGGGGGTATATAAGCCCCTTTAAAGGAGAAGAATAAAATGTCATACGATCAGAAAGAAAGAATTTTCAAGCTTTTCTATAAAAGGTATTTTAAGAAGATACGTTTACGCGCTATGCGCCTGCTTAGCAATGAAAGGTACGCTGCCGAGGATATAGCCCAGGAGACATTTATGCGCGCTTATACGAATCTTGAAAAGATAGTCAATAGAACAGACTTTTTAAAATGGACGTATACGGTTTCGCGTAACCTTTCATATAATTACAAAAGGAGCAAGCAGTATAGTTGTAAAGAGTCGCTAAATAGGAGATTGGGAGCTGATAAAGAAGGCATAGAATTATCTGATATAATAGCTGATACGAAGAACCAGGCACCGGATATCGCGACAGAACAGAAAGAACTTATGGATATGGTTTCAAACGCCATGGGCCGGTTAGCGTCTAATTACAAAGCCGCGTTAAAGCTATGCAGCATTGAGGGTTTGTCCTACAGCGTTGCCGCAATAGAGCTGAATATCAGCCCTAATGCTGTAGCGCATAATGTTATGAGGGCAAAGCGGAAGATTTTAGCGATGATTGAGCAGCATAATTAATCCTGCACCCAGCCGTTTAAAAAGCCAAGCCGTTCTAAATACGCTTTGGCTTTTTTATATTCCTCAGCAGTAAGCCGCCTTTTAAGATTCGGATCTTTTTTTACCTGCGCGATCGGAGAATACTGGTTCATCAGGCTTATATAGGCCTTATTAGATAGCTCTTTTGCTATCTGCCTGAGCACACCCCTGGTGTTTTCAATATAGCCTGGTAAAACCAGATGACGTATAAGCAGCCCCCTTTCTGCTATCCCGTTTATATCAGTTTTAATGTCTCCTACTTGCTTGCGCATTTTTTTAAGAGCGGCTATATTATGCTTGCTGTAATTTATAAAGCCGCATTGCTTATTTGCGAGTTTATCATCAGAATATTTCGCGTCAGGCATATAGATATCAATATAACCATTTAGCATATCAATGGCTTCTTCAGATTCATAACCATTCGTGTTGTAAACTATGGGTATCTTTATGCCTTTTAACCTGGCTATATCAAGAGCTTCTATAATAGAAGGGATGTAATGAGAGGGCGTGACAAGATTTATATTATGAGCGCCTTTTTTTTCAAGTTCAAGCATTATCTCAGTCAGCCCCGGCGTTGTTACGCTCTTGCCATATCTGCCCCTGCTATAGTTGTAGTTTTGACAGTAGCAGCAGCGCGCCGTGCAGTAACTAAAGAATATGGTTCCTGAACCATTATGCCCGCTTATAGGCGGCTCTTCAAAGCGGTGTACCATATAAGAGGCTACAAAAACTTCAGATGTAGCTTTGCAAAAACCAAGCTTGCCTTGTGTCCTATCAACTCCGCATTTTCTCGGGCAGAGAGAGCATTTTCTGTATCTATCATATATTGAACTATTCATCTTTTTATAGTGTAACATGGCATGAGTAATCTTACAACAAAAAGCGGTAGAGTGTCTCGACCTTGTTTCCAACCAATCTCTCACGCCTTCTGCCTTCGCAGCGCAGGTATTTTTGCCGTCTATTTATGTCCCTGGCAAAAAAATCCAAAGCACTGCTAAAGGCAAAGGCATGAGAGATTGGTTGGAAACAAGGCCAGAACATGATAGAATAGATAATTATGAATAGGTTGTCTGCCTTAATACTGCTGTTAACGGCCTTTTTTGTGCCTGTATCATCGTACGCGGCGCCATGTTATGGCACAAAGATGCCTATCAAGGGTGAATTTTTTTCAGGGCTTGAGGCCTATCTGTTATTTGAAAGGGATCTTGAAGCAGGCCGGGGGAAGATGCGAAGTTCTCAAAGTTTTTTGCTTATATCCTACGGCATATTCGACTGGTTAAGCCTCGATCTAAAAGCGGGCGTGGGCGGGCTGAAACGCTATGGCGCGGCAGATGATAATATCGATTATAGCGCCAGGTTTGACGGGGGTTATGGTTTTCGAGCTAAGTTATATGAAAAGGAGAAGGTATCATTTGTCGGGGGTTTTCAGCATATAAGTGTGCACCCTTTTACAGTGCGGCTTAATGGCAAAAAGTATAAGGCTGTTCTTGATGATTGGCAGTTTTCGCTTTTAGGATCATATAACTTTTCAAGTATAACCCCTTATATCGGCACGCGCTTATCCCGCGTGGATTATATCAATTGGATAGATAATAACAGAAAGCGCCATATGTCTGATCCTGGAAAATGTTTGGGCCTTATTATAGGTGTTGATATACCTGTCGCGGAAAAGATGTGGCTCAATGTAGAGGCAAGTTTTTTTGATTCAGAAGCTTTAGCAGTAAGCCTGAACGCCAGATTTTGATTCTACTGATATTCGCCTTGATTCTTCTTGACAAAATTTTGCTCTAGTGTATTATATACAATTATAAAAGCCTAAACAAGGAGATTTATGGTGAAAAAAGCAGGCATTATTATTGCTATAGTCATTATTATATGTATAGTGTTATTTGGTATGAAGAATATGATAGCAAAGGTTGGTATTGAAAAGGCGTCGGAGATGGTTATAGGGCTTAATCTGAGTATAGGCAGCTTAGACATAGATATTGCTAAGACTACTGCGGATATCAAAGATTTTCGCCTGGATAACCCTAAGGGGTTCGATGATAAGATTATGGTCGATATGCCTGAGATATATGTAGATTATGACCTTCCCGCAATCTTGAAAGGCAGGATACATTTATATAACATGAGGCTTGATCTAAAAGAGTGTGTTGTAGTAAAAAATAAGGATGGTAAACTTAATCTTGATTCATTAAAGGCTGTACAGGATCTGGCAATGAAAAAGAAGCCTGCGCAGGTAACAAAAGACGCTGCTCCGGATTTTCAGATAGACCTATTGGAGCTTAAGATCGGCAAGGTTATTTATAAAGATTATTCAAAAGGCAGGATACCATATGTGCTGCAGTTTAATATAAACCTTAATGAAAAATTTAAGAACATAACAGACCCTGACGCGCTGGTAAGCCTTATTGTTGTGAAAGTAATTATGAATACTACTATCGGAAAACTTATCAAGCTTGATATTACGGGTTTGCAGGATACGGTTGGTAATACCTTAACATCAGCTACCAGGATAGTTGGCGGCGCTGGCAAAAAGTTGACAAGCACGGCAGGCAGTATAACAGATAAGTTAAAGCTTCCCTTTGGTGGAAAATAGTTAAACGACATATTTAATCTAACTAAAGCACATGTCCTTCTTTTGGTATTTGGGTTGGCCAGTCGAAGGATTTTGTGTTTACAGAACTTTATAGTATAGGAGTGATACAATGCCAAGAACAATCAATTTAAAAAATATCAGGAATATCGGGATTATGGCGCACATAGATGCAGGCAAGACAACGCTTACAGAGCGCATACTTTTTTATACAGGCCGGTCTCACAAGATGGGTGAAGTGCATGATGGTAAGGCGCAGATGGATTGGATGAAACAGGAACAGGAGAGGGGTATTACTATTACGTCCGCGGCCACGACCTGTTACTGGAAGGATCATCGCGTAAATATCATCGATACTCCCGGGCATGTCGATTTTACTGTAGAGGTTGAGAGGAGCCTTCGTGTCTTAGATGGCGCGATAGCTGTCTTCTGCGCTGTTGGCGGAGTTGAGCCTCAATCAGAGACTGTCTGGCGCCAGTCTAATAAGTATGATGTACCAAAGCTTGCTTTTATCAATAAGATGGATCGCGTGGGAGCGGATTTCTTCGCTGTAAAAGAAGCCATAAAGAAAGACCTTGGCGCGCATGTTATAGCGCTCCAGATACCTATAGGAGCGGAAGATAATTTTAGGGGCGTGGTAGACCTTATTGAGATGAAGGCTTATATTTATGATAGTGATTCAATGGGCAAGGATGTTCAGGTAGAAGATATTCCTGATGATTACAAGGAACAGGCAGAGGAGTATCATCATATCATGGTTGAGAAAGCGGTTGAACTGTGCGATACCCTAATGGAGAAATATCTGGAATCAGAGGAGAGTATAACTCCTAAAGAGCTTATGGATGTTATACGTACAGGTACTATATCTAATAAGATAGTGCCTATACTCTGTGGTTCCGCATTCAAAAATAAGGGTGTGCAGCAGCTTCTTGACGCGGTAAACCTTTACCTGCCGTCGCCTTCGGATACAAAGGCGATTAAAGGCATTCATCCTGATGATACGGAGGCAATTATTGAGCGAGGGCCGGATGATAACGCCCCTTTTTCAGCGCTTGCTTTTAAGGTGCAATCCGACCCGCACATGGGAAAGCTTATCTATTTCAGGGTATATTCCGGATTTTTGAAAGCAGGCTCATATGTATTTAATGCTACAAGAGGCAGGAAAGAGAGGATAGGCAGAATATTGCAGATGCATGCCAATGACAGGGAGATAAGAGAAGATATATTTACAGGTGACATAGCAGCTGCTATAGGGTTGGATAACACGAAAACAGGTGACACTCTTTGTGATGAAGCTAATCCTATTGTACTGGAAGCTATTGAATTTCCAGCGCCTGTTATGTCATTAAGCATAAAACCGCAGACACAGTCAGATCAGGATAAGCTCGGTAAGGGGCTTATAAGGTTAGCGGAAGAAGACCCGACATTTATAGTCAAGACAGATGAAGAGACTGACGAGGTTATACTCTCAGGCATGGGGGAACTGCACCTTGAGATTATTGTCGACAGATTGAAACATGAATTTAATGTAGGAGCAGAGGTAGGCGCGCCAAAGGTTGCTTACAGGGAGACTATACTTAAACAGACCAAAGAGAGTTATAAGCATTCGAAACAGACAGGCGGCAGAGGCCAGTACGGGCATGTTGAACTTATTATCGAACCTGTTGAAGCGGGCAAGGGGTTTGAATTTATAAATGAGATCAAAGGCGGATCTGTGCCAAAGGAATATATCCCCGCTGTGGAAAAAGGCATAATAGCTATAATGCAGCGAGGTATATATGCTGGATATCCGGTTGTAGATGTTAAGGTTACCCTGGTCGATGGTTCATACCACGAGGTAGACTCTTCAGAGATGGCATTCAAGATTGCCGGGGCAGAATGTTTTAAGGTTGCTTTTTTGAAATCAGGACCGGTTATTCTGGAGCCGCAGATGTCAGTTGAGATTACCACTCCGGAAGAGTACATGGGAAATGTAACAGGCGATGTATGCTCAAGGCGGGGTAAGATCATGGCGATGGAGGCAAAGGCAAATCAGCAGGTTGTGGTTGCGGAAGCGCCTCTTTCGGAGATGTTCGGATATGCCTCCGCGTTACGCACTTTAACCAGTGGCCGCGCAGGGTACTCAATGCATTTTGAAAAATACGCTAAGGCGCCAAATTCTTTGACAGAGAAGGTTCTTGAAGAAGCAAGGAAGGCCAGAGAAGAAAAATAAGCGGAGATAAGAGACATTGAAGATAGGTATAATAGGTTTACCGCAAACAGGTAAAAAGACATTCTTTCAGATACTTACTAATCATCTGTTGACAGAGAAGGATCTTGTTTCAGGTAAGCCGATAAAAAATATCGCTGAGATAAGAGACCCCAGATTTGATATCCTGGTTGATATGTATAAACCCAAAAAAGAGGTCAGGGCAAGAGTAGAGATAGAGCTTCTGCCGAAGATAGAGAAAGACACTATATCAAAAGGGGATATATTCAAAGAGATCGCGGAGATGGATGCCATAGCTCATGTAGTCAGGTCTTTTAGTGATGAGTCTGTTTACCATATTGACGGTTCTGTTGACGCTATAAGAGACATAGATAATATCAATTCAGAGCTTATACTTCATGATATGCTCTTTATTGAAAAGCGCTTCGAGCGCCTTGATAAGAGTATCAAAAAACTCAATGACAGCCAATCCATAAAAGAGAAAGCGCTTCTTGTGAAGATAAAGGAGCATCTGGATAAGGATCTTGCTTTAAGGCTTTTAAGCCTGGATAATGACGAGAAGAAGCTTATCTCAAGCTATCCGTTTATAACACTTAAAAAGATGCTTATTATCCTGAACATCTCAGAAGATGACATCTTAAACACATCCCTGGTTGAAAATACGCGGGAGAGGTATAAGGATGCTGATCTTTATGTAATGCCTGCCTGCGCTAAAGCGGAGGCGGAGATAGCCTCTCTCGAGACAGAGGTGGAGCGCGAAGAGTTTTTAGAGGCGCTTGGAATAAAAGAGCCTGCCGCGGATGCGTTGACAAGGCTATGTATAAAGGCGCTTAACCTTATATCATTTTTTACTGTCGGGCCTGATGAGGTTCGCCAGTGGACAGTTGGAGCGGGCTCATCCGCGCCGGAGGCTGCAGGCGCTATACATACTGATCTTCAAAAAGGCTTCATCCGCGCGGAGGTTATAAAATATGATGACCTTATATCCTTAGGAAGCGAGGCAAAGGTTAAAGAATCCGGCAAGGCTTATTTAAAGGGTAAGGATTATATTGTAGAAGACGGTGATCTTCTTGATATCAGGTTTAATGTGTAGTAAGAAAAGGAGCATAAACAATGGCAAAAGAAAAATTTTCTTTTGATATAGTATCAGATGTTGATATGCAGGAAGTCGATAATGCCATACAGCAGGCAAAGAAAGAGCTCGGCAACAGGT
>JAUVHV010000008.1 GCA_030593065.1 Candidatus Omnitrophota bacterium | reverse complement strand
GGTTATTTTTTTCATCACATGCCCAAGATTATAAATAAGTATAATTATATAATATTTATAAAAGTCTTTAAATTGTAGCATAAAAATTTGTAGTTGTCAAGTTCTGCTGGTTGATTTAATAGAAATAGTAAGATAAATAGTACCCCCCTGTCCTTTCGAATTGCTTCATAAAAAACGCTACCCGCTGCCAGCTTTCAAACAACATAACTAGTTCTTGATAAATATCGAGGCTTGCTCACTAAAAGAGAGTTTCGTAGTAACTGGAGCGGGACATCGGTGGTGCGAGCGGGCATGGTTCGCCCTGATTAAGTTATATGCGAGAGCGAGTGCCAACTCGGAGTGAAATTTTCCTTGCTGGGAAAAATTTCACGCTCCTGCTGAAGCTGCTGCGAAACTCTCAGCTTAGATGGGGGAGGTAGTAGATAAGAGATTACTCGTATGCTATATCATCCAGGTATATTATCACGCCATCAGGATTAGAGATTCTATCTGTCATCCAGTAAAAGCCGCCGCTTACATAAGAGAGGTCCTTACCTGTAAGGTCTATTGAATACTCCTTCCACTCCATGGTAAGCACTATTGGGCCGATCTCTATTTTACATGAATCAGGGTACTGTCCGCTTATACCGCCAATACCAAAGCGGACTATACGCTCATCGCCATTTTCACCGCGAGCCCAAAACCTAAGCCTCTTTGCGCCGTTTAGATTAAAACCACCTTTTACATCACCCCAGTTATTTACAGGGTTCTGCCAATAGACACCTACCCACCCTGCACCTTGTGGGGTTCTTCCTGTATAACGGAAACGCAGGCAATCCTTGCCTGAATGTGGATTTATATCCCAGGTTATTCTTCTTATAGCATCATAATCACCCAGCCATCCCGATGGGGTGTAGTGATTTTCAAAGCTATCTTCATCCATGTAGATATAAAAGGTGCGAAACATATGTTCAGCAATATCGCCTTTCCATTTATGCCACTTTTGCATATCTATCTCAGCAAGCGGAATAGGCTGTTCCGGAGCCCTGTGTTTACGTATAACTACCTGATTGCCCTGCCTGACAATTACCAGCCTACTTATCAGCCCGCGCATACCCGCGCTCTTTACATGCACCAGGCCATCATATACCTTTACAACCGTACTACCCCGGTTCGCAACAGCTTCAAAACCTGTGCCAAGAACACCGCAAACAGCTGTAGGCGTTCTCACCTCAAATTTTGAACCAGAATCGAGCGCTTCAAGATCAGCAAAAATCGCCCCATTCTTAAGTGTTATTTTTTTGTTACCGAATTCTGTTATGGCATCCAGCTCTACGCTGGTATCTTCCCGCGCTGATATGATATTTTTCATATCATTGCCGAATTTTATCTCAATACTCGAATTTTTAGAAGTTGCTATTATATCCCCGTCTCCTAAAGACGTGTCACAATCAAGGCCTGACCACCCAACCTCTCCGTGCCTCTTGAGTAGGACATTGCCTGTGACATAGAATGCCTCATTTTTCTGAACTACCTGTTTATCAGGCGGCTTTAAGAATCGTTGACAATAAAGATAGCCCCCCACCCCAAAAAGGAGTAACAGGATTACCGGAATCATTATAAACTTACGCATAAATACTCCTAGTTATTGATCATACTTTATCTCATCCAGATAAATAATAAAACCATCTGGATTATCCATACGGCTCGCGGCAAAAACAAAACCACCGCTTATATAAAAAAGTTCCACGCCTTCAAGGCCTATTGAATACTCCTGCCACTCAGAGGTAAGCTCAACCGGGCCTATACCCATCATATCTGAATCCGCGTATCGGCCTGTTATTCCGCCAATCTTGAATTCCAATTTTTCACCGCCCTTTTCACCACGCGCGTAAAAAGTAATCTTATTTGCGGAAGATAAATTGAATCCGCCGTCTTCTGTACCCCAATTATTTTCAGGGTTCTGCCAGTAAAAACCGACCCAGCCGGAGCCCTGCGTAAGCTCGCCGGAATAGCTTATCTCTATACATGTTCCGCCGGAGTATGGTGATTTTTTGCAATCCTGGTCAATTCTGACAGCGCCATGATCCCCCATTCCTCCGGAAGGGACAAAATGATTATACCTGGAATTGTTTTCCGTATAGACATAAAACGGCATACTCTCCGGTTCTTTTGGGGTAATTGCCATAGATTGACCGGCTAACAACAGAACAACCATTAATACCGATGTGATTTGCGCATATTTTTTCATCTCATACCTTTCTTTATTTAGGCCTTATTCGGCTGTATTTTTATTATCTTTTACTGCTTCATCTTTTCGCGCTGAACTGGAACGGGATAATTCCCACTTGTCAAGATACTTCTCCTGGAAACTTTCCATGTATAGATATATACCGGGGGTTACAAATAATGTTACGACCTGAGCGAACATAAGCCCACCCACGACTATAAGGCCAAGCGGCCGTCTCGACGCGCCGTCCGCGCCAAAACCGAGAGCAATTGGCATCGCGCCCATAATAGTTGAAGCGCCTGTCATGAGAATAGGCCTGAATCGGACAAGGCAGGCATTATATATCGCCTCTGTACTGCTCCTTGCCCCCTCCTCCATATTCTGCTTTGCGAAATCTACCATAATAATACCGTTTTTAGAGACTATACCAAGCAGCATAAATATACCTATATACGCATATAGAGAAAGCTCGGACCTGAATATTAAAAGTGTCAGTAAACCACCGAACGCGGCAACAGGAAGTGTAGTCAATATAGTAAGCGGATGTATATAGCTCTCATATAATATACCGAGCACAATATACATCAAAAATACCGCGACAATAAGCAAGGATGCCATGCTGCTAATAGCTTCCTGAAACTCCTGAGCTTCGCCCTGAAAAGTGCCTTTTATGCCAGGCGGGAGAATGGTATTCGCGGTATCCTCAAGCTCTTTTGTGGCATTACCGAGTGGAGTACCTTCAATGAGATTGAACGAAAGCGTTGCTGAATTCAGCTGATTATAATGTGGTACATTCTGGGGGCCAACACCCTCAGTCAATTCGATAATAGAGTCCAAAGGCACAAGCCTTCCCGTTACCTTTGACCTGATATATAACCTATGAAGGTCTAAAGGATCGCGCTGATATTTCTTATCAAGCTCAACAATGACCCAATACTGGTCGACATCATTCTTATATAAGGTCACTTTACCCTGCGCGTACGCAAGGCTTAAACCATATTCTATATCTTCAGCTGTAATACCGAGAGTCGATGCCCTGTCTCTTAATATTTTTATATTAAGTTGCGGCATATCGAGTTTTACACTGTTTTGTATATCTACAAAACCGCGCAAGGTTTTCATCTTCTGCTCAAGCTCAATTGCCGCCTTATACAGGCCGTCCTTATCATCTCCACGCATTACATATGAATATTTTGCGCCTTGAGCAGTACTTTCACCGCCGGTACTGATACTAAGCGCCGGAATTGCCTCAACAAATACAAACCCGTTGGGTAATTTTGCCATTTCCGGGCGCAGCTCATTTACAACCTTCTCTATCGGCTCTCTGCCTTTTTCATTAAGCGGCTTTAATATAGAATAGAAGATTCCTGTCGACTGGTCCGCGCCTGTCTGCAGCCCTGTTACAGATACTATCTTATCTATAGACATATTATCAGCAAGAATAGTATCGACATCATCCTGGAATTTACTCATCTGTTCTGAAGATATTCCAAGAGGTGCCTGCATAAGCCCCATTATAGCACCACTATCACCCTCCGGTATAAAGGTCTTGGGAAGAAGCTGAACAAACCATAGGGTACCGGCAATGCATATTACCCACATAATGAGTGAAACGATCTTATGCTCAAGCACCCATTTAAGCATAACCGCGTAGTTATCCTTTAACAAGGTTTCATATTTATTAGTCATAGCCTGAAACTTGCTCTTTTTCTGGCCTGTCTTATCAAAATCTGTTTTTGCCTTTAGCATTCGCGCGCACATCATTGGAGTCAATGTAAGCGCTATTATGGTTGAACACACGATAGCGGCAATAACAGTCAGCGCGAGCTCCTGGAAAAACTTACCAACAACGCCACTCATGAATACCAACGGAACAAACACGATAATCAGAGCAATGCTTGTTGAGATAACAGTACCTGTTATCTCACTCATGCTTTTTACCGCGGCATTTAAAGGCTTCATACCGCTCTCAACATGCCTGACAGTATTCTCCAAAACAACTATAGCGTCATCCACAAGAAACCCTACAGATAACGTAAGCCCCAAAAGTGAAAGGTTATCAAGGCTGAATCCGGCAACATACATTATCGCGAATGTGCCGATAATAGTTATAGGGAGCGTAATGCTTGGTATGACAGTATCGGAAAGCCGGCCAAGAAAGACAAATATGACCATTATGACAAGCGCGAGCGCGATAAATATAGTATTCTTTACATCTTTTACAGACGCTATTATAGATACTGACTGATCATAAAAAATATCCATCTTGACAGAACCCGGAACCTCTTCTTTTAGGGCGGAAAGAGTCTCTCTTACCGCCCTTGAAAGAGCTACTGTATTGGCCCCACTCTCTTTTGTTACAGCAATATGTACATTTGTGTCTATCCAGCCATCCTCACGATTAAAAGACAAGACCCTTACAACATCATTCTGTGTACTGTCGATACATTTCGCGACATCACGCAAATATATCGGCGCGTTATTACGGTAAGCGATAATAAGCTTCTCATAATCCGCTGCCTTGAAAAGCTGGCCTTGTGGTTCAATAGAGAATGTATGGAAGGCACCATTTAAGCTTCCAGCCGGAATAATAACAGTTCCTGCCTGTATTGCTTGCGCAACCTCATCAATACCTATATCCAGAGAGGCTAACCTATTTGGGTCAACCTGCACCCTTACCGCGGTCTCAGCTCCCCAGACATCCACCTTTGAAACACCCTGTATCATACTAAGGCGCTGGCCGATAGAGGTATTGCCATAATCGAATAATTGTCCCTTTGTAAGCGTATCAGATGTTACTGATATATGAACAATGGGTTTATCTGAGGGATTTGTCTTTTCATACGTCGGCGGCTCAGGTAAATCATCCGGTAAATTCGCGGTAGCGCGTTGAATTGCCGCCTGAACATCCGGTGCCGCAAGGTCAACATCTACACTCAGATCGAAACTCAAAGTAATCTGTGACTGACTCTCTGTATTTTCAGAGATTATAGTCCGCAGTCCCTGTATCTGCATACATTCATCTTCAAGCGGCTTTGCTATTGTAGATGCCATCATATCCGGGCTTGCCCCTGGATAGGCTACGCTGATAGTTATAACCGGATAGTCGACTACTGGGAGGTCACTAACCGGCAACTTAAAATACGCGGATATACCAAATGCAATTGTTGCTATCATAACAAGGGTTGTCATGATAGGTTTTTTTATAAAAATCTCAGAAAAGCTCATATCTTATTTATTCTTCCACTTTCTTTTTAGTTATATCTACTACAAGTGTCCCTGGTGAAAGCCCAAGCTCACCAAATGTAACCACCCTTTCACCTGCGCCGACACCTTTTTTAATAATAATGTAATCATCTTCACGCATACCTACTGTAAGCTGCCGGAGATCTGCTTTATCATCATCTGTAATCGCGAAGAGGTAATGGCCTTTTTGCCCGATTCTTACGGCAGCATATGGCGCTAAGATCGCGTCCCTGGCTATGCGCAGGATAAGGCGCACAGTTACAAATTCTCCTGCCCAGAGCCTTCTCTCTGTATTAGAAATTATCGCGCGTAGAAGTATGGTTCCTGTCATATCATCTACAGTATTATCAAGAAATACAAGCTCACCTTGAAGCTCCTTACCTTCGGCGCCTTCAGGCCTGACTATTACTTTCAGGATGCCTTTTGATTTTGCGTCAAGCACATCAACAAGCGCTTTTTCAGATATTGTAAAATCGAGGTAAAAAGGGTCTATGCACTTTATATTTACCAGTATAGGGCCGTCATTTGCTGTTACAATATTACCCGGATCGACCTGGCGCTTACCCGTCAGGCCATCAATGGGTGATTGAATATAACAGTAGCCTACATCTATCTTTGCGAGCTCTACATTTGCCTTATCAAGTTCAACCACCGCTTTACCGGCTTCAACCACAGTCTGAAATGATTCATAATCCTGCCTTGAAATAAGGTCCCTCTCTATAAGCATTTTATTCCGCGCCAGATTATCGGTCTTAAATTTTAAATCAGCAACATCCTGAGCAAGAGACGCCTCTGCCTTTCTAAGTTTTGCGATATATTCACGCGGGTCTATTATAAAAAGAAGGTCACCTACAGAGACCTCATCACCCCCATTAAAATGCGCCTCTACTATTTTTCCTGTTACCTGTGCCCGTATATCAACATCTTCTAACGAAGATAGCGTGCCAAAGGATTCTATAAATATCGGTACATCCTTCTTAATAACCACGGCCGTCTGTACAGGCCTTGGTGGAATAGGTTTTTGTTTCGGCTTAAAGATGCAACTCTTTAAGAATGTAATGGCAATTATAAATATAACTACCAGTAGAAGCCCTTTTCTGAATTTAGGATTTTTAAAAACTTGCTTATAGGCGTCAGGATTCTTATAATCATATGCCTTTATACGATTAAGTATCTCTTTATAATTAAGAAATTTCATTCTATTCTACTCCTCAGGTTTTTCTATTATGCCCGCTTTAAGCGTACCTGTAGCATGGGCAAGTTCCGCGACAGCGACAAAAAGATCTTTTCTTGAATTTACAAACTTAGCCCTTGCCTCTGAGAGCGCGCTCTGGCCCTGTAAGAGATCGAGCATGTCCTTAAGGCCGGCGCCATAGCCTTCAAAAGCTAAATCGTACGATGCCTTTGAACTGTTAAGAAATGCCTCACTAAACTTAAGCTTGCGTACAGCGGTATTATAGTTATAATATTTCGACCATACATCCGCGCTCATCTCAAGCTCAAGCTCAATAAGCCTGGCGCGTTGGGCAGATTGTTCAGCTTCTGCCTCAAGTTTTTTATTTATATTATAAAAACCATCAAAGATGTCCCATTCAAGGCTGAGATAACCTGTATATGAGTAATCGTCATTACGCGGCCTCTTTTGATTGTAATACTTATACCAGTTATGCCCCATAGTTCCGCCAAGATTTACATGCGGCCAAAGCGAGGAAGAAGCGTCTTTAACTGCAGCTGCTTTTGCTTGTAAGGCCGCGCGTGCTGCCTGTATATCCGGCCTTACAAGCAATGCCTCATCTATCATCTCTGAAACATCCTGCTTGTTAATATCAGTTGGCGCTTTTTTATCCGGCTTTACTATATTAAGTTCAATATCCGCGCTATAACCTAATGTTGTAGCCAGGCCCGCTCTAGTTGTCTTCAAAATAAACTTTGCTTCTTCTAAATCATATAAGGCATTCTCATAGCTTGAACCTGCCTGAAGTCGGTCAAGCTTGGAAACAAGCCCTACCTGAAATCTTAACTCAGCTGCTTCGAACGATGCCTTTGCGTCAATAACATCCGCCTCTGCCGCTTCAACGCCTGAAGACGCGCTGTCCAACCCGTAATATTTTTGCTCAACATCGAGTATCAGGTCCTGAAGTGATTGGTTAAACTGAAAACCCGATGAGAGCATATCATGGTACGCAATCGCTATCTCCGCGTCTCTGCCGCCAAAATCAAAGAGCAGAAGCTCAGCCTTTCCTGACGGCCCATACTTGAGATCATTTATATTTTCGGATTCAAGAGTAGCAATCGATTTCTCGCGAAGACCATCAGCACTTACAGTCACCTTTGGGTAGAGCTGGCTCTGCTCCTGCTCAAGTATGGCCTGTTTTGCGCGGCTCTCCTCCCATGCCTGGCGTGTTGCAGGGTTGTTTTTAAGCGCGATATCCAAAAGCCTGGCAAGGGTAAGCGGCTCATCAATATCCGGTTTTTCAGAACGTATAAAACTCTGGGAATCATCTTCCAATGGGTGGGCATCGTAATATTCAGGCGGCATCCACTCTTGATAAGGAGTGGGTGAAGCGTTTATACTGCTGCATCCGCTGATTAGTAGTAGGATTATAAAAATATATGTAATTTGCATATTAATAGTATTATATTAAATATAATAATTTAATATAGTAACAATTATATGTATATTCGTATAATTATGCAAGTATATTTTCTGAGGGTACGCCTATTTTACCTTCGTAGCGATTGAAGTGGGATCTTTTGCTATTGCGCAAGTGATATCAGTATAACTCCAAATATCATAACACCCGCGCCCAAAAGCCTGCTGATTATATGTTGCTCCTTAAATAAGAGCCAACCATAGACAATACCAAAGACCATACTCAAACGTTTTAATGCTATCATGTATGCCGCGGAGGTCATATTGAGCGCTATAAAATGTACTAAAACTGTCACTGAAAATATAACTCCTATTGATATAAATAATGTTTTTTGGCACTTTATCTTGTTCAAGTCTATCCCGCCTCTCATGTATCTTATAACCATAATCGGCGTTAAGAAAATAGTTACAACAGGAAAATATACCGCGACCATAAACATCGGGCTGGAGTGATCCATCGCGAGTTTACCCAAAACCGCGGTTATGCTGTAGATAAAAGCGACTATTATCATAAACATAGAGCCCTTCTCCCTTAGGATCGAATAGATCGGGCCTAAGGGGCCATTTTTATGTGTTTTTATATTTAATATATAAGCACCTGTAAATACAAATAAAATTCCCGCGATACCCATAGGCAAAATCTGTTCGCCTAAAATCAGCCTTGTTGTAAAAATCATGAATACCGGTGTAAGAGCCATAAAGGGTATTATAAGTGAGAGCGGTGAAAGCTTTAGTGCCCTTAGGTAAAGCAGGTAAGCGGTTATCTCAAGCGGCAGAAGAATGAGTAAAATATAAAAGAATGCCGCGTCAAGCCGGGGAATTTTTATAAAAAAAAGCAGTGACAGAAAAATTGGCACGCTTATAATACAGCGTATCCATCCAACTATGTATTCATCGTTATCTTTTAACGCTAACTTTGATAAGGCAGCTGTTGTTGCCGTGAAAAACGCGCTTACGAGCGAGAGAAAAATCCACATATTATTCTTTAATGCGCATACTCGGCCTGATAGATTTTACAAGGCTCTGTCCACGCTGGAAAGCTTTTTTTCTTAGTAAGAGATTATTCCGCACATCATCCCTATTTTCAAGACAAGGAATACACAGCTCTGATGATAATCCAATACCGAGAACTGCGAACAGTATGCTGATTATCTCTTTTGAATTTCTGAAAAAATTCTTGTTATTATAATTACTTACCGATATAAACATGCCCCTTCTTTTTTTCGGGAAGCGTTTGCCTAATATATATTTTTCAATCCAGGCAGGTTGGCAACGGTCTATCATTATTTTAAGTTGCGCTGTAACCGTGCCAAAATAGACAGGTGAGGCAATTATCAAGGCGTCACAGGTTTTAAGTTTTTTTAATAGGGCCTGCATATCATCCTTTATATAACATACTGCTGTTTCAGAGCATCTCGCGCAGGCCTGGCATGGTTTAATTCTGAGCAGGTTCAATACAACCTTCTCTGTTCTAACACCTTTACCTCTCGCACCTTTTAAAGCACAATCCAACAATGTCTCTGTATTCGCATTCCTTCGCGGACTTGCGTCAACACCTAATACCTTCATCCGGTTTAAAGGGTCTCCTTTCTTAGAACATCCAGTATCTTCTTGTGCAGTTTTCTGTTTGTGGCAACAATCTGGTTCATAAACGGGTTGAACAACTCATTCTTGAAATTACTTACACGCCCTCCTGCCTCCTTAACCACCAATACGCCCGCGGCAGTATCCCAGGGATGAAGTTCCATTTCCCAAAACCCGTCAAATCTTCCGCTGGCAACATAACAGAGGTCGAGAGCAGCTGAACCGGGCCTGCGTACTGCCTGGGACTCCTTCATAAGCTTTACAAAATTATTTATATTCTGTTTCACTGAATTGCCAAACCCGTATGGAAACCCTGTCGATAGCAGTGCTTTGTCAATCCTCCCGATGCCTGATACCTCTATTCTTTTATGGTTTAAGAACGCGCCCGTACCCTTTGCGGCTGAAAAAAGCTCATCACGCATCGGATCGTAAACAGCACCTGCTAAAAGAGTATTATTTTTCATAAGAGCAATTGAAACACAGAAAAAATTGAATCCATGCACATAATTTGTCGTACCATCTAACGGGTCTATCAACCACAGCCATTCAGACTTATCCGCGCCGCCCTTACCGGATTCTTCAGATAATATCTCGTGGCCGGGGTAAGCACTCTTCACCCTGCTCACGATAAGGTCATCGCATCTCTTATCAACATCTGTTACGAGATTCATCCTGCCTTTATAGGAGACTTTTTTTATCCTGCCTACACGCCTCTTAAGAAACGCGCCTGCGTCCTTTGCAAGATTTTCAATAAATTTTTTGTATGAAATGGTAAGGTATTCCCTTTCTGGGTTAAAAACTGGGTTCAACGCAGAATATTTTATACTTTCCTGATTCCTTAAGCCCCCCCGCTATAAAACTTAAGTTTGTCAAATATTTCATTTTACACCAGGTAAAAAAATATTTGCGCGGTTTCATAAACCAGCACCAATAGTAGAATTTATACGCTGAATATATCCCAAGAGAAAAAGCAGCCAATGTAAATAAGAGAAGGCGTATACTCTCCGGGTTGAGCATGAAGCTAATAAGCCCCGAAATAAAGGTAAACGCGAATATGTGCATAAGGTGAAAATTTCCCAGATAGAAAAAACCTTTGATTGGGGAAGGTATTGACAATACCGGGTTGTTGGGATAGTTTCCGATAAACTGCAATACCACTTCAAAGTGACTGGATGCGTATTTTTTAATGAGCGCGGGGTGCGCGGCAGCATAGCTGGCCCAGACCTTCTTAAGAGCTGTAAAATTAGAGCGATGCATATGATCCACCTTGGCATCAGGCGCAAAATAGAGCTTCCACCCTCTATTTTTAATCTGCAGGCACATATCCATATCCTCACCCGTAGGATGATCCCAGAATCTCGCATTTACCTCATTAAGCGATTCTTTTCTATAGGCTACATTTGCGGTAATAAAAAAATAGGCTCTGTGTCCCGCTATCTGCGTTGGGCCCATGTCGGATAATGGCGGAAAAAAGCCTTCTTTAATGAAGCCATACCTGGGGGATACCATATTGAACCTGAAATGCTCGCAATAGGCCTCTGTAAGATTATCCTTATCTACTTTCAGGGTATATATCTCGCCGCCAACAGCACCTATTCTGGGATCTTTAGCAAACTTGGAAAGCATAATATTCACCCAATCTTTGCATGGCGCGCAATCACCGTCAGTAAAAAAAATATATTCGCCTTTTACGATCTCTAAAGCCTTATTTCTTGCAAATGCGGGTGATGGGCAACCGGGTATCCTGATAAGCTTAATAAAGTCATACCTCTTCTGCCATTGTAAAATTATATCAAGCGTCTTATCTCTTGAGCCGCCATCAGCTATTATTATTTCCCATCTTTTGTGCGGATAATCAATATTCAGCAGATACTCAAAGCTTTTATCTATTGTGCGCTCAAAATCTCTTACAGGGATTACTATTGAAATAAAAGGTTTATTGTCCATGTATGCACCTTGTTCTATTTACCGCTCTCGTACGCGACTGCCCGTATATTCTCAAGCTTACCGAAACAGACAAGCGTATCATGCAGCTTTAGCTTTGTTGTCGCAACAGGATTGATCATATGCTCCTGTTCTCTTTCAACAGAAAGAACCTGTATGTCATGAGAACGCAGTTTTGACTCAGAAAGAGTCTTTCCTGTTAAAGGGTTCTTTCTGGTAAGCTCTATCTGCGATATTCCGTAACCCTCGGCATTTAAGAGCAACTCTTCAAATCTGGCACGCTGTAACAGTTTTTTATCCAGCATCTGTTCCTGAATTTTGCCTATAAGTAAACCGAAAAACCTGCTTGAATGAAAAATCTTATATATCAGGAAAAGTAAAACAAGCACAATACTTAAATTGACATACTGAACAAGAAATTCAGGCAGAAGATTTTTGAGAGCGGGTATTATAGGCGCTACAGGGCCTCTGGTATTTATTGTCGTAACAAGGGTTGCTATCAGGGTAACAAATCCCGCGCTACCTAGTATCATAAGCACAGAGGCTATCTTGCGCCTCTCTTTATGCGCAGCCACCAGTTCTGCCTCTCTTGTTGTAAAACCTGTCCCTGTAAAAGCTGACACAGACTGAAAGTTAGCCTGTTCAGGATTTAATCCTGTCAATTCAAACGCGGCCGCGCCGATTTTTACCACAAAATAGGCTATAACAACTACGGCTATGAATACAAATACACTCATCGCTTATCCCTTCTTTTTACCTATTGCTAAAATCATTAGACCACAAGCCCCTCTTGTTTTCACGAGCCTCTTCTTCCGCTTCAAGAAGCCGCTTTTTGTATTTTACATTAGGCGGCGTTATTAAAACCTTTGCCAGGCCGGCTCTTACAATCTCCTCGTTAACAAGCCTTGCCTCAGGCGTAAAAATATAGACTAAAAGCCTCCTATCAGAATCACGCTCTACAGAATCGAACTCCAGACGAATATCACTGCCTATAATCAGTTTTTCGTTCAACTTCCTGGCGGATTCAGGTATATCATATATATCCGGTATATAAATACCGATGTAAGAAGCCAGTTCATTGTTTGTGAGCTCTATAATACTACCTGATACAACATGCTTAAGATTGATGGGTATTATCTTGCCCCCGGGAAATTCTACTACAGCGCCAAGGCCCTGAACTTCCGAAGAATCTATATATACCTTGCTGCTTGCGCACCCGCAAACAATAAGAGATAAAAAAAGGAATAATAGTGATTTCATAGTTTCAAGCTTATATGTTAAACACACGAAGGGGCTGTCCATAGACAACCCCTTCGTGAATCGGTTATACACTAATAAAAATATCGTAAAATATTATTTCGTTCCAGTATCCGTATCCGGAATATCTACCATTGAAGGCTTTATAACGCTTTCCTGATCTTTTTTGTGCAGGGTAACTACACTTGCAGCTCCTGACACAGTCCTTGCGAAGGCATTTGCTACGCCTTTGAGTAAACCTACGGTAATACCAAGAAACGGGTTATCTGAATCCTTTGTTACCGCTATCACAGCTTTTGGTATCTCTGTCCAGCCGAGCAGTACATTACCTGTTGTTTTCTGCAACTTATCCTGGCCCTTATCCTGAGCTATAGCGGATAGAGATAACATACTAACTGCTACACAAACCAATAGTGCGCATATTAATATTTTCTTCACTTTGCTCACCTCCTTATTTTTTTATCTTAGCATAAATAGAAAACAGGTGCAAGAAAAAAGTATGGTTATAAAAGATTTTATTTCTTAGCTTTTATAAAGTTTATTCTCTCCGATGCAGGCGGGTGATCATAAAATAAATTTTTCGCGATAACACCGGGAGCGGGATCTGCCAGATTTTGAAAGGTAAGCTTCTCGATAAGTTCCGCGAAAACAGACGGTTTATCTGTTATGCTTATAGCATCTCTGTCTGCCTGTATCTCGTATCTTCTTGAAATAAAATTTAAAAACGGAAGTGAGCATATATTGTACAAAATAAAGGTAATTACTATTATCGGGAATGCGTCTACACTATAAATTGCTGAGAATAACCCGGCTGTTACGCCCTTATCCAGAATAAATTTAATTATCAGGAAACTCAGTAGCATCGACAGAAAATTGAACAGACTGAGCTTCCAGAAATGCCGGCGCTTATGGTGTGAGAGCTCGTGAGCAAGCGTAGCTTCTATCTCATCCGGAGTATAGTTTTCAAGCAGGGTATCAGAGAGAAGGATTCTTTTACTCTTTCCAAGGCCGCAGACCGCGGCATTAGCCTTTGAAGTCTTCGCGCCAAGGCCTATTGTGTAAACATCAAGGATCTCAACGCCTATCTTATCCGCTAATCTCATAAGCTTCTCTTTTAGAGATTTATCAGTAATCCTTGTAAGCTTGTAAAAAAGGGGAATAATTATCCGAGGAAATATTTTCGCGAGAATTATACTCATAAAAAAATATGTGAGGCTTGAATAGAACCACCAAAAATAAGGTGAAATCCTTAAGAAGAAATAGAACGTTACAACCGCAATAATATAAAACAGGCCGGCAAAGAGGGTCTTCTTTATATAATCTTTGACCCACGATAATATAGCCTGCCTTGAGAGCCCAAAATTATGTTCTATTCTAAATGATGCCGCATAATCGAGCGGCAGGAGAATTATCTGAAGAAGGCTACCTGCGATAATAGCATATATAATGACTAAGATGTAAGGATTTTGTGATACTGTAAGTCCCGCGTAGATTAATAACGTGGAACCGCCGCTAAAAAAGAGGCCGGCAAAGAAAGCCAGGGTTAAAACCCATTCCAGGACAGCGATTCTGCGTTTTCCAACAGAATATGCCTTTGCTTTTTCTCTTCTACTATCCAAGCCTTAACCTCCTCACTCACCTATTCTATACCAAGCCTTTTAAGCGAGAGCGCATTTTTACGCCAATTCTTTAAAACCTTTACCCATACCTGCAGAAAAATTTTTATTCGGAATCTCTCTTCAAGCTCAACCCTGCTTAAACTTGCTATCTCCTTTGTCATGCTGCCTTTCTGGCCTACAATAATTGCTTTCTGAGATTCACGTTCAACATAGATAGTAGCATCAATATCGAGAATATCTTTCTTCTCTCGTTTTGAGAATTTTTCAATTACCACAGCTACGGAATGAGGCACCTCTTCTCTTGTTAGCATGAGAACCTTCTCTCGTATGATCTCGCCAGATAGAAAGGTATCACTCTTATCGGTAATTTGCTTATCAGGATAGTGCTTATCGCCAACAGGTAAAAGATCGAATATTCTATCCCTGAGAAGCTTAATATTATCGCCGGACAATGCTGAGATCGGTATAAAATCACTGAATGCGTATTCACCTCTTAACTCATCTATGACAGGCAGCAGCTTCGATTTTTTTGCGATATCGATCTTATTAAGAGCAACGATTGCAGGTTTTTTTGCCTCTTTTATCTTCTCGAGTATCATACGGTCTGCGGAAGATACGCCTGAAGTCATTTCAATTAAAAAGATAATAAGGTCCGCGTCAAGAAGAGAGTTTGAGGCTTTATTGACCATCAGCCTGCCAAGTAATAGATGCGGTTTGTGGATACCAGGCGTATCAACAAAGATCGCTTGCCTGTCTGCTGTTGTGAGTATACCCAGGATGCTATCTCTCGTAGTCTCGGGCTTGTTCGATACTATAGCTAACTTCTGATCAAGAAAAACATTAAGCAGAGTAGACTTGCCAACATTTGGTTTTCCTATGATAGCTACAAAACCGGATTTATATTGAACTGTCACTGTCTTCAGAGCCTTCTTCTTCGTTTTTTATCAAACTTTATAAACCAGGTCATTGCTTCTCACCCTTTTCCTGGCAACAAACCCAACCTCACTCCCTATTTCAGCCTTTTCTACATCCTTACCATCAATCTGAAGAGATTTTACCTTCTGCTTGAAATCTGTTGTGTGCCCCTGTATATAAATTGTATCGCCAGCAGCCAGTGGCTCTTTAAGCTTTATAACACCTGCCCTGCAGTGGCCAAAATAATGTGTTATGCTTCCAATCAACTTACCTTCGGGCTCTGGTTTCTTTACCGCTTTATCAGGCTTTCTTTTTTTGAAAAAATTAAATATCATCCCATACCTCCAATCTTAATTTTACAGATATATGAATATAACTATCTTATAACTGCACGATAATATTTTACCATACAAAGATACCTATACAAGAGAAAGGTGCTATCGCCAGCATATATTTTTATAGTCACACCTCCCGCACCTTTTTACGCTATCATCATATTCCTCAAGCATAGCGAAGTCAAGGCTCTTGATAGATTTCCAACAACCCTTTATAACTGTTTCGAGCTCACCAACCTTTTCATCGCTGATCTTAACCAGTCTATTCAAAAACTCGCCCTTTTTTAATCCGTATTTTATTACAGTCTTTTTCACAGGCTCTACAAAAACAAGCAGCCCTTCAGTCACAACATTATTATTATTACCGGAATTATCCTTGTCAAATAGAAGTTTATAAGCAACCAGCTGCCTCAGGTACCCCTCACAATCACTATCCCCGAGTTCCGCTGTCTTGGAGGCGATATTTTTTATATGCTCATCAGGTTTTCCTGTTTTATAATCAACAACACGCACATACGGCTCATTCCCATTTACAAATTCGGTCTTATCGTATTTTCCGGTAAAGATCAGGCCATCCTCAAGCATAATCGAGAGTCTCTTCTCAAGGCCAAGCGGCTTAACAGGCGCGGTTGACTCAATCTTAAACCAGCCTCTAAGCGTATCGACCTGCCTACGACACGAAAGCTCAATCGCCTTCTCGACCCCCTGATACCTGAGTTCGTCAAGAAAAGAAGCCTTAAAAAATTTAAAATCCGGAAACCTGTCTAAATCCATAAAATACCTATAAGCATCCTCTAACGCCTTATGTACACAATTTCCAAAGGTAAGCCCCAGTTTTTTCTGAGAAGGCAGGCGCAATACGTCAGTATAGAAAAATTTACGTTTACAATTTATGTAATTGTTCAGGCTTGTGGGATTTAGCGTGAGGTTTGATATTATATCCTTTAATACGGCCTCTGTACCGATAAAAGGGTCCTTCTTATTTGTATTCACAAGAAAATCTGCCAGCACAACCTCTTCTTTAGCCGGTAACACGCCCGTGACGCTCTCCAGTCCTATAGAGGGGAGATATGAACTGCTTATAGCCCCCGGCTTGGGGCTGGCTGTATACAGCAGGTTTGCTTTTGCGCGCGTTGACGCGACATAGAAAAGCCTTGTCTCATCATAAAAATTGAGTTCCTTGACCTTATTTTTGTCAGGCACCTTCCCCCTTGCCTTGAATATTTCCGGAGGCAGCGGAATCATGTCCGGTTTTAAGCGCATAGGCCAATTCTTATCCTGCAGGCAGAACGGTATAATAACAGAATGAAATTCCAGTCCTTTTGAACCATGCGCCGTGAAGATCCTTACCCCATCCTGGCTCATTGTAACTAGGTCTCCCTGGAGCGGCATCCCATGCTCTCTCTTTGTTTCGATCTCTCCGATAAGATCAGAAAGGGTTAAAGCCGGATTATTGAGGCCCGACTCTTTTATCATGTTAATAAAAGATGTTAACGCGCGAAGATCCCTTATCCTTAATAGAGCATCATCTTTATATGACTTGAGAATGTACCTATAAATACCAGCATCTTCAACATACTGGAGAAGTGCCGCGTGAACAGGACGCGTATTAATGCCTTCAAGCAGCCTCCTTATAACCCATCCTGCCCTTGAGATTAAATATGGATCTTTAAATGCTATCCTTTTACATATTTGTAAAGTTTCGATATCTTTTTTTAATAAAGGGGCCTCTATATTCAAAGGGCCGAAACAGGATAAAAACTCCTGGAAGAATGTAACAGCGAATGGGGCCTTGTTCTCTTTATTACGCGTTCTCTTATGCAGGAGATACCTGATAAATTCAAGTATATCTTTTAACGGAATTTGAAAATAATCACTGGTAAGTACTCTGTAGAGCAAGGTGTCTTTTTCTGATAACGCGGTCGGAGCTCTTGTATCAGAAAGCGCTATAACATCCAGCATCTGCCTAACCCTCTTTTCCGGGGCTATGTCTTCTTTCCCATCTGTCGCGTATGGTATACCCGCTTTTAAAAAAGTGTCTATAATCTTTAGAATATCTTTTCTCTTACGTACAAGTATGGCTATATTATTATAAGGGTGCTCTCTCTCTGCGCCCGATATCTCGCTTGATGATTCAATGTGGCATTTAATTTCCTTTACCTTATTTGCTATAAAAAGAAGCTCCTCTGCCTCTGTCGTAAGCTCGTGAAACTCTATTCCTTTATCTTTGTAATTTTTCTTGGGCGTGAGTTCTTTTAATGTCATCCTCTCAATATCCGGAAGGTTACTTATTATCTTATCAGATAATGAGATTATATTTTTAGTTGATCGATAGTTATCTTTCAGGGAGACTGTCTTCAGCTTCGCAAAACGCGATTTCAGAAGCTTGAAGTTTCCTACAGATGCCCCTTGAAAACGATAAATAGACTGGTCATCATCTCCGACACAACAGAGATTTGGGTTATCAGGGCCTAAGAGTTCAAAAAGCAGATCAAGCTGTGCCCCGTTTGTATCCTGAAACTCATCTACCATTACAAAGGTATACTGTTTGCGTAAGGTACATTTAAGTTCTCTCTCTTTCCTTATCGCCTCAAGCGCGAAGATTATCATATCATCAAAATCATACCTTCCGCGATCATCAAAAAGTTCTTTATTCTTACCTGCCTTATACTCCTCGTAAAGCTTGTATATAAGAGCGAGGGCCTTAATCCTGGGCAGGTGCTTTTGTTCAAGATATGCCTCATCAGGTTTTAATGATGACGCAATCCTCGTAAACTCCTTAGGGCCAATACCCTCTTTTTTCAGTTCACTGATTTTTCTCTCTATTACGGCGCGATAAATATAAGGGGCCCTGAACGGCCTGATCGGGTCTATCCCATCTGTATGATCAAGTATATACTCGAAAGCCTTAACCCTTTCTATATCTGTTATCTGTATCTTTTCCTGGACGTAGCTTGCAGCCTCCTCTGAATCTACCAGAATAGAGTTGGCAAAACTATGAAACGTACATGTCTCTATATCATATCCATGGCGCCCAAGTATCTTAACAAGGCGTTCTTTCATGGCCTTTGAAGCAGCATTTGTGTAGGTAAGAATCAGAATATTCTCGGGATTTGCTTTTTTCAAATGTATTATGTTCGCGGCGCGGACAGAAAGCAACTCTGTCTTTCCTGTGCCGGGGCCAGCGAGAATAAGAATGGGGCCATTCAAAGCATCCACTGCCTCTTTTTGGCTTGGATTTAATTTTTTATAATACTCTTTAAAATTATCCATACTATTGCTCCGTTACAATAGGTGCTTAAAACTAATTTAACGGTGTACTATTTACCGATAAACTGCAGGAGAATCCTTCGTTTGCGTGGACGGTTGTCAAAATCTATAAAGATTATCTGCTGCCATGTGCCAAGGCACAACTTACCCTCGTTAAAAGGTATTGTCAGAGACGGGCCAAGCAGGGAAGCCCTGAGGTGCGAGTGGCCATTAGCGTCTCCCCATGTCGCGTCATGCGCATAGTGCATGGATTCAGGAATTATCTTTTCAAAGAATCTCTTTGTATCCGATTCCAGCGCAGGCTCGTATTCCATTGTTGTTAACGCGGCTGTTGAACCTACAACAAATACAGTAACTGTGCCGCATGAGATTTCAGTCTTTTCAAGGCTGTCCTTAACCTGCGGCGTTAAATCAACTATATCAGTCTTTCCCTTAGTGCTAAGTTCTATATAAGCTGTGAAGACAGTCATCTTCTCTCACCTTTCTCCTTGTGAAGAATGCATTTCTCGCAATCTGGCCTTGTTTTGCATACAGTTTTAGAATGGGTTACAAGCAGAGCATGATATTCATTAAAAATCCTTGCGTCACACGGCAGGTTTTTCATAAAAACAGCCTGTAGATCGTCATATTTACTGCCTGCGCATGTTATGCATAAACACTCCGCTATCCTGCGCGTATAGGCGTCGATAACAAAGACGGGTTTACCTAACGCGTATAAGAGAATGGAATCTGCAGTCTCCTGGCCGATACCATTTATTCCCAGAATCTCCTTTCGTAAAGTTTTAAGGGGGGTATGCCTCATCCTGCTTAGCTTTCCGTCATAATTTAAAAAAAGAAAATCGAGAAAATTTTTCAACCTCTTTGCTTTGATATTATAATAACCACTTGGGCGTATTAATGCGGCGAGTCTCTTTGAATTCAGGTTACGCAGTGTTAGGGGGCGCAGAAGCTTCTCCCCCTTAAGATTCGTAATCGCTTTTTCAACATTAGACCAATTGGTGTTCTGCGTAAGGATTGCGCCCACAACAACTTCAAAGCTTGAATTCGCGGGCCACCAGTGCCGCGGGCCATATATTTTATAAAGAAGGCTATACACCCTAAGTAAAATTGGTTTTAAATTATTGTTACAAGATAGACTCTTCTTGACCGGGAGATTCATTGTTTTTTATGTATTATAACGCCTGGTAAAACAATTTACAAGGTCAAAATCGAATAGATTAAATCAGGATAGAAAAAAATTGCTTGAAGATTAGGCTGAATAGCGTGGTTTTTCCAATTTATAATGTAATTTATTAAATCACCTTTTTGTGGGTAGTCAAGAAGTAAAATAAAAAAGCGCAAACTTGTCCATATATAACAACATACAAAGTAGCAAGTTATGGCAAATTTCTAATTAAATATGCCGATTCTTTGTTTTTTTTAATTTTTTTGAAAGAAAAATCCGGTTTTGAGCGTCTAATGTAGTAGAGGTATCAAAAATTTAATGTTATCCACATATGATTTTCGCTATTATTAAAGATAATAATAGCGAATAAAATCGGTTAAACATACGAAAGGGGGTGAATAACATGGATAATGGGATTGAAATCAAGGTTGAGCGCATACACCGGCTTGATGCAGACAGCACTTTAAAGGGCTTTGCTGATATATCTATCAGCGGGTGCTTTATTATCAAGGGCTTGCGAATTGTTTCAGGCAAAAATGGCCTCTTTGTTGGGATGCCGCAGCAGCTTGGCAAGGACGGAAAATGGCATAACAGAGTATCGCTTGTTGATGAGGCTGTCAAAGAGAAACTTTCAGATCTTATACTCTCTGCGTTTGATAACTAAGGTGCACTTGGCGGGGTGGTAAGATTGCAACACCTCTTGCTGCCCCGCGAAAGGAAAGAAACATGGATAGAAAAAGATTGGGTAATAAGGGTGAATTGCTTGCTTGCGGATTCATTAGAAACAAAGGACTTCAAATTGTTGAGCGGAATTTTAAATGCAGGGCTGGAGAGATAGATATTATAGCCAAAGACGATAATTATATTGTTATCATAGAAGTGCGAAGCGCAACTGATTATTCTTTTCATGACCCACTTGATTCTTTTACGCCATTAAAAATCAGAAAATTAAAAAGATTAGCGCTGATATGGCTGGATTACCACAATAAACAGGGTGCTTTTATCAGGTTTGATATTATAACAGTTGTTTTTAACGTAAGAAATAACATTAATATAAGTCACATAAAAGACGCTTTTTAGCGAAAAGGGGTATATAAAAATGCTTGCAAAGAGTAAATCAAGAACCATTTTTGGTGTAACATCATGCGCAGTCGATGTAGAGGTTGATATTGCATCAGGCATCAGATCTTTTATTATAGTCGGCCTTCCGGATACCGCGTGCCGCGAGTCTACGAAAAGAGTAATAGCCGCGTTAAAAAACTCGGGTTTTAAGCTGCCAAGCCTGCGCGTTACTGTAAATCTCGCTCCAGCGCATTTACGTAAAGAGGGCGCTATGCATGATCTCGCGATAGCTGTTACCATACTTGCCGCATTGAATATAATTGACAAGAAGTGCCTTGAGAATAAGGCCTTCTGCGGTGAACTCTCGCTTGATGGAAGCTTAAAACCTGTAAGGGGCATTCTTTGTGTTGCCGATGACCTGAGAAAAAATAAGGACATAGAACTTGTTATACCTCTTCATAATATGCCTGAAGCATCGGCAGTAAAGGACCTTCGTTTTGTTGCCGCCTCTTCTCTGCACGAAGTAACAGAATATCTCACTAAAGGGGTTTCTCCTGTTAATTGTAAAGTTCATAAAAACAAAGTCACTTCTTCAAGCACTGATTGCCATGATTATTCCGATATAAAGGGCAATTATAATGCTAAGAGAGCAATGGAAATAGCGGTAGCTGGGGGACACAATATCCTTCTGATAGGCGCACCCGGCGCTGGAAAGACAATGTTAGCTCAGCGGCTGCCAACTATAATGGCTAAGCTTAATGAAGAAGAATCTATAGAGACAAGTAAGATATACAGTATATGCGGCCTTTTGCCTGATAAAAAGCTGATTACAATGCCCCCGTTCAGGGCTCTGCATCACTCTGTTTCAGATGCCGGCATGCTTGGCGGGGGATCACATCACATACGCCCCGGTGAAATAAGCCTCGCTCATAATGGGGTGCTTTTCTTAGATGAGCTTCCGGAATTTCGACGAAATGTGCTTGAGGCACTGCGGCAGCCTCTTGAAGAAGATCTAATAAGAATATCACGGGCAAACGCATCTTTAAGTTATCCATGCCGTTTTATGCTCGTAGCAGCCATGAACCCATGCCCATGCGGATTGCTCACCCATCCTAAAAAGCCCTGCACATGCTCACCAGGACAAATACAGAGGTATCTATCAAAAATCTCCGGGCCTCTCATCGATCGAATAGATATGCATATTGAGATTCAACCTGTTAAATATGAGCAGATGGCCGGAAAACCGAATGAGGAAACTTCTGCCGCAATAAAGGAACGCATAAAACAGACCCGGTTAATACAAAAAGAACGTTATAAGGAGCATAAATACAACCTAAACGCAAAGTTATTGCATCGCGATTTAGCAGGCTACTGTCAAATCTCAGAAGAAGCGTCAGAACTGCTAAAAACAGCCATGTCCGAATTATTCATAAGCGCCCGCGCATACGATAAGATTCTAAAAATCTCCAGAACCATAGCAGATCTCGATAATAAACCGCTAATTGGGGCTGAGGAGGTTTCAGAAGCAATAAGCTACCGCTGCCTTGATACCAAAGCCTGGCTCTAAATCTAGAGACGTTTTGATTCTTAATAGGGACACTGTCCCCAGTTCCAGCACGACAGTATCTCAAAACATAAAAGGAGGTATCAAATGCCAGGAGGTCCAAGAGTTTATATTGATAACGGTTGTTACCACATAATTGCTCGGGGGAATCAAAAACAACAAATCTTTAAACAAGAAAGTGACTATCTCAGGTATTTAGTTCTATTAAAAAAATACAAAAAAAGATATTCATTTAAAATATATGGATTTTGTCTAATGCCTAACCATATCCATATACTCGGACAAGTTGCAAAGGCTACTAACCTATCCAAGCTTATTCAGGTAACTAACAGAACATATACGGCGCATTTTAATAATTCTTATGAAAAGGTAGGTCACTTATGGCAAGGTAGATTTAAGAGCAAGGTTATCGTTAAAGACCAATATTTAATTAATTGCATTAATTATATTGAATGTAATCCTACAAGAGCCAATATTGTTTCAAATCCAGATGAATATACGTGGAGTAGTTATAGAGAAAGGAATATGTTTAGCTGTAATTTTATGCTGCTTGACCACCTATCCTTATAGGGTACAGTGTGAAGCTCAGTTTGGGGACAGTGTACCGAACAACTTTCAAAACGTCTGTATTATTTGTATTATTTTGTTGCTTCTATTAGAATACTTCTTGGCCGGAAAAAAATACGGTGAGGGATGAGAACTATTGAAAGCAGCTTATCGATAAGGGGAACTCCTATAATAGCTTTCGCAAGTTTTAGCTTAAGGCCTGCCTTAAGCCCTCTTGATTCTTTACGCGCTATATAATCTTTCAGAAAAGATAAAAAAGTAACCTTAACCTTGCTAAATCCGCTCTCCTTGACAACCTTTTGCCACTGCCATATCGGATAATAATGGTCATTATAACCGAAATCTGCCGCATGCTGCTGAGGTTTTTCGAAAATCCCTATAAAACACTCGTTAAGCAGAATTATTTTTCCATTCTTTTTAAGCACGCGATTAAGTTCCTTGAATGTCTTATCTAAGTCTGAGCTATGGTGGATAGTAGCCGCCGCAAAAATAAGATCGAAAGAATCTTTTTCAAAGGGAAGTTTATCCATATCCGCGTAAATCCTCTCAAAATAGAGGCCATTCTTTAAATAGAGATCCGCTACCTTTAGATAGTCTGTAATGTCAACTGCCACGACCTCACAACCTCTTTTTGCGAATTCACGTGACGCCCAGCAAAAACCGGCACCCAACTCTAAAACTTTCATTCCAGGCTTAATATTCCAGCTGTCAAACAAGTCAAAAAAACGGTGTGAACCCTCCGAAAAATTCTGAAATGAGCCCCCCTCTTTAAAAAAATAACTCCCATCCCCTTTAGGCAGTGACAGAAAAAGCTTACTGAATTTTTCTATGGTTTCGGGATTTATAAAAAATTCACTGCCATCCTCTGTTTTAATGCGGGCCTCGCGAGAACTGGCTTTCTGTTCCTCGAGTATCTCCGGGGATGGTTCCGCTAAAAAATCGGCTATGCCTTCATGAAGCGGGAAGGAGTAATTGCAAGTACCACACAAGAGCGCGCCATCTCTGTACTCATCATATAATCCGACTACTGCTTCTAATTTTAATGGTTTGCCTCCGCAAAGTGGGCATTTTAAGATTTTGATAATATCGGTCTTCATTTTTTATATACGCCTGTGGTTAATCCTATCCTTATTATCTGTATCACTCTCAGCTGCTTTGCTATGTTTCCATGTTTCATATATCATAATGAGTGCTTTTGTACTGCCTGTATCCATAACCCATTTAACTCCGAAGAGTAACGCGGCAACGAGAAATTGTAAAAAAAACGGTTTGAAGATAAAAGATAACAGAAAGAATAAGCCTGCTACCAAAAAGTATTTATTGCGTTTTATATAACCACCCTTAAAACGCATTCTGGGATATTTTTTAGGCATCGACAATACCCTCCTTAAAAGACGTTTACCAGTATCAGCTTGCCCTGCTTTATCTGAAATGGTTAAAGCAGATACACAGGATGCGACCTTTTCAAAACATTTATCACATTTTGCCACATGAGAAGCAATAATCTCTTTTTCCGATTTCGTAGGGATTACATCACTTATATAATCCGCGAGTATGCTATCAGCAGGACAGGTATCGGGCCAAACGCCCTTCCTATCCTTACTATCACCGTATAATGCCCCTCTTAATGAAAAACCAGGGCGCGGGTCAGGCATCATATCCTCTTTCTTTTAATCTTTCTTTAAGCAGCTTCTTAAGGCGAAAAATAATCGTGGACACTGAATTAACAGTCATATCCATTATATTGGCTATTTCACGGTGCTTCAGGCCATACGACAGGTCAAGCGTTATAATGCGCTCCTCTTTTAATGTAAAATCCTTAACAAGCTCCTCTATGGCGCTATTTAACTGCCTGCCATGAATTTCCGCGCACGAAGCATCTGTCGCTAAGTTGGCGCTTTGGCAATCTATGCTGTTTTCATTAAAACGATTACACCTTTTTTGCTTTCTAAAAAAATCTGTAGCGACATTCTGTGCCACAATTGTAAGATAGGCTGGTATTGAGCGGGGATTTGTTATCTTGCTAAGGACATTGTTGCACCAGATATGCGCGAATGTCTGCTGGAATATCTCATCCAGATCATTCTGATTTATATTTGAAAAAAATCTTAAAGTCTTAGATATGATTGCTCTACGTATAAGCCTTGAAAATTTTTGCACAAAACATACCCAAGCTTCTTCATCGCCAATAACACACAGCCTAAGAAATTCTTCATCGCAATTGTTGCTATTATCATCCATCAATAAAAACTATTCTATGCATGCTACTCTGGTAAAAGATTATTCTTTTTCAGCGTATCCTCAAGATCTAAAACAGCTTTTTTAAACTGAGAAAACAGTTCAACATTAAGTGAAAGCCCTTTTGCTGTAGGGACTTTTCCCCCAGCCTCTTTTGAATCAACCCATACCCTTAGATCGATTAGATCAAACCCTTTATATTCTTTTACTCCAATCCTTATCTCCTCAAATTTGTTCTTGTTAAAGGTTGCGACAGTCTCGTTCATTTCTTACACCTCCTTATTCTATACATCGTTTTCAGTAATTTGATTTAAAAATCCATTTAATAATTCCTTGTCCTTTGTGTCTATTTTTAAAAATCTTACACCTATTTTAAAAATTCTTTCTGAAACAGAAGAATCCCGTTTCACCTCACTGACCCATACAACTTCTCCCTTTACCGCTATAGGCCTTTTATCAGGTATCTCGATCTCGAGATTAACCCGGCTCTTCTCCGGCATAATTTCCGGTACCTGAAGGCATATGCCTTCTCCGGAAATATCCTGACTAAACGCATGGTAAATATTACCCGCTTTTTCAAGTACACTACATTCTACATTAAGCTGTTTTTCAAAACGCCTGAATTTACGCCTCTCCTTTAATGTTTTCCAGTAGCTATCAAGCTTTGCGGAGATAAGCGCTAAATTCTCGGTCCTTTTCCTCCAGAGCATAAACGCGACAGATGATAGAACTAATATGATAATAATTAATGATAATACGCTGTGCATGTTAGCATCCTTAAAAAAACTGTCTACTCTTTTGACTTATAGCCTGTAAGCGCGTTACCCGTAAAGATAAGGCTTTCACCTCTTGTAAGTATCTTAGGCTCTATTTCAAGTACAGGATATGTACCATCATATATCCACTCCTCCTGTATAAGGCCTACATCATCTACGCCTATCTGTATTATCTCACTAGGCTCCCCCCACTTGTCAAGTACGAAATCTTTACTATCACCAAGATGAAGAGGCGACGCGCCATCCCATGGAGGCATCAGCCTTCCGGGAGAGGGGGGTTCAATTCCAGCACACCCGACTCCAAAGATGCTAATTATAAAACATAAAATTATTATATATTTCATATAAATGCTCCTTTTTATTATAACTTATTATAATACTATATATAGATGATGTCAATTATAAATAAAAAAAGCCCCCGAAAAATCGGGGGCTTTTTTCTGAAACTTAACCTCTGGTATTTTAGAAGTCTACTGTTGTTGCTGCTACTATCTGTGCTGCTGTGTGGCTGCTACTATCAGCACCCTGCTTATAGTAATTACCTGGCCACAGCACACCACCTGCTACTGTAAATGCCACATCTTCTGTGTAATCATAGGTAAGCTTTGCATCAAGCTCAGTACCTATACCAGTTTTCATATCTTCTACTGGTTTTTTATCAAATCTTTCCCATGTAACTCTTGCATCCAGAGTTATATCTGTCATCGGCTCTATGCTGCCGAAAAATGCCAAAGATACCAAGTTTGTCATACCGCTGTTGTTATCGTTTGCGGCTACGTTACGCTGATCAGCTGCATCAGTCCATGTTGCTTTTGTGATATTTCTGAAATCGAGCAAGTAGTTATCAAACTTACCGCGATACAGAGGTTCCCATGCCTGCCAGTGACTGTCAGTAGTCGAAGTTGCCTCGTTACCTGTAAGCAACATAGCTTCCGCACCAAGCTTAGGTGTCCACTTAGAATCTACAAAAGTAAACTCTGCGCCAGCATCAAGCGCGGCAGCTTCACGATCCTTACCTATTGCAGGCTCATTTCTATATTCACCAAACTGCAAAGCACCTTCTGCCCAGAGGTTGAGGTTTTCAAAAGGAACTAAGCTGCCTCTTAAACCAATGGTGTGAATTTCGTCTACACTCTTTGGACCTGTTCCAGCGGCAGTAGCAACTCTATCATGTTTGTATATGTAGTATAGCTCTGCTTCCGCGTCATACTTTGTGAAATCATAGCCAAGATTCGCGACATAGAGATCTGTATCATCATGGTTGTTTGTATCTACAGCATTGCCGTCAGCATCAATCTTTGAATAGATCAAATCAATTGTCCATGGATCATAATCAAGAGTTGCTCTGATAGCATCAAATGCTGTCAAGTCACTCATCTCTTGTACAGTTGTTGGCAATCCACCCTCATCCCACACGTTAGGGCCGGCATTACCAATTACAAGTCCTTTACCAAGCCAGATATTCTGACGACCAATTTGCAGTGTTAAAGGAGCGTAAAGCACCTCTTTCATTGTTACATATGCTTCGTCAAGCTTGATATCAAACTGTGCGCTTGTACCACCAGAACCCTCTTCAGCGTTCCAGTCTCTTTCGTTGATAAGACGAATGTATGTTGATACATTGTCTGTTAAATCTGCTTCCACGTTCAAGCCAATCTGATTCATAAAGAAGTTCTGGTTGTCACTATCATTGCTAAGATAATCAATATCATGCTGATATACATAAGCAACCTTAATGTCACCAGAAACCTTTATATTCTGCGTTTCAGCAAAGGCTGGAACTGCAAAAGCAACCAATAAAGCTGCTACGCATATTCCTGTTAAAATTCTCATTAAATATTCTCCTTTTAATATATTACAATTTAACTTAATAGGTATTATGCACTCTCGCACAATACCTTTTTGCTTTCTATGTTCCTCACCATATCTTGATGATTCGCGACTCTATTTTTTTCACCTCCAATCTTTGCCTTTTTTGAATCATCTATGGCGTCTAAGGCATATTATACATGTTAATAATATCAAATTAAGCGTGTTGTGTCAATAAAAAAATACAAAAACAGCTTTTTTAATCATCCCTTGTTACTGATTTGTAAGTTATTGCCCTGCCTGACTTTGGAGCAATAGTTATTGTCACAAAGACGCTCATCCCCTGAGGTTCAATTACAATTATACAGTTCTGGTCTTCTCTTTCAAAATTTAATATCTTTCTGCCATATTCCAGCATATTTGTAAAACGCCAATTATATAACGGCATCTGATCCTTGTAAAAATTGGCTACACGATCTCCGCTTGCTCTTCCTTTATATTTTAATATACCAACACGCAACACATCATTCTCAAATGTAAATGATTGTGAAGTAATCATCTTAAAACCGGATGGCACCGGCACATCAACAAATTTTAAAGCAGTTGAAACATTCAATGCCTTTGGAGCTTTAATATCATCATCTAAAACAGGGCCAGATGTCGCGCAACCGGCAAGTAACAACACGCTTGCTAACATTATAAATGAATATCTTATAAACATACAAACCTCCTTTACGTATATAATAATGATGAACTACGCTAACGTCAAGATAATACCGCGGATCAACAAATTTTCTGAATGAGCGCTTCTGAATCTCTGTATGCTTGTACTATGTCTTTGCCGGATAAGCCCGCCGACTTTGCTATCTTTTCAAACAACACCTTAGATGGTATGTTTTCGGGTGAATGCGAATCAGAATTTATTAAAATTTTTGCTGAATATTTTTTTGCCATATTCGCAACATGCGCATTTGTCACAGAGTGGCCTTTGCGTGTTGTAATCTCAAGACAGGTACCATTTTTGGCCGCGAGTAAAACATCTTCTTCTGTAATCTTTCCGGGGTGCGCTAATATATCGACACCCGCTTCTATTGCAGATCTATTGGTGCCTTTTATCACCGGTTCAGCAGGCGACTCACCATGCGCTACTATAAGTAGGGCTCCTTTCTTTCTCGCATGTATTACCAGAGATGAAAACTGCTGCAATGGAATATGAGTAAGCTCAACGCCCGGAATTGTTTTGATCTTCCAGTACCTGTTTAACTGCTTAGAAACTTTGACTAGTGCCTCAATTATAAAATCTATGTTAGATAAGTCAACATGATCAGTTATTGCAACCGCCCTAAAACCAGCAACCTCATATCTTCTTACCAGCTCGCTTGGTAAAAGCAGGCCGTCACTTAATAGGCTGTGAGTATGTAAGTCTATCAGCCCCCTATTCTTTTTCATTATCCGCTCTCTCCTTTAGCTCGACAAATTTGGCGTATGATAGGATCTGATAGAATCCGCCTAATCCAGCCAGCATAAAGCCTAAGAATCCATCGCGAAACCCCTGCTTCAGCACAAAAGCCTTTAAAAATCTGTCAATGGTTTTTCTTATCGCGCGCGCAAGAGACATCTTTCTTTTATCACGAAACCATTTTCTTGCTTCAAAGTTTGTCTGGTGGTTCAACTTGCTGAGCATATCAGCAAAATCCCTGTAAGCGAAATGAACTATCTCCCCGTTTAAAGTAAGGCGGTCACCTTCCATTATCGCGGGGGGGTGATACTCTTCCTCCGCGTATTTAAACGCGCTCTTTTTAAAAAGCTTGAGCTTGGCGTTCGGATACCAACCACCATGCTGAATCCACCTCTCTCCTATAAAATTGCGGTGGGGGATATTATAACCGTTATATGTAAAACCTTTTTCAATAAGCGCTATAATTTCATCCTTTAATTCCGCTGTAACCCTTTCGTCGCTATCCAGGCTTAATATATATTCATTCCTCGCTTTCGAATACGCGAAATTTCGCTGGACTCCTTCATTTTCCCATCTGCGCTGATGAATGTTATCGGTATACCCGCGTACAAGCTCTAATGTATTGTCTCTGCTAAAATCATCAACTATAACAATATCATCGCACCATTTAACGCTCTCAAGGCAATCTATAATCTTTTCACCTGAATTTTTCGTCATCGTTACAACCGATAACGGGTATCTCTTCTCTTCCATAGGCTTCACCACCTTTTATAAATTAGGCACTTCATACAGCTATTGAGTATTGAAACTGTTTTGAACACTTACTAAAAATTTATGGTGCCCCTACCGCGACTCGAACACGGGCTTACGGTTTAGGAAACCGTCGCTCTATCCACCTGAGCTATAGGGGCAAATTCGTTTAATCAGTAAACAACCTGCGAAAAGACCTTATAGCCTTTCAGCTTGTCACGGCCATTTAAAAACGCTAACTCGATCATAAAGGCAACTTCAATAATCTTTCCTTTTTGTTTTTTGACCAGGTCGCATGTTGCCTTTGCCGTACCGCCTGTCGCTAAAAGATCATCAACAATTAAGACCGACTCATTTTCAAGTATGGCATCTTCATGCATGCAGAGAGTATCATTCCCGTATTCAAGTTCATATGAAATCTCTACTGTCTTATATGGAAGTTTGCCCTTTTTTCGTACGGGCACAAAACCAGCGCCAAGCTCATAAGCTAAAACACTGCCAATGATAAAACCACGCGCGTCAGCTGCCACAACCTTATCTATAGACTTATCGCGATACCGCTTAACAAAAACATCGATAACCTTTTTAAACGCTTGCCTGTGCCCCAGGAGAGTTGTGATATCCTTAAAAATAATACCCTTTTTCGGAAAATCCGGAATATCTCTTATATGGTCTTTTAAGTTTATGTTCACAACACATCCCCTGCTTCCATGCCTTCTTTTACGCCCTCATCTATTATCATTTTTTTCAGCTTCCCTATAGCCCTTTTTTCTATCTGACGAACCCGCTCCTTCGTAATCTTAAGTCTCTTTGCAATCTCCTGGAGAGTAAAAACCTTCTTCTCATCAAGTCCAAAACGCAACATAAGAATCTTTTTGTCTCTTAACTCAAGCTTATCCAGCAGCTTTCTGATACGCTCGTCTCTGAGAGCATCGGACATCCTTTCATCAGGTAAATGCGCGCCTTCATCCTCTATCAGTTCAAGGAATTTGCCTGCCTGCTCCTCGCCAATAGGGGTCTCCATAGATGTCGGCTGTGACTGCGCTGCCAGCGTTATCTGGCCAATTTTTTTTACTGAAAGTTTCATTCTTTTCGCAATTTCACTTACACTAGGTTTCCTTTTGAACCTATGCTTAAGCTCCTCAACAACCTTTTTATATCTTATAATCGTTTCAACCATATACACCGGAACTCTGATAGTCTTGCCCTGATTCGCAATGGCTCTCATAATATATTGACGTATCCACCACGCCGCATAGGTTGAAAACCTATAACCTCTGCTTGGATCATATTTTTTGACAGCCTTCATAAGGCCAATATTTCCTTCCTCGATAATATCGAGCAAAGGGAGGCCTGTATAGACATATCTCTTAGCTATACTAACAACCAGCCTCAGGTTTGATTGCACCATAATTTTAGAGGCAGTTGAGTCTTTCCTCTTTATTCGCTTGGCCAGTTTTATCTCTTCATCATGGTTTAAAAGAGGGAACGACTCTATATCCTTAAAATAAAGCATCAGAACATTTTTGTTAAACATAGCTATCGCCTACTCCCTTTTAAAATAAAAAGCTTACTGCATAATTGCCGCGTGCGCCGCCGCGAGCCTTGCTATAGGCACCCTGTATGGTGAGCAGCTTACATAGTCAAGCCCTATCTCATGACAGAACTTTACGCTCTCAGGATCACCACCATGTTCTCCGCATATCCCTATCTTCAAATCAGGCTTTACGCTTCTGCCTTTCTCGACACCCATCTTAATAAGCTGGCCTATCCCATCCTGGTCAATAGTAGCAAACGGATCATTTTCAAGAATACCGCTGGCTATATATGAAGGCAAAAATTTTCCAATATCATCCCTTGAAAACCCAAATCCAAGTTGAGTTAAATCATTCGTACCAAAGCTGAAAAATTCCGCCTCTGTAGCTATCTTGTCCGCTGTGAGCGCGGCACGCGGTATTTCAATCATGGTACCGATAAGATACTTCATGCGTATCTTGTGGCTCTTTAGCACACTCTCGCAAACTTCAACAGCGTGTTTCTTGGTAAAAACAAGCTCGTTAATATGGCCTACTAAAGGTATCATAATCTCCGGTATTATCTTATGCCCCTTCTTGGCAAGTTCACAAGCTGCGCCTATAATTGCCTTTACCTGCATCCTGTAAATCTCGGGGTATGTGATACCAAGCCTGCAGCCACGATGCCCAAGCATAGGATTCAATTCATGTAAATTCTGGCAAAGATCTGAAATCTTTTTCTTATCAACCTTCATCATTTTTGCCATCTCTTGCTTCTCTTTATCAGTATGCGGCAGGAATTCATGCAGAGGCGGGTCAAGCAGCCTTATTGTGACAGGTTTACCTTTCATAACTTTAAATATACCCTTGAAATCCTTTTTCTGAAGAGGCAAAAGCTTGGAAAGCGCTTTTTCCCGTGCAACAGTATTCTCCGCAAGTATCATTGTCCTTACAAGAGGTATTCTATCTTTGCCAAAAAACATATGTTCTGTTCGGCATAGGCCAATACCCTCCGCGCAAAAACTTATTGCTACATTCGCGTCATGAGGGGTATCCGCGTTTGTTCTGACCTTAAGCTTTCTTACCTTATCAGCCCAGCTCATCAAGATCTTAAAACTTCCGGTTACCTCAGGTTTAATAAGGCCGACTTCTCCGAGAATCACATCTCCGGTGTTTCCATTTAATGTAATTATATCACCTTCTTTTATCTTCTCTCCTTTTACAGTAAAGTTTTTATCCTTTATACTTACTGTTATCTCGCTACAGCCGACAACGCAGCATTTGCCCATTCCGCGCCCAACTACCGCGGCATGTGAAGTCATGCCGCCAAAGGCGGTAAGAATACCCTGAGCAGCAGCCATACCGCCTATATCTTCTGGCGAGGTCTCAATCCTTACAAGTATAACCTTCTCGCCTTTTTCTGCCATAGATTCAGCCTTTTCCGCTGTAAAGACTACTTTTCCTACTGCCGCACCTGGAGACGCAGGCAACCCTTTAGCAATTATTGATAATTTTGCCTTTGGATCTATCATGGGGTGAAGCAGCTGGTCCAATTGTTGCGGTTTAACCCTTAAAATTGCTTCTTCTGTGCTTATAAGGCCCTCTCCTGCCATGTCTATCGCAATCTTGATCGCAGCTTGCGCAGTACGCTTTCCTGTCCTGGTCTGAAGAATATAGAGCTTCTTATCCTGTATGGTAAATTCCAGATCCTGCATATCTCTGTAATGCTTCTCAAGCCTTTTATATATTGATACAAGTTCAAGATAGATTCGCGGCATACTATCCTTAAGCTTATTAATAGGCAAAGGCGTTCTTGTGCCTGCTACAACGTCTTCACCCTGTGCATTCATAAGATACTCACCATAAAATTTCTTTTCTCCTGTGCCGGGATCCCTGGTAAAGGCAACACCGGTTCCGGAATCTTCATCAAGATTACCAAACACCATAGCCTGGATATTTACAGCAGTACCCCAATCATGAGGAATGGAGTTTAAATTTCTATATTTTATTGCGCGTTCATTATCCCATGAGCTAAAGACCGCGTTGATCGCCATCTTAAGTTGTTTCATGGGATCCTGAGGAAAAGAGAATCTTTTCTTCTTCATAATGAGCTTTTTATACGCTTCTACGATCTCTTTAAGATCCTCTGTATTAAGTTCTGTATCAAGTTTTATTTTTCTCTGTTGCTTTTTTGAATGAAGTATCTGCTCAAAACCGGCATGCTCCATTCCTAAAACTACATCGCCAAACATCTGACAGAACCTGCGATAAGCATCATAAGCAAAGCGTTCATTACCGGATTTCTTTGCGAGGCTTTTGACCGATATATCATTCAAACCAAGATTGAGAACCGTATCCATCATACCCGGCATAGAGACTCTTGACCCGGAACGAACGGAAACAAGCAAAGGATCAGAATTATCACCCAGTCTCTTACCCATTACAGTCTCAAGCTTTCTTAAACTCTTCTCAACCTGCTCCATCATGCCCTGAGGGTATTTTTTATTTTTATCGTAAAACTTGATACAGGCCTCTGTCGTTATGGTAAACCCGGCAGGTACTGGTATGCCCAAATTGGACATCTCCGCAAGATTAGAACCTTTCCCGCCAAGGAGATTTTTCATTTTTGTATTTCCTTCGCTCTTGCTGCCCCCGAAAAAATATACATATTTAGTCTTTTTTTTACCTGCATTGCCGCCCTTAGATTTCTTCTTAATTGCTGCTACTGCCATATTGCTACCCCTCCCTTTCAGTTTTGTTTTCGTTTACTATCTTTGATAAATCCGCGATATTATCTATATAAAGCCTATTTATGCATGAAAGTAGGCCTAAGCGGTTGATCCTTAAACCTTTATTATCTACATTTACCATTACCTTATCAAAAAAATCATGGACCATATCTGAGAGTGATTCACCAAAAACCTGTGTCGCTTTTACATACTCTCTGTCAGCGCAACACCGCTTAAAGATCGGTTTAAGCTGCTTAAGTTCCCTGTAGAGAGCCTGCTCCTCCGGTGCCTGGAGCAAGGCTGGTAAAACACCATCTGCGCTATCTTTGGAGGCTTTTATTATATTATATGTTCTCTCAACTACAGAGCGTGATTTCTCAAAATAATGTTCATCAATTATACTATTTAATGATTCCAATTTCAAGAACGAATTATAAAGATCGTCAATGCCTCTGGCAGCTACAGCTTCAATAATATCATGGCGATAGCCAAACCTCATCTTACTAAAATATATAAACCTGTCCTTAAAAAAATCTAAAAATATATTTTTTAACTTCTCCTTATTGAAATCACCGGGGCAGATAGAGTATGCGAAATCGAACGTATCTGACAATGAAAGCGGGAGCTTTTTCTTCTGTAGTATCGATATAATTGCTATCGCCTGCCGCCTGAGCGCGTAAAGATCCCACCCGCCTTTTGGAAATTTACCTATTTTAAAATAACATACTATATTATCAATCTTATCCGCAAGCGAACATAATATTCCAAGGTTGGTAGCCGGTAGATCATCACCTGCAAACCGTGGAAGATAATGTTCACCAATAGCATCTGCCACTGGCTCAGGCTCATTGGAATGGAGCGCGTAATATCTGCCGATGACCCCCTGCAGGCTTGGAAACTCCCTTACCATCTGTGTCAAAAGATCTGCTTTACAAAGCGATATCGCACGCAAAAGGTAGTTCTTATCACAGCCATTGATCCCGGTAGCTTTAAGTAAAAACAGCCCTATCTTTTTTAAACGCTCAATTTTTTCCGCTACTGTACCCAGCTTCTTATGAAATATTACGCCCTTCAAGCCCTCAGACCAAAACTGTATTGGCTTTTTAGTATCTGCTTCATAGAAAAAAAGCGCGTCTTTAAGCCGTGCGCCGAGTACGTTTTCAAAATTCTTTTTAATCTGCTTCCTGTTTCCATAGTTTCCGTTTATCACACCTACAAATCTGTTTACAAGCTCGCCTTTCTTATTTTCAAGGCAGAATACCCTCTGATGTTTGGACATGCTTGCCAAAAGAACTTCACCTGGTATTTTCAGATATTCCTCTCTAAATTCCCCCTCTATAAAAACCGGGAACTCTACCAGGTTGTTTACCTCATTTAAAAGCTGTTTATTATCATGCCATCTCTTTTTCTCGAGATAAGAGAGTATTTTTGCCTTACGCGCTTCGTTATCCCATACTACATAATTCTTATCGAGCAGCTTAAAATAGGCCTCCACATTTTTTACCTTAATCTTTTTGTGCCCTAAAAATCTATGCCCATATGTAATTGATGATGAACGCAATCCGGCAAATTCAAAACTTATAACCTTCTCGCCAAAGATGGCCAGCAGCCACCTTATGGGACGGGCAAACGCGAAGCCGCTGTTATCCCAACGCATGGTTTTCGGAAAATCCATTAACCTGATAATATCCGGCAATATGCCGGTTAATATCTGGGCGTTAGGCACATCTTTTTTCTTAAGCAGGATCCTTGGTTCTTGTCCGCTCTTATCAATGGCTATATCTTTCATAGACGCATTGTTCTTCTTTAAAAAAGCCATGAGCGCCTTTGTTGGCCTGTTTTGCTGATCATGCGCTATTCTTAAAGGCGGCCCCAACATAGAGATATCCTGAACAACTGGTATATCTTTTATGTGCAGTACAATCCTGCGTGGAGTGCTATAGGAAAAGGCCTTATGCAGGTTTATATTTTTCGCCGCGAACAACCCCCTGATACTGCCTTCTTCTCTGCAGGATAAAAGATCCAGGATATGATTAAAATATCCTGATGGTATCTCCTCTGTGCCGATTTCCAGTAATAGGTCTTGTGTATTCATTGCCTTTCCACATAAATCTTCGCGCAGGCCTTTGCAAGATCCCGCACTCTGCCTATATAAGAGGCTCGTTCTGTTACGCTTATCGCACCGCGCGCGTCAAGCATGTTAAAAATATGTGATGACTTGAGCATATATTCATACGCGGGTAATAGAAGTTTATCTTTTAGCAGGCGTTGTGACTCTTTCTCGTATATATCAAATAGCGTAATCGCCATTCCAGGATCAAGCTTCTCGAAATTATATTCAGACCCTTCCCTCTCGCCCTCCGCGTGAATCTGCCCGTAAACTGTGTCCTCATTCCATTGAAGCTCAAACACGTTTTTTTTATTCTGCAGAAACATCGCTATACGCTCTAAGCCGTAAGTTATTTCACACGGAATAATTTTAAGCTCAAACCCGCCTACCTGCTGGAAATAAGTAAACTGTGTAATCTCAAGGCTATCAAGCCACACCTCCCAGCCCAGTCCACTTGCGCCAAGAGTAGGTGATTCCCAGTCATCCTCTACAAAACGTATATCATGCCCTTTCAGGCTTATGCCTATAGCCCTCAGGCTGCGTAAATAGATATCCTGAATATCATATGGGGCAGGCTTTACAATAACCTGGTACTGATAATAACGCTGCATCCTAAGCGGGTTATCCGCGTATCTTCCATCGGCAGGCCTGCGGGAAGGTTGGACATATGCAACCTTCCATGGCTTATCATCAAGGCACTTAAAAAAAGTAAGCGGGTGAAATGTCCCCGCGCCGACCTCAATATCATAAGCAACGGTCATGACAGCGCCTTCAGATTTCCAAAATTTATTAAGTCTCTCTATTATATCCTGAAAATATATCATACCCTAACCTGCCGCATAAAACCGGTTGTATTGAGGTGCTCACCAATGTGATAGGCAATAAGCTTTTCAAGCAGCCTGTTTAATTCTGTTGAAATAGAATTTGTGATCATCAGGCTATGCAGCTTTTCCCTTTTTTGCCTCCTGATCATATTTAGTGATGAAACAGCCCCTCTCGAAATGGGAGCTGCCTGCAGATCAGTGTCACGGCATCCCGCGCACAAAAGCCCGGAAAGCCTTAGGCTAAAACATGCATCCTTGACTGTTTTTCCTAAGCAATTAACGCAATGTTCAAACATTGGCAAAAAGCCTAAATTCTCAAGTAATTTAAGTTGAAATATAATTATCGCTCTATTAATAAAACGCTCCTTACGCATAAAATCCAATACCCATTCGAGCAGTTGGTATACCTCAAGAGACTTATCCAAAAGAGGGGTGAATTTATCAACAAGTTCAACTATGTAAAATGCCTTTACCCTCTTATCCAGGTCTTCCGCGATCTCAACATAGGGATTTAAGAGGTCACACTGGGTTATCATAAAAATATCAGATTTACGTTTATCATAAAATACTATATCGAATTTCGCGAATTCATGCAGATAAAACCCCATCCTTGCCTGGGGCCCGCGTACACCTTTTATGAGCCCTTTTATCTTGCCGAAATCCTTCGTATAAAACTGCGCTATAGAGCTTGTCTCTCTTATCTCTCTTTTGGATAACAGTATTGCCTCGGATTTCTGTATAGTCACTCTCTCTTGCTCGCTGTTTTATCCGTGCGTGACAGCGGAGTAATAGCGCCTGCCGATATCACCACCTTAAATGCCTCTTCCACGCTTAATTGTAGGGGCTTGACTTCGTTTTTATTCAAAAGCACGAATAATCCGCTTGTAGGATTAGGGGTTGTAGGGATATATACACTTATCAAATCCTGTTCTCCTGCGGAATCCTGCAATATCCCCTTCGATTCTGACGTGATAAAGCCTATCGTATATACACCCTTTCTCGGATACTCTGCCAGGATAACCTTCTTAAAACTGCTCTTTTTTGAGGAAAAAAGAGCGTTGCTTATCTCCTTCAGCGCGCCATATACCTTATTGACCATAGGAAGCTTGTATAAAAACTTTTCGAAAAAAGAAAATGTTCTTCTTACGATAATAACTCTTGTCATAAGGCCGATAAGTATTATTATTAAAAATGCCGCTATAAAAACAACCGCCTTGGCAAAAAATAACCTCTGCTGTTCCTGTAGTAGATATGGGCTTAAGCGCAGGGCCAGAGGATTAAGCATTATGCTATTTAAGCTAACTACTAAAAAACGGATTATAACTGCTGTAACCGTAATCGGCAGTATGACCACGATGCCAGCAAAAAAATTGTCTCCTAAAAATCTCATTATCTTTTTTATCATTTTATGAGCACCTTATCTTTTTTAGACTACCCCGAAATCAGGCGGTATATCATCAATGTTAATGAGCCCCCCAGGACAGAACCTACGATAACCTCCCATACTGTATGGTAACGGCGGTTTATTCTGCTCTGCGCGATCATACACGCTAAGGCGAAAACCGCAAAAATAATAAGCATATTATTCGTTAGCAGGGCAGTCAGCATCCAGACGGAAAAAGCAATTGCGGAATGCCCACTCGGCATACCGCCCCGTAAAGGTTTTCCGCTATGAAATAGGGCCTTTGATATGATAACGATACCAAGCAGTGTAATTAAAATAAAAAATGATATATGCCAGTTGGACCGGCTCAATTTTAAAAATTCACGCTGGAATACAGCGGAAAAAATATTATCCCTAAAAAAAAGAAGATAACCTATGATAGCGGCATTGATAGATGCTACAAGCACAGCGCCTGCGGTAATATCCTTTACAATCTTTACCCATCCTGAATGCGCGCCATCGACATAATCCATGACAATCTCCATAGCTGTATTTACCATCTCAATTATAAGTACGGTACTGCAGGTAAGCAAAAGCACGATAAGCTCTATCCTTGTAAAATCCAGGTATATGCCAAAAAGCAGAATAAGTAACGCAAGCAAAAAATGAATGCGCATATTACGCTGTGTCTTAAAACACAATAAAAATCCCTCTATAGCGGTGTTGAAACTGTCTACTAAGCTACCATTTTCTTTTCTTTGCATATCTTTCCCAATATCTCCTGTTCTTTCTCTTGCATCTTAATCTTAGCGCTGGAAGATATATCATCATAACCTAAGAGGTGCAGCAGCCCATGTATTATATAAAGAGATAGCTCCCTGGAAAAGGAGTTACCATAGCGCCTGGCATTGACCTGCGCGGCATAAGGGCATATTAGAATATCACCAAGGTACCCCTTGTGTACGCTTTGAGCTATAGAATCGTTATAACCCAAAGCTATAACATCAGTGATACGCTCTTTATAAAAATATCTAATGTTTGCTTTTTTTATCCTATAGCTTGTTACGAAACTTATGGCTACTAATGTATCATCAGGCTGAGCAAGTACCTTAAGCGCTTTAAGTGAAATAAGCCTAATCCTTTTTTGATCAAGTTTTATTTTTTTTTGGGCGTCTGTTATTATTATTTTCATATTTTTTAAGCTTATTATCAGGGTACTCAACGCGCGAATGGTAAGTACCTGTAAGCACCCTTACAAAGCTTTCAGCTATTTTATTAATATCCTTAAGCGTAAGATTGCACTCATCAAGTTGACGATCAATAAATTTATTATTTACAATTTTTCGCACCAGTTCCTTAAGGTGCTGCGGCGTCGGATTTTTTAAAACGCGTGAAGCGGCCTCTACTGAATCCGCCAGCATAACTATTGCTGATTCTTTTGTCTGCGGTTTCGGCCCCATGTACCTGAAAGCCTCTTTACTTATAGTTTCGTCCTGCCGTTTCTTTTCAAGTGCCTGATGGTAAAAGTACGTTACAACGCTCGCGCCATGGTGCTGTTGTATAATATCCTTTATGGAATTCCCGAGCTTGTACTTCTCAGCAAGCTCAACGCCATCTTTTACATGATTAGTTATTACAAGTGAACTCATCGAAGGAGAAAGGCCTTTATGCATATCCTTAAGCTCTTGCTTGTTCTCCGCAAAATATTCCGCTTTTTCGATCTTTCCAATATCATGATAATATGCGCTTATGCGGCAAAGAAGTGAGTTTGCGGCAATAGTGTTTGCGGCGGTCTCTGCAAGATTTCCGACAATTATGCTATGATGATATGTACCCTGAGCCCTGGCCACCATATCCTTTAATAAAGGGTGGTTAAGATCGGCAAGTTCAAGTAATTTTATGTCTGTAGTCAGCTTAAAAAGATATTCCAGCACAGGAAGAAGGATCATTACAATAGCCGCGGAAGCAATACCATTTGCGATGCCCCACAACCCCTGCCTTAAAAATATATTTGGTTCAAAATTCGATATTATTCCTATCGCAGATATAGTTATTAAATTAAATATCCCTACATAAAGCCCTGACCTTATAATGCGGCTGCGCGATCTTGCTTTATAGATAGTACAGATCGCGAAGATGCCCCCCACCATAGAGACAAGGAAGATATTAAATTTTATACCCGCAATCAAGGTTACTATAACAGCAGCGACAACCACTACAATTGCGGCAACCCTTCCGTTTATAAGCAGTGTAATCAACATGGATACCGCGGCGACAGGTATAAAATAACTCGATAAAGGAGAGGATACTATAAGGCGCGCAGACAGAGCTATAAAAATTATCAATAAGCTTATAAGCAAAAGAAGTTTGCCCTGCGCGAATATACTATATTCAAATTTTTTTATATAAACGTACAATATCAACATCAAAAGGCATATAAGTATAACAATACCCCAGAACTGGGAAAAACTTTTCCCTGCCGCGGCCATAGTACTGACTACATCAAGCTGCGCAATGTGCTCCCTGGAAATTCGCTGGCCCTTTCTTACAACTACCTCTCCTTTTTCCATTCCTCTTATAAGATAGGTTGGCGCAACCATTAAACGGGCTTCTCGTTTCGCAATATCTGTCTCATCCTGATTAATAGTCAGATTAGGCTCTACCCAGCTTGAAATAAGCCTGGATAAAATTCGCACTTTCTTTTTGTCTTCTATGTTATGGTATAATAATAGTGGTTTTATCTTATCAAGAATGCTCTTACCTGTATCAATATCCGCTATTCTTTCTTCCTTTTTCTTCCTTGTGAGCTTGTTGCATACCACTATATCCTCGCTACCCGCTGCGCGTAAGCTCTTTCTCATCTTTTGTGAAATAATAGGATATGAATATATTGTCCGCAACGTTTCTAGCGTATATGATTCGAGCTTAGATACATCACCTGTTTCAAGTAATATTTTGGTTCCGTCTTTACCAATCTCCGCATTGAGGTTCTGCCGCAACTGCTCCATGTTACCGGCCTTATCTTCTTCTTCCGCTGAAAGCGCTGCCAGCTTACTATAAGAAAGCAAGAGGCTAAAAAACTCTTCTGCCTCTGTTTCTGCACCCTTAAACACCCCCTCATCAATACTGTATATATTCGGTACTTTAGCCTCGGCCTGGCTCTGATATGCTTTTGTCTTTTCTTCATCAACTCCCCATTCATACTGAAAATCGAATGGCGCGTAAATATCTTCCACCGCAATATCCCCCTCATTAAGAGATCTCCTTATTGGGAGCTTCGCGGAATATATAATACCTATAATTACAAAAGTGACTAAAGCTGTAATCAAAACTCTCTTTACGTTTATTGCGGTTGTCTGCTCTTTTTGCCGCTGTCCTGCATTCAGAGAACCACTTAAATTCTTAATTCTGAATAATGTCTTTTTTATAATAGGGCTCATCTTTTTGAATCGAACTCCTCGTATGCCTTTATAATCCTTTGAACCAGTTCATGCCTTACAACATCCTGCCCGGTGAGGGATATTACTTTGATATCTTTTATATCCTTTAGTATCTTAATTACCTGGCTAAGTCCGGCTGCCTTTCGGCCAATCAAGTCACTCTGGGTCAGGTCTCCTGTAATAACAACCTTTGAATCAAAACCTAATCTAGTCAAAAACATTTTAAGCTGTTCAGGCGTGGCATTCTGCGCCTCATCCATTATAATAAAAGAGTCGTTTAATGTTCTTCCGCGCATATATGCCAGCGGCGCTACTTCTATAATCCCGCTTTCAAGAAACCTATGCACCTTATCAGCGTCTACCATTTCATAAAGCGCATCATACAAAGGCCTTAAGTAAGGCGTAACCTTTTCATAAATGTCCCCTGGTAGAAACCCAAGGCTTTCGCCAGCCTCTACAGCAGGGCGTGTAAGTATGATCCTGCTAACCTGGTTTGCCTTGAGCGCGGAAATCGCCATAGCCATAGCAAGATACGTCTTGCCAGTACCTGCCGGGCCTACAGCAATGGTAATATCGTAATCTCTTATTGCCTCGATATAATGCCTCTGCCCTTTAGTTTTTGGGGTAACAAAAAGCTTTTTCGAAAGCACCTCAATTCTTTTACTATAGATATCTTTAAGGCTAAGCTCCGGGTCTTCAGAAAGGGCTTTTATGAAATAGTGTACTTCCTGCCTTTTCATGCCATTACCTGAACGAATAAGCGCAAGTAACTGCGAAAAAATATTTGCTGCCTTCTCTACCCTAGCCTTATCACCATCTATAGCCAGATTTTCTCCGCGAGCCACGATCTTTACGCCATATTCACCTTCAATAATTTTCAGGTATTCATCGTGGTTGCCGAATAATAGCCTTGCCTCTTCATCACTGTTAAGTTTAAAATTTTTAAGCATTTTATTTGATATATTCAGATTCAGCTTCCTCTAAATTAGGTATAATTAACACTGTTCCGGGCATTAGGTTACTTGGGTCTTTCAGCTTACCTGTGTTTGCTTCATATATGACTGTCCACTTGGATGCTTTATTGTAAAATGCTTTAGCGATGTGCGAAAGCGTATCGCCCTTCTTAACAATATACTCCTGGTAGGCAGGGCGGATTACCTCCTCTTCATAAAAGATTGCTTCATCATCAGTAACTATCGCTGCTTCTATCTCATCATGTTCATAGACTGTTGTTGCTTTTGAAGGTTTGCTACTATGCACAGGCAGGCTTTCTTCAATTCCGCCGCTACTTTGGATATACCCCCTATTCCCCATTACCCCGGTATCCTTGCCGGTTTTTTTTCGGGGTACTGTTCCCGGCTTCTTATCCTGCTTGAACTGCTTGGCACTAAACTCTTTCCATGTAGGTATCTCGATTTTTATATCGATGTATTCTCTTTTAGCGGGGCCTGGTCCTGTTGAAGTATCACTACCGCCTTTTAAGTAACCCTGATTACCTGATACATCCTGATCAACCCTCTCTCTGACAACCTTCTTTACTGTAATACAGCCTGTAAGCGATATAGAGACTACCACTGTTAGCAACAAAAAAAGATTCCTTTTCATTCATGACCTCCCGTGTTTTCTCGTGAAACTTAATCTTTTATATTTAATCCCAATTCGTTGAGCTGCTTTTCTGATATTATTGACGGCGCCTGAGTCAAAGGAGATATAGCTCTTTGCGTCTTGGGAAAAGCAATCACCTCTCTGATAGAGTCGCACCCGCATAATATTGCCACAAGTCTGTCCAGGCCAACCGCGAAACCACCGTGCGGTGGAGCGCCAAAACCAAGCGCTCTTGTCAGAAAACCGAACCTTTCTTCAGCCTCTTTCTTATCCATGCCAATTACGTTAAATATCTTTTCCTGCATATCTTTACGATGTATTCTTATACTTCCACTTCCAAGCTCAACGCCGTTTAAGACAAGGTCGTAAGAGCGCGATCTTACCCTGCCCGGGTCTTTTGAAAGATACTGAAGATCCTTATCGTGCGCAGCTGTAAAAGGATGATGCTCACTTTCCCACCTTTTCTCTTCCTGATTATATTTAAACAGCGGAAAGTCATTTACCCATAAAAAATCCTGCTCTGTTTTATCTATCAAACCTTCTTCCCGCGCAAGCCTGGTACGTAATCTTGATAGCGCCTCGTTGCATAAAAATTTATCAGAGCCGGCAAAGAAGATATAATCACCTGGCGCGCCATCGGCCTTTTTTGTGATAATCTCTTTTTCTTCATCTGTGAAAAACTTCGCTACAGGCCCTTCCGGGCCTTTTGCGCCAATCTTAAAGTACGCGAGCCCTTTCAATCCGATTGATTTTACAAATTCTGTCAGCGCATCTATCCTGCTTCGCGGCATCTCCTTAGGCCTCGGAAGGAGGATGGCCTTTACTATGCCTCCACTGGCGATTACATCACTGAAAACCTTAAATCCGCACCCTTCTAACTCCTCTGTTAAATCTACAAGCTCTAATCCGTATCTTCTATCAGGTTTATCACAGCCAAACCTTGACATAGCATCATCATAGCTTAGGATATCAAAAGGTATCTTTAATTCTAATTTGAGAGTCTCTTTAAATATCTTCTGCATAACCCCTTCTACTAAAGTAAAAATATCCTTCTCATCAACAAATGACAACTCGATGTCCAGCTGGGTGAATTCAGGTTGACGGTCAGCTCTTAGGTCTTCGTCTCTGAAACACTTCGCAATCTGAAAATACTTATCAAGCCCGCTGATCATAAGAATCTGCTTAAAAAGCTGCGGCGATTGCGGCAGAGCAAAAAATTTGCCTTTATTCACACGGCTCGGTACAAGATAGTCGCGCGCGCCTTCAGGTGTAGACTTTGTAAGAATAGGGGTCTCTACCTCAATAAAACCTTTTTCATCAAAATGATCTCTCATAATCTTACATACCCTGTGACGCAATAAGAGATTCTTCTGCATCTTCGGGCGCCTTAGATCAAGGTAGCGATAAACATAACGTACATCTTCTGAGAGATCAGCGTCATCGGCAATCTCAAAAACAGGGGTCTGGGAAGTATTAAGTATCGTAAGCTTTGACGCGACAACCTCGATTTCACCTGTCGGCAGTTTTTTATTTATTGTACCCTCAAGCCGCATGTGCACCTTGCCATCTACCTGCACAACATATTCACTCCTTAAAGCTTCTGCTTGCTTATGTAAAGCCTTGTTAGTCTCAGGATTGAAAACCACCTGGGTTATACCTTCCCTGTCTCTTATATCAATAAAGATAAGGTTTCCATGATCTCTACGCGCCGCGACCCAACCTGTCAAAACAACATCTCTGTCAAAATCTTTGCCATTAAGTTCACCGCATGTGTGTGTCCTAAGCATTGCTTTTACCCTTCAACCTTTTTAACTCTTCAACCAGATTGTTCAGCCCAACTTCTATCTGAGAACCATCGCCCATGTTCTTTAAGACAGCTTTTCTATCTTTAAGTTCGTCCTCGCCTAAGATAAGAACATATCCTGCTCTTATCTTATCAGCATATCTCATCTGTGCCTTTAGGGATTTTTGCCGGTAATCAATATCACTGGTAATGCCTTCGCGCCTAAGTTCTGATAGAATATCAAAACCTTCTCTATATGCCTGCTTGCCTATAGTAGCTATAAAGAGAGAGACGCCCTTATCAATAGCAGCGGTGGTTTTTATACTTGATAAGACCTGAATGATCCTTTCAAGGCCTATCGCGAAACCTATTGCGCCCTGGCTCTCCCCTCCAAGATCAGAGACAAGATTATCATATCTTCCGCCGGCTGCAATAGCATCCTGTGCGCCGAGAGAAGGCGCTGAAACCTCAAAAACCAGGCCGGTATAATAATCGAGCCCTCTTACCAGCGCAGGCATAATAGTAAATTCTACGTTATTGGATTTTAGTATCTTTTGAAGTGATAAAAACCTTTCATCGCAATCCCGGCATAAAGCACCTTTTACAGAGATGGCACTAACTGTTTTCCTGCAACTGGCGCGCTTACAATCGAGTATACGCAATATATTAGTCGTATATCTTGCCTGACAATCCTCACATAAGGCGCTCATTCTATTTTTCAGCTCTTTTTTTAATATATTAGCTATACCGGATTTATCCTTTTCACAGCCAAGGGAGTTTATATTAAAGCTGTACCCTGTTACCCCTAACTCTTTTAGCAGGTTATTAAGCAATATTATAATCTCCGCGTCAAGATAGGTTGAACATGACCCTATTGCCTCAACGCCAATTTGGCTAAACTGCCTAAATCTGCCGGCCTGCGGCCTTTCACTTCGAAACATGGGCCCCATGTAATAAAGCTTAACAAAGCCTTCCGTATTACCGAGCCTATTTTCAATATAGGCCCGCACAACAGAAGCTGTCTCTTCAGGACGAAGAGATATATCACGATTACCCTGGTCTATAAACGAGTACATCTGCTTTTTTACAATATCTGTATCTTGCCCAACGCTGCGCGCGAAAAGACGCGTCTCCTCAATGATAGGAGTGCGTATCTCTCTATAGCCATATAAGGAAAAGAAATTACGCGATATCCGCTCTACAGACTGCCACAAACCTACTTCTACGGGCAATATATCCTGTGTTCCTTTTAGCCTCTTAATATCCATTTAACATTCTATTTTACGCGCTGTTTCATAATAAGCCCCGGTTTAAATGTAACAACCTTTTTCGGGGGAACCGAAACAGTCTCACCTGTTCTTGGATTACGTCCAATACGCGCCTTACGCTCTTTTACTTTGAAAACTCCGAAATTTCGAAGCTCCAGGGTCTCACCCCTTACAAGAGCTTCTATCATTTCATCTATAGTCTTCTGCACTACCTCTTTTACAATTATCTGCTTAATACCTGTCTCATCAGCGATCTTTATTGCTATCTCTTTTTTTGTCATATCAATCTCCTGTCTCTTATAATATGGATTAGGCGTTTTGTGCAACTAATTTACGTAACTTGTTTTGATACTTTAACATATAATAATTTGCATGTCAATGTATATCTACACACAGACGCTTACCGCTCCTTCACCAATGAGGTTTTCGATCTCTGATATAAGCTCATCTGTTGGCACTACAAAGAGCCCCTTTCCTGCCGCCATCTGGACTTTCTTCTTCTCCGAAGTCGTAAAATTAATATAAACAGGTGTATTGCCTTTATATTTTTTAAATATCTCACTCAACTTTGCCAGGGTATCCTTCTCGAGACCTGTTGTAATAAGCTCTATTGAAAGCGCCTGCGTATACTTGTTGCGCGCGTCTTCAAGGGGCAGAATCTCTTCGGCGATTATCTTTGGCGTATCTTCGCGAAGATTTACTCTTCCCCTGACAAAGATCATGGCATCTTCCGCTATGTTCTTTTCAGCTAATTTAAAACTTCTTGGAAAAACAAGTACGTCTATAGTGCCTTTTAAGTCTTCAAGGCGCAGGATAGCCATCTTATCACCTGTCTTTTTTGTAAATGTATATTTTGCCTTTGTAATTATACCGCCCATCGAAACCTCATCTCCGTCATGAAGCTGGCCTATAGTCTTTGTAGTGGCTGTTGTGTAAAGCTTAAGTGATTTCTCATACCTGACAAGCGGGTGGCTTGAAATATAAAAGCCCAAAAGCCCCTTTTCGAATGCCAGAAGCTGCGGTTCAGGCCATTCCTTTATATCCGGAACTTTTTGAAAATGCGCCTTAAACTTGTCATCTTGTTCAAAATTTTCAAATAGAGAATACTGGCCGCTCAACCTGTCTTTCTGCAAAACACCCGCGACATCTAAGGCATGGTCAAGCATCGCCATCATTTGTGAACGTCTAAGTTTAAAACTATCCATGGCTCCGCATTTTATAAGGCTCTCAGTAACCCTTCTATTGACAAGCCGCAAATCGACATGTTCTGTAAAATCGTAAATGCTGTTGAAGTGACCGTGCTTTTTTCTCGCGACAACAATAGAATCTATCGCTCCTGTACCTATATTTTTCACCGCTACCAATCCAAAGCGAATAGAGCTCTTAACAACCGTAAAATTAGCAAAACTCTCATTTACATCCGGAGGAAGGATATCTATCCCCATACGGTTACACTCTTCAATATACTGGGCAATTTTATCAGTGTTATCGCGCTCGCTTGTAAGAAGCGCTGCCATAAACTCCACAGGAAAATGCACCTTAAAATATGCCGTGCGGAAAGAGATAATAGCATAGGCAGCTGAATGGCTCTTATTAAAACCATAGTTTGAAAAATATTCGATAAGGCTAAATACCTTATCAGATATTCTTTTATCTATCTTATTCCGCAGGCATCCTTCAGTAAAATGTTTTCGCTGCTGCTGTATCACCTCCGGATTCTTTTTGCTTATTGCCCGGCGCAGAAGATCTGCCTGGCTTAAACTGAAACCTGCCAGGATATTTACTATCTGCATTATCTGCTCCTGGTACAATATTATACCATGCGTATCTTTAAGGATACCCTCAAGCAATGGATGGTCATATTTCACTCTCATGCGCCCGTGTTTTCTGCTTATAAAATCGTCTACCATGCCACTGCCGATCGGGCCAGGCCTATATAAAGCTAATAGGGCTATCAGGTCTTCAAATATCGTAGGCTTTAGCTTCCTTAGAAGGTCCCTCATGCCACGGCTTTCAACCTGAAAGACACCTAACGATTCCGCTCTTTGAAGCAGCTGATATGTCTTCTTATCATCTAGAGGCAGGTTCCCTATATCAATCTCTTTTGATTGAGTACGTTTTATTATCTTTACAGTCTCGTCAATAACCGTAAGTGTCTTTAACCCTAAAAAATCCATCTTTAAAAGGCCTATCTTTTCCAAAGAAGACATAGGGTATCCGGTAGATATCTGGTTATCGCTTGATTTAAATAAGGGGATATAATTTGAAAGACCTTTTTCACTAATAACAACACCGGCGGCATGGGTCGATGCGTGGCGAGTCACGCCTTCCAGCACAGCAGCAGTATCAATAAGCTGCATAACGTTCTTGTCGTTCTTGTACAGCTGCATAAGCTCTGGTTCCTGCTCAATAGCCTGTGCCAATGTTATGTTAAGATCGTTTGGAATAAGTTTTGCTATCCTATCCGCGTCCTGGTAGGTAAAACTCATGACTCTGGCAACATCCCTTATAGCGGCTTTGGCCATCATGGTACCAAAAGTTATAATCTGCGCAACATTTTCAGTGCCGTATTTCTGTTTTACATAGCTTATAACCTTATCGCGCCGTTCATAACAAAAATCTATATCAATATCAGGGAGGCTTATTCTATCAGGATTCAGAAACCTTTCAAAAAGCAGGCCATAACGCAATGGATCAAGATCTGTTATTCCAAGGCAATAGCTTACAACACTTCCAGCTGCCGACCCCCTGCCGGGCCCAACGGGGATATTGTTATCTTTTGCGTATTTTATAAAATCCCATACAATTAAAAAATAACTCATAAAATCGCTTTCCTGAATTACATTGAGCTCTTTCTCGATTCTTGATTTTACAGATTCGTCAATAGGGCCGTACCTTTTAATAGCTCCTTCAGTGACAAGCTCCTTTAAAAAGCCTTCGCGGGTTTTTCCTTCAGGTGGAGCAAAATGCGGCAGGTGCATACTCTTTAAGTCAAGCTCCAGATTACATTTCTGGGCAATATCTATAGTATTCTTAAGCGATTCCGGGACATCTTTAAATACCTGTAACATCTCATCTTCGGTTTTAAAATAAAATTCATCTGTCTGCATGCGCATACGCTTAGGATCATCAAGTGTTGTCTGAGTCTGGATACAGAGTAACGCTTCATGCGCCCGCGCGTGCTGCTGCTGAAGATAGTGGCAATCATTAGTCGCGACAAGGCCAAGATTTAAATCCTTGCCCATCTTTACAAGCGCCTTGTTTACCTGTTTCTGTTCCAAGATACCGTGATCCATGATCTCAAGATAAAAATCATCTTTCTCAAATAGTTCCGCGAACTCCCCCGCGACATGGTAAGCTTGGTCAATACGATCTGACAATATAAGATGCGCTATCTCACCTTTTAAACAAGCGCTCGAACATATGAGCCCTTGACAATGTGCCTTCAAAACCTCCTTATCAATGCGTGGCTTATAATAGAACCCTTCTGTATAACCTATGCTGACAAGCTTCATAAGGTTATGATAACCCTGTTCATTCTTTGCTAATAAAATAAGGTGGTATGTTGCCTCCTGGATTCCATGGCTTGATTTATCGAATCTGCTCTCAGGCGCGATATAGACCTCGCAGCCTATAATAGGCTTTATACCTATCTTTTTACAGAGCATATAGAACTCTATAGCACCGAACATATTTCCATGATCAGTAATAGCAACGGAAGGCATATTATAAACATGGGCAAGATTGACAAGCTCAGTAAGGAGAGATGCCCCATCAAGCAGGCTGTATTGAGTGTGGTTATGAAGATGTACAAAATTAGAATTTTTCATGAGTACTAAATATTATACTATGGTAAGATTTTTGTCAAGGATAAATGGGTGAATTGGAAACTGTTCCTGTAATCTACACAGAGCTGTTTACTAAACTTTGCATGCGGCTTATTTTATCGAATTCGAATATTACTTTGGCAGGAGGTTTTAATTGGATATTAATCTCGTGATAACCTATTATATTAAAATCGCTTATAATCACTTTATATGCGGGTTGTAAGATTTCAGGTTTCGTAAATTTAAATAATAGCAGACTCTGCTGTGCGTTAGAGATACCAAAAGAGAATACAATTATTGTTATTACTGCCGGAACAATCTTTACCCAACGCATAATAACTCCCTTTTCATATCGGCCTACTACTTTCCCATCCCTATACGCTGGGCCTGCTGGAATACCTTACCTTCTGTCTGTATAGATGGCGCTATGATAATCTCTACTAGATTCATCTCTTTTATATCTTTTGCCCCAAGACTGCCCATCGATGTTGTTAAAGCGCCCATAAGGTTCTGAGATCCATCATCAAGCTTTGCGGGGCCATAGAGAATCTCTTTTAGCGTGCCTGTTGTCCCAACGTGTATCCTGGTTCCGCGGGGAAGATTCGCGTGCGGTGTTGCCATGCCCCAATGGTAGCCTCTGCCAGGGGCTTCTTTCGCGCGCGCAAAGGCGGAACCTACCATTACAGCATCCGCGCCTGAGGCGAATGCCTTGCATATCTCACCGCCGCGTGACATTCCGCCATCTGTTATTATAGATATGTAACGGCCTTTTCTCTTAAAATAAAAATCTCTTGCAGCTGCGCAATCAGCTGTTGCTGTTACCTGGGGAACACCAATACCAAGAACGCCACGTGTTGTACACGCGGCACCAGGGCCTATGCCTACTAAAAGGGCGTCTATCCCTGTATCCATTAATTCAAGAGCTGTCTTATAGCTGCATGTGTTACCAACAATTACAGGTATACGCATCTTCTTACATAACTTACTAAAATCAAGGACCTTATACTCTTTTGTAAGGTGTTTTACAGTAGTAACCGTCGATTGCACAACAAATATATCAGCACCTGCTTTTTGCGCAATTTCACCAAAATGCTCGGCTCTCTGCGGTATAGCGCTGACAACAGCGGGCACATCAGCCTTCTTTATCTCTTTTATTCTTTTCTCGATAAGCTTCTCTTTTATAGGTTTTGTGTATAGCGATTGCACAAGTTCCGTAGCCTTCTGCGGTGTCGCTTTTGCTATCTTATCAAGAACCTGATTTGGGTTCTCGTATCGGGTCTGGACACCTTCTAAGTTCAATACCGCAAAACCACCGAGCTTGCCAAACTCTATAGCAAACTTCACATCAACCACACCATCCATAGCAGCAGCGATTATCGGTACCTTAAATTTAATCTTTCCTAACTGCCAGGTTGTCTCAACCTCATTAGGGTTTACAGTAACATCACCTGGTACAAGCGCTATTTCATCAAAACCATAACACCGCCTTGCTTTTCTGTCTTTCCCAATCCATTCACCCATTAGATTGCTCCTTAGTTTTAATAATTATTGCTCCATATAATAACCAATGACCCGATAATTGTCAAGCCTGATTTTATCCTAACAGATCATCCAGATAATTATTAAAATCCCTGTCTATCCTGGCAATATTTTTGCGGTAAACTTCTTTCAGCGCCTCCTGCCAGATATTGCCTGTCTCAAGCTCTTTTAGCAGCCTCTTTAACTTGTATTTTGAATGCTTTTCTAACAGATAGCTAAAAAATATCCTTGCCTGAATATACGCCGCTCTTACAGCCTCCTGATCAGATTTCTTATCAAACATTCTATCAAGCTCTTCTAAAGAAAATCCGCCGTTCTCTTTTATATACACGGATAAAAACCTTATATCTGCCGGGTTGATACTATGATCAGGCTCATTAAATTGCGCAAAACCTTCATGCAGCCATATAGGTATATTATTACCATAATTAAGATAGATAATCGCGTGCGTATACTCATGAAAAAGAACTCTCTCTAAGTTTTCATTGCCGCGGGATATGTCCTGGCTTTTTAAGCGTATCTTTCCATCGTATAAGCCCTGGGTCCAATACGGTTGTTTCGTAGCTGCCTGAAACTGTTCATCAGCATAGACAATAACAGGCACTACCTCATTCGAATAAAGATTAAACTCATTTCGAACGCTGCTACGCGCGTCTTCGAGTATCTCTGATATCAATCCTACATAATCCGAATCGAGTCCTTTATCAAAACGTATTCTAAAATGGCTCTTTCTCTCAGTTCCAAAGGCCATCTCAACGATATTTTCTCTCTTTAGCTTTTCAATGCGCTTGCTTAAGCCCTCATTCCCAGGATCGCGCTCTAATGCCATATACCAATATCTTAAAGCCTCAATAAAGTTATCCCGGTTATAATAGATATTACCTATAAAAACATATCCTGAAGATAGATCAGGTAGAAGTTCAATAGCGTCATTCGCGAGGCGCAATGCCTTTCGATGGCCTGTTTTCTTTTGCAAATAGTCCGCATATTGAAGTATCACATTATAAAGGTTCCTGCTTAAAAACTCTGAATCCGGTAAATATTCTAAGGCATATTCGAGATTCTCTATGGCAGGTTCATAAATACCTGAACTTGCGTATTTTAAGCCATGATTATTATAGAATATGGCAAGCTGTTCCTTGATCATGCTATTTTCAGGATCGTATCTTAATGCTTGCTTCTCATTGCGGATAGCGTTTGCTAATTCATTATTTGCTGAGTAAGAGACAGCCATATTATGATAAGCAACACTTAGATTTTTTTTGGTAATTACATTCCCCGGATCAGATTTATAAGCGGACTCAAAATAGATTATTGCTTCCCGATAATTCATCTCCTCCATCTTTTCGATACCTTTTCGATTAAAATCATCGGAAATAGCACAAAAAACAGGCCGGGGCATAAAAGCAGATAAAATAAAAACTACCGCAAAAAACAAAATGGGGCACAAAAAATTGTGCCCCATTTTTGGTATTCTACATTCTGAAAGAACGCGGGATAACACTACATCATCCCCATTCCACCTCCCATGCCACCCATTCCGCCTCCCGGCATTGGGGGCATCGCGGCTGGAGCATTCTTCTCAGGTAAATCTGTGACAAGTGCCTCTGTTGTAAGCAATAAAGCTGCTATGCTCGCGGCATTCTGAAGCGCTGTTCTGGTAACCTTGGCAGGATCGATTATACCCGCTGTTACCATATCTGTATACTCACCCTTCTGAGCATCATATCCTACATTCTGCTGCTTCTCATCTTTTACTCTTTCAACAACAACAGAACCTTCCGCCCCAGCGTTCTCTACAATCTTGCGGATCGGCTCTTCAAGCGCTCTTTTAATAATATCAACTCCAACCTTCTCTTCACCTTTAAGCTTAAGCTCATCAAGCTTTTTTATCGCGCGAAGAAACGCGACTCCACCTCCGGCTACAATGCCTTCCTCGCTTGCGGCTCTTGTCGCGTGAAGAGCATCCTCAACACGTGCCTTCTTCTCTTTCATCTCTGTCTCTGTCGCGGCGCCTACGTTTATTACTGCAACGCCGCCTGCTATCTTCGCGAGGCGCTCCTGTAGTTTCTCTTTATCATAATCAGAATCAGTATCCTCGATCTGGCGTTTCATCTGGTTGATCCTGGCCTGTATATCTGACTGTTTGCCCGCGCCCTCTACTATAGTTGTATTCTCTTTATCTATAGATATTCTCTTCGCGTTTCCGAGGTCATCTAATGTAATATTCTCAAGCTTAATACCTAAGTCCTCTGTTATGGCCTTTCCATTAGTAAGGATAGCTATATCTTCAAGCATAGCCTTTCTTCTGTCACCATAACCAGGCGCTTTTACAGCGGCGCATGTAAATGTACCGCGAAGCTTATTTACTACTAATGTTGCCAGGGCTTCACCCTCTATATCTTCGGCGATAATAAGCAGCGGCTTACCGGTTCTCGCTATCTTCTCCAATAAAGGAAGCATATCTTTCATAACAGATATCTTCTTTTCATGGATAAGTATATAAGGGTCTTCTAAGGATGCTTCCATCTTATCCGCGTCAGTTACAAAATAAGGAGAAAGATACCCCTGGTCAAACTGCATACCCTCAACAACATCAAGCGTAGTTGCCATTGACTTTGCCTCTTCAACAGTAATTACGCCGTCTTTACCGACTTTCTCCATTGCATCCGCAATAAGCTTTCCAACAGCATTATCACCATTTGCGGAGATAGTCGCGACCTGTGATATCTCAGTATGTCCTTTTACAGGCTTTGAAACTGAATTGATATGCTCTACAACTACATTGACCGCCTTTTCAATACCCCTCTTTAATGACATGGGGTTGGCCCCAGCGGTTACGTTCTTCAAGCCTTCACGATAAATAGCCTGAGCAAGTAAGGTAGCTGTTGTTGTGCCGTCACCTGCTATATCCGAAGTCTTTGATGCCACCTCTTTTACAAGCTCCGCGCCCATATTTTCATATGGATCCTCAAGCTCTATCTCTTTTGCTACTGTTACACCATCCTTTGTTATGGTAGGTGAACCGAACTTCTTATCAAGTATCACATTGCGCCCCTTTGGGCCCAATGTCACCTTTACAGCATCAGCAAGCTTATCAAGGCCCGCTAATATCTTGCGTCTTGCCTCATCACTATATGAAATCTGTTTAGCCATTTTTTTCTCCTTGTTTCATTTTTACGGTTTTAGGCTTATGGTTTTTATTAATATTGAACCTTATTTCTTAATTATAGCCAGTATATCTTCTTCCTTGACAATAAGCATCTCTTCTCCATCAACCCTGATCTCAGTTCCGGAATATTTACCGTACAGAACCCTATTACCAACTTTTACTTCCAACGCAACTGTTTTGCCATCTTCTACCTTACCTTTACCAACTGCTATTACCTTACCTTCCTGCGGCTTCTCTTTTGCGCTATCAGGCACGATAATACCACCCTTTGTCTTTTCTTCAGCTTCCAACGGCTGTAAGAGTACCCTATCTCCCAATGGTTGAACATTAGCCATATCTACACCTCCTTATGTATTTTTAGGCTGTTGTTAGCACTCATATGTAATGAGTGCTAATTTTTGTCTGTTTTTATTCTGTTTGTAAAAAAACGGGTTTTGTTTCAGAAGTGTGTATATTAGCAGATTTTTTGTGCTTGTCAAGCTTTTTTTTAAAAAAAAATTGAAACTGTTTCCAATACTAACAAAGCTTACCAGCTGTTTTCTTTATCAGTTCCTTGTCCTTCTGCTTTATCTTTTCAAACTCCGCTGCTATGCGATATATCGATGGATATCGATAAGTATTTACCTGTTCATTGCGCACTATCTTTCCGGTACAATGCATAGGTTTTTTTAAAAATGGGAACATTATCCTCAGCTTGACATTTGTGCCTATTGCTACAGGCTGCTCATAGTTGAAAAGAATCCCCCCAGCGCCAAGATCCCGGACAGTTACCATATCCCAGCCATTAGGATAATCGGGGTGTTTTCTTTTCCACATAAACATAAGCCATGACAAAAAGGACTTGACTATTCTTTTGCATTTTCTTCTCTCCTTCATAATATACCCCCTTTTTTTAATAATGCTTTTATATTACGCGTTCTGAGCAACAAGCTTGTTTATCCTGTTAATCTCATCATTATCAACAGGCTTTATTCTTATTGTTCCGGCAGTAGTATCAGCATTGACAAAGAGCCGCTGCATGTCATTCTCTGATAAACCTATCTCTACACCTTTCTCCTTCATAAATGTAACAAACTGCTTAAACGGCATATGGAATATAGCCAACACTATTTGAGAAGCTGTCACAATATTATTTGCCATGGCTGCAGGTTGTTCAACTTCCACAAATCTGGTGTATTCTGCAAGCGCGTCTATCCTTGTCTTTGCATATACAACAGTCGCAATATTTACTTTTTTAAGCTCTGTTGTGGCGGTAACATTGTATTTTGCAAGCATATCTATTGCCTGAGAGCTGTTATTGCCATATACAGATACAGTAATACTATCTCTATTATCATCTTTAGATATCCTCTCCATTATCGCGCCTAATGTCATAGCAAGTGTATCTGTAACTGTATGCGATTCTAATATAAGAGACTGGCCTCTGGTCACAGGCAGCTCATATCCAAGAGTAGCAGCCGCATTTACTATATTTACTGATGCCTGCGCTGTACCTCCTGTAAATTCCGTTACAGCAGTTGCCATCTCAAGCTGCGGCATCTTTGGCTTTAGCGCCTGAATGGAAAAGATTCTGAGAGGATCGGACATTGCGCCGCTGACTCCTTGTAACGCGCCTGTCTCTTTGATTAGTTTCAGCGCGTTTATTCGCATCTCATCAAGAAGGCCTGCTGAGGAAGATTTACTGATACCAATAGCATTATTGAGAACTTCCTGAACCCGCACATCTCTCTGTTTAAAGCTAATAGACTCATCAAGCGCTATATCTATAATCTTACCCATAGCAACAGCATCTTGAAGCGCTGTCTGTATCTTATGCAAGTTCTCTATAAAATTGCTTGCAAGTTCTTTCCTTGAACCAAAATCACTCTCCATTTGCCAAGCCGCACCTTTAAATGCATCTTCAACTTGCTGCCTATCAGATTTAAGCTTGCCATTATCATCATAGAAGGTCTGCATTCTGTATCTATCATTAGCTTCAAGCGCGCCTGGCAATTTTTCTTTATACTGTTCGCGCAGTAAAAGCTGCTTCTGCTTTAAATCGGTTTCTGAGTATATCTTCTCTACGCCAAGACCGTCAAACAGGCTTCTTATTAGGCCTTCCTCGACTACATCTTCAACAGGATCTAAAAACTCTGGCCTATCAGTATGGTTGAGTTCATGATAAGGCTGCAGGAACATCTCCGCGGCTACGGCTAACCTGTCTGCAGATTTATTATTCATTACATCATAAAGATATCTTATATAATCTGTGTTCATAGACATTATTGAAGGCGTTATAGTGCCATCCGCATATCTTATTGGAAGGGCTCTCTCTTTTTCAGCAACAGATGTATAATCGCTTGCTATTGCAGCTATGCCTTCTGGTGAACCAGTTTCTGCCATACCAGTTAGAATCTCTTCCAGTTTCATCAGGGCATCACCCTTGAGGGATGCTCGAATTTGAGGTATTGCATTCTCAAACATATACTTATATACTTCATAAGCTTTTTTATCGTCTTCATTTATTTCCTTAACCGATTTTGCCGCTTCAACTCTAAAGGTTCTTTTTTGTTTATCAGCCCAGGATACTTTTACAGGTGCGGTCATTGTGCCTTCTTTTGCGAATTCTGCAAACTGCTCTGGCGTAACCGCATTATCCGGGTCATTCTTACCATACGCTTCTTGCGCCTGCTTATATGCGTAAATATAACTTAATTCGTATTGCGCTTTTTCAACCTCAATCTTCCGCTCTCCATAAGCTATCCCAAGTGTCCGCGATAATGCTATAGGATCATTGAGATATTCTTTAACCTCTGAGTATATATCCGGCTTGTCTTTTAACAGTTGCTCAAGTTTTTGAGAATGCTCACCCTGCATGAAACCTGCCTTACGTTCCACAAGGTATCTCCATAACTCATTTACACCATCAGCTTCTGACAGTTGCATAATCTTAGCTTCCATTACATCCCTATAGAAATGGCCTGATAAGAACTTAATCTTATCTTTATTTTCAGCAAAAAGCCTTGCTATTCTTGTCTTTAGATCCTGGTCTTCTTCTAATATCTTTGCTATGTTGTAATCTACAGTGTATATAGATATAAATTCTTCATATGCTTCAGCTTCTATAGCGCCTTCATAATAGCTTGCGTGTGTAAGTTCATGGCCCAATCTTTCAAAGAGTATCCACCTTGCAGCATCTCTATCCTGAGCATAGGCATCAATTATAAAGTCCGCGAAATCAGCGTCAAATGCTATTGTCGGGACTTGGCCTATTATCTTCTCAGCATTTGATTTGCGTTTTGGTAATATTTGTACATTGGCGCCATTAGCTGTATTAATATCCCATAAAGCTATAATAGCATCTATCTTACCGGCATATTCAGGATGCTTTACCTTTAGTTCTTGGGCAAGAGATAGGGTGTCTGTACAGATATTCGCGAACTTACCCATTCTGCTATCTCTATCTGTCGTAGTAAATGTGTATGTACCTGAATCATATGTTGTAGTTGAGTTATTTGCTGATATCAATAGATCTGCCGGTAGCTCAGCATACTCTAATACCTTGATTATACCAACGCCTGTATCATTGGCTATTTTTTGATAAGATGAAAGCTGTGATTTAGCGTCAGCTTCTAACGCGTCCACCATAGGCTGCATCGCAATTATATAACTAGCTTCTTCTATACTGATACCTCTGATTTGCGCCATTACAGGAGCCACCTCTTTATCAAAGCTCTTTCTCTCCTTATTCATTCTTTGTTTTAATTTAACACCACTATCAGACTTGTCAAACTCCTCTTCAGCCTGCTTTCTGGCATTTTGATACAACTTAAACTCACGCATTATATCCTGTTGAGCCAGGCCAGTCATATTATCAAGTGAAGGCATCTTTATATCCTTATCTTTCAGGACCTTCTCTACGTATTCATTTCTGGCTTGGCCATATTCCTGACGGGATTCTGTAAATCTGTTGTAAGCATTTAAAGCAACTTTCGCATTGGAGAATCTTTTGCTAATATTGTTCTTATCACCTGATATAAAGGCAAGCAGTTCACTCGCGATTGGCTCTGTCATTTTATCCTGGGCATTAAACAAAGTTACCAGCATCTTTGCGGCTTGACTCTTTCTTGTCGGCAGTGAAAATCCTGAAGTCTGCTGTTTGAAAATAATTCCCGCGGCTCTTGCGATTTCAGGGGTTATCTCTATGCTGCCTGAAGTCAGGGCTTTTACGAAATTCTCTTTTGAGGCCAATGCTTTTTTCGCACCCTTAATTTTATATATGTTATATAAGATAGAAACTATTAAAGCTGTATCTGAGAAAGTTATGCCCGCTATTTTTTCAGCAATAATTCTATACGCTCTTACATCTGATGATATCGCGTCATAGGAAATAGCGGATGGCTCTATAATATTCATTGCCGCGGCTATAACCTCAGGGCTTTCATGTTTCAGTATACTTGGTAATTTCTCCTTATAAGATTCCCTTGCTTTTCTAAAAGCCTTTTGATTTGCCGCAATGTTGTAATTTGCGAATGGTATCGCGTACTTTCTGTAAGCCCTGGTAATGCCTTTTGATATATACGGCAATACGCCTCCGCCTACCATTATATATACTGGTATAACAATGCCCGATAACATACTCTGCTCGCCAAATAAAGGCCTGAGCGCCATTGATAGGATAATAGGCACATTTGTAAATATCCCTATAAATCTCCTGCGAGAAAGCTGCATTGGAAGGCCGAGCCAGGCTTTAATTGGGTCGTCTTTTGTAAACTCATAGTAACGTGACCTGTTCTGCCATTTCGTATCACTCTGCTCTCCTCTTATAATACTCTTAATCTCTTTTGCTTCAGCTCTATATATTGAGCGCGTATTTTTATTCGACATATTCTGTTTCAGATACTTCAATAGCAGTTCCCGTGACGCCAAATCTCTATAACTTGATACTGCCTGCCGCATCTCATTTAAGGAAGGCATAGCGCTAATAAGCCCTTTATCAAAGTATGTCTGCGCCGTATTGATCAATGTTACAATGCCGGAGAAGTCATCACTTACAAGGCGGGAGCGCTCAGCGCCGGTCAAAGTATCGATTAAGGCAATAGTAACGTCTTCTGCCCTGACAAACCTTTGCTTGTCATCATCTTCATCCTCTATACCAGAAGCGCCTTTTAACAGCGCCGTTGCCAGAGAATTCAACAGGCCTATCGATGCTTTTTTGCTTAAATTCAGGAAGGTTCTCATAGCTCTTACGCCTGCTGAAGTTACGATATCTGAGTTTCCGCTCGCGAGCTTCTTATGTTCCAACTTATCTATAAAGCTCTCTGCTGCATCTTTTGTAAGACCCTCTTGTGTCATCTCATATTCTGCCTGCGATATGCTTATCGGCTTCATACTACTCTTGCTTTCACCTGAAAGCGGAGCTGTGCTGGGTAACATGCCTTCTGATATATTCTCCTTTATACGTTTCTTTACTTCTGAGACAGTATTAGCATAGGCTATCCTTCCACCCATCCTCTTGCCAACCTCCGCGCCAAGGATAAGCTCAGCGTTAACTTCAGCTTCCTCTTTTATAGCATCTTTTATAGGCTTGGGCAATTTTTTAAATCTGAAGGTGCCTTGAATATCCCCATAAAATTTAAACGCCCTCTTCATCTTCTCTTCCAGCGCCTCTCTTCCGCTCTTACCATGTTTTGTCAGGGTCAAGTCTGATGGAATACCGAACATAGCCTGGTATTCATCCGCAAACTGCAGCAGTGTCTCTTTCGCGTTAGAGTCTTTCGTGCTCTTTGCAAGGTCATAGAATCTTTCCGCCGGTTTATTATCAAGAATATCAGCAAGGTTATTATATAATGCCAGGTCTCTCTCGCGCTTATCCGCCTCTTTAAAGCTCTCTTCTGAAAGGGAGATCCCCTCTCTCTCGCCTACAGTCTGGTCTATCAGATATACATCCAGGTCATGGTAGAGTTTCTTATCACCATCCTGAGCAAATATAGGATTATTATCCTTATCATAACCTTTCACAAAACCATATCTTCCTTTATCTAACTCTTTTATGCCCCTGTCCCGTCCTGCTAATTGCTCAAATGCCCAGGAAGTGGTAGAGCTATCTATTAAAGCATAAGCCTTTAAACCTCTTTCTGTGAATGAGACATCAGTTCCCCTTGTTGCCGCTAAATTATAGTAGAACAAGACTTTTTCTCCTGGGTGGTCTTCGCGATAGGTCTTAACAGAATTTCCTTTATCAGATTCATACTTTATCTCTTTCCCTTCCGGATTTTCTGAAGTATGTTTTGTCCAACTTAAACGCTCATCTTTGGCCAGAAGCGTATATCCTTGTTTTAATGCTATATCCCTGATCTTATCCTTTGTCAGTGTCTGGTCAGTGCGGAACCTGGCTTCATAGATAACCATACTCTTGTCTTCAGAATCCTGGAATATGTTGTCTAAAGCAGCATTGGATGAGCCTATAGTATATGATTTGATATTTTTTTCTCCATCATTATTTTCTCTATCATAATCAAATTTTTCACCCCTAATCCTTACCTCTATTCCATAAAGCAGGTAAGCAAGGCCTGTTACGCCTGTCAATGTACCTGAGAACCCACCGATGCTCGCGCCGGAATCAACAGCTCTCCTGATAGATTCAGCAAGCACAGTCACAGTTGCCTTTCCAGATACTGTAACATTGTCAAGGTTCTCTTTAAAGTCACGGTGCTCTTTAAAAGCTAACTCTGTAGCGCCCGCGTAATACGGGTTCGATAGATGCAGTTCCTCAGCAACGATACTGCCGGGTGAAGGATGGGTTAAACCGATACCCGGATATTCCTTAAGGCTACCGATACCAACTTCGGTTACATCTATCTGCTGGATACTCTTTGAGAATCCATATAATGCCTCTTTATAACCTAATGCCTTCTTTAGCGCATCTCCCTTTAAGCCCTTTAATGTATGAACATCCTTTACATCAAACCCTTTTTCAGCAAGCCATCCTTTAAATTCTTCCAGAACATTCGTGTTGAAAGCAGAACCGATCATGCGAATATTATCCTTGCTCGATTCACGCCTCGCATAGTCAGCGTAAGGGATCACATCGTAGCTAATCCTGCCATTCTCATCGAGTGTCTCAACGCTTACATTAAGGAGGCTCCTGTAAGCTTCGAGCCTTTCCTCAGCAGGGAGCTCTGAGATCTTAACCATGTCTCCATCTTTTGTCTTTATCTCAATATTATGTAGGAAGTCGAAAACAGAATATAAATTCTGCTTTTGGTATCCTTCTAATCTTTTCGATTCAAGGCCTGACTGCGCCCTGGTCGCGAAGAAAGCAGTATCAACCTCATCCATTAAAACCTTAGTATTAGAGAATATGGTATCCCATGTCTTATACGCGGCAGAGTCAGAACTCAATGATTTTCTTACCTCAAGCGATAGAAACTGCCAGGACGCCTGCGTCATATAGAAGACTTTTGCATTTTTTATCTCTTTCATCGCTCTGACGTGGTCTTTATGATTTGGGTCTGAGAGGGCATGCACATCATATTGATGCTTGGTATAATCGGTTGCCTGATCTATAACCACCCACCTGTCTTTGAGGGTTTTATTAACACCTGTTCCTGGATCTTTATTTTTATCAAGCTCAGTGGTATTGTTCATTATAAACGCGGTCTTTTTATTAAATACACTGGCGTTTATCAGCGCTGTCGCGGCAAATATATAGCTTGTCTTGCCTACGCCTGTAGGTATTCTATGGAAAACATTATCCTCGAACAGATTAGCCAATACAGCATTGACCTGATTTACGCCCTCATCCTCCCTTGCGCCTTTGATATTCTTAAAGTAATCTGATTCCTCTATAAACCTAAGCTGTTTATTTATCCCATCAACTATCTCATTCAAGTCTTCCCTCTCTTTATTGCTTAATATCTGCGTATTACCTGCCTCAACACTGTAGGTGTTCTCACGCGTTTTTTCATTAACATCCTTTTTGACATTAAAATGATAGTCTCCAATCTTCATAGAACTACCTTCAACCTTGCCGTCATCCCTGACAGTGAAAGAATCTTTTATTCTTGTATCATATGTTTTTGTTAAGATAACCGCGTCATGTGTGCCTCCAGCATCATCAGTAACCTGTGTCTCGGATAAGGATAGGGTTGCATTTGGTGTGTTTAGTTTTATACCATTATATACAATCTCATAATCCGCTCTGTTTGTTAACTGCGACAAAGCTTCATTTAGCCTGTCAATATCAGTAAACTCTGCTTCTGATTTTGTAGATGAATTGGTAAATGTATAAGAAACATTGGCTTCACTGTCACGTCTCCTTGTTATCTCTATGGTTGTTGTCTCGGTAAGAGTAAACCCGCACTCTTTCGCGAAATTCCGGGTTAGCTCTGCTATGTTTATATCCGCACCTTTAACAGGATCTATTTCGCCCTTTGAAACAGCTGCATAATAAGCTGCTTCTGTTACACTTATATCCCTGTCTGCGGCCAGAAAAGCTGCTTCTGTTATGCTCCTATTAGCATAAGCGGCATACTCCGCCAGCGTAAACTTACCCACCATCTTCTCTGTTATGTTGTTATCTATTCTTACATCCATTGGTATCGATTCTAATAAGCGCGCGGCCTGAAGAGAGATCAATTCCGCTCTCATCTCTTTCGGCATTGATTCTGTAAGGCGAGTTGTTGCAAAAGAATGTATCTGTATCTTTTCCGCCACCTTCGCGCTTACCGCATCCCCGCCTTCCTGGGACTCTATATGAGAAATAGTTGTATTAGCGTTCAGCTTGACAGGGCCTATGCCGCCATCCGGAATAAACTCAACCATAACCTCAGCAAGGCCTGCAGGAATATGTAATGTATTTTGCAGGAACACTGAGACCGGCTGCTCAACAACCTGCTCTTTAAACGCGCCGCTTATATAACGGACAGTATTAGGCGCTCTATCAAGCAATGACTTGACAGCTTTTACAGGGTGGGAGACCCAGTTAGGAGAATATTTCTTTAACCACTCTATACCTCTTCCAAAAGCCTTCCCTGACCATGCGCTTGCAGCGCCAAGAAAATAGAAAGGAGCTCCAAAGACAAATCCCGTCAGCCACGACTCTACAGCGCCGCCTTGCCCAAAGCCTTTGAATGCCTTGTAAACCCATCCGCTCCATCCTTTCTCAACATCATCCCCATCTATTGCCCTCCACATTGAAAGCGCGGGGTCAACAACTCCCTTACCAAACGCGTTAAACCCTAAAACTACGTTAGCAATGCCAAATGTCCTCATAGATAATTGCAGCCAGGCGGCCTGTTTTAATGCAGGCTCTACAGCAAATAGATTTCTGAGAGCTGTCAATGCTCCTCGCCAACCCAGGAAGCCCGGCCTGATGCCCTGAACCTGAGCGACTGTCTTACCTGTTCTCGCAAATAAGACAGCGGCGCCTGATACCAGGACGCTTCCGGCAGTATAAAGCAGGCCTGCTGTTAGGCCATAAGTAATAGCATCTGTTGGATTGTGTAAAATTGCCTGGCCAGAGGCTACTTCTGATATATACTGCGCCATTGTAAATATCGATATACTGGCGCCTAAAGCTGCCCACCCGCTTGTTGCTCCAGCAAAAGCGCCTGTTATACCCACAAAGGATGTTGCGGAACTTGCGGCCATAGATGTTATTGCTGCATATGCAATTCGGATGAGTGATAGAGCATACGTACCGCCCAGAATTGCTGCTGGAACTGCTGCTGGAATCATAGTCACTTTGATGGCATCCGTAAATGTTATATCTTCAACACGTTTATCTGTGCCTAAGCATCTGTTTACACCTTCTGCCGCCATATCCGTGAAGAAGGTCAATCTATCATTATACACCATAGGATCGCCGCCAAAAGTATTTCTAAGGAACGCGCCCCCACCATAAACCAATTTTCCAAGGCCGCCAATTATAGCATAAGCTATACCGCTAACCTTGTTCGTTATCCATAGATTATCATTATCCTGCACAGCAAAGACTTTTTGCGTTACCCTGCCTGGCAGCTCAAGCGCATGTCTTGCATGGCGGGAAACAGTCGTATTATAATCCACTGCTTCCTGCGCGCCATATCTATAAGTTTCTATCTGGCCATTCAGAACCCTGGCGCAAACCCCTGCTTTTATCTGATATTCCGTTACTCCATCCGCGGCAAGGACTACTATCGCATTGGTATCTGAGAGATTATTGAAATAATCACCTTCAATTAACCTTAATTCCATAGTCCCGGCATCTTCATTATATAGCAGTGTAATCAGTTGCCCTTCAGGAATAAAAGCTTCTCCTCTTTCTTTGTCCCAATCAACATCAATACGATTTTCAACCCGTTCTTTATCAGTTGTTATAGGGCTGGCAGAAGGCTCACTTATCATTACCTTCCCATCCCCAAGATGGAATCTTGTTACAGTAACAGCTTTAACCTGATGCAGCCCTTCACCATTAATCAATAATAATTTATCGCCGGACTCCTGCTCATATATTAAGACTCCTTTTACTTCTGTTCCATCTCTAAGCGTGCGGGAAACATTGCCTTCCCAATTCACAACTCTGCCCTGGATATCGTAAACAAGCGTTATCTGGGCATTCTCAATAAGGCCTATCTTAAAATCCTTACCCTTTATATTTATCTGCTCATCAAGGCAATTCCCGGCATCTTTGGCCTCTCTTGCAAGCGGCGTAAGCTGATCGCCTGTTTTTTCAAATGTGTAGAGCTTACTGTTTAAGTTAAATATATCTCCTTCTTTTACTAAGATTTCATTGCAACGCCAGGAAGTAGAAGAAATAACAGGGGTAATATTTTTGGATAGCTGCGTAGTAGTCGTAATATTAAAGACACCTTCCTCAGTAACAATTTCCGTAATATTTCGTATTGTACCGTTAGAATCCAATGATAACTTCCATTTCTTATCATACTCATAATATCCTTGTTTATATTCAGATATGACTCTGACGATATTACCAAGCCCATCTTTTAACTCTGATATCTCTTGATATGTCTGTCCTTTTAATACCTCTACTTGCTTACCTTGCAGTATTCCGTCTTTATAATCAGTGGCAACATGAGCTATCTCTGTCTCTACGCCGCTTATGAGAGAGGTTACATCCTGTGTTATCTTTAATTCGCCTGTTGAGGTATCCAGTATCATGTTTTGGCTGTCAAAGTTATGAGTGCCTTCCCCATAAGTAAAGGTGTGATTCTTGGTATACCCTGTCTTGTCATCGCGGGTGAGGAACGTCTCTTGATATATCTGTCCTTTTAATACCTCTACTTGCTTACCTTGCAGTATTCCGTCTTTATAATCAGTGGCAACATGAGCTATCTCTGTCTCTACGCCGCTTATGAGAGAGGTTACATCCTGTGTTATCTT
>JAUVHV010000022.1 GCA_030593065.1 Candidatus Omnitrophota bacterium | reverse complement strand
TCCGGAATAAATGGGTAAAGTAAAAATACACAAACACTTAAAACCTGTAATAGAATATAAATAACCGCTTTTAAACGTTCTATCTCTCCTGACTTCGCGAGTTCCCATGGCTTTGAAATCTCGATATGCTTGTTAGCTATATTGATAACCTCCCATATCTCAGTTAAGGCCTGATTGAATTTCAGCTCAGGCATAAGTATATCCAACCTTAAGGGAAGTTGCTTTAAGCGAGACTCAAGCGCTTTTTCCGCTTCATTGGCATCGCCTTTTTCAGGGGCAATTCCATTGAAATACTTCTCAACCATAGTAAGCGTACGGTTTAAGAGATTTCCTATATCATTTGCGAGGTCGCTATTAAACCTTTTAATAAAAGCATCCTCAGAAAACGTTCCATCTAAACCAAGATTTACTTCACGCAGGAAAAAAAACCTGTATCCGTTTTTACCATAGGTATCGATCATTTTAAAGGGGTCTACAGTATTTCCTTTGGTTTTAGAGATCTTCTCACCACCCATAAGCCACCAGCCATGGGCAAATATAGTCTTTGGTAATTCTATGCCAAGGGCATGAAGCATTATTGGCCAATAGACACCGTGAGGGCGCAATATATCTTTTCCGATAATCTGAAAATCCGCGGGCCATGTCTTTGAAAACTTCTCCTCGTCCGCTCCCCAGCCGCATGCGCTTATATAATTTATAAGCGCGTCGAACCATACGTAAGTAACATGTCCGTCAGCAAACGGTATATCTATTCCCCATGACAGCCTCTTACGCGGCCGGGATATACAGAGATCGTTTAGAGATTCTTTTAGATACCCAAGTACCTCATTCGCCCTGAAATCCGGCTTTATAAATCCAGGGTTTTCTTTTATATAGCTTATCAACCAGTCTTGATATTTCGAAAGTTTGAAAAAAAAGTTTGTCTCTGATATCTCTTCAACATTGCCTTTGCAATCAGGGCACAGCTTATCTGCAAGTTGAGATTTTGGCCAGAATGTTTCGCATGGCGTGCAGTAAAAACCTTTATATTCAGCCTGGTATATATCCCCTTTTTCATAAAGCGTAGAAAGTACTTTCTTTACGGTATCAATATGCCGTTTTTCGGTTGTCCGTATAAAATCATCATAGGATATATCAAGCCTGCCCCAAAGATCCTTAAATTTACCGACAACATCACCTATATAATCCAAAGGTTCTTTGCCTTGGGCTTCTGCGGAGCGCAATACCTTCTGCCCGTATTCATCAGTACCTGTTAAAAACAAGACTTCTTCGCCTTTAGCTCTTTTGTATCTTGAGATACAGTCACATATTATCTGCGTATAAGAATGGCCTATATGCGGCTCGGCATTCACATAATACAAAGGCGTTGTAATAAAAAAAACTTTTTTAGGCATGGTTATTTCTGCCCCTCATTTATTATAGTCAATTTTGATGCGCCTTCCGTCTTCTAATTCCGCGACCGCTATCCGCTTTAAATAATTTACATCTATAATCTTGCCTGGGCCATCTTTTGTCTTTACACGCTGGCTTACCTTTGGAAGGCCTTTCGCGAATTCTTTATAACACTTATGCTCATATGAAAGGCAGCACATAAGCCTGCCGCATACCCCCGATATCTTTGTCGGGTTAAGCGGAAGATTCTGATCCTTTGCCATCTTTATTGTAACGGGTTCAAAATCCTTTAAAAATCTCGCGCAGCACAATTCTCTCCCGCACTGGCCAAAACCGCCGAACATTTTCGCTTCATCACGCACACCCACCTGTTTTAATTCTATGCGTGCCTTAAATATCTTGGCAAGATCTTTTACCAGATCCCTGAAATCAACCCTCTCTTCCGCGCTAAAGTAGAAGATTATCTTGCTGCAATCAAAAGAGAGCTCGGCATCTATAAGCTTCATCTTGAGATTACGCTCAATTATCTTCTTATTACAGGTCTTGATCGCCTCTTTTGCTGTCTTACGATTACGGTCTATCTTTTCAATATCGCTATTTGTCGCGACACGTATAATCCTACGTAAGGCTTTCTGCGATATACCCTTATCAAGAATTATTTCTTCACCGGAAAGTACCTCACCGTAATCCAGTCCCCTGTCACCCTCAACAATAACATAATCACCCGCGAAAAAAGAAAAATCACCGGCAATATAATGAGTAGTGTTTCCACCCTGGCGCTGTTTTACTTCGACAACCTTAATCATTCTTACCCCTTCATTTAAACTGCCAGTTTCTCCTGTAATAATTTTAGAGCAAGCTTGGAATTAACATTCGCCTCAAGTGATACCTTGGCCTCTTCAATATAATCTATAGCCGAGTTGAGGCTTGCGACCTCTTTTTTCTTTGCGAATTCCAGTACAATCTCCTGTCTATCGATATTCATAATCATGCTGATGTCTCTGGTATATTTGTATACAAGCACATCTCTATAGAAACAGAGAAGAATATCCATTGCATCCTGCTGCATATCCCTGGTCAGATTCATTATGCTGTTATTGCCGGAATCAAGTAAAGGCATATTGGAGCTAAACTCATCTATAACAGCGTTCTTTCGCGCAAGAGCGTCTTGCCCCCTAAGTGACAGTGCCTTCTTAATATTCAGTCCTGATAGATCGGCTAAAAATCCGGCCTCATTTCCATCAATATTGAAATCCATTTTCAGGATATCTATCACATCTAACCTGCTAAGCGGCCTGAACCTGACTATCTGACATCTGGAGACTATGGTATCCAATAGAGCGTTCGCGTCGGCGGCTACAAGTATAAATAGCATATCCGCTCCGGGTTCCTCAAGTATTTTTAGAAGCGCGTTAGACGCCTCCTTATTTAAACTCTGCGCGTCTATGACAGCTATCTTGTATCTTGCCTCAAATGGTTTTAAAGATAATCTTGCTGACAGCTCTCTTATCTTATCTATAGGTATAATCCGCTGGCCTTCTTCCGTGGATATAATAAAAATATCCGGATGAATAGCTTTTTCTATCTTTGAGCATGAGATACATTTTCCACAGTTATCCGTTTCCCGGGCTGTGCAGTTTAAGAGCTTGGCAAACTCTATAGCTGCTGAATGTTTTCCAACTCCATCAGGGCCTAAGAAAAGATAGGCATGCGCGACTCTTGCCTCAGATACGCTTTTTTTAAGAATACCTATGGCTCTCTCCTGTGCCTTAATTTCACTCAATGGCATCGGATACTACTCTCCTTATAATTTTCTGGGCCTTTTCTTTATCATTATTATCTATGGATATTCTTTTTATCCTATCCGGAAATTTTTTTAAGAGTTTTATATATCCGTTTCTTACCTTAGCATGAAAACCAGCGCCCCTCTTTTCTATCCTGTCAGAAAACCCCTTGACATCTCTGGATCTCTTAAGGCCCTTTTTTACATCTATATCAAGAAAAAACGTTATATCAGGGACTGTTGTTTCGGTAACGAAATCATTAAACCTATCTATCTCTTTTATATCAACACCTAAACCATATCCCTGATAACATATCGTAGCGTCGATAAACCTATCACATATAACTATATACTTGGCTTTCAGGGCAGGCATGATCTTCTCATCTACGAGCTGCGCCCGGGCCGCAAGATATAACATGGTCTCCGCCTTCCTTGAAAATTTACTGCCAGGCTTGAGCAAAATACCTCTTATCGCCTCACCGAATTTCGTGCTTCCCGGATCCCATATATGCGTTACCTTGTAACCCTTCTTCCTTAAGAAAGTTGTAAGCAGCCTCGATTGAGTAGATTTACC
>JAUVHV010000006.1 GCA_030593065.1 Candidatus Omnitrophota bacterium | reverse complement strand
CTTCATCCTAAGATACACGCGGCGTTACTTGCTTCAAGAACCAAGCCAGAACATATGGAGCAGCTTAAACTGCATAATATAGAACCCATAGATATGGTTATTGTAAATCTCTATCCATTCAAGAAGACCATAGCTAAGCCGGAAGTAAGTATATCTGAGGCTATAGATAATATAGATATAGGTGGGCCTTCGATGTTGCGTTCAGCTGCTAAAAATTATTCCTCAATTGCTGTTGTGACAAACCCAACGCAATATGGGCCCATAATAAGAGAACTTAGCGCCAATAATGGCGCTGTTTCCGAGAATATACTTGCGCAGCTTGCTATTGATGTTTTTACTCTTACTTCAGAGTACGATAGCCACATCAGGGCATATCTTAAGAAAACTCTGGCACCTGTTGCGGATACTGGCATAGATTCTATATTTCCACAGGAGCTTTCACTTGTGCTGGATAAGGCCGAGGATCTGCGATATGGTGAAAATGCGCATCAGAAAGCAGCATTTTATAAAAAGGCCTTATCTGATGAAGCTTCTATATCTAACGCGAAACAGCTTCATGGCAAAGCGCTTTCATATAATAATATCATGGATCTTGACGCCGCGTTAGAGACTGTAAAAGAGTTTGACGAGCCTGCCGCATGTATTATTAAACATGCTACGCCATGCGGCATAGCAACAGCAGGTACTCTTACGAAAGCATATGCCGATGCCCTTAATTCTGATAAGATCTCCGCATTTGGCGGCATAGTAGGCCTTAATAAGAAAGTTGATGTCAACACTGCGGAGGCGATTCTTAATTCAGGTTTTATAGAATGTATAATTGCCCCTGGTTATGAGCAGAACGCTTTAAGCAGGCTTATGGCAAAAGCTAATCTCAGAATCTTAAGCACTAGTGCTATAAGTAAAAATAGAGATAAGAATGAGTTCCATCTGAGAATGGTTACAGGCGGCCTACTTCTCCAGCAGAGAGATCTTGTGGGGCTTGATCGATCACAGCTAAAGATTGTAACACAGAAAAAACCGACTCCTGAAGAAGTGGATGCTTTGGTTTTCGCGTGGAAGGCAGTAAAGCATATAAGGTCGAATGCGATAGTACTTGTGCATGAGACAAGAACCGTGGGTATAGGGGCCGGCCAGATGAGCAGGGTAGATTCTGTTTTTATGGCAATACACAAAGCAGAAGAAAAAGTTAATGGTTCTGTGCTTGCCTCAGATGCCTTCTTTCCCAAAGAAGACGCTATAAAGGCTGCGGCCAAAGCAGGCATAAGCTCTATTATACAGCCAGGTGGTTCAAAGGCAGATGAGAGGATAATAGACGCTTGTAACCAGAATAATATTTCAATGGTTTTTACAGGTATACGTCATTTCCGCCATTAACCGATATGGATTATCAGAAAACCTTATGTTATCTGAATGGCCTTATAAACTACGAGAAATTTTCAGATTATAATTATGCGAACGCGTATAGCCTGGACAGGATACATAATTTACTTCTGCATCTCGGCAATCCCCATAAGAGATACCCGTCAATAATAATCTCAGGTACAAAAGGAAAAGGCTCCTGTGTTTGCATGCTCAGCTCTATTCTGAATGCGGCTGATGTAAGAACAGGTAAATTTAGCTCTCCGCACCTTGTTTCAGTAAGGGAAAGAATTGAGGTAGGTGGAAAATATATATCTAAAAGAGAATTTTCTTCCACAATCTCGCAGATAAAGAAGGTTATAATAAGAAAACGGATAAAGTCCGTTACATTTTTTGAAATAATAACCGCAGCTGCTTTTTTATATTTTTCGCGAAAGAGAGTTGAAATAGCTGTTTTGGAAGTGGGCCTTGGAGGCAGGCTTGACGCGACAAACATTGCCCAATCTTCGGTAGCAGGTATAATGCCGATAAGCTATGATCATACGCATCTTTTGGGTACTTTGCTGAAAGAGATTGCGCAGGAAAAATGCGGGATTATACACACCCACTCATCAGTAGTAAGCGGCCCGCAAAGGTCAGAAGTTTTAAATGTTATTAAGTGTGTCGCAGGCAGAAAGAAGGCTAATCTGCTGATAGTGGACAAAGACGTAATATCGAGTAATATCGCAATCTCATTGTCAGGCACGCGTTTTGATCTAAAGACCAAGGATAATTTTTATAAGCAGCTACATACCCCCCTTGTGGGCAGGCACCAGGCAAAAAATGCCGCCGTAGCAATATGTCTGCTCGATCAGATTAAGGGAAAATTCGGTTTTAAGATAGAGAAGGGCCATGTAAGGAGAGGTTTGGCAGATGCGGATCTTCCCGGACGTTTTCAGGTGCTTTCAAAAAATCCGTATATAATCTTAGACGGAGCACAAAACTGCGCATCAGCAAAGGCTCTAAAGGCTGCATATAATGAGATCTTTAAAGAAAAATGCTCCTGTATTGTATTAGGGGTTTCCGCGGATAAAGATGTTGAGGCTATCGTACGAGAGCTTTCTCCTTTGGCAGAAAGAATAATATTTACAAGGGCTGATTCCCCAAGAGCTCTTGAGCTTGAATCATTAGCCCGGAAAGTGGCTTTTTTGCGTAATAGATATTATCTCTGCTATGATATTAAAGACGCGTTGAAATTCGCAAACGCTTTTGCGGGGAGGCATGGAACTATACTCATTACAGGTTCGCTTTTTTTAGTTAAAGAAACATTAGAAGCATTGAATAAGGCATAAGGTATATGATAAATGATACAATAGCGGCAATATCCACTCCTCCAGGAGAAAACGGTATCGGCATTGTCCGTATGAGCGGGCCGCTCTCGATAGATATAGCAGATAAGATATTTTTTGCTAAAAATTCTAAAAAACCATCAGCATTTAAGAGCCATACTCTCCATTATGGCCATATTGCTGTTAATGGCAAGGATATAGATGAAGTCCTGCTTGCGGTAATGCGGAATCCCGCTACTTACACACGTGAAGATATGGTTGAGATAAACTGCCATGGTGGTGTGGTCTGTCTAAGGCAGGTGTTAAGCCTGTTACTTGATCTCGGGGCACGATTAGCAGACCCCGGTGAATTTACCAGGAGAGCTTTTTTAAATGGCAGAATAGATCTTATCCAGGCAGAAGCTGTGTGTGGTATTATTGCTTCGCGTACTGATGAGAGCCTGAATATAGCTCAGTGCCAGCTTAAAGGGGGCGCTTCGCAAAAGATAAAACTTGTAAGAGCCGGGATTATTGAGATAGCGGCAAGACTTGAGGCAGATATAAATTTTCCGGAAGAAGATTTAAAACCTTCAGAGACCTCTTCTATCAGGTCATCTCTGGCCCATATAGCGGAGGAGCTCTCATCTATTATCGATTTTGCGAAAAAAGGGGCTATATTGCGCGAGGGTATAACCACGGTTATATGCGGCAAGCCGAATGTCGGTAAATCAAGCCTTATGAATAGTTTTTTAAAGCACGATAGGGTAATAGTTGCGCCTTTGGCAGGTACGACAAGAGATACTATTGAGGAAGTGGTGAATGTGAGAGGCATTCCCTTGAAGATAGTCGATACAGCAGGTATAATACACGCGGAAGATGATATTATAAAAGAGAGCGTCGAAAGAAGTATGCGTTATATGGAGACAGCGGATCTTGTGTTGCTTGTATTAGATTCAAGTGACTTGCTTACAGAACAGGACTTGAGCATTATAGATATTGTAAAGGATAAAAAGGTTCTTGTGGTAGTCAATAAGTCAGATTTGCCGGAGGCTTTACAAATAGATGAAATAAAAAAGCATCTTCACAATAAAGTTATTATCAGAGTCTCTGCTAAGCAGAAATTGGGTTTAGAAGATTTAGAAAAAGCAATATATGATATGTTCTTTTCGGGTAAAATTATAATAGGGAGTATACTGCTTTCAAGTTCCAGGCAGATAGAAGCAGCAAAAAAGGCCTTGGTTTTTGTAGAGTCAGCAATAGGCGGTATTGACGAGCATAGGCCTGAAGAATTGCTGATGATCGATATAAAAGATGCCGCGGAGTCCCTAGGGCTTATTACGGGAGAAGTTTTTACAGAAGAGATTCTCAACAGTATATTCAGTAGGTTCTGCGTAGGCAAATGAACACAATGGAGGCAGATAATGCAAAAGAGAAGAATAGAAAAGGCTGTGAAAGAGATATTATTAGCAATAGGTGAAAATCCAGCAAGAGCGGATCTTGTTGATACGCCACGCCGGGTTGCTGAAATGTATGAGGAGATATTCAGCGGTATAAAACAGGAGCCTAAAAAAGAGCTTGAAGTGCTTTTAGGCGAGAGGCACAATGAGATTGTCCTGCTTAAAGGTATACCGCTTTATTCAATATGCGAACATCACCTCCTTCCTTTTTTGGGGAAGGTAAATATTGCCTATATTCCAAAGGGTGGAAGGGTAACAGGTTTAAGTAAGCTGGCAAGGGTAGTTGATATACTTTCTAAGAGGCTTCAGGTGCAGGAGAGGCTTACAACCCAGATAGCGGATATCATAATGCAAAAGCTAAAACCTCTCGGCGTGCTGGTAGTAATAGAGGCTGAGCATCTCTGCATGTCAATGCGTGGTGTTAAAAAACCAGGCACAGTTACTATTACGAGTGCCGTCAGGGGCGTATTTAAAGAGAATGCCAAAACGCGGCAGGAAGCGCTCTCACTTATCAGGTAAATGATATTTACTTTACCTGGCTTAGTATTTATGTTATAATTATACATTATAAAATAGGGGGGTAATATGGAGAAGAGAATGTATGAGAGGATATCTGTACCTATAAAACTCTCTTATGAAGTAAAAACCCGGCCGAAGATTATAAAAGAAGGCAAGAGTAAAGATATAAGCGGTAATGGAATATGTATTTCCTTAAAAGAAAAACTTCTTCCAAGGACAGATCTTTTTATAAAGATTGATATAGGTGACAGCAGAAATAGTATTAAATTAAATGGCAGGGTAGCATGGAATAGGCGAATAGAGATTGTCGGAGATAACGGCCCTTTAGTCTATTACGATACAGGTGTGGAGCTTATCAATGCTGACCCCATTAATATAAATAGAATTATAACGTATTTTTATGGCAAATCTTTTTAATAGGAATTATCCTACTGGGCAACCTTCTAATCTGAATTGATATGAATTTTTCCGAACAATTTATGCAAAATAGGGTTTTTATAGTAACTATTATCTGCTGGTTTTTAGCGCAGTTTATAAAGATAGCTATAGCTGTTGTAAGGGAGAAGAGGTTTAATTTTAAGTGGCTTGTAGGAACAGGCGGGATGCCGAGTTCTCATTGCGCCGGTACGACAGCTCTTGCTACGACTCTGGGTTTAGAATATGGGTTTAACACAGGAATTTTTGCTATAGGTTTGGGTTTTGCGATAGTTACTATGTTTGATGCGCAAAGCGCAAGGCGCGCTATCGGGAAACAGGCAGAGACGCTCAATAAGATGGTCGAAGATATATATTTCAAAAAGCCCATCAAAGAGGAGAGATTAGCAGAACTTATAGGGCATACGCCTATACAAGTTCTGACTGGAGCCGGCCTAGGGATTATTTTTGGATATTTTTTGTATATTTACCTATAATGTGAAAGGATGATAGTGAATAAGAATATATTAAAAATAAGTGTTGTTATAGCGTTAGTTTTGCTTATAGTGGTTATTGTAAAATTTTCTATGGGATTCCTCAACAGTAAGAAGCTTAAACCCTCTACAGATGTTGTTGTATCTGTCTTTCCTGATGAATCAGCGCAATTAAAAAATGCAAAAGCGTTTTTAACAGATGGTAATAGAGCAGAGGCCATAAGAACGCTTGAAAAGATAGTATCTATTTCTAAGGGCGGCCGCGATGGATATGAATCACTTATTATACTTTCTGATATATATTATAAAGATGAAAACTTCACAAAAGCAAAAGAGTTGTATCTTACGATTATCAATGAATACTCACAGTTCTGTAACTATGCTGATATACAAGGAAAGATCGCTTCAATAAGAATGGCAATTCTCTTCTCTAAAATCATTACACCTGACAGCGAACTATATGTTGTAATGCCCGGTGATTCACTTATAAAAATAGCTAATAAATATTCTACAACAGTCGATCTGATAAAAAGAGCCAATGATTTAAGATCAGATTTGATTATGCCCGGGACGAAGTTGAAGGTCCAAAAAGTTTCCTTTCATATAATAATTGATAAATCGCAATCCATACTTACGCTTCTTTTGGGTGACGAGGTAATAAAGTCATATATAGTTTCTACAGGTAAGAATAATTCTACGCCAACAGGCACTTTTAAAATAAAGGATAAGCTTGTAAGGCCCGTATGGTATAACCGCGGCGTTGCTGTACCCGCAGATAATCCTGAAAATGTTCTTGGCAGCCGATGGATGGGGCTTACTACAGAAGAAGGCGGTTACGGTATACATGGCACTATAGAACCGGAAAGCATAGGATATCAGTGCACTGACGGATGCGTCAGGATGAGGAATGAAGAGGTAGAAGAGTTGTATGCTATCGTGCCTGTAGGTACAGGCGTAACTATTGTTGATTAACCATATGAGAATTAAAGGTCTATAATTATATAATGAATGGAAGCGGATTAGAATTCGAAAAACCTATTTTGGAACTGGAGCGTAAGATAGAGGAGTTGAAGAAGTTTACCAGCTCTGAAAATATAGATCTGCATTCTGAAATAGACAGGCTGGAACAGAAACTTGATAAATTAAAGCGTGAAATATTCGAAAATCTTACTCCCTGGCAGAGAGTCCAGATAGCGCGCCATCCTCAAAGGCCGTATACGCTTGATTATATAGGGATGATCATGCATGATTTTATAGAGTTGCATGGTGATCGTGCTTTTTCAGATGACAAATCAATGGTCTGCGGGTTTGCCTCTTTAGATGGCTACAAGATTCTCGTGATAGGCCACCAGAAGGGAAGGGATACCAATGAGAATCTTATGCGTAATTTTGGAAGCGCAAATCCAGAGGGCTATAGAAAAGCGATACGCCTGATGAAACTCGCTGAAAAATTTAATATTCCGGTTGTAACATTTATAGATACCCCGGGAGCTTATCCGGGAGTAGGCGCTGAGGAGAGAGGCCAGGCAGAGGCTATAGCTTATAATTTACGTGAAATGGCAACTTTGAAAATACCGATTATAGTATTTGTTATCGGTGAAGGAGGCAGTGGAGGGGCGTTGGGTATAGGCGTAGGAGACAGGGTTTGCGTAATGCAGAATTCTTACTATTCTGTAATATCACCTGAAGGGTGCGCGGCTATACTTTGGAAGGACAGGGCAAAAGCAGATAAGGCTGCAAGCGCTTTAAAGCTTACAGCGCACGATCTATTAAATTTTGGTATTATAGATATGATTATTCCGGAACCGCTTGGAGGAGCGCACCGTAATCCTCAGGCTGCGGGTGAGAATATTAAGAGGGCTATTATTAAAAACATAAGAGAAGTATCTGCTATGTCGAAAGAAGAGATGCTTGAGCAGAGATACAAGAAATTTCGCAATATGGGAAAATTTAATGAATAAAAAGATATCTATTGCAAGTGATCCCAAAAAGATTAAACAGGCTGTGGATGAGGTTATAGCCATGTTGATAGGTTTGCAAGCGGGTGAAGGAGACACTTTTGATATAAGGCTTTGCCTTGAAGAAGCGTTAATAAATGCTATCACATATGGTAACAGATTTGACAAGAGGCTCAAGGTTTTGATAGATTTTATATATGCAGATAATAAGATAAGTATATCAATAGAAGACAAGGGTAATGGTTTTGATCACAATAAGATACCGGATCCTACAAAGGAGGAGAATCTGCTTATGGGTAATGGTAGGGGGATTTTTCTTATAAGGCATCTTATGGATGATGTTAGGTTTAATAAAAAAGGTAACCGTCTTACCATGATAAAATATTTAAAGAAAAAGATAACAAAGAAAGCACAATAGAAGGAGGTGTTCGCTGTGAAGATAGCTCAGAAACAGAATAACGATATAACTATTTTCGATATTAATGGTGATATAGATATCAATTCCTCACCTGATATGAGAGAAGTTTTTGAGAATATTGCCAATGCAAAGACTATGAAGGTTGTCGTCAACTTAAGCGGAGTCTCGTATGTTGATAGTTCCGGTTTGGCGACATTGGTTGAGATGCTCAAAAAGACCAGGTCTTATGGCGGTAAACTGCGTCTTGCAAACCTTGCGCCTAAGGTCAAGAGTCTTTTTGAGATAACCAAGCTTGAGAAGCTGTTTGACATATTTGACACAGAAGAAGAAGCAGGTGCCAATTTTTAAGTAAGAGGGTATATGTAATGTTGAATTTTATAGCTGCAATAGGAAAGAGAGTATTATCGACGCTTTCTCAGATAGGGGGGATTTTTATTCTTCTTAAGGCAACTCTTTTCTGGGTGTTTATAGGGCCTTTTATTAAAAAACCTATTTCATATAGAAATATCTTTCAGCAGATGGTATTTGAAGGTGTAAACAGCCTGTTGATAGTCTTTTTCGTGACTTTTTTTACAGGTATTGTACTTGCTATGCAGAGTGCTTATCAGCTTGCCCAATTAGGGGCAGAGATGTATGTGGCAAGCCTTGTAGCTGTAGCTATGGCAAGAGAGATGGGGCCTGTTCTTGCAGCTTTAGTTGTAGCCGGAAGAGTAGGTGCCGCTATTACAGCAGAACTTGGCAGTATGCAGGTAACAGAGCAGGTTGAGGCGTTACAGACACAGGCACTTAATCCTGTGCGTTTTCTTGTGGTACCGCGTTTTATTGCTCTTATGGTAATGCTGCCCTGCCTTACTATATTAGGGGTTTTTGCAGGTATGGTAGGTGGTTATCTTATGGGTGTTTTTAGTATCGGTATCAATTCCGGGGTGTATATAGACATAACATTTAAATTTTTAGCGCTTAAAGATATATATACAGGCCTTATAAAATCCGTCTCCTTCGCAATGATAATCGCGCTTATTGGATGCTATATGGGGCTGAATGCAAAAGGCGGCGCGGAGGGCGTAGGCCGCGCTACGACAGTGAGTGTGGTTACAAGTTTTATTATGATAATTTTAGCAGACTGTGTCTTGACCGGCATATTCTTTTTTAGCCAAATGTAAATGAGCACATAAGTTACGCCGCGCAAAGCGTGACATAACTTATAAGTGCGAATTTACCCCGTACCGTGTTTGCAAAGCAAACCCTGGTATGGGGTAAAAGGAATGGCAATGGAAAATAGAGAAGTCGTAATAGAGGTAAAAGATCTGGTAAAGAGTTTTAATGGCCGTGTTATCTTAAACGGTATAAACCTTAAGGTTTACAAAGGGGAGACCCTTGTTATCATGGGGGGAAGCGGTTGCGGTAAATCAACATTATTAAGGAATATGATAGGTACGCATAGACCTGACAGTGGCTCTATATTTATAAAAGGGAATGACATAACAAAACTTAATGAATCAGAGTTTGATAAGATAAGGAAGATATATGGTATGGTCTTTCAGGACGCGGCTCTTTATGATTCAATGAATGTAGAGGAGAATATATCACTCGTGCTTTGTGAGCATACAAAGCTTGACCCTGATATTATAAGTATAATGGTTAAGATGAAACTTGAGCTTGTAGGATTGCGCGGTTTCGAGAAGTTTATGCCGAGCCAGCTCTCCGGAGGCATGAGAAGAAGAGTTGGCATTGCCCGTGCTCTTGCGATGGATCCTGAACTTGTATTTTATGATGAGCCTACAGCAGGCCTCGATCCTATAATAGCAGGTGTTATAGACAAACTTATTCTTGATTTAAGTAAAAAACTTCAGATTACATCTGTGGTTGTGACACATGACATGAAGAGCGTCTTTGCGATAGCTGATAGGGTAGTTATGCTTTATGACGGTAAGATTATAGCAGAGGGTGAAATGTCTGAGATAAAAAATTCTGAAGACCCACGCATTAAGCAGTTTATAACAGGAAGCCCGGAGGGGCCTATACAGTTTCTTCAATCCGGTGACGGATATTTAGATGAACTTACAAAATAGGAGAATAACAAAATGGCAAAGGTATTCACAAATGAGGTAAAGACCGGATTTGTGGTAATTCTTTGTACTATTATACTTGTGGGATTGACCATTATGGCGGGTAATTTTAGTCTGTTTAAGGAGCAGTACAAGATAAGGGCTGTATTTACAGATATAACCGGAATTCAGAAAGATGCTTCTGTGCGCTTAGGTGGTGTTGAGGTTGGTATGGTTAAGAATATAAAGCTTGTTTATACAAAGGAAGGCAATACTAAAATATTCGTTGACCTTGAATTGGATAACAGCGCAAAATTGCGTGAAGGAACAATAGCAAGTATCACCACGTTAGGGCTTATGGGTGAGACATATATAACATTATCCCACGGAGATACAGGGGCGCCATTTATAGAGGCAGGTTCTACTATACCAGGCAAGGATCCTATAAGCATGGATGCTATTATTGAAGAAGCAACTTCTACTATGGAAGTGGCAAAAGAGACTATGAATAATATCAGTAATCTTGCCAAGGATCTTGACAAGGCTGTAACCGGCAACAAGAGCAATATTGATGATATAATGAACAACTTGCGAAGGAGCACTGAGAATTTTGAGGAGTTCAGTGATGATATTAAGCGTAACCCCTGGAAGCTGCTTGTAAAAGGATCTGAAGATAAGGATAAGGCTAAAGACAAAAGAAGCAAAAGATGAAACGAATACTTTTTATAATCGTTCTTCTTACCGTGGGCCTGCTATTTTATAGCGTGGCAGTTCATGCGGAAGAGGCAGTTAAGATAATTCATACTAAGGGTAGCGTAAAGATTCAGCGCTCTTTGGATGATTTTTGGATTCTCGCAAAAAAAGGCATGCTCTTAAAAGAGAATGATAAGATAAAGACATTTATAGCTTCAGAAGTGGAGATAGCGATTGATTCAACATTAAAGAATATAGTTAAGCTCGATCAGAATACAGAGATAAGTATTGAAAATATTAAGACAAAGAGATTATCTCTGCCAGATGGTAAAATATTTGCCCTTATCGAATCCTTACCATTTAATTCTTCGTTTGAGGTACGTACCCCAACAGCAGTCGCAGGTGTGGCGGGAAGCGGTATGTCAGTAGGTACAGATGGCAAGACTACTACGGTAAGTTGTTTTGAAGATAGGGCCTATGTTCGGGGTATTAATGTCGATGCTACTACTATGACGCAGATCGTTATAATAGACAAGGGCTATAAGCGCATTATAGGAAAATTTGAGACGCCTTCTAATCTGCTGATGCTGACAATGCTTGATAGAGAGGGTTGGAGAGAATTTAGGGAGAATTTACGTGACCATCTCGACTGGTTAAGAGGCAAACGCGCGGAAGGCTCAAGAGGTGCTGCCATAGCATTAGAGGAGATGCAGAGAGTTCAGGAACGCACAGAAGATAAGTGGTTTGGCGATAAAGAGAATATTTATGAAGAGCGGGAACTCCAGAGACGTGATGATTGGGATTCGCCGGTGCCAGCATCTTCCGGCCCTAATTATGATTAGGAAGCGGAGCAACAATGAAATTTATAGCATATATATTAATAGTTGGTTCTGTATTTTACAATACAACAGTTTCTCTCTTTGCGGATGAGCAGGAGGCGGTTGAGAAATATAAGGATTATAAACTAGCAGAGGTGGAATCCTTTTCAAAGGATATCTATGATCTTGAAGAGAGATTTACTCACCATATTTATGCGGGTGTATTAGAGGGGTATGATAATAATGTCTTTCTTGATCCTTCAAGAAAAGGCGACATATTTGATCAGGTGATGGCAGATATCATACTGCGCTATCGCCTCACCGATAAGATAGACCTGAAGGCGCATTATGATTTTACAAGCATCACCTATCATAGGTTCACAACGCTCAGCATGATAGACAATGATGTATCTGTTTCTTTTGAATACTACCCCCATAAGAGAATGAGGATGGAAATAGGTTATGATGTCGATTTCATAGACTACTTTAAGAACAAGGATGGAGACTTTACAACTAACGGCCCATTTGCCGGGATAAAATACTATTTTAATAAGAATACCTATGTAGGCGCAGAGTATCAGTGCTATTTTTATGATTACAAGCACCGTGATATACGAAATAGCTCGAATAATAAGACAGATATCACAAGAGAAGACCACCGTAATAATATTGCAGCAGAAGTTGTTACGTATTTTGGGAAACTTTTCTTAAAGATAAAAAATAGATACTATTTCAATGAGTCGAATGATGGATATATGGATTATTATGATTACCAGTCTGAGAGAGTGAATCTCTATACAGCCTACCCCCTGACAAAGAAGCTATCTGTTCTCTTAAGCGGTGGTTATCAGTACAAAGATTTCAAGTCTCGTACAATAACCACAGATCCGGCTAAGAAAGAGCAAGACCACCTTATGACATTGGGCGGAGGCATAAACTATAAGATTCTTTCCGCATTCTACATAAACGCGAATTACACATACCGTCAGAACTATTCAAATGATCCCTTGCAGGAATATTCGGGCAGTGTAAGTACTGTTGGGGCCAACTATTTTTTCTAAATGCCAAAGATAAAGTTCCCTAAAAATTTTTTAAAAATATCGATAGCTATAATCATACCTGTTCTTGTTATATTTGCGTCATACTTTAAGGCTTTTGAGACCTTTGAGCTTGCTACACTGGATCTGCGTTTTAAACTGCGCCCGCCTCAAAAAATTACAGACAAGATAATTATTATAGAAATAGCGGAAGATACGCTGAACAAGATAGGCCAGTGGCCTATAGACAGGCAATTTCACGCGGCCTTAATAGATGTTTTGACTGCTTGCGGCGTAGAATGTGTCATATTTGATATATTATTCAGTACAAAGAGTAACCCGAACTCAGACGCTCTTTTTGTAGAGTCTGTTAAAAAGAGTAAAAAAGTATATCTCCCAATAGCTCTGCGCCTTTCAGAAGAAAAACAGAAAACAATTTTCCCGAGAGCAACTAAGATAGAATCAGAGCCGATGCCGGAGCTGCTGGATACAGCCCGTGGCATAGGCCATATAAATGCTGTAACAGATATAGACGGTAAAAGGAGAAGGTCCTCGCTTTTTATAGATTATAAAAAAGATATTATACCTCATATATCATTTCTTGCTTTGTGTGATTCTTTAGGTGTAGCTGTAAAAGATATCAGTGTGGAAAGAGGCAGGTACCTGCAGCTAAAACCCGATCTTAGGGTGCCTATAGACTCTTATGGCCGGATGCTGATAAATTACGCGGGTTATTGGGGCCAGGCATTCAGGCACTATTCATTTATTGATATTCTGACATCTTACCGCGATCTGAACATGGGTAAGGCCCCTGTTGTGGACCTTAACGAGTTGAAGGGGAAGATATGCCTTGTAGGCCTTACTGCTGTAGCCACGCACGATTTAAACCCTATACCGCTGCAGGAACGTTACCCAATGGTTGGCTTGCACGCAAACCTGTTGAATACCATTCTTGTTAAGAGTTTTATTGTAAGGGTTGGCCCTGTTGTAAATCTATTGATACTGTTTCTGCTTTCCGCATTGGTAGTATTAGCAGTATCTAAGTTGAAACCCATTCTTGAGATATTAGCGGCTTTTAGCATATTTTTCGGATTTATTACTGTTTCATTCGCGTTATTTGCCTTCTTGAATATCTGGATAGATCTTTTCTATCCCCTACTTCTTGTATCAGGCGTGTATATATTCTGTACATTTCAGCAATATATAACGGAACAGAACAAGAGGGTTATGATGCAGCGAGACCTTGATATTGCCCAGAAAATACAACAGAGCTTTCTTAAGCAGGCACCCCCAGAAAAAGAGCACCTTGATATAGCTGTAAAGATGATAGCGGCAAAATCAGTAGGGGGTGACCTGTATGATTTTGTCGAGAATGAAGACAAGAGTTTCGGTTTAATGGTTGGTGATGTTTCCGGAAAAGGTGTACCAGCGGCATTATTCATGGCAATGACAGTAAGTAATTTCAGGTTTCATTCAAAGACAGAATGCGACCCTCTTAAGGTAGTTACCGAGCTTAATGACCAGATGTCAACAGAAGCGACCTCAGGCCTTTTTGTCACACTTACCTATATTGTAGTCGATAGTAAAACTACCCAGCTTTCCGTAGTAGACGCGGGCCATCTACCAATAGTCTATTCAGGCAAGGATAAGGAGACAACCCTGATAACAGCTACAGGCGGTATGGCCCTTGGCGTAATGGATGGCATCGAGTTCCATAAAAACCGGATTACTGTAAATCCTGGTGATGTATTTGTACTCTATTCTGACGGAGTGACAGAGACCCGTAACATGAGGAAAGAGGAGTTTGGCGATACCAGGCTTAAGGAGGTTGTCTCAAAGTACAAAGAAAAGAGCGCTAAAGAGATAACAGATAGTATCTATGATGAGCTTATGCAATTTCGCAAAAACGCGCCTCAGCATGATGATATTACTATTATGGTGCTGAAGATAAAATAGATTGTCAACCTTTAAATATTTTTCGGTTGACAATATCCCCCCCTTCGTATTAAAATACCCGTAATGAGATATTTTTTTATTTTGCCAAGATTATTACCCTTTCTTTTTTTGTCTTTCTATATTCTGTTAATCTTAAGCCCGGGCTATATTTTCGCTCGTGAGATAGAGCTTGATCCTATTACTATTACCCCGGGGCCATTTAAGTATGAATGTGAGATGCCTACAAAGGATATGGTTATCATAAACCCTATTCAGGAGCCAGGCTTATCTATAGAAGAGCTGCTTGACCAGGAAGCGGCTCTCGATGTTTCCCGCAGAGGGATACTTGGGATACAGTCAGATTTAAGCATAAGAGGCGCTACTGATGAGCAGACAACGGTAGCTATAAATGGCATTATCTTAAATGATCCACAGACAGCGCATCATAATCTTAACCTTGCTATACCTGAATTCGCGATTGAAAAGATAGAGATATCAGAAGGCCCCTCAGCTGATACCTGGGCCCAGGGAGCGGTGGGGGGCGCTGTGAATGTTGTTACGACAAAACCTGTTAGTACGGAACGCAAAGCCTCTTTTATGTATGGAACAGACTCGACACAAAAAGGTTCTGTATATCTTGCGCAGAGCCTGTCTAGCGGAGGCATAAATTTTGCTGCGGAGGAGGCAACTTCAAATGGATGGAGGTTTGATACAGATTTTAGAGAGTTTTCTGTTTCATCTTCCGCTCTTGTAGAAGCAGGTGATAAGGTATCCAGTTATATTTTTGCGGGATATGGTGAAAAAGAGTTTGGCGCGGCCAATTTTTACAGCTTACATAATTCCAAAGAATGGATTGATACATTTTTTTTAAACTGGAATACAAGTATAGAGATAGACCAGTTCAAGATAAGCCCTAAATTATATTATAGAAAACATCATGATAAATATATGCTTGATATTGAAAACCCGGATTACTACATGAATTATCATAAAACAGTTATAAATGGAATTCAGGCAGAGGCAGAGATGGGCATCAAGGCTTTTGGATCTATCCAGGCGGTTGTTGATATCAATAGGCAGAGCATAAACAGTACCAGGCTTGGGAAGGATTCCCGCAGTAGAAATTCCTATTCCCTGGCATTGAAAAATTATAAGAACATATTTTTTGGATATGATGCCTCAATACGCGTTGATGACTATTCAGATTATAATACCGATATTCTTCCGCAGGCAGGGATATTTTTTAGGCCTGTTCAATATTTAAAGTTCAGGTCTTTGATCGCGAAATCAGCAAGGCCGCCAAACTATACAGAACTTTTTTATGATAGCCCGTCGAATAAGGGCAATAAAAATCTTTCGCCTGAAAAAGCCCTTAATTATGAAGCAGGCGCGGACCTGACATTTAATGATAATGCGGATATCAAGATAAGATGCACCATCTTTAGGCGTGTTTCAGATAATCTTATCGACTGGATACAGAGGCCATCAAATACAGATTTTTATCAGGCAACAAATATTACACGGGTTAAAACAGAAGGGCTGGAGGCAGGATTGGATGTAAAAGCCTGTAAATGGTTAAATATTAAGGGGAACTATTCCTATATGGATTCAGATATAGATGAAGATCAGGATTATATCTCAAAGTATGCCTTAAACCACCCCGATCATAAAATATTTTCACAGGTGGATATTCTATTGCCTTTTGGCAAGCAGAGTGTGAGATTATTGTATAAAAACAGGAAGGGTTATAGCAGTTACCTGATATTAGGGTCTACCTTTAATTATAAATTAAATAAATACAGCAGCTTATTTTTGATAATAGATAATTGGTTTGATTCAACTTATTGGGATATAAAGAGCAATGTTCTTCCCGGCAGGCAATTAATGGTAGGTACTCGTTTAAGATTCTGAAGAGTATGACAGTGTTCCGATTAAAAACAAAACAGTTTCCTTCCTAATTTGGAAACTGTTTTGTTTTTTTCTTCTGATATTCAAAATGGTGCCGAGAGTGGGAGTCGGACCCACACAATCTTGCGATTAACGGCTTTTGAGGCCGCCGCGTCTGCCAATTCCGCCATCTCGGCTTAATGTTACAGAAGAAATACATAAGAGTTAAGTCACAATGTTAAGACCTGACCCCTATAATAGTAAATATTGCAATATTTACTATATTTTTATTATAACACTTTATCAATAAATAAGTTATGGCAAAAAAGCCATAATTTTTCAAAAATCGAGTTCTTATTTCTTGACTTTTTAAGCCTTATATCTTAATATACTTACACATACCTTAATTTCGCATAAAAACTATAAATATGATTTTTTATCAAAAAGGGTGTGGTGGAGCTGAGGGGGATTGAACCCCTGACCCCTTGCATGCCATGCAAGTGCTCTCCCAGCTGAGCTACAGCCCCAAACAATTAAAAGTGTAACGGAATTATAACACCATAATTATATATTGTCAACTTACAACTTAAAGATTTTGGGCCAAACCATGCGTATAGGGGTACATGTATCGATAGCTGGCAAGATAGATGAAGCCATAGACAGGGCCGCGGTATTAGGATGTGAAACTATCCAGATATTTTCCAGAAATCCAAGGAGTTGGAAATCGAAACCACTTGAAGCAAAAGAGATTAAGAGTTTTAAGAAAAAACGTTTACAATATAATATATATCCTGTTTTGGTTCATATACCATACCTTATAAATCTGGCAACACCTAAGAGCAAGCTTTGGAAAATATCCATAAGCGCATATATTGAAGATATCATAAGAACCGATATGCTTGGCGCGGAATATTTTGTTACACATTTAGGGGCGCATACAGGCTCAGGTTTCGAGGCTGGGTTAAAGAAGTTTTGCCAGGGGCTTAGCGCTGTTATAAAAAAGACAAAGCCAAAAACAATGATACTTCTGGAGACATGTGCCGGAGAAGGCACATCTTTAGGCAGCAGGTTTGAAGATATCAGGTACATACTTGATAATGTAAAAAGCAAAAACATAGGCGTCTGTTGGGATACATGTCACTTGTATGCGGCAGGATATGATATTAAAAGTTCAAAGGGCCTGGATAATACTATTAAGGAATTTGAAAAGAAAATAGGGTTAAAGTATCTGAAGGCTATTCATCTAAATGACGCGAAAAAACCTCTTGGTTCAAGGGTTGATAGGCATGAACATATAGGCAAAGGAACGATTAATAAAGATGGAATAAGAAGGATCTTAAACCATCCTAAGCTTAAAGCCCTTCCATTTATCATAGAAACACCAAGTGATAATCCGAAGGATGACATAGAAAATATCAAGATCGGAAGGAGGCTGGCCTGTTTGACTACAGGTAAGACCAGGTAAATGAAGGAGAAACTTTATCCATTCGGTTCTATAGAGAAGAAGTGGCAGAAGTATTGGAATGATGCCAAGCTTTTTAATATGGATACGAATAGTAATAAGGAGAAATATTATTGCCTTGTTATGTTTCCGTATCCGTCAGGAAAGCTGCATGTAGGCCACGGCAGAAACTATATTATAGGTGATGCCCTTGTGCGTTATAAAATGATGAAAGGGTACAATCTTCTCTCTCCTATTGGGTGGGACGCGTTTGGGCTACCCGCGGAAAATGCCGCTATTAAAGATAAACTCCACCCCAAAAAATCTACCCTTAATAATATCAGTATAATGAAGCAACAGCTTGTGCAATGGGGGGTAGGTTACGATTGGACACGAGAAGTTACCTCGTGCATGCCGGATTATTACAAATGGACACAATGGATATTCCTTAAATTGCTTGAGAAAGGCCTCGCTTATAAGAGAAAAGCAGCTGTAAACTGGTGCCCATCCTGTAAGACTGTGCTGGCAAATGAACAGGTTCTGAATGGTTTTTGTGAGCGTTGCGAAACAAAAGTAATTGAAAAGGATCTTGAGCAGTGGTTTTTTAAAATAACAGATTACGCGCAAAGGCTTTTGGATGATATAGGTGGCCTAAAAGATTGGCCTGAAAGAGTCAAGGCAATGCAGGGTAATTGGATAGGAAGAAGCAAGGGGGTTAATATAGATTTTTCCGTAGAGGGTGACGATATCAAACTGAGTTGCTATACGACAAGGGTGGATACAATTTTCGGAGTTACATATATGGTACTAGCGCCTGAGCATCCGTTGATTGCAAAACTTATTGAAAATAATCCAGATAAGGAGAAGATATTATCTTTTATAACAAAGGTTAGGCAGGAAGAGAAGATTGCGCGTCAAGCAGCAGATGTTGAGAAAGAGGGTATCTTTATTGGCAGGTATGTTATAAACCCTGTAAACAATAAAAAGATACCCTTATGGATTGGAAACTATGTACTTATGGAATATGGGACAGGTGCTGTGATGGCTGTTCCCGCGCATGATGAGAGAGATTTTGAGTTTGCGAAGAAATATAAGCTTGATATTGAGGTTGTTATTGATAATCCAAAAGAGCATATTAATGTATCCGGTATGAGAAGTGCATATATTGAAGATGGGATTATGGTAAACTCCGAAAAGTTTAACAGCCTTAATAACAGAGAGGCTATGGAAAAGATAGCCGATTGGATGCAGGAGGAAAAGACAGGCAAAAGGTCTGTCCATTTCAAACTTCGCGATTGGTTGATATCAAGACAGCGTTATTGGGGCGCGCCTATCCCCATTGTATATTGCGAGAAGTGTGGCATTGTCGCTGTTCCAGAAGACGAGCTTCCTGTACTATTGCCCGAAGATGTTACTTTTTCAGGTAACAAACTTCGCGGCCAGTCCCCATTAGCAGGTTCAAAAGAGTTTGTTAATACTAAATGCCCTAAGTGCAAAGGTAGCGCGAAGCGCGAGACAGATACTATGGATACTTTTGTAGATTCAAGCTGGTATTATCTGCGTTATCTTTCCCCGGGAGACAGTAACAAGCCATTCCATAAAGAGCTTGTTAACAGGTGGCTTCCGGTTGATCAGTATATAGGCGGTGTGGAACACGCTATACTACACCTTCTCTACTCCAGGTTTATTACTAAGGTATTATATGATCTGGGTTATGTAGATTTTAATGAGCCGTTTAAAGCTCTTTTTACGCAGGGCATGATTATAAAAAATGGCGCGAAGATGTCTAAATCAAAAGGCAATGTTGTTTCTCCAGATACGCTTATAGAAAGATACGGGGCAGATACCATAAGGCTTTATACCCTCTTTATAGGCCCTCCGGAAAAAGACGCGGAATGGAATGACAGAGCGGTTGAAGGCGCTTATCGTTTTTTAGGCCGCCTCTGGAGGCTGGTAGATAAGGTATCTAAAGCTTCAAAAGTTGAAGGCAAGGCCAAGAGCAATAAAGATCTTGAACGCAAGATACATCAGACAATAGAGAAGGTTACAAAGGATATTGAGGGGGATTTTAAATTTAATACAGCTATAAGTTCAGTAATGGAGCTTGTAAATGCCGCTTACTTGTGTTTTGATAAAGAAAATTCTCTCTTAGTAAAAGAAGCTGCGAAAACAGCTGTTATTCTTCTGGCTCCCTTTATACCGCATATAGCGGAGGAACTCTGGCAAAGACTCGGAAACAGCCCAAGTATATTTAATTATCCGTGGCCTAAGTATGATAAAATTAAAGCTGAAGAAGATATATTGATTTTGCCTGTTATGATAAACAATAAGCTTCGTTCAAGAATAACGATTGAGAAGGCTGCTTCCGAAGAAAGAATAAAGGAAGCAGTTTTAGCTGATGATAAGGTTAATGCCTGGATAGGAGAGAAGAAGATCAAAAAATTTATAGTGGTGCCAGGAAAGCTGTTAAATATTATTATATAGTTTGTAACCAGGTTACAGGGGAGAAAATATGGCAAAAAAGAAAACAGTAAAAAAGAAAACAGTAAAGAAAAAAGATATTAAGCCTAAAAAGACAAAGGCCGTGAAGAGATTAAAGCCTAAGGCGGTTTCGAAAAAGAGAAAGCTTAAGGCAGGGAAGCAGCAGCGGAAAAAAAAGAAGGCGGCGCCAATGGCAAAACTGCTTCTACCTTTGGGTAGGATAAAGGAGATATTCCGGACGCGATATGGTTTCTTTTTGTATGACGGATCGGAATTTGTAATAAATACCCCTGAGACTCCGTCTCCGTGGTCAAATATCCTTACAAATGGAGATTACGGCATGATTATATCGCAATCCGGTTGCGGTATGAGTTTTCAAGGGGGTATTGGTAACAGGATCACAAGATGGAACCAGGATAATAACAGTGAAAATTCAGGTAAATTTATTTATATAAGAGATAATCAGACTCAGGACTACTGGTCTGCCGCGTGGAAGCCTGTGTGCAAGAGCCCTGAATTTTATGAGGTAAGGCATGGTATAGGCTACACTAATATAAGTTCGAAAAATAACGGTATAATCTCAAGCCTTATCTATTATGTTGCCGCGGATGAGCCTGTTGAGGTATGGCAGATGCGCATAAAGAACACAACAGACCAGCCAAGATTCTTAAGCGTCTTCAGTTATCTGGAATGGGATTTTGATCTGTTTTCAGGCAACAGGGAATATAATAAACTGTTTGTAGATACAAAATATGATGAAACGCTTTCAGCAATATTTGCCAAAACCCCGAAAAATGAATACGCATTTCACTCAGTTAATCATAAGGTGCAGACTTTTACATGCGCCCGGAATTCATTTTTAGGCGCGTATCGCGATGTTTCTAATCCCAGATGTGTAGAAAAGGGGATGTGCTTTGAAGAGCAGGGCAGGTACAATGATCCCGTAGCAGCTTTGCAGATTGAGGTTGAACTTCCGCCAAACGGTGAAAAAGAGATACTTTTTACGGTTGGAAAATGCAGCCAACGGAAAGACGCGCAAAAGATTATAAAAAAATACAAAAATGTAAAGGTTGTGGAAGAAGAGTTTTCAAGAACAGGGCATCGATGGACTATCAGGCTGGGTAATTTTCAAATAACTACACCTGATGAAGGCGCAAATATTCTGACGAATAAATGGTTTCGCTATCAAGCGATGTCAGCGGGCTTAGCATCTTTTGGTTCATGTTATCAGCCTGATGGTAAGGTAAATTTCAAGGATTATCTTGTAAACGGGCTTATCCTGCTTTCAATAAATCCTAAACATCATCGCCAGTTTATTTTGAATGCTGCTGAAAAGCAATTTGAAGATGGGTCTGTAATCGATAGATGGGACCCTAAAAGCGGCAATGGGATAAGGTCAGAGTCTCTTGAGGCGCCTTTATGGCTGGTATATTCGTTGTGTGGATATCTTAAAGAGACTTATGACATGTCGGTGCTGGATGAGGATGTAAAATTCCAGGATGCTGCTAAAGATAGTTTTTTTGCCCATTGCAAGCAAGCTGTAAACAGGGTTTTTAATTCAATCGGCAAAAAAGGCCTTCCACCAGCATCTTCCGGCGGCCATATTGGGAAGCTTGATGGGATTATCAACGATATTAAAGGTGAATCTGTGTGGCTTGCCCAGTTTTTGATATATGTGCTTTCAGAGTTTCTTGTTGTCTGTGGTTTAAAGAATGATAAAGAGGCTGTTTCTGATTATGAAAATAGGCTGAAGAAATTAAAAGAGAAAGTTGGAAAAACCGCATTTGATGATAATAGATTTGTAGGAGCGCTATCACATACAGGCAAGGGCATAGGCGTATCGAAAGGAAAGAACGCGCAGCTTTTTCTGGATACACAGGTTTGGGCTGTTTTGTCAGGCCTCTGTGACTCAGATCAGGCCGTGACTATTATGGATAGAGTGAATGAGGACCTCTATAAGGAGCATGGGCCTGTTATGGTTTCACCGGTATTTTCAGAGCCCAGAGAAGAGATAGGAATTATGAGTAGGTTGCCTAAAGGTGTAATGGGAAATGCGGGTATAAGTATTGAGTCAGCTTGCTGGGCTATATGGGCTGAAGCGAAACTTGGCCGTGCTCAAAAGGCGTGGAGTATATATGCTAAATTGGATCCTGTTGATAGGTCGCATAAGTCTGATATATATAAATTGGAACCGTTTGTATCCTGTGGGTATGTAGACGGGCCTGATTCACCTACAAGCGGACGTGCCAGAGAATCATGGTATAACCGTAACGGTTACTGGATGTTCAAGGTAATGACCGAGGAGATATTGGGTATAAAACCTACGCATGAAGGGCTTCTTATTTCGCCTTGCATACCTAATCGATGGAAGTTGTTCAAGGTAAAGAGGGCATTTCGTAATGCTTATTATACTATCGAGGTTATAAATCCGCGATATGTATCACAAGGTATAGCGGAAATGATCGTTGATGGTAAAAAGATGAAATCAAACCTTATACCTGCTTTTGGAGATGATAAGAGGCACCATGTAAAAGTAATAATGGGAAGGTCGAAGCATATAGTTGATTAATGATATACCAGCCGCGTACTTACAGAAACTATACAAAACCGGATGATCTGGTCTCTTTTAAGGTAGCTGTTTTACAGACAGACCTTTTTATTTCAGCGGATAATGAATTGAAAAAGGAAGCAGAAAGCTCTATCAGGAGATTAAGAGGTGATGTCGAGGGGTATATTAGCCGATATCCGGAATTCGCAACTACGCTTATACCTGTTGCCCATGATAAGAAGGCCCCGTCTGTTGTAAAGAACATGATAAGAGCAGCTAAAAGCTGCAAGGTTGGCCCAATGGCAGCGGTTGCCGGCGCAATAGCGGAAGGTGTTGGCAAAGACCTATTAAAATTCAGTTCTCAGATTATTATTGAAAATGGCGGTGACATATTCATAGCATCAAAAATAACGCGCATAATAGGCCTATATGCGGGCAGATCAAAGTTTACCAGGAAGATAGGTATCAAAATTGAGCCGGAGAAGACGCCTTGCGGTATATGCACCTCAAGCTCTACTGTAGGCCATAGCCTTAGTTTCGGAAGAGCAGATGCTGTTGTTGTGTTATCGCCTTCTGCGTCACTCGCGGATTGCTGCGCTACAACTCTCTGTAATAGTATAACCAGCAGAGATGATATTGATAACGCGATAAGCCGCGGAAAAAAGATAAGAGATATTAAGGGTATACTGATAGTCATTGGCGATACGCTGGGGGTTTGGGGAAACGTGAAATTGGTTGATATTTGATGACAAGGAATGTATAATTAATAGAAAGGTGAAGTAGATGAAGAAAAAGAGAATAGTATTACATTTTCCGCATAAACTTATAGATAAACCCATAGCGTATAACCTGGTTAAGGATTATAACCTGGTTTTTAATATACTCCAGGCAAAGATTACGCCTAACGAAAAAGGGATCATGGTTCTTGAGTTGAGCGGCCGTGATAAAGATTACGCGCAAGGTATAAAATTTTTACAGAGGCAGGGTATTAAGATTGAGACCTTAAGCAAGGATGTACGAAGAAATGATAAATGCTGTACACAGTGCGGTGCCTGTGTCGCAGTCTGCCCGACAGGAGCATTGTATGTAAACAGGAAAAACATGGAGATAATATTTGATATTGAAAAGTGTATTGCCTGTGAATTATGCGTTCCTGCTTGCCCACCGCGCGCGATGGAAGTAAAACTTTAATCAACATAGGCGCTTTATAAAATAATGAAGAAAGCTACTAAGGCAAAACCGAAGAAGCCAGTATACAAGAGGCAGATAGAGACGCTTTCAAAAGTAAGCGAGGCTATTGCTTCCAACCTTTATCTTGAAGATATACTCAAGCTTATAGTGACGGTCACGGCAGAGGTAATGAATTCTAAGATATGTTCTCTTATGCTTCTCAATAATGTAACAGGAGTTCTTACTGTTAAGGCTACTCAGTCTATCAGCGAGGGGTATAATAAGAAACCCGGTTTAATGCTTGGAAAAGGTATTGCCGGTAAAGTGGCGCTTACGGGTAAACATATAATTGTAAAGGATGTTAGAAAAGACCCAATCTATAATAATGTGAATATTGCGAAAAAAGAAGGCCTCTGTTCCCTTCTGTGTGCTCCTCTTAAGGTAAAGGGTAAGGTGATAGGTGTTTTAAACCTCTATACGTCAGATCTGCATAATTTTACGAAATCTGAAATAAGGGTACTTATTGCTGTAGCTAATCAGGCGGCGATAGTTATTGAAAATGCCCAGCTTCTTGTAAAAACAAAGGTCATACAGGAAGAGCTCGTTTCCAGAAAGATTGTAGAACGGGCAAAGGGTATATTAATGAAGATGCAAGGCTACACAGAGGATGATGCTTTTCGCAGGATACAGAAACTCGCGATGAATACTCGCCGTCCAATGAAGGAGATCGCGGAAGCAATAATATTGGCACAACGCATAGGATAGGAAACTTAAAAATAGCCGCAGCGCCTATTTTTCAGTAGTTTTTACTGGCAAGCGAAATAGGCGCTGCATCTATTTTATTGGTAATTATGAAGATATACGATATGATAATTATTGGAGCTGGCCACGCAGGATGTGAAGCAGCACTTGCAGGCGCGCGTATAGGATGCAAGAGCCTGCTTATTAGCATGCGTAAGGATAAGATATCCCGCATGCCTTGCAACCCGTCAATAGGTGGTATCGGTAAGGGGCAATTGGTAAAAGAGATAGATGCTTTAGGCGGAGAGATGGCAAAGGCCACTGACGCTACAGGCATACAATTTAAATTATTGAATAGAAGCCGTGGCCCCGCAGTCTGGTCATCTCGTGCTCAGGTTGACCGACATAAGTATTCTGAATATATGCGGCAAAAAATCTTATCGCAGGATAATCTGGATTTTATGGAAGGTGAGGTTTCCAATATCCTTGTAAGCGGCGGCAGCATAACAGGCGTGGAGACTGTAAATAACGGTTTTATAAAAACAAAGACTGTGGTAGTGGCTCCCGGCACATTTCTTAACGGCCTTATCCATATCGGCCTTAAGAATAGGCCCGGAGGTTGTTATAATGAGCCTGCGTCAATCGCCTTGAGCCAGTCTTTAAAAAGATTTGGTTTTGAAATGAGGACTCTTAAGACAGGGACTACCCCGCGCCTGAGAAAAAATAGTCTGGATTTTTCAAAACTTATACCTCAGTATGGTGATAGCGAGCCTGAGCCTTTCTCTTTTTCAACAAAATCAAAGTTAAAAAATAGTATTATCTGCCACATTACCCAGACTAATCTAAGAACACACTCTATAATAAGGAATAATCTGGATAGCTCGCCACTCTATGCGGGCATTATCAAGTCCACGGGAGTAAGGTATTGCCCTTCGATAGAAGATAAGGTTGTAAAATTTTCCAGTAGAGTGAGCCACCAGATATTTCTTGAACCTGAAAGTACTGATACGGACTGGTATTATCCGAATGGTTTAGCTACCAGCCTTCCGGAAGGTGTGCAGAAAGATATGCTCCATTCTATACGGGGCCTGGAGAGAGCTGAGATAATAAGGCCTGGATATGGCATAGAGTATGAGTTTATTCAGCCTACAGAACTTTGTGCCAGCCTCCAGACAAAAAAGATCGCAGGGCTTTTTTTAGCAGGCCAGATAAATGGAACTACAGGATATGAGGAAGCAGCTGCCCAGGGATTTGTCGCGGGCGTTAATGCCGCCCTTGCGGTAAAGAATAAGGCCCCCTTCATTCTTGAACGGGCAAACAGCTATATAGGTGTACTTATAGATGATCTGGTAACAAAAGGTACGGACGAACCATACCGCATGTTTACCTCAAGAGTTGAGCATAGGCTTCTCACAAGGGAAGATAATGCTGATCTGCGTTTGAGAAGTTACGGATATGATTTAGGGCTAATAAGTAAAGCTGAACTTGAACAAGTAGAAAAGAAGAAGCGCAGTATAAATAATACAATCAAATATTTAAGCCGTCATAGGATAAAACCCTCCAGTCAGATAAACAGCATTCTGGAGGGATTAGGCCTCTCCGGCATTAACAAGGTTGTATCGGCATCAGGTTTACTGAAGAGGCCGCGGATAAGATACCAGGATCTTAAAGAACTGGGAGTTGTATCAGGGGCCCTGCCCGTTGAATGCGAGAGAACAGTCGAACTGATTATTAAGTACGAAGGTTTTATAAAAAGGCAGGCTGCAAGCATAAAAAAGATGGAGAGTATCGAGAAGATAAAGGTGCCGAAAGAGATACTTTTTTCAAAAATACCAGGGCTCTCTCTTGAAATAGTTGAAAAACTTGATAAGATAAGGCCCCTTACACTCGGCCAGGCTTCTCGTATTTCTGGTGTAACTCCTGTAGCTATAATGCTGCTGATGGTCTACCTTAAAAAATATACTAAGTAGACCTTCCTTGACAGAGGCCCCTAAGGCTTATATAATATAAAAAATGCTTATACAGGTAATAATTTTCTTAAGTGGCATAGTGCTGCTATATGTTTGCGGTGTATTGTTTATACGCGGTTCTACTGGCACAGCGCGTATCTTTAATATCAGGCCGCTTATAGTAGGTGTTCTAATTGTCGCTTTTGCCACATCTGCCCCGGAATTTTGTGTAAGTTTTTTAGCGGCCATAAGAAATAGCCGTAACCTTGCAGTAGGTAATATTGTCGGCAGCTGTATATGCAATCTTGGCATGGTACTTGGGCTTTCAGCGCTTATCAGGCCTATTAAAGTTGATGTTTCTATTTTACGGCGTGAAATACCCATACTTTTAGTTGTTACAGCGGTGTTGTTTTTAATATGTATTGATTTAAGGATAAGCCGTTTTGAAGGGGGCCTGCTTTTTGTTGGTTTCTTTCTCTTTATCTACTACTGTATAAGAAATGCAAAGAGAGGAGCGCGTGATTCTGTTTCATTGCCTGATAAGCCGTTTTCAAAGGTAAAACCCTTTGCGTATCTTACTATCGGTTTAACAGGGCTTTTAGCCGGGGCATATATTATTGTCAACTCAGCGACAGTCCTGGCGAGGCATTTTGGAATAAGTGAACTTGTTATAGGGCTAACCATAGTAGCTATAGGGACTTCTTTACCGGAGCTTGTAGCCTCATTGATAGCATCGCGCCGAGGAGAAGGGGATATAAGCATAGGCAACGTAATAGGCAGCAACCTGTTTAACATCTTAGGGATAATGGGCCTTATATGCCTTATAAGGCCCATTGCTATAGACAAGAGTGTTATCGTATTAAGTTTGCCGCTTCTTCTGATCTATACTCTTGTGCTGGTACCAATAATCAGATCAGGATCAAGGATAAGTAGAGTAGAAGGGGCTGTGTTATTTTTGAGTTACCTTGGCTACTTATACCTTCTTTTTAAAATATGAACAGATGCAAACATACAGATTGTAAAGAACGCCCACTTAGCCTCTCGGAATTCTGTTGGAGACATATTGAGGATAAGGAAAAATACCGCCTGATACTGACCAACTATATATCAACATCAAATTCGATTAAAGGGTTTTATTTAAGGCGCCTTGAATTTCCGGATGCGCAGTGGCAGGGCATAGACGCGGAAGAAGCGGACCTGGCGGTTGCTGATCTTTCAGGCGCTAACCTGACAGCCGCAAACTTTAAAAAGGCCAATCTTACAGGCATAAATCTTAAAAAAGCGGATTTGGCTAGTATAGATTTCGAAGAAGCGCATTTGTTAAGATCTAATTTGTCAGGCGCGCGTCTATGGCATGCTGTTATAAAAGATTCAAATCTTGCCGAGGCAAACCTGCAGGAAGCGGATTTTTTAAAGGCTGTTTTTTCTAATGTTAAATTTTGGCACATAAAATTAAAGAACGCGAAATTTATTACAAGGCACAGTTTTATCGGAAAGAACCCGATCAATGAAAAGGGTTTACTTTCAGCCAGCGAGGCATACAGGAATCTTAAACAGTATTTTATCGAAAATGGCAGGTATGATGATTCGAGTTGGGCTGGTTTTAAGGAAAGGCAACTTGAAAGAAAGCATTTTTTTAAAACCAAAAGGTTTTTATATTTTCCGTCAGTTATTATGGCGTTATTGTGTGGTTATGGTGAAAAGCCATACAGGGTTATCCTCTCTTCCGCGGTTCTTGTTTTTATCTATGGTATTATTTACGCGGCTTTAGATATTTTAGAGGTTTCACCGGAGATTGCTAACACTGATGGGTTCAGTATCTGGGATTATATATATTTTAGCATAATAACATATACGACAGTAGGCTTTGGAGACCTTTCCCCTAAAATGGTACCTCTTTTTCAAATGCTGGTTGGGTCAGAGGCGTTTGTAGGTGTTTTTATGATGGGGCTTTTTGTTTTTACACTGGCTCGCAAATATACCGCACGTTAAATATATTAACGGAGCACTAATGGAGGGTGTGATGTTAAGCAAAAGAATAGACGATGATCTGATAGGCGCGCAAAAGAATAAGGATGCTGCAAAGGTCTCAACCCTGCGGCTTTTAAAGTCAGCTATGCATAATATTTCAATCGCGAAAAAGGACAAGCTCGGAGAGGATGATATTATCGCGGTTATCAAAAGAGAGGCAAAGCAGCGCAAGGATTCTATAGAAAAATTCAAGCTGGGTAACCGCCAGGATTTAGTTCAGATTGAAGAGGCGGAACTTAAGATATTGAAGGCCTACCTGCCTGAGGAGATCGATTCTGAAGAACTTCTCGCTATTGTAAAAGAATCGATCTCTGAAACAGGAGCGTCAAGCTCTACGGATATGGGCAAGGTTATAAAGCTTGTACTTGCTAAGGTCAAAGGGCGCGCTGACGGAAAGGCAGTCAGCATAATGGTAAACAGAGAGCTTGCTGCGCCTAATAAGGATAAGGATAATGCGTAAAGAGGCGGAAAAAAAACAGATAACAATTTTTTCTTTTATAGTATGCGTGCTGGCAACATCTTTTTTGTTGAGCAAGTATTCTTATTTGTGGCATACCGGAACACTCATGTTGTTCGCGCCTTTTTTCGCGGGTATACTTGCTTTCCTCTTTCAACTATTTGCAGATAAGAGCCCTGTTATCGCGCTCTATTCTAAAAGTTATCCATACCGCAAACTTAAGCCATATGGATGGATAAGCGCTTTTTTGATCTTTGAATTTGTACTTGTCTGGGGGCTTTACACAAAGCAGATATTGTTTTTAGGCGAAGACCTTTTTCTTATCACTATCCTGCTTATCGGGGCAATAGTATACTATCATCTCTTTGTCAGGATGAAGATAAGCCTGCGTTTTGTTTTTCTTGCTATTATAATTCCGTTAATAGCGGCAGGTACGGCTCTCGGGCTTGGTAGTTATTTCAATATATTACAATTCTGTATCCCTGGAAAGAAAATAGGCAATATTGTATTTTTTAATTCTTTGTATTGGATTTTTCTCTCAATATTTTTTCAGGTTGTATGCGAGGAACCGGCGTTTAGAGGGTATCTGATGCAGAAATTGCTATATAAGGGTGAGCTTTTCGCTATACTCTTTTCAGCCGCGTGCTATTGCTTATGGCGCGTCCCTTTTAGCCTCTTTCCAGCTTCCGGTGTAAAAGAGATAATAGTTTTTCTTTTCGGGAATTTTATCACAGGAATAATATTCGCATTACTTTTTATAAAGGCGAGAAATCTTCTTGTCGCAATTCTGTGCCATGGTATGATATCGGGTCTTGAAATAAGTTTCTTTGCCTCAAGCGTCAATCCGGGCATAATGCAGTATATTAAATTTTTAGTACCTTCTGCCAGAATACAGCTTTTAAGTATCTGGTTTGGCTGTCTGTTTATAGGCCTTATATTTCTTAGCTTTATTCCACGTAAAAAGCTGTCCATCAATTAGAACCTGTGATTTCCATTTTTATTTGCATATAATCTGTTTTTGATGTATTATATTACGACTATAAAAAAAGGAGTAATTTTTATGATTAAGCACAAGTTATTAGATCTGTGGGTAAAGGAATGCGTAAAATTATGTAAACCTGATAAAGTAGTCTGGATTGATGGTACAGAGAGTATGCGGAAGAGCCTGGAGAAACAAGCCTGCTCTACAGGTGAAATAGTAAAACTCAATCAGAAAAAAATGCCGGGATGTGTCTTACATCGCACGGCATTAAACGATGTAGCGCGCACAGAAAACCTTACCTTTATATGTACTCCCACCAAAAAGGATGCGGGCCCTACCAATAACTGGATGTCTCCAAAAGAGGCGTATAAAAAAGGAGGTGAAATATTTGCCGGTTCTATGAAAGGGCGGACAATGTATATTATCCCTTTTTCAATGGGCCCGATAGGTTCCCCTTTTAGCAAGATAGGCGTTGAAGTAACAGATAGCATATATGTTGTGCTTAATATGTATATAATGACACGAGTAGGCAATAAGGTTCTTAAACAGCTCGGGGAAAAAGGTAAGTTTACAAAATGCCTCCATGGCAAAGCAGGGCTTGACATAAAAAGACGTTTAATACTGCATATACCAAAAGATAATACCATATGGAGTGCGGGTTCAGGATATGGGGGTAATGTCCTTCTGGGTAAGAAATGCTTAGCACTTCGTATCGCAAGTTATCAGGCGCAGAAAGAAGGCTGGATGGCAGAGCATATGCTTATATTAGGTATAGAAGAGCCCAATGGCCGCATAGAATATATCGCGGCCGCGTTTCCAAGCGCATGTGGCAAGACGAATCTCGCGATGCTTATTCCGCCAAAAGGGCTAGAGAAGAAAGGTTATAAGGTCTGGACCGTTGGTGATGATATAGCATGGATGCGTGCTGATTCTGATGGTAAGCTGTGGGGCATAAACCCCGAATGGGGATTTTTTGGTGTCGCGCCGGGGACAAACTCAAAGACAAACCTGAATGCAATGAAAACTGTTCGTAAGAATACAATATTTACTAATGTTCTTTTAAAGCCTGATAAGACTGTATGGTGGGAAGACGGTGATGAGCCCCCTCCAAAAGAGGGTATAGACTGGAGGGGATCCCCATGGAGGCCAGGCATGATAGATGATGGCGGCAATATTTTAAAAGGCGCCCATCCTAATAGTCGTTTTACAGCTCCGGCTATGCAATGCCCATCAATATCATATCGTTTAGAACAGCATCATGGAGTTCCCATATCAGCTATTATCTTCGGAGGCCGAAGGGCGCATTTAGCGCCGCTTGTTTACGAGTCTTTCTCCTGGCAACATGGTGTTTATGTTGGCGCGACTATGGCTTCAGAGCGTACGGCAGCGCAGTATGGAAAACAGGGCGAGGTACGCCGTGACCCAATGGCTATGCTCCCATTTTGCGGTTACGATATGGCAAAGTATTTCAAGAACTGGATTGATATGGGAAGAAAGCTTTCAAGTCCACCTAAGATTTTTCATGTCAACTGGTTTCGTCAGGATAAAAAAGGAGAGTTTTTATGGCCGGGTTATGGTGAAAATCTGCGCGTGCTTGAATGGATACTTAAGCGATGCAACAATGACGTGAAGGCACACAAGACGCCTATCGGTTATGTGCCTTATTTAGAAGATATAGATCGGACAGGAATTAAGCTTAGCAAAGATAAGCTAAAAGACCTGTTTTTAATAGATTCCAAAGAGTGGTCACGGGAACTTAAAGACCTTGAGAAATTCCTTAGTCAATTCGGCAATAATCTGCCGAAGGAGATAAAAAGAGAGTATTCGGCTTTGAAAAAGAGGTTTGGTTTTTAAATGGCTATATTAGATATTGTAAAATATCCTGATCCTATTCTGCGGAAGAGATGTTCTGATGTTAAGATCGTTGACGCTGAAATCAGAAGGTTACTTAATGACATGGCTATGACTATGCATGCCGCTAATGGGATAGGCTTAGCAGCGCCTCAAATCGGGCTTGATATGCGTCTTATTGTCATTGACGTGGGCTCAGGGCTTCTAAAGCTGGTAAATCCAAAGATAATAGAGAGCAAAGGGCACTCTGTAATGGAAGAGGGGTGCCTTTCTGTTCCGGATGTTTATGTGAAAGTAAAGAGGAAGGCCAAGCTTATGGTTTCGGCACTGAATGATTCTGGAAAGCCCGAACTTATAAAAGCAGAGGGACTGCTCGCTCACGCGTTTGGGCAGGAGATAGACCATCTTGACGGAAGGCTTGTTATAGATTATTTACCGTTTTATAGAAGGATGTTTGTAAAAAAAGGCATAGCAAACAGATAAAATTATGAAAAGATGCCCAAGGTGTTCGATAAGTTATTCTGAAATGTGGAATATCTGTATGGTGTGCGGTTCCCCCCTTGTATCCGATACAATCGTATCAAAGATTTTTACCAAAAAACGTCAAAGCGCCGGATATCTTTTCCCAATTATAGAAAAGAGCATTGAGCAGGCGGGCATACTCTTTCTTTATCTTGATATAGATCTGAAACTTATAATGTGTAACGAGGCCATAGAGCAGATAACAGGTTACAGCAGGAAAGAGGTCTTTAAGGGTAATTGGCTGACGCTTTTTTTCGGGAAAAACCAGGCAAAAAAGGAGATCTTTAAAGCGGTTTTGCTAAGTTGTTTTTCAACTATTAAAAGTCTTGCTTATGAAGGTTCTATTACGCGAAAAGATGGCACTGAATGCGTTCTTTCCTGGAATAATACAGTAATTACAGATGTATTAGGTAAGCCGCGGGGGATTTTTTGCATAGCGGATGATGTTACAGAGTATAAGTTTGCAAAGAGTGATGTTGCGGTATATTCTGAATGTCTCAAGGATATATTTGCCAGTATAAAGGATTATGTGCTGATAACTACTAATCTGGCGAATAAGATTGCATATTATGGGGCAAGTGCTACCGCTCTTTTTAATTGGAATACGGATATGATACTTAAGGATATCGCTATATTATTCGCAGCTGATAAAGGGCCAAGCATTATAAGTAAGATAAAGCGGAAGATTACAAGTAGGGGGAGTTTTGAGGAAGAAGTTACATTATTACGTTCAAATGGGAATGAATTTCCATCTACGCTTTTAGTCAGTGCCCTTATGAATGAAGATAATAAAGTATCCGGTTATTTGTATATTATAAGAGATGTAACTGAGAGAAAGAGGATAGAAGCACAGGTGATAAAGAATGAAAAGATGGCAGCTATGGGGCAGCTTACTGCGGGTGTTGCTCATGAGATAAGCAATCCTCTGCTTGTAATTTTAGGTAGGATAGATATGCTTGCTATGGATAAGGAAAAGTTATCGCCTTCGGTTGAGAAGGCGATAGATATTATAACAGCTCAAGCAAGGCGTATGAGGATTATTGTTGATAGGCTGCTTTCATATTCGCATAAAAAACCCGTTTCCAAGGATATTGTAGGGATTAATGATATATTAAAGACTATACCGCCGCTGGTTGCTTATTATCCTGAATTTCATAAGATTACGTGGAAGGAAGGTTTGTGTGAAGGCCTCGCAACAATAGAAGGAGATTTTAATCAACTGCAAGAAATCTTTCTGAATCTTGTTATAAATGCCTGTCAGGCAATGCCTGATGGCGGTACGCTTACTATCAGCTCATCTAAACCGGACGGAGAATTTGTGCATGTTAAAGTTAAAGATACAGGTTCAGGTATAAAACAAGAGGATATAGGGAAACTTTTTCTGCCATTTTTTACCACAAAAGATACTGGAACAGGGCTTGGCCTGTCTTTATGCTATTCAGTTGTTGAGTCCCACGGCGGAAGCATAGAAGTAGAAAGCGAAGTAGATAGGGGGGCTATTTTTACTGTAAAATTACCAACTTATAGATCAGAAAAGAGCCGCTAGAATTAAAAACAAGGAGCGGGAGATGGATGGAAAGATAAAAATTCTTGTTGTTGATGATGAAGTAGACGCATTGGAACTTTTTAAAGATCTTTTTACAAAAAAAGGTTATGCAGTAGAGTGCGCGCGTAATGGCATAGAAGCATTAGAGATTATAGATAAATCGCTGTTTGATGCCGTACTTTTGGATATAAGGATGCCTATAATGAATGGCATCGAGGCCTTGATAAAAATTAAGCAGAAAAAACCTGATCTACCTGTTGTGATGCTTACAGCCTATGGTTATGATAGTAATCTCATAACCAAGGCGCTTGAACAGGGAGCAACAGGTTATATAAGTAAAAATTTTCCTTTGGCTCAGATTGTCTATACATTCCAGACGTTGCTGAGCACAATGCCAAAAGGTAAGAAATAAGCGGAAGTGGCGGAACTGGCAGACGCGCACGGTTCAGGTCCGTGTGGGCGCAAGCCCATGGGGGTTCAACTCCCCCCTCCCGCACCAGCCTTATAATATTTCGGCAATCTCTCAAAATCTGCTTGACAAATCTATTTAAAAATCTTGCCATATATAATACTTTATGTTATACTTTAACACTTCTATGAAGAAGATCAGAAATAAAGATATTGCCCGTAACAAAAAAGCCTTTTTTGAATACACTCTTTCAGATAAGTTTGAAGCAGGTATTGAGCTTAAAGGCCCGGAAGTAAAATCTATGCGCGAAGGGAAGATAAGCTTAAGTGACAGTTTTGTAAGGGTTGAAAAAGGCCAAGCATACCTATTTGGTATGCACGTAAGCCCTTATAAGCAGAGCGGGTCTTTTGCGCCGGATCCTACAAGGGTTCGAAAATTGCTTTTGCATAGAACTGAGATTGATAAGTTAAACAACCTGACAGCTCAAAAAGGGTATACCTTAATCCCGACAAGGTTATATTTTAAAAGGGGTTTCGCGAAAATAGAGGTAGCGGTTGCAAAAGGTAAAAAGCTCTTTGATAAGAGGGAAAAGTTGCGTCGACAGACTGTTGACCGTGAGATAAGCAGGTCTCTCAAATTACACAAAAAATAATTGGTATTTGGGGGCGATCTGGATTCGACTTAATGTATGACGTAAGAAGGAGCATGCCGAGGTTGGTCAGCTGGCCTCGTTAAAAGCCGACCCAAATATAAGTGCAAAGAACATACGCACAAGAGTCACAGAAGTGATTCCTATGAATGTAGGATTTACTTCTGTGCTTCCGCTAGCTGCTTAATTGCAGCTACCGTCAGCCTTTCCTGCCTGTGGGATAGGGCCTGACGTCATTAGCAGGCTGGTTCTGTGTTTTTAGCTTTTAGGACACAGGGTGAGATCGTTTAAAAGCTGCGCTTTCCAATATCCTTCCTGTCAGGAGCCTGGAAAGCTAAGATTAAAATACAGGATAAGCATGTAGTTGCCTCTTATGGCAGGCTTAAGGACGAGGGTTCGATTCCCTCCGCCTCCACCAATGCGATTAACCTGAACTTTTTCCTGTTATCAAGTATGATAAATAAGAAAAAAAGAATCGTTCTATTTTAAGGAGAAACAAAAGTGAAAGCTAAAATAATCCTAATCTGCCTATTTTTTGTTTTATTTTTTAATTCGGCCTCTACCCTGGCAGATCCGGTGTTTATGGGAAAAACAGGCATAGGTTTTGCGGGTAATATTGTTATCAGGCAACAGACAAAGGTTATAAGTGGTATTTCTGTTTGTGAACCAATCAAAATAGATTTAAGAATTCTAGATATTATATGCCTGGCAAATATAAAATCTATTGATGATTATGCGCTGTGGCTGCAAAGAACAGTTCAATACAGAAAAGATGATAATGCTGATGTATGGTCTTCGCCAGAAGAGACGCTTGCTAAAAAGTTTGGAGATTGTGAAGATATTGCATTTTTTAATAAAACATTTTTACGTGTGTTGGGTTATGATCCTAAGGTAATAGCGCTATTAAGAAAAGGGGAGCGAAAGGGGCACGCTATCTGTGTTTTTAAGGAACAAGGTTATTATTTGTGGCTTGATAATACCACGCTTAAAAGAACTTCGACGGTTTCTATAGAAGAATTTGCTGAATATATCTTTAAGAATAGTGCATATGCCAGCCTTTCGGAAATTAGTTTAGCGGAGCATAGAACTTAGCAGCTTAGTATTTAGTAGGCGGTTATATAACTTTTTTGATAACAATTTGTTATATGTAAAATATTATCAGATTATTTTAATTGTAACACCTTGAAAATAATAAGTATACATAAAGCATCTCCTACATAAAGTTTAAAATATAATAAAAAAATAAAATGGATACGGATACAAACAAAACTAATAATGCTGTTAAGTTTTGTACTGAGTGCTGGATATGCAGATACACTCGGAATCGCAAAAGAAGAAACGCACTTTATTATATATGCAGATTAGTGGAAAAAATTTGCCCTTGTTGTTACATAGCGAACAAGAAATTAGGAAAAAGTTACCAGAAAAGTAGGCATTTTTGAAGATATGAAATTTTATATGAAGTTAAGGCATAAGCTTGCCACTCTAAAATCTTGCTTATATGATAAGCGCTTAGGCATAGATGCCAGTCGAGAATTTCGTAAAGCCCCTAAAGCAGCCGAAGATAACAGCTTTTATAAGGACATGATTAGTTATCAGCCGGTTTTTTATGGTAGGCTGGAGAAAGTGCTGGCTTATTTAAAATTAACCGAAGATGATGTATTTGTGGATTTAGGTTGCGGCAAAGGAAGAGTATTATTTTTTATGGCTCAGCAGAGAATAAAAAAAGTTATCGGCGTGGAATTAAACTCAGATCTTTTCACCGTTGCTCAGGAGAACTTAAGAAATCTTAGGCATAGGAATTCCCAGATAGAGCTTTTAAATATTGATGCTGTTTGTTTTGACCCTGTGGAAGTTACTATATTCTTTTTATTTAATCCTTTTGGCCAAAGTACGCTGGAAAAAGTTCTTAGTAATATAAAAAACTCTTTGTCAATTAATCCGCGCAAAATCCGCATAGTATATTATAGCGCGCAATTTCGGCAGGTTTTAGATAAGCAAAATTGGCTAACTTATGAAGGATTTGTTGAAAACGATGCATGTCTGGTTTGGCGCAGCAATCAAAATAGGGGTAAAGAAGTAAGGATGTAATTCAGTTGCTTTTTGGGCCGATTTTTGGTATAAATAAAATTACTTTGTATGAAACTGTGTAAATTTATATTAATAATACTATTACATATGTCTGTTCTTGCCGGCTGTGCAACCTCACCAGTAAGAGAGAAGACTTTAATAAAATCTCCTATTTATGATATAAAGGGTATATCCTATGTTAGCTTAAGCTCTGTTGTGGATGCATATAGGTTAAAGTATGAGTGGGATTCCATATCAAAAAAGCTGACTTTGTATAAAGGAGATAAGCATGTTGTGCTTGCCCTGACAAGTAATATCGGGCTGGTAGATGGTATACCATTGAAGCTTAGCGGGCCTTTATTGTTATATAAAAGCAGTATAGTGATCCCCAAGGATTTTTCAGAATCGATACTGAAAAAGGTTTTTGTAAAAAAGCGCGTAATTGTGCCCAGAAGAGCAGAACCTATTAAGCCGGAATCCGCTTATGCAATAAGAAAGATTGTTATAGATCCGGGGCATGGAGGTAAGGATCCGGGTGCTATCGGCAGGTTTGCCTTAAGGGAGAAAGATATTACGCTTGATATATCAAAGAGGCTCAAACGTTACCTTGAAGCTTCAGGCATCAATGTTTATCTTACGCGGTCTGATGACAGATTTATATCGCTCTGGAGAAGAGCAGATATAGCAAATAAAAGAGACGCGGATTTTTTTATAAGTATTCACGCAAATGCGGCCCATTCCAGGCAAGCTAAGGGTTTTGAGGTATTTTATCTTTCCGAGGCTGTCGATGATAACGCGCGCGCAGTTGCCGCGGCAGAGAACGCTTTTTTGAAGTATGAGGATTCTTCATTTGGTTACGCAAAGCCGTCAAATAGCCTGGAAGCGACGTTGTGGGATATACGCTATAGTGAAAACAGGCGGGAATCTATTGAATTGGCAAAGTGTATAACCCGCGTTGCCTGTAGACAGTTAAAGGTGAAAGACAGAGGCGAGAAGGGCGCGCGCTTTTATGTTTTAAAAGGCGCGGAGATGCCATCAGTCCTGATAGAAGTAGGATTTATTTCAAACAGGCAGGAAGCCAAAAAGCTTAAAGATTCTTTTTACCGTGAAGAAGTGGCAAAGGCGATAGCCTCGGGTATTATAAATTATAAGAATAAATATGAGACAGAAGAGGGTTTTACAAAGTAACGGCAGCAGGCCTATAGGGGTATTCGATTCAGGTGTTGGTGGGCTTACGGTTGTAAAGGAGCTGATAAAACAACTCCCCCAAGAGGATATTATCTATTTCGGAGATACTGCGCGTGTTCCTTATGGCATAAAGTCACGTCAGGCTATAATAAAATTTTCTATAGAGAACGCGCTTTTTCTTCTTAAACATAATGTGAAATTGATAGTTGCTGCGTGTAATACTTCATCCAGTGTATCGCTTACTGCTTTGCGGAGAAATTTTAAGGTTCCTATCTTAGGCGTGATTAACTCCGGCGCAAAAGAAGCAACGTCTTTGACAAGAAATAAGAGAATAGGTGTGATAGGCACTACCGCCACAATAAGAAGTAATGCCTATACAAAACAGATTTTAAAAAAAGATACTTGCTTTAAGGTGTTTTCACAAAGCTGCCCCCTCTTTGTTCCCTTAGCTGAAGAGGGCTGGCTGGACGGAAAGATTACGCGTGATATTGCGCGCTCTTATATAGCGCCCCTTAAATCAAAAGGTATAGACACTCTCATATTGGGTTGTACGCATTACCCATTACTTAAAAAACCGATAGCGAAAATTACTGGTAAAAATATTATGCTTATAGATTCAGCAATATCCATAGCGAGGTCTGTTAAAACATTATTAAAAAAGGAAAATATGTTGAATAAGAACCGATTAAAAGGACGCATGGATTTTTTTGTAAGTGACGCGCCTCTCCACTTTAAAAATATAGGTGAAAAGTTTTTAGGAAAAGAGCTTATTAATGTAAGGAAAACAGATCATGGGATATAAAGTAAAGATTGAGTCTTATTTTAGCGCGGCGCACCGTTTAAGAGGGTATCATGGCAAATGCGAGAATCTGCATGGCCACAACTGGAAGGTTGAGATCTCTATCATATCAGATAGGCTGGATAAAGCCGGGATGGTATTGGATTTTAAAAAAATAAAGGCTATGCTTAATGGGGTGCTTAATGATCTTGACCATCAGGAGCTCAATAAGATAGCCTATTTTAAGAAGTATAACCCTACATCGGAATTAATAGCGGAGTATATATTTACTAAATGCAGCCGGAAATTAAAATCCCCTTTAGTTTTAGAGAGTACATCTGTATGGGAGACGCCGAATTCCTGCGCTGTTTATTATAAGACTCTGGATGATAAATAGATAGGCGGTTGCTATGAATGCTGATACAAGCTTTAAGAAAAAGCCTAAGCATAAAAAGATCTCTAGCAGAGCAAAAGCTGTAGTGCTTCTTTCCGGAGGGCTCGATTCCGCGACAACTTTTTATTATGCTTTATCAAAAGGCTATGATATATTTTGCCTCAGCTTTGACTATGGCCAGAGACATAAGAAGGAGCTTAATTGCGCAAGATACCTGGCCAGTTTAAACAATTCTAAATGGCAATTGGTTAGGATATCGTTCCCATGGAAGGGGAGCTCGTTGCTGGATAAAAGAATAAAACTGCCGCAATCCGGAAAAAAAGATATACCAAATACTTATGTCCCCTCGCGCAATATAATATTTTTAACTTATGCTGTTTCCTATGCGGAGGTGATAGGCGCTGATAAGGTATTCATAGGTGTTAATCAAATAGATTATAGCGGATATCCTGATTGTAGAAGTTCTTTTTTATCAGCTTTTGAGGCAGCAGTGAATAAGGGGACAAAAAGAGGCATTAATGGTAAAAAGATAAGTATACTCTCCCCATTGATTAGAAAGAATAAGAAAGATATAATAAATATGGGTTCTAAACTGGGGGTGCCATTTCAGCATACATGGAGTTGTTATAAAGGAGAGAGGTTTTTGTGCGGAAAATGCGACTCATGCCTGATTCGGGAAAAAGGTTTTACCGCCGCCGGCATTAAAGACCCATTAAAAAGATAATGAATAGTAAGGCGGATATTTTAGAGATATTTTCTTCTGTGCAGGGTGAAGGATTGCAGATAGGCAGAAGGCAGATCTTTGTAAGATTCAAAGGATGCAACTTGAATTGCGCATACTGTGATACAGATGAATCAAAATCTGCTGATGTATACGATATGGATGAAGTATTGGAGAGAATAGACAGCCTTAATATTTTAAATATACATAATTCAGTCGCTATAACAGGCGGTGAACCTCTTTTGCATAGTAAATTTTTAAAGAAAGTTCTACCGAAAATTAAGGACAGAGGATTTAAGGCCTACTTAGAGACTAACGGTACGCTGACAGAGAAGCTTTCCGATGTTATAGAATACTTAGATACCATATCTGTTGATATAAAACTGCCAAGCGTAAGCAATAATAGGCCATGCTGGCAGGAGCATAAAAGTTTTTTAGAGGTAGCATTCGCGAAAGAATTTTTTGTGAAGGTTGTGGCCTCAAGCAGTATAGAGATTACAGAGTTTGATAAGGCGATAGAGCTTGTCAAGGAGATGAGTTTTGATATACCGTTTATTATCCAGCCCGAGACCAAGAAGGCCTGCTCTGAATTGAATATATCAGCAGTCCAAATCCTAAGCCTGCAGGAGAGGGCTCTTAAGTCACTAAATAATGTTCTTGTAATTCCACAGGCGCATAAGATGATGAGGTTAAGATGAAATCTCCATATGATAACTTACAGAATGGCATACGGGATTTAGATCTACCAAAGATTAAGAGATGGGAAAATAAATATTCTGATAAAGACTACACAGTCTCTGTCAAGACTGGTGAGTTTACTTGTATATGTCCGAAGACAGGTTTGCCGGATTATGCTACTATCAACATAGACTATATCCCTGATAGGTATTGCGTTGAACTTAAATCATTTAAGCTCTATCTCTTAGCTTATAGAAATATCGGTATTTTTCATGAGCATGTAATAAACAGGATTTTAGATGATTTTATCGGTTCATGCAGGCCGCGTTACGCGAAGATTATTGGTGAATTCAGTTTAAGGGGCGGAATCAAGACCACGGTGAGCAGAGAGCATGAGATACGTAGAAGCTAAAAAAATAAGAAAAGCTGTAAAAGGTTTGGCGTTAAAGGCAAATTTTTCTTTGCGGAAAGACATACTTAATGCCTTAAAGAAGGCGTATGCTTTAGAAAAAAAGGTTTCCGCAAAAAAAGTTCTTAAGATACTTATTGATAACGCGAAGATCGCAAGATCAGAAAGAATCGCAATATGTCAGGATACAGGTATGGCGGAGGTCTTTTGTGTTATTGGCCAGGATGTACATGTTAGGGGTGATATAAAGAAGGCGATAATAGAAGGTATAAAGCTTGCTTACGCGGAAGGTTTTTTGAGAAAGTCTGTTGTTTCAGATCCTATTTTAAGAAAAAATACAAATACTAATACACCCTGTGTTATTCATTATGAGATTGTAAAAGGAGATAAGATAAGACTGACAGTGCTTCCTAAGGGGTTTGGCAGTGAAAATGCCAGCACTCTTAAGATGTTAAATCCTACGGATTCAGAGGATGACATTATAGATTATATAGTAGAAGCAATAAAGCTTTCCGGCGCGGATGCTTGCCCGCCATTGGTAGTAGGTATAGGTATAGGCGGTACACTTGATAAGGCAGCGCTCCTGGCTATGGAGGCTATACTTAAACCTTTAGGGAAAGAGAATCCGAAGAGACATCTCGCGCGCATGGAGAGGTTAATATTAACGAGATTAAATAACACAGGCATAGGCCCCGGGGGGTTAGGCGGAATGACTACATGTCTTGGCGTGAATATTTTAAGCTTTCCCACGCATATAGCAGGCCTTCCTGTCTGCGTAAAGATAAGTTGTCACGCTACCCGCAGTGCCGGTTGCATAATATAACTTATAGCATAGGAATTTCAATAAATTCCAATCATATTTTGCCAAAATTTCTATGTTATATGCAATTCGTATTTTATGCTATTATAATACAATTTGGATAAATATAATTAATAAAAGAAAAGAAGAACCAAACAATAAATAGCGTATAACAATTCGCTTCACACTGACCGAAACTCGCGCCCTATCGGGCACGGCTTCCGGCAGGTGAGCTCAAGCGTTAGATGAAAAAATATGAAACCATATAGAGCCGTACAAGCACTTATAGGATATAATTCTTCAAAAAAGAAAAGAGAGATTATAGGCTCATGTTTTCGTCTTTGGGCATCAAATTATTTTTTAACAGCAAATCATTGTGTAAATGGATTAAAACCGGAACAAATACAAGTAATGAATTGTATGGATGATAATCATGATTTTCAATGCATTGCTGTATATCAACACTCTAAATCTGATATCGCAGTATTGGAAGTCAAGGGAGAAATACCTGAAATATTTGAAAAGTTCAAGCTATCAGAACAAAATTTTGCATATGGTAGCCAAATACATTGCTTTGGGATGAATATTGATTGGGATAAATCGGGCAGTCCAGGTCGAGTCATAGGCGGAATTATTCAAAGAGATTTCACATATTCAGATGGGAAATATGAATCGAAAGCTCTTGAGTTATCGGTTCCGATTCCTAAAGGGACTAGTGGTGGCCCTGCATTTTTTGCAAATAAAGATGATACCGTTATTGGAATGGCTATCGGAACAATAAAAAGTGAGGTTGTCGTATCAAGCTTTGAGGAGTACGAGGAAAAAGAAGTAAAAACGAGAGAAAGAATTTCTGAAATTATCCGTTATGGAGTAATTTTGCGATTGGATCCTTTAAAAGAATGGATACAATCAATTTTACCAAACTATAATTGAATCTCTAACAATTCGCTACAGCGGATTGTAAACGCTGCGCGTTTCCAACCACTGAGCTCAGGCGTTATGAGAAAAAATAATACTAATCAGGAGGAAATCATGATAGAAAAAAAATTTGAAGATGATCTGGTTATAGAGGAAGAACAAGATGAAGAAACTGTCACAGTTAATTATGATATTGCAAGTTATCCATCAGACTTCACTCTTACTGGTATTGCTCAAATGTGGAAGGATAAAGATATTATTATTCCAGATTATCAACGAGAGTTTGTATGGTCTATTAAGCAATCAAGCTTATTAATAGATTCATTTCTATGCGGTCTCCCAGTCCCGCCAGTCTTTTTTTATATTGACGAAAATAACAAAAATCTTGTTATTGATGGCCAGCAAAGAATTTTAAGTGTTGTCTTTTTCTTTGAAGGCTACTTTGGTAAAGAAAGTACACAGGGTAAGCGTAAAGTATTTCGATTGTCTGGGCTTAATGAAAATAGCCCATATTACAATATGAGATTTGAGGATTTAGACGAAGGACAACAAAGAAAGCTGAAGCAGGCAGTGTTGAGAGCTGTAAACATACGGCAGCTTAATCCAATAGGAGAGAGCACAAGTGCTTATCATATTTTTGAAAGGTTAAACACAGGAGGAACACCATTAAAGCCTCAAGAAATACGTAATTGTGTGTTTAGAGGAGGATTTAATAAACTTCTTAAAAATGCAAACAAAGACAAAAGCTGGAGAAAAATACTTGGGAAACCATACATAGATAAGCATCAAAAAGATATAGAGCTACTTCTAAGAATATTTTCACTTGTTGGGGCTGGTAGTAAATATGAAAAGCCAATGAAAGAATTTCTTAATAAGGCAATGATAAAGCACAATTCTGGCGAAACAAAAAAAGCTACAAATTTTTTCAATGTTTTTTCAACAGTTACAAAAATTGTTGTTAATGAAATTGGAGAGAAACCATTTCATTTAAGAGGACCATTAAATGTATCTGCTCTTGATTCAGTTATGAGTGTTTTAATCGAAAATTATCGAAAATTAGATTCTATAAACATAAAATCAAGGTATCTTGAATTGCGTAAAGATGAAAAATTTAATGAATATACTCAATACAACACCACAGACACGAAAACAGTAACTGAGCGAATAGATATAGTTGCAAAAAAAATGATAGGGTAAAAAATGGCTTACTCTGATCACTTTCTACATGCTAATGATATTATTAAGCATCTAAATGGTATAGTGCCAACAATTACAAATCCCATACTTACTGCAAAATATGTTGGCTTTGTATCTGTCGCTGCTGTAACTGTGTATGAATTAGCCTTAAAAGAAATATTTATCGAATTTGCGCGCAAGAAGCATAAAGTATTTGGTCATTTTACCCAATCATATTTTAATAGAATTAATGGAAGAATAAAATTAAAAGTCATTAAAGAAATTTATATTAGTAAATTTGGCAATAAATACAATGTTAAATTCCAAAAGAACATTGAAAAAAAATGTCGAGATTATTTATTATTAAATCACCGTGATATTAGAAGTTCTTATGCAAATTTAATCACGTGGCGCAATGACTTTGCCCATGAAGGAAAAATCAATTCAATAACTACTTATAACGAAGTTGTTCAAGCATATGAGGATGGGAAAGAAGTTATTCATTGTCTTGCAGAATCAATGACAAGATGAATAAAAAACGTATAACAATTCGCTTCACACTGACTGTTACCCGCCGCTATTCGGCGTCGGCTACCAGCAGGTGAGTTCAAACGTTATAGGAAAAAATAAAAGGAGAAAAATGTATATCCCTGAAATTATCACAACAATACGTTGGTGGTACTGGACCTTTGCTATAGTTCTAAGCTTATTTTATGCCATTCGTGGTATTATCGAACATAAAGTATTATACGAGCAAGGAAAGCATTATATAGCGAGCCCAACAAAAAAATATGAAAGATTTTTTATTTTTTATGCGCAAGATTTTTTATTTAAAATGTTTGCTACCATATCTGGTTTTATCACTCTTTATCTTTGCGTGTATCTTTTTCCAACACCAACAGAAATGAACAACATTAGTTCTGGAAGAGCAATATTGCTAATATTTCTTTTTGTTTGGGGCATTACAGGTATCTGTGGATATCTTACTCTTTTTATAAGCAGATGCAAAATTCCGGGTAGATAAAAACCTATAACAAATCACCGCACTGGATTTTTACTCCGTTGCGTTCCGTAAAAACTGCTGAGCTCAAACGTTATAAGAACAATAAACAAAGATGACAAAATTCCCAAAACGAAAACCAATCAGATTAAAAGGGTATGATTATTCTGAACCAGGGTATTATCATGTAACGATCTGCACATACAACCGCAAGGAATTGTTCGGTTATATTGAAGATAACCGGATGTTTTTGAACAAATATGGCAGGATCGCTGAAAAGACCTGGAAAGAAATACCTGATCATTATCCTGATGTTGAATCAGATGAATTCATTGTTATGCCGAATCATGTCCACGGAATAATTATAATCAATAATCCTGTAGGGGACGAGCATGTCCGCCACGATAATAATTTATCTGCGATAACAGGATCATATAAATCTGCCGTAACGAAACGGATAAACCATTTAAACGATGGAGGGCCGTTTAAATGGCAGAGATTGTTCTACGATCACGTTATTCGTACCGAAGAATCGTTGAAAAATACCCGTGAATACATAATAAATAATCCTTTAAAATGGGATGACGACGAAAACAATATCAAAAATTATAAGGTAACGAGTCAGGCATGCCTGACCCCTACAGGATGTGACAAAATATACAAAAAATTAAAACCTATAACCAGGCAATCCAGCGGACTGTAACCGCCGCCCTTCGGGCGTTAGAGATAAATAAAATGCAAGAATTATTAACCAGAAAATCAAATCGATAATCAATGGAATAACATACCGAATGAATATAATAATATTGAATTAGACGAATACATTATTATGCCTAACCATACCCATGGTATTATTATTATCAATAAACGGGTAAATAAACGGACAAAATTACTCTCCTAGAAATAGTTGTGCTATTTGCCTAATTTTATGTTACAATAAATACAAATTAAGGAGGCAGAGAATAAAATGAAATACCAATTAACAGCCGTTATAGAACGAGAAGGCGAGGGTTATGTTTCATTATGCCCTGAATTAGATGTCGCAAGCCAAGGTAGTACTATAGAAGAAGCTCGTGTAAATTTGATTGAAGCGCTACAATTATTTTTAGAAACCGCTTCCCCACAGGAAATCCAAGGCAAGCTTCATGAGGAAGTTTACGTAACTCAATTAGAGGTGGCTGTTGGGTAAATTACGCATTCTTTCAGGCCGGGATATATGTAAAATTCTCGCTAAGCGTGGCTTTAGTGAAATACGGCAACACGGAAGCCATATTGTAATGCAAAAACAAACATCCGAAGGAACAACTACTGTTCCAATTCCCAATCATAAAGAAATACGGATTGGAACGCTGCAATCAATTATTCGTCAATCAGGCTTACCAAGAACTAAATTTGAAACTTAATATAAAAGTAATAATATAAAATTATCAATAATCGGCCGAATAATCGATAATCAATGGAATAACTTTATTTATTGGGGTACGTAAAATATGAAGAGAATATATCTACCATTAATTAAGGATGTAAGAGTTAAACTTCGAGCAGGCGATGAACTGCTTTTATGCGGTAAACTTTATGCTGCTCGCGATGCGGCGCATAAGAGATTTGACAACGCTCTTAAAAAAAATAAGCCGTTGCCTATTGATCTAATGAATAATCTTATATATTATTGCGGGCCGACACCGGCTGCTCCGGGCGCTAAGATAGGTTCATGCGGGCCTACAACATCAAAACGCATGGATAGCTTTACGCCCCAATTATTAAAGATGGGATTAGCAGGTACAATAGGAAAGGGAAGGCGATCCCCGGATGTAATAGAAGCTGTTAAAAGATATAAAGCAGTATATCTTGTGGCTGTTGGCGGAGCGGGGGCATATCTTTCAAAGAGGATAAAAGAGGCAAAAATAATCGCGTATAGCGATCTGGGCCCTGAAGCGGTATATGAGTTTTATGTTGAGGATTTTCCGGTAATAGTAGCTATAGACGCAAAGGGCAGGAGCATATTTAAAAATATATTTAAAAACAAAAAGGCTTAAGTCACAATGTTAAGGCTTGACCCCCATACTATTGTATTAGCAACAGGGAATAAGAAGAAACTTGCTGAATTAAAAAGGCTGCTTAAGGGCCGGGGTATAAGGATCCTTGACATGGATAGTTTTCAAGGCCTTCCAAAAGTAAAAGAAGACAAAGATACATTCAAGGCGAATGCCAGAAAAAAAGCAATAGAGATATCTAAAAAAATAGATAAGCTGGTTATGGCTGATGATTCAGGCCTTGAGGTTCCGGCACTTGGCAATAGGCCGGGTATATATTCCGCGCGCTATGCAGGAATATCACAGGATGATAGTAAGAATATCAGGAAGCTGCTTAAGGAGATGAAAGACTTTAAGGGCAGGCAGAGAAGAGCGCGCTTTCGTTGTGCTATATGCCTTTCAAAGGGCAGCAAGGTTATAAAGATGGTAGAGGGGAAAGTCGAGGGCAGTATAACTTTAGGCGAAAAAGGTATTGAAGGATTTGGCTATGACCCTGTCTTTATACCTGAAGGTTTTAACAAGACCTTTGCCCAGCTTAAGCCCGCGACAAAAGACCGTATAAGCCATAGAGGCCTTGCCCTGATAGAAGTAAAGCTAGCTATTCTCCGATATTTCCAAAGATATCATTAATCCAGTCTACAACTTTTTCCTGAAAGATCCTTTTTAACGGGAAAGGAACTATTTTGTATATCGGTTCCTTAAGCGTGCCCGAAAGCCTTACCTCCATTATAAGATTACCAGCTTGATGCAATATCGCGTCCGCGATTCTACCAGGCTCTGTTGTCCGTTTGATAACATTTTCCGCGAACCTTCCGGTAATATTGAAATCGAGTGTTGAGTCAAATCCTATTGAACCGACCCAGAGGAGTGAAGCGGCTCTTGAGAGCATTTTGAAATCTTTTGTATATACCCTATTGTTATCTATAGCGAAATTCCCAAAGGCATCGGTTAATACTATATTTTCAGGGGGCACCATAAGTATGATATCCATTATTCCATGGAGTACGGGAAATTCCCAAAGGTAACCATCGGAGACCTGCAGCCAGCCATTGCCTTGTAAAGAATCTTTTTTATTAAGATAACCGTTTAAGACTGCCCTTGAAGCAAACATTCCCTTTATTTTTTTATCCTTATCTTTAGTATCTTTTATTAATCCACGCAGGTTAACATCTTTTATATCCATATTAACAATAAAGGGGCATTCCTCGGTCTTCAAATTAGCGCGTGAACTTATATTTATAACTCCCCCATAACTATACACAGAAAATACCGGTATATCAATAAAACTATCCTTCATTCGATAGTCCATATAAAAGTCTTTTAGCGTAAAACCGGCCAGGCCTATGGCCTTTGACCAGCCCTGGGCAAAGAGGGCCCATTTGGTAGGCTCTTTTAGAGGGCCTTTCATATCAATTGCAAGTTTTATTGTTCCAACAGGTTTTAAGCTTTTCAGCATCCGGCCCTTTTGCGGGAATATATAAGGAGCGTCTTTTAGGTCAAAGTATATATCCCCATTTATATCCACATAAGTAGTTTTTATATCCTTTATCAGGCCCTTAAACGAGAAGGAAGAGTTTTTGTATTTTCCGTCAAGCCTGGATATAGAAGTCACGCCGTTTTCATCGGTCTCTGTTTCACATACCGCGTTTAAGATATCCGATCTTATATTCGCTGATATAGAAGGTTCAGTAAAATTGGTAAGTTTTCCATGGGAAGTATATTGTTCGTTTTTTATAGTAAAGGTAAGGTCTTTCCATACGATCTGCTGATCTTTAAAATCTATGTCGCAATCTATATTGGATATACTATACGGCCAATGTTTGAGGTTGAGCGACCCCTGATTTAATAATATATTGCCTGTGTAATCATAGGTCTCCGGCTTGCCGGCCACCCCTTTAAAATCGATATTTAAATAAGAGATTCCTTCAGCGCTTATATCTTTAAATCTGGTTCTTATTTTCTCAGGAAGAGTGGAGATGAGCCTTGAGACTGAAAGCTCTTCAGTCTCTAAGTGCAGAAGTATTTCAGGCTGTTCTTTCCTGAAATCGAGGTTTCCATTAAGTAGCATCTCTGTTCCGGCAGCAATACCAGTAAGTTTTTTTATAGCGATAGACTTTGTGGTAAATGAAGCCTGGCCCGCGGCTTTGGATATAAACGGTAAGAGATCCACGCCTTTTATTTCCACATTATTAAAATCGATTATGCCTTTATATTTTAAGGATTGCCAATCCCCGGCCATACCTGTCGATTCTCCATTTATTAAGAAGTCGCCGCTTAATAGGATCTTTTTTTGGCGAAGCCGCAGTCCCTTTATATCAGAGGTACCGCCTATTTTGTAAGAGCCGTCTTTTTTATATATAAGCTTTGCGTCGGTTTTGGCTTCGCCGCTTTCTATCACGGTACCGATATCCTCAGATAGGTTTTCCAGAGAAAGGGTTGAGCGTAAATTTACCTTGACAACGAAATCCTCATGCGGCATCTCTACTTTGCCGTCTAAATTTAGAGCAGAGCCATAAAAGAGGCAGGAGAGATTCTTTGTTGCCCAGGCTTTTTCTGTAAGATTTAGAGCGCCATTTATATCGGTTATGTTATCAAACAGTTTTATGCTATTTGATATCTCTGTGTCATCAATTTCAATTTTCAATGAATATCTCATTTTAGACGGGTCTTCTATGTCAAATTTCGCGTCTCCTTCAAATTTGTAATTACCGGTTAAGCCTGTCCCTTTAATTTTCGCGCTTAAGCCTTTAATAGCGATAGTGCCGTCTGCTTGTATGGTTTTAAATGAGGATATCTTTGCCTTGATAGAGGTTGTGGCTATGCCTGTGTGTATAAGCCCAATACCGATGGGAAGGTAGGCACCTGCGTAATCATCTATCTTCAAATTCTCAGTCTTAAGTTCAGCGAAAAGTTCTTTCTGTTTGATTCCGTATTTAGCGGAGATATATACAGCACTCTTATCAATCTTTCCACTGCATCTGATGCTGAGCTTATCTGGCAGAGAAAGCCCGATATTTCCTGTAAGGGAGGTTATCTCTTTGCTTATGGTTCTTTTTGGGTAATTGTCTTTTAGCAGGAGCTTACTATTATCAAATGAGAACTCCTTTAGGATAACAGAAAATCGTGAGTCCTTATTATCATCAGGCATGCCTTGGAACAGGGGTGATATGTTCCAGCTCCCGTCAGAGAATCTCTCCAGATTAAGATATGCCCCTGACAGGTTTATAGATGGTATTATTACACGTTGTTTTCTAAGAGATGGTATAAGGAATAGGCGGAAGGCGGCAGAATCGGTTTTAAAGAGCAGGGCATCTTTTTCTTCTAAGCTCTCATGTATTTTTATCCCTTTTAATATAAAGCCCTTTTTCAGGCTGAATTTTAAAGAATCTATTGTGACGGTATGCCCGGTATATTCTGTTAATTTTTCAATAACGAAACTTTTCAATCGTATTGGTATAAAGGTATGGTTTAAATAGAAGATGAGCAGGGATGATAACGACAGGAGCGTTATCATTATGGCAATTGCTATTATAACCCTATTTATATAAGTTCTATTCATGGCTTATATTATAAGAAGTATCAGCCTGTTTTACAAGATAATAAATATTCAATATTAAGATGCCTGCTCTGCTCACTGCCAGAAAGTCCCTTTTCTAATTGACATAGTTATATAGTTTATATATAATAATTAGATTAATATATGAGTGGAAAGGGTTATATAATGTCTGAAGATATATTGAATATTAGGCGCGATAAAGCGAAAGCTTTAAAGGCGAGAGGGGCAAAGCCATTTGGCAGCCGGTTTGAAAAATCCAATACACTCTTAAATCTCAAGTCTGATTTTGAAAAAGGTGATAACAAAGAGAGCGGCCTTATAAAAGTTGCCGGCAGGCTTATGAATTTAAGAGAGCATGGAAAGAGCCTCTTTTGCGATATCAAAGATCATACTGCAAAGATGCAGCTGTATATCAAAAAGGATAATGTGAGCGAAGAGGCCTGGGCATTAAAAGAGTTGCTAGATATAGGGGATATAATAGGCGCTGAAGGTGAGCTTTTTAAGACAAGAACCGGAGAGACAACTGTAAGAGTAACTTCATTTATTATGCTTGCTAAATCTATGCGGCCTTTACCTGAGAAATGGCACGGCTTAAAAGATATTGAGATTCGTTATAGGCAGCGATATCTTGACCTTATATCAAATGATGAGGCAAAAGAGGTATTCATAACAAGAAGCAGGATTATAAGCAGCATAAGGAGATTTTTTGATGAGAGGGGTTATATCGAGGTTGAAACGCCCATGCTTCAGCCTATAGCGGGAGGTGCCGCTGGAAAGCCTTTCAAGACTCATCATAATGTTTATGATAAAGACCTTTATCTGAGAATAGCCCCTGAACTCTATCTTAAGAGATTGCTTGTCGGAGGCATTGAAAAGGTCTATGAGATAAATAAGTCATTCAGGAATGAGGGCGTATCTCCAAGGCATAATCCCGAATTTACTATGCTGGAGGCCTATACTGCGTATTCTGATTATAACGATCTTATGAATTTGACAGAAGAACTTGTCTGCGGGCTTGCTAAGGAGATAATCGGTAAAACTATTATAGAATATAAGGGCAAGAGCATAGATTTAGAGCCTCCATGGGAAAGAGTATCTTTTGCTGATATGATGAAGGAGCTTTACGGTATTTCCACAAAAGACGACGCTGATAAATGGGCAGCGAAGCTTGAGCAGAAAGGCATAAAACTCGAAGGCAATAAATTGAGCAAGACTAAACTTATTAATATAGTGGCGGATATTATAGAACCAAAGTCTGATAAAGGAAAACCAGTGTTTGTTACAGACTATTTTACAGAACTTTGCCCCTTAGCGAAAACCTGTGATAATAATTCCGCTATTTCCGAAAGGTTCGAACTTTATATGGGCGGGATGGAGATCGCGAATGCCTATTCCGAGCTTAATGACCCGATAGAGCAGGAAAAAAGGTTCAAGATGCAGCTTGAGTTTGATAAGGATACCACGGATGTTATTGATTCTGATTATATCCGCGCCTTAGAGCATGGTATGCCGCCTACCGCGGGATTGGGTATTGGTATCGATAGATTAGTTATGATTCTTACTGGTCAGGAATCTATACGCGATGTAATACTTTTTCCACAACTTAAATCATGAGATACGAGATAACAATAGCCCTAAGGTACCTTTTTTCAAAAAAAAGAAAACACCTTATATCTTTTATGGGGTTTGTGTCGATATTGGGCATAACAGTAGGAGTAGCCTCTCTTATAATAGTTCTCGCGGTAATGAATGGTTTTGGCAATGAGCTTGAGAAAAGGATTATCGGCCAGAGCCCCTATATTATGATCGGAAAGCAAGACGGCATCGCTCCGGAGCAGTATAAACAGCTCATTGAAAAGATAGATGGTTTAGCTGATGTTAAAGGTTCTTACCCGTTTATATGGGGCCAGGGGGTACTCAAGTTTCGTACAAGAGCCCAGGGGGTTATGGTACGGAGCGTGGATTTAAACAATTCTACAGATATATCGAAAATAAGGGCTCATATATATACAGGCAGCGTTAAGCTCGGTAAAGAGGATATCATAATTGGTAATGAGCTTTCAATCACCTTAGGCGCTTTTATAGGAGACGAGCTGGAGTTGATAACCTCTGTAGTGGCAAGGCCTAAAAAATTTAAGGTTTCAGGGATATTCAATTCCGGAATGTATGAGTATGATCTTAATCTCGCGTATGTAAACCTTGAGACAGCCTCGGCTATATTCGGCACCGAAACGCGCGCTAATGGCATTGGCGTTGAACTCAATGATAGTGGTATCGCAGTTGTTGTAAAGGAAAAACTTAAAGAGATGCTTCCTGTCTCGTATTCTGTAAGGACATGGATGGATCTTAACCGAAATCTCTTTTCAGCGTTAAGGCTTGAGAAATTGGCAATGTTTATAATATTGACGCTTATTGTTATAGTTGCGGCTTTGAATATTGTCAGTACCCTTACAGTGATGGTTACTGAGAAGAGAAAGGATATCGGTATCTTAAAGGCGATTGGCACAACGAGAAACAGAATAATGGTAATATTCTCTTTTCAGGGGATTATTATAGGGCTCATAGGCGTAATATCAGGAGCCATGGTTGGCATAGGGTTGTCTCTGTTGCTTGATAAATTCCGGTTTTCGATATTGCCTAAAAATATATATTATGGTATAAATTATCTCCCAATAAAAATAGATATCGCGGATTCAGTTTCAATTGTCATAGTGGCGTTTCTTATAAGTTTCATAGCGTCAATATATCCGGCATATCAGGCAGCCCGGCTTGATCCCGTAGACGCGTTGAGGTATGAGTAGATGTTGTTAAGAGCGGATAATATATGTAAGAGATATGTAAACGGCAATAAAAGTTTTGAGGTGTTAAAGGGGATAGGGCTTTCAATAAAAAAGAGTGAGATAGTAGCTATAGTAGGCCCTTCCGGGGCAGGTAAATCAACATTACTGCATATACTTGCGGGCCTGGACAGGCCGCACAAAGGTAGTGTTGTCTTTGATGGTATAGATCTTTACAGCCTTTCAGATAGCAAGAGATCGTTTATAAGGAACAGGAGAATAGGTTTTGTTTTTCAGTTCTATTATCTGTTGCCTGAATTCAGCGCGCTTGAAAATATCATGATGCCCGCGATGATTAACCGAAAGCGCGGCGACCGGATAAATAATTTTTCAGATAAAGCAAAAACCCTGCTTGAACGTGTCAAGATAAAGAGAAGGGCGGATCATAAACCTTCACAGTTATCTGGCGGAGAGGCTCAAAGAGTAGCTATTGCCAGAGCTTTGATAAATGATCCTGATGTAGTATTTTGCGATGAACCCACGGGAAATCTTGATTCAGAAAACACAGGGATTATATTAAAGCTTATAAGGGATTTGAACAAAAAGATGAAACAGACTTTTTTGATAGTTACACATAATGAGAAAGTGGCAGGTTTCGCTGACCGCATTCTGCATATTGAGGATGGAAAGATAAAATAGGGAGAATGCTATGCCATTAAAGATATATATTGATGGTAAGTTTTATAATAAAAAAGACGCTAAGGTCTCTGTACTTGATCACGGGCTTTTATATGGTGATGGAGTCTTTGAGGGGATACGTTCGTACAACAGGCTGGTATTCTGCTTAGAGAAACATATTGACCGCCTATATAAATCTGCGGCTGCGATTACGCTAAAAATTCCTATTACCAGGAAAGAAATGATAAAGGCAGTATGCGCCGCGTTAAAAAAGAACAGACTTGTAGACGGGTATGTGAGGCTTATAGTTACACGAGGCGAGGGCGATCTTGGCCTGGATCCGCGCAAATGCAAGGGCAACGCGCGTGTTATTATTATAGCTGATAAGATCATGTTATACCCGCGTAAGTTTTACGATGCGGGGTTGAGCATAATTACCGCTCGTACACAACAGAATCCCATAGAGACATTGCATCCTGGTATAAAATCCTTAAATTATCTTAATAATATTCTGGCAAAGATAGAAGCTGTGAATGGTGGGCACGAAGAAGCTATTATGCTAAACACCAAAGGTTATGTGACAGAGTGTACAGGCGATAATATATTTATAGTAAAAAATAATGTGGTCTATACACCTCCGGCGTCTGTTGGCATACTGATGGGTGTAACACGTGAGATGGTAATCGGCATAGCTAAGAAAAAGAAGATCAAGCTGACGCAGGTGCCTTTTAAGCGTAACAGGATATATACGGCAGATGAATGTTTTTTAACAGGTACCGCGGCAGAGCTTATACCTGTTGTAAAAGTTGATGGAAAAAAGGTTGGCACCGGCTTACCGGGAAAAACAACGGCTATATTTCTTCAGGAGTTTAAGGAACTCACAAAAACCTGTGGAACAAAACTGAGTTAAGTCACGATGTTAAGACCTGACCCCTTAAAAGGAAGCTATTATGTTATGTGAAATATGTAAAAAGAGAGAAGCTACGGTTCATCTTACAGAAGTGATAAATGATGAAGTGAGCGAGCTCCATATCTGTGAGGAATGCGCAGAGGCAAAAGGCGCTCAGATGCAGCAGCATTTTGGCATAGCCGACCTGCTTTCAGGCCTGGTGGATCTTCCTCATGATATGATCCCTAAAAAGAAGCGTATCAATATAAAATGCCCAAGTTGCGGTATGAGTTATAATAATTTTAAAAAAATGGGACGGTTTGGTTGTGCCGGTTGTTATGAAGCGTTCAAAAGGGCTCTCTACCCTTTGTTCAAAAAGATCCACGGTGTATCATATCGTGCGGGTAAAGAGCCTAAAAAACCATCTGCTCTTAAACCTGTGATAATCAAAGATGTGCCTAAACCTGATATAAATAAAGATAATTTGCAGGAATTGAAGGCTCGCCTGGCCAAAGTTATTGAGCTGGAAGAATTTGAAGAGGCAGCGGTTTTACGCGATAAGATAAGAGCCTTTGAAGATAAGCGTAATTCCCCGGATAAATTAAGATGAAATTTAATGATCTAATCAATCAGACAAGTGAATGGCTTAAAGGAACTGGTGCTGAATCAGATATAGTTATATCAAGCAGGATCAGGCTGGCTAGAAATATCAATGGGTTGAAGTTTGTTGACTGGTCAGATCCAGAGACAAAAGAGAGAGTAATGAAGATCTCTAAGCAGGCTATATTTTCGGATAATTATATGAAAGATTCTCTTTATGTCGATATGGCAAGTTTAAGCCTGCTTAACAGCCAGTTTCTTATAGAGAGGCACCTTATAAGCCGGGAACACGCGGTGAATACAAAATACAAGACTGTCTTTATAGGTAACAGGGAGATAGTCAGTATTATGGTAAACGAGGAAGACCATCTAAGGCTGCAGGTTATACAATCAGGCCTGGTTCTTAACGATGCATGGAAGATAATGACAAGTATCGAGAACAGCCTTGAGAAAAAACTTAAATTTGCTTATTCTGATGAATGGGGCTATCTTACAGCATGTCCAACAAATACCGGAACAGGTTTAAGGGCCTCTGTAATGATGCATCTTCCCGCGATAGTGATTACAAGCCAGATAAACAATTTAATCAATGATCTCTCTAAGTTAGGGCTTACAGTGCGTGGATTTTTTGGAGAAGGTACCGCAGCAGCAGGTAATTTTTTCCAGATATCAAATCAGGTTACTATGGGCAGGGGCGAAGAAGAGATTATTGACAATCTGACCAGAATTATAAGACAGATCGTGTCTCAGGAAAGAGGATCAAGGCGTTTTTTAAAGGTGAGAAAAAAAGATATCATTGAAGATAAAATATCGAGGGCTTGCGCAACGCTTGAAGCGGCACATATTATTACAAGCAGTGAAACTATTGATCTATTATCACTTGTGAGGCTTGGCATAGGCCTTGGTGTAGTCAAAAAGCTTGATATACATAAACTTAACGAGTTGCTCATGCTTATACAACCGGCTCATCTCCAGAAGCAGGCTTGCGTAGAATTGTCTTCTTCAGAAAGAGATATTAAAAGAGCAGAGCTTATACGTGAAAAATTAAAATGAGGGGGTAACAATAATGTTTAACAGGTTTACAGAAAGAGCCAGAAAAGTAGTAATCCTGGCAAAAGAAGAGGCGAAGAGGTTTAACCATAACCATATCGGCACTGAACACTTGCTTCTTGGGCTTGTCAAAGAAGGAGAAGGGGTAGCATCAGCTGTATTGCAGAATTTAGGCCTTTCTCTTGATATGATAAGGCTTGAAGTGGAGAAGCTTGTCCAGACAGGGCCTTCTACCGTAATTTCCGGAGATATACCTTTTACTCCAAAAGCAAAAAAGGTTATCGAGCTTGCAATGGATGAGGCGCGTCATTTAGGGCATAATTATATAGGTACAGAACATCTTTTACTCGGCCTTATAAGGGAGTCTGAGGGGGTTGCTTCACAGGTGTTACTTAATTTAGGCCTGGATCTGGCACGCGTACGAAATGAAATCATGGCTCTTTTAGGTTCTGTTACTCCGGGCCAGGCGCCAAGTATCGGCCCTGAGAAGAGTAAGACTCCTGCCCTCGATGCTTTTGGCAGAGAACTTACACAATTAGCAAGAGATGGAAAACTCGACCCTGTTATTGGAAGAGCAGATGAGATTGAGCGTGTTATACAGATATTAAGCCGCCGTACAAAAAATAATCCCGTGCTTTTAGGAGAAGCCGGAGTAGGTAAAACAGCTATTGTAGAAGGGCTTGCGCAGAAGATTATTGCCGCTGACGTACCTGAGACATTGAAAGGGAAAAGAGTTATTGCTCTCGATCTGGCTCTTATGGTAGCTGGAACAAAGTATCGTGGACAGTTTGAGGAGAGAATAAAGACAGTTATGGATGAGATAAAACGTTCAGAAAACATAATCGTCTTTATAGATGAGTTGCATACATTGGTTGGCGCGGGTGGAGCCGAAGGAGCGATAGATGCCGCTAATATATTAAAGCCCGCGTTATCAAGAGGGGAGATACAGTGTGTCGGCGCTACTACGCTTGATGAGTATCGTAAATTCATTGAGAAGGATGCCGCGCTGGAGAGAAGATTCCAAACGATTATGGTAGAGCCCCCCAGTGTTGATGAGACAGTCGCGATCCTTAAGGGGCTCAGGGAGAGATATGAGTCTCATCATAAGATCAAGATTACAGATGAAGCGATAGATGCCGCGGCAAAGATGTCTGATAGATATCTATCAGATAGATTCTTACCTGATAAGGCTATAGATGTTATAGATGAAGCTGGTTCGCGTGCGCGCTTAAACGTAATGACCGCACCCCCAAATCTTAAAAAGCTTGAAGCAGATATAGAAGAATGCCGTAAGGATAAAGAGAGCGCTGTAAGAGCGCAGGATTTTGAAAAAGCTGCCAAGTGCAGAGATACGGAAAGAAACACGAAGATTGAACTTGAAAAGCAGCGTAACGCGTGGAAAGAGAAGAGCATGGAGCAGATACCTGAGATTAGCTCTGATGAGATCGCGCATATAATATCAAAGTGGACCGGCATACCGTTATTAAGACTGGAAGAGGGTGAATCAGAGCGGCTTCTCAAGATGGAAGAAGTGCTTCATGAGAGGGTAATAGGACAGGATGAAGCTATCAAGGCTATAGCGCATGCGGTAAGACGGTCAAGAGCAGGTTTAAAGGATCCTCGCAGGCCTATTGGTTCATTTATATTTTTAGGGCCAACAGGTGTTGGAAAGACGTTGCTCGCAAAGGTATTGGCAGATTTTATGTTTGGTGATGAGGATGCTATGATACAGCTTGATATGTCTGAATATATGGAAAAGTTCAATGTGTCAAGGCTTGTGGGCGCTCCTCCGGGATATGTCGGTTATGACGAAGGAGGACAGCTTACTGAAAAAGTAAGGAGAAGGCCTTATTCCGTGGTCCTTTTTGATGAAATTGAAAAAGCTCATCCGGATGTATTTAATCTATTATTGCAGATATTTGAGGAAGGCAGGCTTACAGACAGCTTTGGCAGAAAAGTCGATTTCAAAAATACAATTATTATCATGACTTCAAATATAGGCGCTGACCTCTGGAAAAAACAGGGTGCGCTCGGTTTTAAGCCTAAGGATGAAGGCCAGTCATTTGAGGATATCAAAGAGAGGCTGATAGAGGCAACAAAGAAGGTCTTTAAGCCGGAATTTTTAAACAGGGTTGATGATACAATAGTTTTTCACATGCTTGCGAAGAACCAACTGGAAAAGATACTCGAGATAGAGACCACAGGGGTAATAAAGAGGCTCTCTGAACACGGTATTAACCTGGAGCTCACAAAGGAAGCTAAGGCGTTTATTATTGAAAAAGGTTTTGACCCTATTTATGGTGCACGTCCTTTAAAGCGGACTATTCGGAGTTTTTTAGAAGACCCTTTAGCGGAAGAGATAATAAAAGGGAATTTCAGGAATATCAAAAATATAAAGGTCGGTTTTTCTCAAAACCATCTCACGTTTGATAAGAGTTGATTAAAGGTGCTACATTGCTTCGCAAGAGAGTAGGTATCATAATAATACTGGTGATTGTTCTTATTGTTTCATTAATGTTCTTTCTTATATATACCAGGCAGGATAGATTCAGGTCTATGTTTAAGGAAAACCTGGAGGAGTCATTCTCTGATATGACAGGGGCCGATGTAAGCATAAGAGCGATAAGCGGGAACCCGTTTAAGAAGATAATCTTTAAGGGTTTAAGATTTGATTTTGGAAAGTACAGTCTCGATTTTGATATAGCAAGATTAGAGTACTCCCTGTTCGATATTATGTCAGGAAAAAAGTCGGCAACAGATAAAATCGAAACTGTGATGACACTGGGAAAAGGTTCTTTGAGGCTGGAGAACAACGCCCTTATATCCCGCCAGATAAAAGGTAAAATAAGGCTCAGGCAGGGCAAGATTATTTTGGATAAGATTACTTTCAGGGTATTTGACCAGCTCTTAAGCTACATAGAAGGCGAGATTATAACGGAAAGCCGGCCTTATAGGCTAAAGCTTTCAATAGAGGCAGGGCCGTTCTTTGATAAAGACAAGCCGCTTCTTGAAAAGATAAGAATAGGTGTAAGGGGTTCTTTGGATAATCTGAATGTGCGCGGCAAGATAGAAAGGCCGTCTGTTAAAGATATACATTTTAATAGTTATCTTATTTATGAGAAGGGCGTGCTTAATATAGGTTCGAGGCTGGGCATTGAAGCTGAAAAGGGAAATATTAATCATATTATTTCTATGGATACGGAGTTTGATACAGAAAAGGCAGCATTTAATACGGTCCTGATACCGAATAATGGCAGGATTTTTATAAATGGTGATTATTCAAAATGGGGTACTGTTAAAGCCGATATTAAAAACCGGCATCTTAAGATATGCGGGTTTGATTTTTCGAATATAGTTTATCTTATCGGCAAGGTAGTATTTAAGCGTGGTTCTTTCTCACATTTTCTAATTGACATAGATACAGAAGCGAGTATATTTAATTATTATCCGATTGATGAGGTGGCATCATCGTTCCTGATAGATAAGCAGTCTATAAGGGTTATATATCTTAAAATAGGTAATATAGTCGCGGCTTCAGGCAATTTTAATATAAAACCTCCCAGAAAGGCGCAGGTAAAGATAAATTTTTCTGATTTCAATCTGGAGAAACCTTTTTTAATTTCCGATAAAGAGAACCTGGGCATATCAGGAAAGCTTTCAGGAGAGATTCTGATTAACGGGCTCCTGAGCAAACCTAATGTAGGTATAAAGTTTGTTGTGGATGATGGGCATTTTGATGTGATCGATTATGATACCATGTCGATTAATGGGGATGGAACATGGCCATATTTAAGAATTTATGATTCACGCATAGTATATGGAGATTCGTCTCTTACCCTTAGCGGAGAGGTAGATATAAGGCAGATTAGAGGTAAGGACTTTTTGGAGAATATTATGATTAGTACGGATAGCAATACCATCAAGTGGGAGGGTTGGGATATAACAAAGGTAGATGAGAAGGATGAGTTCTCATTAAAGAAAATGTTAAGCGGGGGTGTCAGGGTAGGATATAAGACTTATATGGGTGATGAGACAAAATATAATATAGATCAGCCGAGGGATGAGTTTCAGCTTGAGTATGACCTGCTTGATGATGAGAGTATTTTTGAGTTTAGGGCAAAAGAGGATGAGGAGTTTCTAGGGTTTAGAAAAAGATACAGTTTTTAGCGGAGGTGAGAGATATGTCTTTTAATAAGGGCTTTAATGAGCCTATAGCAAAATTTAAATCATTGATGCGATATATCGGGGGCATGGTTATCCTTTTTATAGAGACAATTTTCTGGATATTCATACCACCATTTCGAAAAAGGCAGATGTTGGACCAGATGTATAAGGTTGGGGTCAGCTCTCTGCCGATAGTCTTTCTCACATCGATGTTTACAGGTATGGTACTGGCTCTGCAGAGCGCGCATCAGATGCAGCGCATCTCAGCGCAGATGTATATAGCGAGCCTTGTCGCGCTTTCTATGGTAAGAGAGTTAGGCCCTGTGCTTACAGCGCTTGTTGTTGCCGGTAGAGTCGGGGCTTCTATAACAGCGGAACTGGGCACAATGAAAGTTACTGAGCAGATAGACGCGCTGGAGACCCTTGCTACAAATCCTATAAAATATCTTGTTGTACCCCGATTTCTGGCACTTGTTATTATGCTGCCTATCCTTACAATCTATGCGGATTTTGTAGGTATGTTCGGGGGGTATATTGTGGGAGTTTTTAAACTTCACATAGCTTCTAACATGTATCTCAATATGACTTTTAACCCGTTGGGCCTTAAAGATCTTTATACGGGTTTGTTAAAGAGTGTTATCTTCGCGATAATTATATCTATAATAAGCTGTTATGAGGGTTTTAGAACATCTGGTGGAGCAGAAGGCGTAGGCCGTTCTACAACATTGAGTGTTGTTACGTCATTTATGTTGATAATAGCCGCGGACTGCCTTATTACAGCGCTATTCTATTTTATCGGACAATAGGGAGAAGAGCGAAATGATAGATGTGATAAATTTATATAAGACATTTGGAGATAACCAGGTACTGAAAGGTTTGAATCTGAGTATCGGTATGGGGGTAACGCAGGTAATAATCGGTTGTTCAGGATGCGGCAAAAGTGTTTTATTAAAGAACATTATAGGTATATTAAAGCCTGAAACAGGGCAGGTAATAATTGATGGGCAGGATGTAACTAAGATGGCAGGTAACGCTCTAAGTGCTTTGAGAATGACATTTGGTATGCTTTTTCAGGGCTCGGCGCTATTTGATTCATTGACAGTAGCTGAGAATGTCGGTTTTAATCTTATTGAACATACGGATCTCGGTTCCCAGACAATAGCAAAGAGGATAAAAGAGGCGCTTTCGCTGGTAGGTTTATACGGTATAGAGGAACTGATGCCGTCAGAGCTTTCAGGTGGTATGCGAAAAAGAGTGGGCCTTGCGAGGGCTATTGCTATGAGGCCTAAAATAATACTTTATGATGAGCCTACGACAGGGGTAGACCCTATTATGGCAGATGCTGTTAATGAGTTGATTATCAGGTTACATGACAAACTCGAGGTTACCTCTATTGTAGTTACCCATGATATGGTCAGTGCTTATAAGATTGGCAGCAGGATAGCCATGCTTTATGACGGAAAGATAATTGAGGAAGGCAGCCCGGATGAGATAAAGAATACGAATAATTTGACAGTAAAGCAGTTTATAACAGGTGCTGCCAAAGGGCCTATTACAGAAGGTGAGAGTTTTAATCATAACGTACTAGTTTAAATAGGAGGTAGCATGAAATCTATGGAGTTTGATATTAAGATAGGCTTGTTTATATCTATAGGGCTTATTCTTCTTACGATTATAACATTCTCGATAAATGATTTCTTTTTTAAGCCGGGATATAATATATACGCAACCTTAGGTTTTGCTAACGGTGTTAAGAGATCAGCTCCGGTAAGGCTCGCCGGTATTGAAGTAGGGGAGGTAAAAGAGGCAAGCGTTTTTAAGGATAAAGACAATAAGACAGTTGTAAAGCTAAAGCTTTGGCTTACTAATGACGCTAAGGTAGAAAAGGACGCGCAGATAATTATTAATACCTTAGGGCTTATTGGGGAAAAGTATGTAGAGATTGTTCCCGGTACTCCTGGTACAGCGTTTATGGCAAATGGAGATACAATTATGGGGTATGATTCTGTCTCTGTAGAGCAGATAACGAAGAAGGGTTATGATATAGCTTTAAAACTCGAGAAGGCAATCGATTCAATGGATGCTATACTCAAGCAGATAAAGAGCGGTGATGGAACAGTGGGTAGGTTGATATTTGATGACGCGCTTTATAAAGACATAGAGGCTATTATAAAGGATGTCAAGGCCCATCCATGGAAGTTACTCGGCGGGCCTAAACGCGCAAGGAAAAAGACAGAGGACGTAAAAGTGGAATCTACAAAAACCAATTTTGGCCCCACGTAGACAGAAGAACAATATAACCTAGATCTAAAACAGGTACCCTAAGCCTAAAACCGAATTATGCAGACAAAAACAGTCTTTACATGTCAGAGTTGCGGATATCAAAGCCCAAAATGGCTTGGCAGATGTCCAGAATGCGATAAGTGGAATTCTTTCATAGAGGAAAGCTTTGATAACAATAGTGAAAGGGCGAGCAGGTCTATAATAGCTGATATTTTATCATCCAATGCTCCGCAAAAGTTGTCTGCTATAGAGCTGAAAGGCCTACTAAGGACGAATACCCGGATAAGTGAATTGGACCGTGTATTAGGAGGGGGGCTTGTAGAAGGAAGCGCTGTACTCGTAGGGGGTGAACCTGGTATAGGAAAATCTACTTTGATGCTGCAGGTATCGAACATAATAAGCAAAGAGAGGAGAGTACTCTATGTAAGCGGAGAAGAGTCTTTGAGCCAGATAAAGCTTCGTGCGAAAAGACTTGGGCTTTCTTCGGATAACCTGTACATTGTTAACGAGACCGATCTTGTACGTATTATAAAATATATAAAAGAGCTAAAACCTTATATGGCTGTAATAGATTCTATACAGACTGTATATAACCCGCAGTTTTCACAGAATGCGGGTACTGTTACTCAGATAAAAGAGTCTGCGGGCATGTTGACCGCGCTTGCGAAATCTATCGGTGTATCAGTATTTTTTATAGGCCATATTACTAAAGATGGGGTTATTGCGGGCCCAAAAGTGCTTGAACATATAGTGGATTCCGTAATATATTTTGAAGGGCAGAAAGAGTCGCCACTGCGCATCTTAAGGGCTATAAAAAATCGTTTTGGCACAACAGATGAAGTGGGAATATTCAGTATGGAACAGGATGGTTTAAAGGAGGTGAAAGATCCATCAGGTATTTTTATCTTACATAAAAATAACCCATTACCCGGATCCTCTATAACAACTGTAATTGAAGGTACCCGCCCATTTCTAGTGGAGATACAGGCACTGGTGACTGCTTCGGGTTTCGGCATGGCAAGACAACGCTCTATGGGCTTTGACCTAAACAGGATGATACTGCTCATAGCGGGACTGCAGAAGAATGTTGGGCTCAATCTTGCTAATCAGGATATATACTTAAACGTAGCCGGTGGGGTCAAGGTTAATGAACCTGCTTCTGATCTGGCTGTATCTGTTGCTATATCTTCAAGTTTCAAGGAGAGGCCTGTTCGTCAGGATACAGTTATTATGGGAGAAGTGGGCCTTACATCCGAAGTGCGCGGAATATCGCAAGTAAGGGCAAGGGTTAATGAGGCAAAAAGATTAGGTTATAAAAAATGTATTATTCCCGCATCTGATTATAAGAGTTTAAAGAATATTACGGGAATAGAATTGATAGGTGTCGGTAATGTTTCCCAGGCATTTGAGGAGTTATTTATCTAAATATAGCAGGAAGAGGGGTACCCTCATTTAAGGAGAAAGAGAGATGACGTTAACTTTTATTAGAACATTTTTTGTAGTAATAAGTACGATAGTAGGATATCAAATAGGTATATTGCTAACCACGTTTAATCCTTACTGGCCTTTATCAGCGGCAGCGATAGGCTTTTTAATATCGCTTATAATAATACTAGCGGAATTCAGCATGAGGAAGGTATCATTAAGCGGGCTTTCCGCGGGTGTCTTTGGGCTTGTATTCGGCCTTTTAATGGCAAAACTTATAACAGATTCTTTTATTCTTCAGTCTATAAACCAGATGAATGAGACGCTGGCGCTCGTTATGCAGGTAGTGCTAACCTTGATTTTCTGCTATTTTGGCATGACGCTTGCGATAAGAGGAAAGGACGAGTTCAACCTTATTATACCCTATGTAAAATTTACCAGGCAGGATAGGAGTGATGATATAACGATTATAGATACCAGTGTTATAATAGACGGCAGGATAATAGACCTTTGTAAAACCGGGTTTATTGGCGGAAGGTTCATAGTTCCGCGTTTTGTGTTAAGCGAGTTGCAGCAGGTAGCGGATTCCTCGGATTCATTGAAACGGAATCGCGGACGCAGAGGCCTCGATATCCTGAACCAGATGCAGAAGAGCACTAATATGGATGTAAAGATACATGAAGAAGATTTTCCTGATATAGCCGAGACAGATGCCAAACTGGTAAAGCTGGCAAAGCTATTAAGCGGCCGTGTCTTTACAAATGATTACAATCTTAATAAGGTGGCTGAATTGCAGGGCGTGCAAGTGCTTAATATCAATGAGCTCAGTAACGCTCTCAAGCCTGTTATGCTCCCCGGCGAAGTGGTAGAGGTAAAGGTTGTAAAAGAGGGTAAAGAGCATAATCAGGGCATAGGTTATCTGGATGACGGGACAATGATTGTAGTTGAAGGCGGAAGACAGCTCATAGGCCAAAGGAAGAAAGTAGCGGTAACCAGTATATTACAGACTGCGGCAGGGCGCATGATATTTGCAAGGGCTATAAATGGCGGCTCAAATTCCTAATAAGAAAAAATCCAAAATTTTATTCAAGGCAAAAGTAGCTGCAATAGTCCCTTCCGCGGGTACTGGAAGTAGAATGCTCTCAAAGACAGAGAAGCCTTTTATTAAACTCTGTGGCAGAGAGATTATATTATATCCGCTTATAGCCCTTGAGAAGTCTGATCTTATTTCTGAGATAGTAATTCCGGCATCAAAAAAGAGTATACCAAAAATAGAGAGATTAATAAAAAGAGAAGGATTTAAGAAGGTAAGGGAGGTTGTATGTGGCAGCAGCTCACGTGCAGGTTCAGTAAGGAAGGGCATCTTAAGTATTAGCGCTGACATAGATTTTGTATTTATACATGATTGCGCGCGCCCTTTCTTAACACCTGCTATGATAAGGGTTTGCCTGAACACAGCCCAAAGATATGGAGTTTCCCTTTCCGCTGTTAGGGTAAAGCCTACGATAAAAGAGGCGGATAAAAATAAGTTTGTTAAAAAGACGCTTAGAAGGCACCTATTATGGGAGGCGCAGACGCCCCAGGTATTTAAGAGAGAGATACTCGTAGATGCTTATAAAAAATTACGTAAAAGTTATGACCATTTTACAGATGATACAGCTCTTCTCGAGGCAATGGGCAGAAAAATAAAGATAGTAGAGGGGAGTTATAATAATATAAAGATAACTACACCTGAAGATATGTTTATAGCAGAGGCGATTCTAAAAGCTAAAGGTAGGGGTAAAGGTAATATATGAGTATGCGAATAGGAATAGGATACGATATCCACAGGCTTGTTGAAAAAAGAGAACTTTTTTTAGGAGGTATCAAGATACCTTGCGCAAGAGGGCTTCTCGGCTATTCTGACGGAGACGTACTCCTGCATGCTATATGTGACGCAATATTAGGCGCATGCGGCGGCGGTGATATCGGCACTTGCTTTCCTGACACAGCTGCTGAATTTAAGGATATAAAAAGCGCTATACTTTTACAAAGGGCCTATAAAGCTATGGCAGATACGGTGGGGTGCAAAATAGTAAATATAGACACTATTGTTGTATGTGATGAGCCCAGGCTTGAAAAGTACAAGCGAAAGATACAAATATCTATATCTGAGATCCTGCGCATAGAGAAAGAAAAAATAAATATAAAGGCAAAGAGTACAGAGAAGACATCCACTGATACCATATCAAGTTATGCTGTTGTTCTTGTGGAAAATAGATAAGGAGGAGATAGCTATGTATATAGTAATGACATTGATAATCATATCTTTAGCTATAATAGCGTTTCTGCATCGCAGGGAATTGAAAGCTATATATGAGAGGGACCCTGCCGCTACAAACTATATTGAGGTATTATTAACATACGCGGGGCTTCACGCGGTAATCCTTTACAGGATAGCCCACTTTTTTTTCAAGGCCAGGATACCTATTTTACCAAGAATTATATCGCAAGTTGGCCGCACGCTTACAGGTATAGAGATCCACCCGGGAGCTAATATCGGGAAAGGTTTTTTCATAGATCATGGTACGGGTGTGGTAATAGGTGAGACAACAATCATAGGTGATAATGTAACACTTTTCCAGGGCGTTACTCTCGGAGGAACAGGAAAAGAGAGGGGAAAACGCCATCCCAACGTAGAAAATAATGTTGTAATCGGCACAGGCGCTAAGATACTCGGTAATATTACAATAGGAGATAATTCGTATATAGGTGCTAACGCGGTTGTGCTAAATGATGTCCCCCCTAACTCTACGGTAGTAGGCGTGCCTGGCAGGATAACCAAGCAGGATGGCAAGAAGATAGACAGTACATTAAGCCATACTCATGTGCTTGATCCTATCAAGCAGTCCATGGAGGCTCTTGAGAAGAGAATCAGAGAGCTTGAGAGCAAGTAACATGCAGATTTTTGGTAGCTTACATGGGAAACGCGAAAGTCTTTCTTATGAAGATATATAATTCACTTACAAAGAGAAAAGAAGAGTTTGAGCCCATCGGTCCGGGAATAGTCAATATCTATACGTGCGGTGTTACTGTTTATGATGATTGTCATATCGGCCATGCGCGAAGCCTATATATATTTGATATGATGAGGCGGTATCTGGAATACAAGGGTTATAAGGTCAATTTTGTACGTAATATAACGGATATCGATGACAAGATAATCAACCGCGCAAATGAACTTAAGACAGGGTGGAGGGAGCTTGTAGATAAATACATTGTAAGCTACAGGGAAGATCTTAAGGGCCTTGGTGTATGTGAGGGTCTACTCGATAAAGATGGCGAAGAGCCCAGGGCTACAAAGAATATTCCTGACATGATTAGATATATAGCAGTACTTATTGATAAAGGTTATGCCTATGAGGCAGGCGGCGATGTATATTTTGATCTGCGTAAATTTAAGGAATACGGCAAATTATCAGGCCAGAATATAGATAAAATGCGTGAAGGGGTGAGGATATTACCTGATGAGAAAAAAAAAGATGCGCTCGATTTCGCGTTATGGAAAAAGTCGAAAGAGAATGAACCCCGGTGGGATAGCCCATGGTCAAAAGGGAGGCCGGGCTGGCACATAGAGTGTTCTGTAATGAGCCAGAAGTTTCTAAATGTGGATACCTTAGATATACACGCGGGGGGAAGAGACCTTATATTTCCTCATCATGAGAATGAGATTGCTCAGGCAGAAGCCAGGACAGGCAAGCCTTTTGCGAAGTACTGGATACATCATGGGCTCCTGACAATAGAGAATCAGAAGATGGCAAAGTCTATGGGTAACTTTATAACTATTAAGGATGCTTTAAAGAGATACCCCGTAGACGCGCTTAAGATATTTTATCTGCAGGCGCACTATTCAAGTTCTATTGATTTTTCAGAAAAGAAGATGGAAGAGGCAAAGCAAGCTTTAAATGGCTTAAAGATTTTTATTAAAAGAATAGAAGGCCTTATTGAGCGTATGAATCGTCCGGATTGGGGAGAAGGGCCTAGCCAACGGCAAAAGAGACAAGGCCCAAAAAAGTCCAAGGAATTTATGCGGGAAATAGATAAGCGAAAGAGCCGGTTTATTCAATCGATGGATGATGATTTTAATGCAGCGGCCGCTTTAGCCGCCATTTTTAATATAAAGGCACTAGTAACTGATAATACATCCGGACCGGTATTAATAGAAAGCGATTGTTTTGATCATGCCCTGGATACAATAATTGAACTTACAAGTATTTTTGGCTTATCTTCGATTAAAAGGGAAAAGGCAAAAATATCAGATTATGCTGAATTAAAAATCAAAGAGAGAAATATTGCCCGCAAGAATAAAGATTTTAAGAAAGCGGATACCATAAGAGAGCAATTACAGAAAAAGGGCATAGCGATAGAAGATACAAAAAGAGGAACATTATGGCGAAAGCTTTGAAAAAAGGACTATTTATTACGCTTGAAGGCCCTGAAGGAAGTGGTAAATCTACTCAATCGAGGCTGCTTACAACTTTCTTAAGGAAGAAGGGTTACAAGGTAACGCATATATGGGATCCGGGAAGCACGAAATTCGGTGAGGCGATAAGAGGTATTTTGCTCAAGCCTGGCAGTAAATTTTCA
>JAUVHV010000016.1 GCA_030593065.1 Candidatus Omnitrophota bacterium | reverse complement strand
CCGCGAAAAGCATTGCCGCAACAACAATTACAAATGTCTTGCGCATCGCATTTCCTCCTTTTTTTTGAGGTATTCGGGCTTTAACCGCTGCGCGACAGCCACGGAATTTCACCGCTGTTTCCCTCTGTTTGTTTTTATTTATGAAACCCTTATGATTCCACAAAATAAAAAACCTTTGACGCTCATTTAAGCATCAAAGGTTGCACCCTGATTCACTTTACCTTTTTATATAAGATATCTGCCCTTCTCCGGGGCTCTTATCTCTTATTACGCAGGTAGGTCTTCTGACTCGTGGCTTATTCAACCTACTCACTATGCCTTCCCGGGATATTCCCAGTGGCCTCTCATAGCTTTCGTTCCACTTACAGCGGCGGGACCGTATCCGATTTACACGGATTTCCCTATTAAGGTCTCTTTTCGCCTGCGTATTAAATTTTCTATATTATATATGTTATCTAAAAACTGTCAAGCTCTTTTTGAAAAGGGGATGACTACGGGCTTTCCCTGTAGGATGTTTTTATCAACTATGCATGTGGCCTTAAAAGCCTGCTCAAGTATATCATTGGTTAAAATCTCCTGAGGCGTGTCAAAACCGATAATCTTGCCCTCATCTAAAAGGAGCAGCTTATCACAATATTGTGATGCCAGATTGAGATCGTGCAATACGCATACTACAGTAAGCTGGTGCTCAATATTTAATGATTTTATAAGATCGAGTATATCTGTCTGGTAACCTATATCAAGATGCGCTGTCGGTTCGTCGAGAAGCAGAAGCTGTGGCTGCTGTACGAGCGCTTTCGCGATAAGCGCGCGCTGCCTCTCTCCGGCGCTCAACTCATCTATAGGCCTCTGTTTAAGCAGGCTCATATTCGTGCGCTCTAACGCCTTATTCACTATCTCTACATCTTCTTTCTGCTCCTGCTTAAACAGGCCGAGATAGGGATTCCTCCCCATAAGCACTATCTCCAAAACCGTAAAAGAGAAAAGGCTCATTAAATCCTGTCCTACCATTGCGCATTTCCTGGCAAATAAATGAGTACTTAGCAGATGTATGTCCCTGCCCTCAAGAAAAACGCTTCCTGCTATGGGCTTTATTATATGCGAAAGCGTCTTTAAGAGTGTTGTCTTGCCCGCTCCATTCGGGCCGATTATACCGATAAACTCGCCCTTTTTAATTTTAAAAGATATATCTCTGATCACCAAATTATTTCTATAACCACTCTTTAAGCCTGTGACATTTAAAAAATCCATAAAATCTACTTTGGCCTCCTTGATCTTCTAAGAAGTAATATGAAAAAAGGCGCGCCGCAGATAGCTGTCACTACACCTATCGGCAGCTCCACAGGCTGTGTAACCCGTCTGGCCAATATATCGCATAATATAAGGTATATCCCCCCGCATAACGCTGAAGCGGGTATAAGCCTTCTGTGGTCCGGGCCGATAATCCTTCTCGCAATATGCGGTATTATCAGCCCCACAAAACCTATCATTCCGCATACAGAGACTATTGCGGCAGTCATTACTGAAGAGATAATAAAAAATATCAGTTTTACCTTCTCGACATCAAGGCCCATGGTAATGGCCTCTTCTTCTCCTAAGCTCATGATATTCAAATTTCTCGCTAAGAAGGTACTTACAACTATTCCGATTACAGAGATCGCGCTTACTACAGCAAGAAGTTTCAGGTCATATATCTGCGTATTGCCAAGCAGCCACCATAGCGCGCTATGTAAGCCCTCCTGCTCTGTGGCAGAGACTATAAACATAATAATTCCGGAAAGCATCGCGGTAATAATCACCCCTGACAAAAGAAGGTCTTCAGTACTTACGCGCGGGCCTTTTTTCGAAAGCAGATAGACTAAGAATATAGTGACAAGTCCCGCTAAAAAAGCGAAAAGAGGCAAAGAGAGACTGCCTAAAAAAGTGAGATTTAATCCAAAAAGAATAGCAATAACCGCTCCTAATCCCGAACCGCTTGATATGCCGAGTATATACGGATCAGCTAACGGGTTTTTGAGAAGGCCTTGTAATATAGCGCCTACAACAGCCAGCGCTGCCCCTGCCACTGTAGCCAGTATAAGCCTGGTAATTCTCAAAAACAGTATTCCCCGCAAAGCCGGACTTAGGAGCCTGGCAGGAGATATTGAAACACTTCCGATCAAAAGTGACAATAAGGACACTCCGAAAAGTGAAAGAAGCAAAAATAGAATAATCTGATATGGCTTAATCTTCATAAAACCTCTTGTGCAATTCGATCAGACCTTTAGCTATTCTTGGACCGGGACGCAAGATAATATCGGGATTGATGTCGGCATAGATCCTTCCCTTCTTGATCGCGCTGACATCTTCCCAGCCAAGCCTTTTCGAAAAAGTCTTTTCAACCCAATCGTCCTGTTTCATATAAGTGAGTATTATCATATCCGGATCCCGTAAGATCACCTGCTCAGGATCTATTCTTGAATAAGACCGGTTAAGGTCAGCTGTTATATTAATGCCGCCCGCGGTTTTTATCATATCATCAACAAATGAGTTTTTCCCGGGACACATTATGGGGTCATGCCATATCTCCATATATATCTTTGGTTTTTCGGATTGCGGGATATTGGAACTAAACCTCTTTAACCTGCTGATTACAGACCTTATGCTATCCGCGAGCATCTTTGCTTTAGAGCCCGCCCCTGTAGCGCTACCCAACTTCTCTATAGAGAATATAAGTTCACTGAGATTTGCCGGGTCTACATTTATATATTTTATCTTAAGCCTGGATAATATATCTTTGATATACTCCTGCTCCATGCCTGTAAGGATAACCAGGTCAGGTTTAAGCATTATAATTTTTTCAATATTCGGGTTACTAAAAGAGCCTACCTTCTCCTTATCCCCGGCCTTATCCGGCCAGGTACAGTAGCTGGAGACACCGACTATCTCTTTATCAAGGCCTAATTCAAAAAGGATCTCTGTAGTAGCAGGGGTTAAAGATACTATCCTCATTTCAGGCAGCATATCAGCAACAGCGGCATAACAGCAGATTACGCATAATAACACGAGCGCTATAAACTTTAAAAATCTATTCGTCATTTATGCTTTCCCGGATTGATTCAATGGCGTGCCTGGCCTCAGTTTCAAATAACAGCGCGCTCATTGTAAAGGCCCCCATGCCGGTAACCATATTGGTTATAACCCTGTCATCCGTGACAACCCTTGCCAGGGCTTTATCATTAAGCTTGTAGACAATCCCTTCTATAACAGCGTCAGCATCTTCGCCGGACTTTGCGAATATGACCATAGGATTACCCTCCTCTATGGTGCGTCTATTCTGGTTACCATCATAGACAATAATTCCTTCTGTACTATAATAATCGCAATAGGCCTCTACCATGTTAAGAAGTTTATCACGGGCAAAATCGATACTTTTCTGGCTGGCTTTTAGAAGAGGGGGGATCTTATAGATCAGATTGTATCCGTCAATAATGAGGTATGAAGACATGGTAGAAAATACCTTTTCCCGCAAGAGATACCGCGGTAACTATAGCCGCGGCTATAAAGACACCCAAAGCAATTGCTAATAAAGCGTATCTTAGGCGCATTTTAAACAACGTCGCGGCAACACAACCCGTCCATGCCCCTGTTATAGGAAGCGGTATTGCCACAAAGAGTATAAGGCCTAAAAACTCATATTTTTCAATAAGATCCGATCTTCTTCTGGTACGCTCAAATAACCAATCAAAAAACTTCTTAAACAGCCAAAACCTTCTAAGGTATGCTGAGACAGGCTCCAGCAAAAATAGTATAGGTATAACAGGAATAAGATTACCGATAATCGAGAAAAATATCACTCTCTTTATTTCAAGCCCCATCGTAAGGCCTATTGGGATAGCTCCTCTCAGCTCAAGTATGGGCAATGCCGCTATAATAGTAATTACGAGCTCTTTTGGTAAAAAAGAGAGGTTTGTTAAAATAGCTTGTATCATAGGTTTATCTCTCCGCTCTATTTCTCAATCAATATTCTTGTTAAAAAACGCATAAAGCGAAAAGTGTCGCGAATCGGCCTTATCTTACTCTTCTCTTTACCGTATATCGATCTTATAGAGACCGATTCTATCTTAAAACCGTTCCTGGCCAGCTTTACCAGAAGCTCAGAATCCACCTCAAACTTATTGGCCTTTATATCTATTCCTGATATCGCATCCCTGGTAAAAAGCCTGTAACCGCATTGGGTATCCGGAATATTCTGGCGGCAGACCGCTGATATCACGGAGGACATGAGCTTATTAGTGATAATCCGTATAAGCGGCATATCTTTTGGGTTATCCATCCTGTTACCAACGACTACACAGAATTCTTTACCCTTAATCTTATCCAGAAAATGTGGTATATCCGCTGGATCATGCTGGCCATCAGCATCCATGCTGATTATAATATTATAACCGTTCTTAATCGCGTAATCAAAACCTCTTCTCAATGAAAGCCCCTTGCCGCATCTTTTACTATGATGTATAATATGGGCTCCGCCTTTTTCCGCCATCAAAGAGGTTTCATCCAATGAACCGTCATTAACAACAATCACATCGATATCGAGCGCCTTAACACCACTTATAACTTTTAATATATTTTCCGCTTCATTAAAGGCAGGGATTACTACACAGGTATTCATTATTTTTCCTTTTCCTGGCCCATTTTTTTCCAAAATCGCCTAAAGACAAACCATTGCTCAGGGTATTTTTTTACAACGTTTTCAATTGCTTTTACTGTTTTCCTTGTTAGGCATATCAAATCCTCATGCTCGTTCTTTGTCCGAACAGGCATAATAGGTTCTAGTATTTTAAGGGTAAAAGTATCATCTTCATTACGCAGCATAAAAACCGGTACTATCGGCGCGCTGCATCTCCTGCTAAAAAGTGCCGGGCCCTTTGGTATATTTGTCTTCTTCCCGAAAAACTCTACCTCCAGCCCATTATTGAAATAGTCTCTATCACTTACTAAAGCGATCATCTCATTATTTGCCAGAATCTTAAAACACCTTCTTACCGATATACCTATAGGGATTACCCCTATCCCCTTTGCCTCTCTCTGCTCTGTAAAAAACTGGTTTACATTATCATCTTTATGAATAAGCGCAACAACACTAAGAGGAAAACCTAACGCGGCCAGCACTACCCCGCCTAATTCCCAGTTGCCTATATGGGCTGATGTAAGGATTGCGCCCTTTTTCAGCTTAAGTACTTCATCCAGGTAATGCTTACCTTCTATTTTTACGTATCTTTTTATATAATCCGCGTCAATTAAAGAAAATCTAAAAAAATCTACAAGGTATTTACCGAAATTGATATATATTTTTGATGAGATACTATTTAAATGGTTATCTTTATAACCGGGAAAAAGCTCTTTAAGATTGTCTTTAAGCGCCTCTCTGTTTTTCGGGGAGAAGAACATATAGAGGCTTGAGACAAGCCCGGCGATCTTATACCCTGCCTTTAAAGGCGTGTTTAACGCGATAAATATTCCTATCCTGTATAAAACAAAAAGCATATCTATAACTCCAGAAGCATTTTCGCGATATTGATAGCTGAATCAGACCTGCCAATCCTTGTTGATGCCTGTTTCATCGCCTCAAGTTTTACCGGCGCCCTGCATAGACTCTCTACTAAAATAGCTGCCTCAGCTTCATTGACAGCCTTGACAGCGGCACCTTCCTTAAGAAGAAATTCCGTATTCTTTGATTCCTGGCCTGGTATAGGATTTATAATCATTATAGGGGTGCTCTTTGCGAGAGCTTCAGAGACAGTAAGCCCACCAGGTTTGGTAACAATTATATCTGATATCTCCATAAGCTCATCGATATTATGAGCATAGCCTATAGCTGTAATCTTTTTGCTAAATCGCTGCATACGCTTTTTAAAATAGGTAACGAGCCTGTCATTTGTTCCCGCGACAATGATAATCTGTATATCCAGGTTTATTTTGTCAAGCGCAGCGACCACTTTTTTTATTGGGCCAAGCCCACCGCTTCCACCCATAATAAGTACTGTTTTTTTATGACTATCGAGCCCCATCTTTCTGCATATCGCTCTCTTATTATGAGTTTTTTCAAATCTTGTATCAATAGGGATGCCAAAAACATGGATCTTATCTTCTAATATACCATTGGCAAGCAGCCTGGCCTTCGCGTCGTTAGACGCGACTATATATTTATCAACAGCTTCATAGACCCAATAAGAATGGGGGTAAAAATCCGTAAGAACGCCCACAAGAGAAAGGTTGGGGGCAAATGTTACCTTATAATCCGCGATTAAACCGCACGGAAAAGCCTGAGTGCAGACAACGATATCGGGTTTGAAATCCGCAATCAGCGCCTTCATCTTGGTACTGTTGTACCTGTGCATCATCTCTTTTAAAGCCTGGGTATTCTTAACAACCTTCGGATTATCATAAAGATATTCCCATACTTCAGGGGTTCTTTTTATGATTCCATTATAGGTACGATTTATCACCTTTTCAAGTATCGGATTAGTGTAATGAAAAGAGTTTATACTGAAAACCTGAGTCTCAGGATTGAGGCTCAGCAATGCTTTTTCAATCGCCATTGCCGCACGATGATGTCCGGAAAGAACGGATATATAAAGAAGAAGAACCCTCTTTGGTTTTTGCATTTAGTCTTATCTGTTAAAAAGTTTACCCATGCGCTCAATTGCCATCTGAAGGCGTTTCTCGTTATCTACGAGGGCAAAACGCACATAGCCTTCACCATATTCACCAAAGCCTGTACCGGGAGCAACGGCTACTCCCGCCTTTTCAATAAGCAGAGACGCGAATTCCATCGATGTAAGAGAACTGAATTTCTCAGGAATACATGCCCATATATAAAAGGTTGCCTTTGGCTTTTCTACATGCCAGCCTATGCTATTTAAGCCATCGACAAACAAGTCTCTTCTCTTTTTGTAGATTGCTACCAGCTCTTTTACGCAATCCTGCGGGCCGGTAAGCGCTTTTGCGGCGGCAAGCTGTATAGCCCTGAATATGCCGAAATCGATATAACTTTTTGCCTTTGCCAAAGAAGCAAGTATATCCTTATTCCCTACAGCAAGGCCTATTCTCCAACCAGCCATATTGTATGACTTAGACAATGTATGAAACTCTATAATATTAAGATCCCTTGCCCCCTCAATCTCTAATATACTTGGAGCGCGAAAACCATCAAAAACAATGTCAGAATAGGCAAGATCATGCGCTATAATAAGATTCGGCTTATCCTTAGCCCAGGCTATAATCTCTTTAAAAAATTCCTTATCAGCTATCGCGGTTGTGGGATTATGAGGATAACTTATAAAGAGGAGTTTTGCCTTGCGTATAAGCTCAGGGCTTAAAGCTTTCAGATCAGGTTTAAACTTTTCCTTATCTGTCATAGGTATATTATAAAGTATGCCGCCTGCCATTATCACACCATTAAAATGTACCGGGTAAGCAGGATTTGGTACTAATGCTATATCATCATTATTTAAAAATGTCAAAGATAAGTGCGCTACACCCTCTTTTGAACCGATAAGAGGGAGCACCTCATTATCAGGATTGAGATCAACATTGAACTTCTTCTTATACCACTCTGCTATAGCGCACCGGAGAATCTTTTCAGGCTCACCACCTGGACGCGAATATCTCTGATGCTCGGTAATACGTACTTGCTTACACAACTCATCTACAATATGTTTAGGTGTAGGCAGATCGGGGCTACCCATACCAAGGTCTATGACATCTACCCCCCTTGCTACAGCCTTTGCCTTAAGATCATCAATAATTGTAAACAGGTAGAGCGGAAGCCTGCGCATCCTATCTGCTTCATGAATAGACATATCCTGCCTATGCCTCCTCGATCTCAGCTATAATGCCGCCAACCCTGACTTCTTCTCCCTCTTCAACCAAAGCCTTATTAAGCTTACCTGAGACAGGTGAAGGAACATTGAATGTAGCCTTATCCGTGAGCATCTCAACTAAGTCATCGCCTTTTTTGACATCTTCGCCCGCGTCCTTATGCCAAAATGACACCACTGCTTCTTCAACACCCTCTGCCAGTGTTGGCAGTTTTACCTCTATCATCTAATTCTCCTTTATATAAAGTGTTACTATTATACTAAAAAGTCTTATGCTTGTCACGCAAATTTAATGCCTATTTTTTATTTTAATTATTCTATTCGTAATGTGTCCACATTCGGATAATTTTTATTGTTTTGTATCGTTTTACCACTTGATAAACAAGCCGATGTTGAATATTTATTCTGCGAGAATAGGCACCGCTTAAATCACCTGCTAACTTTTCAAAAGGCGGCGGGGTTTGAAATGGATCCTTTTCTAATATTTCGAGTATAAATTCTGCCTTTGAACGTAATTTTGCGGCAGAGAGTTTCTTCGCGTCTTTCTGCGCTTGCTTTGTATAGACAAGTTTCCAGTTTACCATTTCAATTTTTTATCACACTTCTTAATAGGGGTTTTTAGGCCTTTTTGAACAGACTCTCGCATCCCGGGAATTGAAAGAAGGTATAATGTCTCTTTTATCGCGCGCCAATCTTCTTCAGCCATCAAAATGGCATTATGCCTTTTGCCTGTAATCTGTATGGGTTCATGAGATGCCGCGGTTATATCCAATAATTTATACAATTTAACTCTTGCTTCGCTTGCTGTAAGCGTTGTCATTCTAATCACCTCCACTTAAAACGTACCATATAACGTACGTAAAGTCAAGTTAAATTTTTGTTTTTCTGCATTACCTGTCTAATAACTTCATTTTACTTCAATTATATCTAATCCAAAATCATCTTTTTTCTTTTTTGCTTGATATATTTTTGGCTTAGGATTTCGAGATAATGCTAAATTTATTATTAAATTCTTAAACTTTTCTACTATAGAACATCCTAGGATTACTCCTGTCAGTAATTCTGTAGGAAACTTATATATTCCTGGTCCATTATCGTGATTAATTATTCTCCACTCTTTTTCATATTCCCAATCCTTTGATTTGGTTAGTAGCACTGCTAGCATTTTCTCGTCCTTGGTACTTCTTAACATATTTGGCTTAGAATATTTGTATTCGTAATTCATTTCTTGGGCTATTACGAAAAAAGGGCTAGTAGGAATTGGTTGGAATTCTAAACAAATGCCTTTGTGGCCATCAGCGTAATGTGACCACATTAAAATATTATCTTTTTTTTCAGTCATGCAAAAAACACCTATTTCATCCATATGCGAGTTAGGAAAATTATCAAAGATTGAATTATTTTGAGCTTTCTGGGCTAATTCTTTAATTTTCGTTTGTTTTTGTTCAGCAGTTAAATTAGGGATATATTTATCGATTTGCTTTCTAAAGTATTTTTTCCACTCAACTATATCCCCATCGTATGATAATGGGTTTTTTGAATCAAATGGATCATTGAAATGTTTTGGAGAGGGAAAATATAATTCATTATGCGTAAGAATCCTTTTAATAGAAATTTCATTTTTACTATTGATTGAGTAGAATTTATAAAAGAAAGAAGGATTATTAACCATTAAATTTTTGTTTATATTAAGCTAACATTCAAACTTACCTGCTGGTGCCTATAACGCGAAAATGGCGCAAGTAACAGCCCGCTGGATTGGCTTCTTATGTGCTTATTCTCTTAATGATTCAACATATACCCATCCAACGTAACCAGCGTTTTTTCCAGAAGTAACACGAACTTTAACTCTGCTTACCTTTCGCTTAAGGACATAACATTCTGTTCCGTAGTCTACTATTACGGCATCTCCATACATAACCATTTTTAACAAATCTTCACCGGAAGAAGTATTGTTTCCTAACTCTTCATTCTTATAAATCATGGCAATGCCTTTTTTGTCGACATCATTTTTTTTGAATCCCAACCATGCAGCAAAAACTGTATTTGTCATCAAGCAGAAGACAAGAGTAAAAAACAATAATTTTTTCATTTTTCCTCCAGAATTATTTTTCTCCTAACAGGTGTTATCCAAAAAATCCTGTATCTTTTTATAAAAATCATTTACTGTCATACCAACCTTTGCAAACCATTCTTCCTGTACCACTGTCCCCTTAAGAACAGCATTGATGGCTATAATGAAATATGCCGAAGTAGTTAAGCCTATCTCAGATACTACATCATTTCCATTCAAATTGCTACTTTTACAGTAGTTTCTCAACCGCTTTCTTATATCATTAATATTCACTCCCTCTCCTTTTATTTTTTATATTAATTTTCACATAACACAAAAATCAGCGGTGTCTTAGCGTCTGCTGGATTGTCTTGTTATACAATTTATTGTAATTAGTAAAATCCTTTCTATAATCAATACCTGTTTGAAAAATGCTCTTGCCATGGTAATTCAAAATTATTTACATAACCTGTTAGACCTTGTGCGCGACTATATTTCGCTAACATTTGTTTCAAAACCTTTTCAAGTGTCTTTTCTGCCATTATTTTATGCGCATAGGTAAAAGTTTTCTCTTCATCTGGCTCGAAATGATTCTTTAAATTTTGAATGTGGATTCGATTTCTCAGCTTTCTCAAGGTATCAAGATCTTCGTAAAGTTGTGAATCGTTAGCATCAAAAAAATCATGTTTTTTTGCACAAGCGATATACTTATTAAATTCATCAATTTTTTTACTTCTAATTATATTGATAATGCTTTGGGTAATATTTCGCACTCCTTCAATAGTGTGACATGTAATTCGTATATGCAAGTCGTATAAAATTACCTCGCAAATAGAGGCTATGATAATAATTATAGGTTTATTCAGAAGCACCTTTTTACCTTCTGTGCTATTTGATTGAAAATCGTAAAGTAGTGAAAGAATTTTAAGATTATAATTTATATTATCACCTACTTTAAAGTTACCCATAAAATCACTTTTAACTTTAAACATATGGTTCCTTAATAATATTTTTTTGTATAACAATTAATAGACAAACTTCGTATTTTCTGATTCTGCGTTTATATATTTTTAGCCTGTATTCCCGTTGGAGTTTACCCCGTGCTTATGGATTCCTGCTTTCGCAGGAATGACAATAAGTTTGAATCAAACAATTTCAGGGCAATGGGACAGGACAATGATGAGCCTCGCTCATCAAAAAAGAGTTTCATTGCAACTGGAGCAGGACCTTGGTGGTGCGAGCGGGCATGGTTTCCGCCGAAGGCGGAAGAGCGAGCGCCAACTCGGAGTGAAATTTTCCTCGCTGGGAAAAATTTCACGCTCCTGCGCAAGTTGCTACGAAACTCTTTTTGGTTAGAATCTCAAACACATCGCTAAACCGAGAAATAAGCCCCTTCTTAAGCTTCTCCATGCCAACTTCTTCGCAAAGTATCTCCTGCATAGAGGTCATGCTTATATTATTGAACCCGCACGGATTTATCATATCAAAGTAACTAAGATCAACATTCGCGTTTAAAGCAAGCCCATGATACGTAACCCAACCGCTTGCCGCGACACCGATAGAAGCTATCTTTCCTTTGTCGGTCCAGCATCCTGTACGGCCTTTTATCCTAAACGAATCTATACCATAATCTGATAGCGTTAAGATTATAACCTCTTCAACACCGCGCAAAAATTTATGCATATCCTTGCAGCGCTTTGTAAGATCGAAAATCGGGTATGCTACTATTTGTCCGGGGCCATGAAAAGTAATATCGCCGCCGCGGTCTGTATTTACAATATCTATTCCTCGGGAATTGAGCTTCTCCGCGCCTGCAAGAATATTCTCCTTCTTTCCCAGGCGGCCTATTGTAAAAACCGGATAATGCTCTGCAAGTATAAGAGACTCGCCACTCTCACGCGCCTTTACTGATGAGAGAACTTCTTTCTGAACGCAATAGGCCTTATCAAAACTCACAAGCCCTAGATCAATTATCTTATATCCCATATTTTATAGCCTATCGCCTGCCTGCCGGTCTTTAGGCAGGGCAACATCAAGCAGGCTCTCCGCAAGCGTCGGGTGAGCAAATATAGTAGCTGATATATCCTTGACTGTCAGAGAATTTCTGATGGCTATGGTAAAATTGGATATGAGCTCACTTGCGGATGGGCCAAATATAAAAGCACCGAGTACCTCTCCTTGCTTTGCGCCTGTTACGAGCTTAATAAAACCGTCTGTCTCTCCAAGGACATGGGCCTTGCTTACAGCAGCAAAGGGAAGCTTTGTTGTTACAGCCTCAATACCCTCTGCTTTCGCCCGGTCCGCGCTAATACCAACACATGCGATCTCCGGATATGTAAATATAGCGCTTGGTACAGCAGAATAATCTATTACCGGATTACGGCCTGATATAATCTCAGAGGCCAGCTTACCTTCATAGGTCGCGATATGCGCTAAGAAAAAATCACCCCTCACATCCCCTATCGCGTATATATTTGGTATATTTGTCCTGAAATTTTTATCTGTCACTATAGCGCCGTTCTCTATCTTTACACCCACACCCTCTAAATTCATGCCCGTGGTATTAGGCCTGCGCCCTATGCACAGCAAAATTTTCTCAGCATCCTTCGCTTTGCCGCTCTCCAACTCTATGGTTGTCATAATCTCGGATTTTAGAGATATTACCTTTTCGCCTTTAAGAATATTTATGCCTCTCTTCTTAAAAGTAAGTTCAAGGCGCCTTGCGATCTCTTTATCAAAATCTGGCAAGAGCTGATCCATAAGCTCAATTATAGTAACTTCGACCCCAAGCTGGTTATATATTGAAGCAAATTCACATCCAATAAAGCCTCCTCCTATTATAATGAGGCTTTGTGGCAATTTCTTAAGCTCCAGCATATCCTTGCTTGAATAGACATTCTTTTGGCCGATCTTCAATACACCTGATTCAGCAGGTAAAGATCCCGTTGCTATTATTATATGTTTTGCGGTAATTGAGCCCTTATCAGTCTCTATTGTACTGGCATCGGACAACCGCGCTTTAGAATTTATGATATCTATGTTTTTTGATTTAAGCAGCATTTCAGCGCCTTTGCGTAATTTTGATACAACATCGTCTTTACGCTTTAAAATCCTGCTTATACCGACACTGTAATCCGCAACATCTATGCCGAACTCAGATGAATGCTTTATTTCACGTAACAACTCGGCACTACGCGAAATAGCCTTTGTAGGTATGCAGCCCCAATTCAGGCATGTGCCGCCAATAAGATCTTCTTCTATTACACAGGCTTTAAGCCCGAGCTGAGCTGCTCTGATAGCGGCAGCATAGCCTCCGGGCCCGGCACCAATAATTGCTATATCATATTTATTATTCATAAAAAATAATTAAGTATCGTGTCCCCTTAATTGATTATAGTTTCAATCCTGAGATCTGATTGCGGGTAGAATCTGCGGCAGCGCCAAGAAGTTTTTTCTCATTATCATTAATAGGTAACTCAATTATATCTTCTATACCGCCTGCGCCAATCTGGGCAGGTACGCCGAGATATATATCATTAAAACCATACTCCCCTTTTAAAAAACAGGAACATGGTAATATCTCCTGAGTATCCTCAACAACAGCTCTTACCATTCTAAACACACCTGCAGAAGGGGCATAAAAAGCGCTTCCCGTACCGAGATATGATACTATCTCCGCGCCGCGTGATTTTGTTTTAGCTATTACCTGCGCTATATCACCATCATTCGCGATATCAGTAAGATTTAAGCCATCTACTTTGCTATGGCTTAATATAGGAGCCATAGTCTCACCGTGAGTCCCCAAAACAAGCGAATCTATCTCCTGTAAAGGCTTGTTAAGGGCTCTCTCGACCATAAGATTCATCCTGGATGAATCGAGGCATCCAGCCATGCCGAATACCTTTCTGCTATCTATCTTGCTCTCTTTATAAACCAGAAACGTCATAATATCAAGTGGGTTTGTAACTACTATCACAATAGGCTCATCATTAAATTCCTTAAAACCCTTTACAACACTTCTGATAACAGAGCTATTCTTATCCAGCAGCTCTTCTCTGGCCATTCCGGGTTTTCTGGCAAAACCTGCTGTGATAACTATAATATCACTCCCCTGAGTGTCACAATAATCAGATGTGCCTGTAATCTTTCTGCCATGTCCTATAAGTGAGGCAGCATCCATAAGATCCTCTGCCTTACCCTTAGCAATGCCCTGGGCTATATCAAGCAATACGATATCACTTAAACCCGCCTCAAGCAGCCTCATAGCAGAAGTGGCTCCTACATTACCCGCGCCTATAACCGTTATCTTCATATTTTGAAACCGCCATGTTTCTTAAAATGCCTGATAATGCCGCCGTCTTTTATAATCCTTGCCATAAAACCGGGCAGAGGTGTTATATTCACCTTTTTGCCATTAGCTTTACTAAAAACATAACCTTTATCTGTATCGACCTCTAAACGGTCTCCTTGTTTAAAGCCGCTTGTATTACACTCTATCAGTAAAAGCCCCAGGTTTATGGCATTTCTAAAGAAAATTCTGGCAAAGGATTTCGCTATTACTGCCTGAATTCCCGCATTTTTTATAGCAATCGGCGCCTGTTCCCTTGATGAGCCGCATCCAAAGTTACTTCCCGCAACTAAAAAATCACCTTTTTTTATAGTTTTGTAAAAACCGGGCCTCAGATCCTCCATAACATGCTTAGCAAGCTCCTTAGGATCCTGTATCCTGAACTTGTACCTGCCTGATATAATATAATCAGTATTGATCGCGTCTCCGAATTTATGAGCACACCCTTTTAATTTCATCTTATATAACTCCTGGGATCTGTAATCTTTCCTAATAGAGCGGATACTGCTACCGATGCTGGAGACGCAAGATATATAAAAGCATGAGGATTGCCCATCCTGCCTTTAAAGTTTCTATTGGCTGTAGAAAGAACAACCTCGCAATCCGCAGGTACACCATTATGCGTACCAACACATGGTCCGCAACCCGGCGTAACAACATTCGCTCCAGCCTCTATAAGCGTCTTAATAATACCTGCCTTCATTGCCTTAAGAAACACCGTGCGTGAAGCAGGCGCGACAATAAGCCTGACATTGGAATTTACCTTCCTGCCTTTAAATATTGAGGCAGCTATCTTTAAATCCTCAAATCTGCCATTTGTACAAGTACCTATAAATGCCTCGTCTATAGGCTTGCCTTTAAGCTTTGCTATATCTGTTACATTATCGACCTGATGAGGCATAGCTATCTTTGGAGATATTTTGCAGGCATTATATTGCTTTATATCCGCATACTGCGCGTCCTTATCAGCATACACAGGGGTAATAGCCTTTTTAGTCAATGCCTTTAACCATTTAAATGTCTTATGATCCGGTTCTATTATGCCGCATTTCGCTCCCATCTCAACAGCCATATTTGATATTGTAAAACGCTCATCCATAGAGAGCGCCCTTATAGCAGAGCCATAAAATTCAACAGCCTCATAAGTGGCCCCGTCAGCAGTAAGGTCACCAATGATATGCAGGATCAGATCTTTTGAATAGACACCTTTGCCAAGCCTCCCATTTACAATTATCTTTAATGTTTTAGGCACCTTAAACCAGTTTTTTCCGCTTGCTAAGGTTATGGCAAGATCTGTTGACCCAAAACCGGTAGATAGCGCGCCCAACGCGCCGTAAGTACAGGTATGTGAATCAGCGCCGGCTACAAGGTCTCCTGGTAAGACATTACCCGACTCAAGTACAACCTGGTGGCATACACCGCAGCCTATATCATATAATTTTAGGGATTCTTTTTTCGCGAAAATACGCATCTTTTTATGTATTGCAGAGACACCTATATTTGGCGACGGGGCACTATGGTCGATAACCATACAGAACCTTGAACCTGCTGATAACCTTTTTGCTTTTATCTTATCCAGAGCATCGATAATAAGCCCGCTTGTGCCATCCTGGCCCAAACAAAAATCGACCGTGCAGATCGCGTAATCTCCCGCCTTAAGGCTCTTGCCCGCATGCTTGCTTAAAATCTTTTCCGCTATTGTTTTAGCCATTTCTCAATCCTATTCAAGCCCTCTTTTATGTTCTCCATGCTTGTAGCAAAACTTAATCTTATATATCCGGGAGTTCCGAAAGCTTCTCCCGGTACAACCGCTACTTTTGCCTCATCCAAAAGCCTTTCCGCAAGCTCAAGAGTATTTTTATTGACCTCTTTCATGCCGACAAAACAATAAAATGCGCCCATTGGTTTTACACAGGATATCTTATCTATCCCTTTTATGCGTTCTACCATATAATCTCTTCTCTTTTCAAACTCCTTCTTCATATCTTCTACAGAACTATCCTCTTTTGTAAGCGCTGCCAACGCGGCCTCCTGGCTTATTGAAGAGGGGTTGGAAGTTGAATGATCCTGAAGATTTTTTATAGCCTTTGTAAGCGCTCTATCATTTGACGCGATATAGCCTATTCTCCACCCTGTCATAGAATATGTCTTTGAAACACCGTTTACAATAATTGTCGTGTCTTTGCTCTCTTCGCTTAAAGACGCTATTGATACGCATTTTAAACCATCATATATAAGGCGCTCATATATCTCATCACTGATAATCCTTATTTGCTTTCCTTTGAGCAGATCGAAAATAGCCCTAAGCTCATCTTTAGAATATAAAGACCCTGTCGGATTTGAAGGAGAATTGATGATTATAGCCTTTGTCTTATCTGTCAATGCCGCGGCAAGGTTATCAAGCCTTACTTTGAAACCATCAGCCCAAGACGCGGCAACTACAACAGGCGCAGCTCCCGCGACACTAATCATCTCAGAATAACTTACCCAGTAGGGTGAGATTATTATAACCTCATCTCCCTTGTTGCATATAGCCTGGAATATATTATACAAGGAGTGCTTAGCGCCATTGGAGACAACAATATCTTCGGGTTTATATTCCAGATTATTAAGATCTAAGAGTTTTTTGCATATCGCCTCTCTTAGCTCCGGCGTACCTATGCTAAGCGTATATTTAGTTTTGCCCTTATCAATAGCTTGTTTAGCCGCTTCTTTTATATATTGGGGCGTATCGAAATCCGGCTCACCCGCGCCAAAACTTATGACATCTATGCCCTTCTTTTTCATAGCCTTAGCCTTTGATGTAATAGCCAGGGTAGCTGAAGGTTTTATTCCCATTATACGTTCTGAGAGTTCCATTATATTCTCCGAGTTTATACTAGTATATTAGTAAAATTAAATATTACACTATATGAAAAAAATTGTCAACCGAAAACAAGTCTAAGAGATTATATAAGCATAAAAAGAGCAGGGCTGAAAATAGCAACCCTGCTCTTAAAAATATCACATTCTTAAATGATTATTTATCTTTTTTGAAAAAACCCTTGAATTTTCCAAACAGGCCTTTCTTCTCACCTTTTTGCTTTTCGGGCTTCTCTGTTTTTTTCGTATCTTTCGCCTTCTCTTCTTTGACCTTGTCCTTAGGCTCTTGCTTTTCAGCCTCTTTCTTAGGCACTTCGGCTTTCTTTTCTTCCTTTGCCTTTTCAGCCGGAGGCTGATCCGCCTTCGGCGGAACCGGCTTTTTAGTCTTAGACGCATCTTCCGGCACTACCTGCGAAGCCGGCTTCTGCTTCTTGTACTTCTTAACTTTCTTCTCTATAACTGGCATATCTGTCAGCTCAAGTATTGCCAATGGCGCTCCGTCGCCTCTGCGAAAACCGCTTCGGGTAATCCTTGTATAGCCGCCTTTTCTTTTCATTGCAAGTGGAGATACTACTTTTATGATATTGCTAACAAGCGCGCGGCTTTGTAATATGCTTTCCATGGCCCTGATATCTTTTAATTGTCCGGACTTAGCATACGTTACTATCTTTTCTATTAATTTACGCGCCTCTTTTGCCTTCTCTACTGTTGTCTCAATCTTATACGTTATAAATAACGCCCTTGCAAGAGAGCGCATAAGCTGCTTTCTCTGCGACTTGTTCCGGCCTAATCTCTTATTAAGTTTTTTATGTCTCATGTTATAAATCTTTCCACGATTATCTTACATTATTCTTTAGAGATGGATTTATCTTTTGCCTTCATACCTAAAGACAAGCCCATGCTTTCCAATACACCCGCTATCTCCGTCAATGACTTCTTACCAAAATTACGATATTTGAGCATTTCACTCTCGCTCCTGCGCACAACCTCCCCAATCGTCTTAAGCTTCGCCTTTTCAAGGCAATTAGCGCTTCTAACCGAGAGCTCAAGTTCAGATACAGGCATCTTCAGCTTATCTAAAAGCTCCGCGTCTTCTTCCTGTTCCTCAATAATTTCAAGATCTTCCGGAAGTTTACCAAAATTTACAAATATATCCAGATGGCGCTGCAAAACATTAGATGCGTAGAGAAGGGCCTCTTTTGGAGAGACAGCACCATTTGTCCAGATCTTAAGAGTCACTTTATCATAATCAGTTACCTGGCCAACCCTTGTATCTTCAACCAAAAAATTGACCTTGGCAACTGGGCTAAAAAGAGAATCCACGGAAATAACCCCTAAAGCCTGCCCCTCTTTCTTATTACCATCTGAAGGAACATACCCCCTGCCTCTACCGACTTCCAATTCTATATTAAGCTTGGTATTTTTTGTAAGAGTTGCTATATGCATATCAGGGTTTATTATATCCAGTGTCTCATCAGATATAATATCTTTTGCCGTAATCTTACCCTTGCGGTGAACTTTTATATATATAGGCTTTGGCGCTGCGGTATGGCTTCTTAGAACCAGGCTCTTTATATTCAATATAATCTGCGTAACATCTTCGACTACTCCAGGTATAGAGGCAAACTCATGAGAAACGCCTTCTATCTTTATGCTGGTTACAGCGGTTCCTTCAACAGAAGAAAGCAGAACCCTTCTTAAGCTGTTACCAAGTGTCGCTCCATAGCCTCTTTCAAAAGGTTCAGCAATAAATTCGCCATAAGTATCTGTAAGCGTATCTTCATTGGCTTTCAGCAATTTTGGCATTTCAAAATTTCTCCAAGCTATACCCATATCTTTAACTCCTTATATTAGTTACTTGCACAGATAACTATAAAACTATTTAGAATAAAGCTCTACAATAAGTTGTTCCTCTATAGGGAATCCAACATCGTCTCTATCAGGTAAATTCAATACAGTTGCTGAAAGCTTAGCCTCATCCAGGTTTATCCATTTAGGCACTCCCCGGTCCTTGTTGACTTTCATCCCCTCTTCTATCCTTTTTTTACTCTTTTCTATAACATTCATGCTTATAACATCATCTTTCTTTATAAGATACGAAGGGATATTTACCTTTGCGCCATTTACAGCGATATTATTATGCTTAACCATCTGACGCGCTTCTGCGCGGGAAGCTGAAAAACAAGATCTAAAAACTACATTATCAAGCCGCCTCTCAAGCATCTGTAGCAATATCTCACCAGTAATGCCCTTCTGTCTTTCGGATTTTTGAAAATAACCTCGAAACTGCTTCTCCAGGACACCGTAAATACGCTTTACCTTCTGCTTCTCGCGCAGCTGCATACCATAATCTGATACCTTGATTCTCCTTCGCTGGCCATGTTGTCCGGGGCTATAGCCCCTCTTGTCAAAAGAGCACTTGGTGCTGACACAACGCGTCCCTTTAATAAACAATTTTATTCCTTCCCTTCTGCACAACCTACACATTGAACCTGTACGCCTCGCCATGTATCACTCCTTGTTTTACAACTATCTATCTTAGCAGTTAAAAAGTTCAAAAGTTTTAAAAGTTAAAAAGTTTAAGCTATCGAACTTTTGTAGCCTTTGTAACTTTTGTAACCTTTTAACCGTAATTACACACGCCTTCTTTTTGTCGGCCTGCAGCCATTGTGTGGTATAGGCGTAGTATCTGTAATTGAACTGACTTGCAAGCCAGCTGCCTGGATAGATCTTATTGTAGACTCTCTTCCTGAACCAGGGCCTTTTACAAATACATCTATCTTTTGCATACCAAATTCTTTTGCCCTCTTAGCTGCTTTATCTGCCGCAATCTGAGCAGCAAAAGGGGTGGACTTCTTAGACCCCTTGAATCCGGATCCGCCGCTTGATGCCCAGCACAATGTATTACCATCAGGATCAGTTATTGTAATAATAGTATTATTAAAAGTCGCTAAAATATAGGCGACCCCATGTGGTACGTTCCGCTTAATCTTCTTCTTTGCCTTTAGATTTTTTACCACTCTTATTATCTCCTTAATTATTTCTTTCTCTGTACCCCAACTGTACGTTTTGGGCCTTTTCGTGTACGGGCATTTGTTTTGCTGGACTGCCCTCTTGCAGGAAGGCCTTTTTTGTGACGCTGGCCTCTGTAAGTACCAATATCCATATGGCGCTTAATATTTCCCGCTACCTCCCTGCGTAGATCTCCCTCAACATTATGGCTTTTCTGTATCGTAGTAGTAAGCCTTGCAATCTCTTCTTCTGTTAAATCCTTTGCCCTTACATTAGAACTGATCTGTGCAATCTTAAGTATCTGGCCTGAAATCGCCCTGCCCACACCATGTATATAGGTTAATGAAATTTCAATTCTTTTCTCTTTTGGTATATCGACACCACAAATTCTCGGCATTTGTCACTCCTTATATTCGTTATTTTATTTTCGGTTTTCGGTTTTAGCGATAACCACAAACCGAACACCCAACACCGAATCTTAGCCCTGCCTCTGCTTATGTTTAGGGTTTTTGCAAATTACCCTTATAACGCCTTTGCGTTTTATGATCTTGCACCCTGCGCACATTATTCTGACAGATGACCTTACTTTCATAGATATTACTTCTCCCTGTATACAATCCTGCCTTTTGTTAAATCATAAGGAGACAATTCAAGCTTCACTTTATCTCCAGGTAGTATTCTAATAAAATACATTCTCATTTTGCCTGAAACATGGGCCAATATCTTATGTCCATTTTCAAGTTGCACCCTGAATCTCGCGTTAGGCAGCGCCTCGAGTATAATTCCTTCTACTTCTATTGCTTCTTCTTTCATATAAATTTTTTCCTTTTCCTACATTATTCCATCTGTTAATATTTCCGGGCCTTGCGTTGTAATCGCGACTGTATGCTCAAAATGCGCTGTAAAACTACGATCCAATGTTACAGCTGTCCAACCATCATCTAATATCTCTATTTCAGGTTTCCCGTAACTCACCATAGGTTCAATTGCTAAAACCATACCCTCCTTTAGCCTGACGCCCATGCCGGGCTGGCCAAAATTGGGTATCTGTGGATCCTCATGCAGGTTGGCACCAATGCCATGGCCTACAAAATCCCTTATAACTGAGAACTTATTTTTCTCTACATGCTCTTGAATAACACAGGAAATATCTGAGATCCTACCCCCCAGCTTAACCCTATCAATAGCTTTATATAAAGCATCTTTTGTAATCTCAATGAGCTTGGTTATTTTTGGGCCTATTCTGCCAACCGCTATTGTGATTGCGGCATCTGAGAAATATCCTTTATACTCAACTCCAACATCAATACTTAATATATCTTTTTCTTTTAAAACCCTATCACTCGGTATGCCATGTACAATCTCTTCATTTATAGATGTACAGATCGACTTTGGAAAACCTTTATACCCTAAAAAAGCACATCTCGCACCTGATGATGTTATTCTTTTTCTGGCTATATCATCCAGTTGCTTAGTGGTAATACCTGGTTTTATATAAGGTTTAATCTCTGCAAAAGCACCCACTAAAATCTCTGAGGCCTGCCTCATCTTTCCAATCTGCTCAGAGGATTTTATTTCTATCATATAAGTCTTTCGCTGCCAAAGAGCTCATAAAGAACATCATAGAGCTGCCTTACCTCTAAATCACCGGATACGGTCTTGAGCACATCGTTTTTAGTGTAATAATCTATCAGCTCCTTAGTCTGATCCTGGTAAACCTGAAGCCGTTTTAGTACGGTATCTTCTTTATCATCATCACGCTGATAAAGCTCTCCGTCGCAATAGTCGCATATACCGGGTACCTTAGGAGCTATATTCTGCACATGAAAAATACTGCCGCACTGCCTGCATATCCGTCTTCCTGTAAGCCGGGACAGGATAACCTTTTTCGAAGTCTTCATATATACTACTACATCAAGATGCATACCCATATCATTAAGCGCTTCATCCAATACCCTGGCCTGTTCTTTTGTGCGCGGATATCCGTCTAATATAAAACCTGTATCTTTAACGTCCGCTTCAGACAAACGCTCAATCACTATCTGGTTTACAACCTCATCCGGTACCAGAACTCCCCTGTTCATATAATCCGCAAGTTTTCTACCCAGCTCTTTACCGCTTTTGCTTGCTTGCCTGAACATATCTCCTGTAGAGATATGAACGAGAGAGAGTTTACCGGAAAGAACTTTTGCCTGAGTACCCTTGCCTGCCCCGGGTGGGCCTAATAATACTAATCTCAACGCCTACTCCTTAATTTGCCTTTTTTCAAAAAACCTTCATAATGCCTCATAAGAAGCTGTGATTCTACCTGTTTCATAGTATCAAGCATAACACCTACAATAATTAGTATAGCTGTTCCGCCAAAAAAGCTTGCGACCAGATAAGGGATATGCAATGAACGGCTTATCCAATTAGGCGATATGGCAATCATTGCTAAAAATATCGCGCCTGGAAGCGTAACCCTATTAAGTATATGCTCGAAATATTGCGCCGTAGGTTTACCGGGACGAATTCCCGGTATAAAACCACCATATTTTTTCATGTTATCTGAAACCTCGACAGGATTAAAAGTAATAGCTGTATAAAAATAACAGAAAAACACAATTAAAAGCGAGTATAATAGGCTGTATACAACATTCTGCTTTAGAAGAAAATTTGCCGCGTTTTGAAAAGCAGGATTCGGTATAAAACCAGCTATAGTAGCGGGAAACATCAAAAGCGATTGCGCGAATATAATAGGTATAACACCCGCGTGATTTACTCTAAAAGGTATGTATGTGCTCTGTCCACCGTATACCTTCCTGCCTATAATCCTTTTGGCATATTGCACAGGTATCCTGCGCTGGCCTTGTGTTATCAGTATAACAGCAACTATAACAGCTACCAGCAACAGTATCATAAAAAGTAATTTAAACACACTAACCTGAGTCTGCAATGCAGATGTTGGTGAAAGCAACAGTACCAGCTGCCGTATTGCAATAGGTAAACGTGAAATAATACCAGCTGAGATAATAATTGACATACCGTTGCCAATACCATGTTCTGATATCTGCTCCCCAAGCCACATTATAAAGGCAGTACCACTGGCAAATGTCAATATAGTTAAAAGCCTAAAACCTAACCCCGGAAATTGTACAATCTGAACACCTTGAAAATGCGCGGGATTTTCAACCCAGAGGCTTATAAAAAATGCCTGTACTATTGCAAGTAGAACCGTTCCAAGCCTCGTATACTGTGTTATCTTCTTTCTGCCTTCATCACCACCTTCTTTTGCGAGTTTCTCCAGAGAAGGGACAACTGTAGTTAGCAGCTGCATTATAATAGAACTTGATATGTAAGGCATTATACCCAAAGCAAATATAGTAAGTTTTGATATTGCGCCACCGCTAAAAAGGTCCATAATGCCAAAAAGAGTACCGCCCGTACTTCTTGCCATATTTTCAAAGAACTTCGCAAGTGCCGCACCATCAATACCCGGAGTAGGTATATACGCGCCAACTCTATAAACCGCAATCAAGCCAAAAGTGATAAGGATCTTTCTCCTTAAATCCGGGATCTTAAATATATTACTTAATGCTGCAAACATTGATATTCCTTATAAATCATTTGGGATTAAAGGGTTTTTCTTTTGCCCTACAGGCGATCTCTTTTTCAACAAAACCGCGCTGCCCCCCGCTTGCTCAATAGCAAGCTTAGCTGCTTTACTAAAAGCATGCGCGCTCACCTCAAGCTTCTTTCCCAGCTTATCCGCGTTTAATATCTTAATAAGGCCTCGCGTATTCTTGATAAGGCCTTTCTTCTTCATAAGTTCCGGAGTAATAGGTTCCTTCCCTGAAAAATGATTAAGCCCTTTAGTATTAACCAACTGATATTCTTTCTTATTCTGGCTTGGAAAGCCTCGCTTTGGCAATCTTCTTGCAAGCGGCATCTGTCCACCTTCAACACCCTTATATTTTTTGGTGTTTCCACGTGCAGTTTGGCCTTTATGGCCACGGCAGGCTGTCTTTCCATGGCCTGAACCTTGTCCTAATCCACGCCTTTTAGTCTTCTTATTAGCACCCTTAACCTGTTTTAAATAATCAATTATAGCCATCTTTTACTCATTTTCTGTACGCCTGCTATCTGAATCACGCACTTCATTTTTGTCTTTTAAGTCCTTAAAACCTGTTGCTGTTGCCTTAACTATATTAAAAGGGTTGTTTGATCCTAAGCATTTTGTAAGTATGTCTCTAATGCCCGCTGCGTCACACATTGCCCTTGTTGCTCCGCCGGCTATTACGCCTGTTCCTTCACCAGCTGGTTTCAATAATACCCTGCCGGCGCCATAAACACCAATCGTTTCATGCGGTATGGTGGAACCCTTAAGCACTATGCTAAACATAGTTTTACGTGCGTCATTTAGGCCCTTCTTTATCGCATCAGCAACTTCATTGGCCTTGCCAAAACCATATCCAACATGGCCTTTCCTGTCACCAACCACGACCAAAGCGCTAAAACCTATCTTCTTTCCACCTTTTGTAACCTTTGAAGTGCGGTTTATCTTGAGCACCTTTTCAAACATCTCATCTTGCTGCTCTGGAGCTGAAACTTTTGCTGGCTCTTTAGGTAGAATTTTCCGTATCTCTTCTGCTTTCTTATCCTTATCCACCTTCACCTCTGTATTGCTGTCCGATTTTTCTTTGTTACTCAATTTCTCTTCCGCCAAAGTCATATCCTCCCAATTTTCTTAAAACACCAAACCTGTTTTACGCGCTGAATCAGCAAAAGCCTTTATCCTGCCATGAAAACATCGCCCACCTCTATCAAAGGTAACTTCGGTTACCCCTTTTTCTTTCGCCTTTTCAGCCAGCAGCTTACCAAGCAACACAGCAGCTTTTATATTGCCGCCGGAGCTTATACTGTTTTTCAAATCTTTATCAAATGTCGATAACGACAGAATAGTTTTCCCGTCAATATCATCTATCAATTGCACGGATAGGTTTTTCAACGACCTATAAACACAGAGCCTGGGCCGCTTGTTTGTGCCGTTTATTTTTTTTCTTAACCGTTTATGCCTTAACTCTCTCTGTCTAATACGTTTTTTCTGCATTTTTATTTGATCCTTATTACGCTACAGTTTTTCCCGCCTTCTTTCTAACATACTCACCAACATACCTTATGCCCTTGCCTTTATATGGTTCTGGTTTATAAAAAGCGCGTATCTCCGCGGCAACCTGGCCGACTAATTGTTTATCTATACCGCTTACTATTATCTGTGTCGGCTTCGGCAACTCAATAGTAATTCCATCCGGAATATCATACTCTATTACGTGCGAAAATCCTAAGTTGAGGACTAACTTCTTAGCGTTCAACTGGGCCTTAAAACCAACTCCCTGTATTTCAAGATCTTTTGAAAAACCCTCTGTTACGCCTATCACCATATTATTAATAAGAGCTCGCACAAGGCCATGTTTCATCCTGTGGTCTTTTATATCAGATATCCTGGTTACTATAAGCTGGTTTTTCTTTAGCTCTGCCTTCACCCCATAAGGAATACTAAAACCGAGCTTTCCCTTAGGGCCGGAAACCGAAACCACTTCCTTGTCTATGTCGACTTTAACCTGGGCAGGTATTATTATAAGTTGTTTTCCTACGCGTGACATAATTCTCCTTACCAGACGTGGCAGAGAAGCTCTCCACCGATATTAGATTTACGGCATTCGCTATCTGTTAAAATACCTTTTGATGTCGATATGATAGCTATGCCTATGCCGCCTAAAATTTCCGGCAGTTCATCTGAGTTTTTGTAGATACGCAATCCTGACTTTGATATTTTCTTTAAATTTGTTATTGCGGGAATTTTCAATTTATCATTAGAATATTTAAGATATATCCTGATTCTGCCTTGCCGCTTATCTTTAATAATTCTGTAATCACGTATAAAACCTTCTCTTTTTAATATTTCACATATCGATTTACGCATGCCCGATAAAGGGCATTCCAAACTCTCTTTCTTTACAGAAGAAGCGTTTCTAATATTCGTTATAAAATCAGCTATTGTATCTGTCTGGCCCATGCTATCATCTCCGATCTATTCGCTCGTCGTGTATTGTGTACAATTCTCATCGTGCGTCATGCGCCTGCCTGCCGGCAGGTAATGAGTATTACGCAAAATTCTTAACGCAATACGCATCACGTAATACGAATTACCAACTCGCCTTTGTGACCCCGGGTATCTCGCCGCGTGATGCCATTTCTCTAAAACATATCCTGCATAAGCCAAACTTTCTGATATAACCGCGAGGCCTTCCGCAAAGCATGCAGCGATTATAAGCACGCACGCTGAATTTTGGCTTACGTTTCTGTTTCTCTATTAATGCTTTTTTAGCCAATCTAAACTCCTATTGTCTTGAGCAAAAGGCATACCAAACATTTTCAGAAGTTCCTGTGATTCTTCTATTTTAGACTTAGTAAGCGTTAACGTTACTGTCATGCCTTTTACATTAGTCACTTTATCAATATCGAGCTCAGGAAAAATAGTATGCTCGGTTATGCCAAGTGAATAATTACCATTTTTATCAAAAGATTTAAGTGATGTACCGCGAAAATCCCTGATTCTCGGCAATGCTATATTTATTAAGCGATCTAAAAACTCATACATTTTCCTGCCTCGCAACACTACAGCAACCCCTATGGGCACGTCTTTTCTAATCTTAAAATTAGAGATGGCCTTCTTCGCTCTGGTCATAATAGGTTTTTGGCCTACAAGCTGGCCCAGTTCCTTCTGAGCGTCCTCAATAAGCTTTATATCCTGCGCGCCTAAACCTATGCCCATGTTAATAGTAATTTTTTTAATACGCGCAACTTGAAACTTATTTTTGTAACCAAACTTCTCCATCATAGCCGGAATTACCTCGTTGATATATTTCTCTTGTAATCTCGGCTTTTTCGCTGCTTCTATACCTGTATTCATGCTATTCACCATTCTCTATATTGTCTCTTTACATTTTTTGCAGATCCGAGTCTTTGCGCCATCAGACAACTCAGTAAAACCTACTCTGGTAGGTTTGCCGCATCTTGTACAGATAATTGCTACGTTAGAAATATTAATAGCGCTTTCCCTCTGGATAACGCCACCCTTAGGGTTATCCTGCGTCTTCTTTGAATGCTTTTTCAGATAGTTGATACCTTCAACAATAGCCTTATTCCTGACTGGGAATATCTTAAGAACCTTACCGGATTTTCCTCTATCTTTACCCGCTAATACTTTAACAATATCATTTCTTTTTATCTTCATGTTTGATCCTTAAATTACTTCCGGTGCTAATGATACTATCTTCATAAATTCTCTTTCACGTAATTCACGGGCAATAGGGCCAAAAATTCTTGTGCCGAGCGGATTGCCTGTAGCATCGATAATAACACACGCGTTCTTGTCGAATTTCAGGCGGGAACCATCTCTCCTGCTTATAGGGTGGCAAGTTCTCACAATAACCGCCTTTACAACCTCGCCCTTTTTAACTGTAGCTTCGGGCGTCGACTCCTTAATATTACATGTTATAATATCGCCGACATGAGCATATCTCTTGGCTGAACGCCCAACCACCTTTATGCATGAAGCCTTCCTTGCCCCGGTATTATCAGCAACATCCAATATCGTTCTCATCTGTATCATTTTGCCTTTGCCCCCACTACTTCCTGCAAACGCCATCTCTTTGTCCTTGAGAGAGGCCTGGTCTCTATTATCCTTACGGAATCACCGAGCTTAGCTATATTCTTTTCATCATGAGCCTTAAATTTAGTATACCGCTTAATAATTTTCTTATACTTAGCATGCTTACACAGCCTCATCACCTTGACAACAATTGTCTTGTCCATGCTGTCGCTTGAAACCAGGCCTGTTAACTGCTTGCGTAATCCGCGTGTATCTTTTTTATCATTTTGCATAAGATTCTTCCTTTAAAATTGTCTTTATTCTCGCTATATCCTTCTTAATATAAGCAATCCTCGATGATTTTTCAATAGTACCTGTTTTTGCCTGGAACAGAAGCTTTGAAAGATCTTCTTTTAGTGATAAGACCTTATGATTAAGCTCATCCTTTGTCATATTCCTTAAATCCTGAGGCTTCATGCGTGCCTCCTTGATATAAATTTAGTCCTAAAGGGTAATTTGCTCGCGGCTAATCTCATTGCCTCGCGTGCCAACTCTACTGGCAAACCCTCTATCTCAAATAAGATACGTGCTCTCTTTATAACAGCTACCCATGTCTCAGGCATACCTTTCCCCTTACCCATCCTTGTCTCAGCTGCCTGTTTCGTTACTGGTTTATCAGGAAAGACTCTTATCCATACCTTGCCGCCTCTATTTGTATGCCTGGTCAATGCGACACGAGCAGCTTCTATCTGCGTATTAGTAAGCCAGGCATTCTCAAGCGCTTGAAGTCCGTGTTCACCAAAGTTTACGGAATTTCCAGACGTTGCCATACCGCAACGGCGTCCTCTATGGGCTTTACGATATTTGACTCTTTTGGGCATCAAGACCATCTTGATCCAACTCCTTTACTTTAGCTTTCTCCGGCATTATATCACCTTTATATATCCACACCTTAACACCGATGCATCCATAAGTAGTATGAGCTTCGGTAAAACCATAATCTATATCTGCTCTGAAAGTCTGCAATGGTATACTACCACGCTTGTAACTTTCAGTGCGGGCAATCTCTGCTCCGCCTAACCTGCCTGCGCACTGAAGCCTTATGCCTCCGGCACCGCTTTCCATTGCCTGCTGCAGCGCTCTTTTCATAGCCCGCCTAAAAGCTATCCTCTTTTCAAGCTGGTAAGCAATATTCTCCGCAACAAGCTGAGCCTCTATATATGGCTTCTTTATCTCTTTTATGTCTATATAAATCTCTTTATTTGTCATCTTGTTCAGGTCTTCCCTGAGCCTGTCAATGTCAGCGCCTTTGCGCCCGATAATTATACCCGGCCTTGCACTCGATATTATGATTCTGGTTCTTTCACTCGCTCTTTCGATCTCAATCTTTGAAATAGCCGCGGTCGCGAATGTTTTGCGAATATACTTCTTTATTTTAACATCCTCTAAGAGTAGAGTAGAAAAATCTTTCTTCTTTGCAAACCATCGCGATTTCCATGTGTATATAAAACCAACTCTCAATCCGTACGGGTGTGATTTATGCCCCACTTTTTACTCCTTCTCAAGCCTTTTTTGAGTTTTCTTATAAACTTCTTTTGTCTTCGGTTTTTTATTTGTTATCTTCTGTTTCAAAGCTGCGTATCTTGTTGTTTTTGCTTTTGTAGTTTTAAGCGGCTTTGACTGTTCCAATATCTTAGGCTCCTTTGCCTCAAGCTCTATAGTAATATGAGATGTTGTCTTTCTTATTACACTTGCCCGCCCCATAGCTTCTGCCCTGGTTCTCTTTAAGAGTGGGCCGCCATCAGCATATATATCTGATATATACAGGTCTTCCTGTTGTATATTCGGAAAACGTTTTGCATTGGCAATTGCTGAATTCAACAGCTTCATAAGCAAAAAAGAAGCTTTCTTGTTTAGAGCATTCAGAATGCCGATAGCCTCATCTACGCGCTTGTTCCTGATAAGGGCTATTACTACCCTTACTTTCCTCGGTGAAATTCTCAAATATTTTGCAATTGCCTTTGATATCATCTTTTACTTCCCTCTACTTGAGCGTTGCGGTTTTATCGGTATGCGAACCATGTTTTCTGAATAACCTGGTATGCGCGAACTCTCCGAGTTTATGCCCAACCATATTTTCAGTTATAAAGACTGATATAAAATTCTTCCCATTATGAATAGAAAATGTAAGCCCTATAAAGTCCGGCAATATAGTAGACCTGCGCGACCAGGTTTTTATAGGTTTCCTATCTCCAAGCTTTTTAATCTTTTCGACCTTCTCAATAAGCCTGGGGTCAGCATACGGCCCTTTTTTAAGTGATCTTCCCAATTTTTCTACTCCTTTTTACTTTTTCTTCGCTTAATTATGAATTTATTGGAACGTTTTTTCTTCTTTCTTGTCTTGTATCCCTTCGTAGGCTTGCCCCATGGCGTTGAAGGATGCCTGCCACCAGATGTCTTCCCCTCTCCTCCACCATGCGGATGATCTACAGGGTTTTTTGCGACACCTCTTACCTTTGGCCTACGGCCAAGCCACCTCGTCCGTCCCGCCTTACCAAGAGAGATGCCTTCATGCTCTATATTGCCTATCTGGCCTATAGTTGCGTTGCAATCAAGGTTTATCAATCTTATCTCACTTGAAGGCAGGCGAAGATGCGCATATTTACCATCTTTAGCCATTATCTGCGCTGAAGCGCCTGCGCTGCGTACAATCTGTCCACCTTTTCCCTTAACCAATTCAATATTATGTATCTGTGTACTGGGTGGTATTCTGCGTAATGATGTAGTGTTGCCAACCTTCATGTCTACTGATTCACCTGAAATTATGCTTGCTCCTACTGCAAGTCCAACAGGAGCTATTATATATCTCTTCTCACCATCCTGGTATTCTAAAAGCGCAATTCTGGCAGAACGGTTAGGATCATATTCTATAGTAACTACTTTTGCGGGAATATCATACTTATCCCTTTTAAAGTCAATTAAGCGTAACCGTCTTTTATGGCCGCCACCTCTATACCTCATTGTTACCCTGCCGTTTGCATTCCTGCCTCCCTTACTTCTTAAGGCTACTGTCAACGGCTTGTAGGGCCTATTTGTGGTCAACTCCTGATAAGACGCAATTGCAGTCCATCTCTGCCCTGGTGTTGTTGGTTTCTTTTTTTTCATTCTCATCTTATTCTATCCTTTAACTTACAAACGAGACTCAGCTTGTAGCCATCTCTATCGATTCGCCGCTTTTAAGCGTTACTATCGCCTTTTTCCACGGAGAGGTCTTGCCCAACTTATATCGTACACGCTTTGGTTTCGGCTTAACACCAAGGCTATTTACAGACTTAACATGTACCTTGTAAATCTCCTCAACCGCCTTTTTAATCTGTATCTTATTAGATCTTTGGCTTACCCAAAACAAATATTTATTCTCAGCCAGAAGGCGTGTGCCTTTTTCAGTTCTTAGCTGGCTTTTTACTATATCATGCGGGCTTTCATACATTTTTATATCACCTTTGTGGGGTCAAAGTTTGGCCCCTTATTTTTTATTTTTGCCATGTAAAACTTTGGAAATGAGCCGTTTCTCTATAATCTGCAGGGCTTTTCTTTCAAGCAAAATCTTATCATTTACTAAAACCTGATATACGCTTACATCTTCTGCCCTGACAAAAGCAACGTTTTTGATATTCCTGACCGCTCTTAACAGGTTGGGATCAGTTTTACCGGAAATAATGATCAGCTTATCAGTATCGAGTTTTAAAGCCTTAAGTATGCTTAACATACCTTTTGTTTTATGAGACTCGGGCTTTAGCTCATCGATAATAGTAATGCTATTTTCTTTGAACTTCGCGTTAAACGAAGAAAGCAAAGCCAGCCTCTTTATCTTTTTCGGAACCTGATAATGCCAATCTTTTGGTTCAGGCCCAAATGTCACGCCACCGCCTCTCCACAAAGGAGAACGTATGCTGCCTGCTCGAGCTCTTCCTGTGCCCTTTTGCCTCCAGGGTTTTCTACCGCCTCCTCGCACTTCACCCTTCTGCTTCACTTTTGCGAAGGATTTACGCTGGTTTGCAAGATACATTACAACAACCTGTTGCAGCAGAGCTTTATTTACTTTACCATTGAATATCTTTTCATCCAATCCAAAGCTATCGACCTTTTTACCTTTATTGTCTACCACTGTAATGTCAGTCATATATCACCTATTTCTTCATGCTTTTCTTGCTCTGCTTAAGCGGGTTCAGCTTCTTCACAGCCTGATCACTTTTTGGCTTGAGAACCTTCTTCTTTTTCCTCTTTGACTTATTAATAACAAGGTAACCGTTCTTTGCTCCTGGCACCGCGCCCTTGACAAGCAGGAGGCTCTTTTCCTTATCCGACTCTATAACCTCAAGGCCTTGAACTGTAAACTTCCTGTTACCCATATGCCCGGGTAAATTTTTTCCTTTAAGAACGCGTGCTGGATCTGTAGCTCCGATAGAACCTGGAGCCCTGTGAGACCTGGAACCATGAGCCATCGGGCCACGCTTCCAATTCCAACGCTTCACGCCGCCCTGGAAACCCTTTCCAATGGTAGAGGCTGTAATATCCACATATTCGCCGGGCGCAAATATCTCTACAGATACGTTATCCGCGGGCTTAATGTTATCAGTGCTATCAACGATTATCTCCCTGATAAAAGAGGCGGGTTTTACCTTTATTTTGCTGAATCTTCCCATTTGAGGCTTATTGGTCCTATTCTCTTTTTTAGTGCCGAACCCAATCTGCGCTGACATGTAACCATCATGCGCTTTTGTCTTAACCTGCAATACTGTGCATGGGCCTGCCTCTATAACAGTCACAGGTATGACATCCCCGTTTTTATTAAAAACCTGTGTCATTCCCAATTTTTTCCCTAAAATACCATTAATCATAAGTTATATCCGTGTTCTTCTCCGTTGCGAGCGATATCGAAACAATCTCAGAAGTTGAGATCCCTCGCATTCGCTCGGGATAAATTCAACCACACAGTTTATGTCGTACTACGTACAACATAAACTGTGGTTTCATTTATTTTATTTCAACATCGACACCTGCCGCAAGATCCAATTTCCTAAGAGCATCTATGGTCTTTGCGGTGGGATCAAAAATATCTATCAGGCGTTTGTGAGTCTTGACCTGATACTGATCTCTTGATTTCTTGTCAACGTGCGGGCCTCTCAGAACCGTATAATCCTCTCTTCTTGTAGGCAAGGGTATAGGGCCAACTATTTTTGCCCCGGTCCTTTTTGCAGTCTCAACAATGTCTGCTGTTGCCTGATCAAGAATCCTGTGATCATAGGCCTTAAGCCTTATTCTTATCTTCTGTTCTGTTTTCATTTATTTTACAATCTCGCTTATAACACCCGCGCCTACTGTCCTGCCGCCTTCTCTGATAGCAAAACGAAGCTCCTTCTCCATGGCTATAGGTGTTATCAGCGTTATCTCCATAGTCACTTTATCACCCGGCATTACCATCTC
>JAUVHV010000017.1 GCA_030593065.1 Candidatus Omnitrophota bacterium | reverse complement strand
TCTGCCTGGCCCTTCTTGCTCAAGCACATGGTTATCGCTGATGTAAGGGTTGTCTTACCATGGTCTACATGGCCTATGGTACCTATATTTATATGCGGCTTTGTTCTTAAAAATTTTTCCTTTGCCATTCCATTCTCCTTTTATACGTAATTATCCTAAACTTACAATCTTTTCAGCTATAAATGATGGGACCTCGTTATAGTAAGCAGGTTCCATAATATATGTGCCTCTTCCCTGAGTCAAACTGCGTAATGCAGTAGCATATCCAAAAGTCTCCGCAAGCGGTACAAACCCTCTTACAACCTGAATGTTGACTCTGGGTTTTATAGATTCAATCTTACCTCTGCGTGAATTATAATCCGCGATAACATCACCTAAAAAATCCTCTGGAACAATAATCTCTATATTCATAACAGGCTCCAAAAGCATAGAGGAACCTTTCCTAAGCGCGTCATTTAAGCCGATAGAAGCTGCTGCCTTAAAAGCCATTTCTGAAGAATCGACATCATGGTATGAACCGTCTATAAGTTTAACATGTATATCAGTAACAGGATATCCAGCCAACACGCCATTTCTAGCAGCTTCCAATACGCCTTCTTTTATAGCCGGGATAAATTCACGGGGTATTACCCCGCCTTTAATCCTGCTTTCAAATATAACACCTGAACCTCTCTCACCTGTCTCTACATCAAAAACAACATGCCCGTATTGGCCGTGGCCGCCTGTCTGTTGAACAAACTTACCTACTGAACTTGCGCGTCTTTTTATAGTCTCTTTATAAGCAACTTCGGGCTTACCTGTATTAGCTTTTAAATTAAATTCCTGTTCCATTCTATCTACTATAACCTCAAGATGCAATTCACCCATGCCGGAAATAATTGTCTGGCCGGTATCGCTATCGTATCTTACTCTGAAAGAAGGGTCTTCTTCCTCTATTTTTTTAAGCACTGTACCCAGTTTATCCTGATCCTGCTTAGCTTTAGGTTCTATAGCCATAAAAAGTACTGGATCGGGGAAATGAATGCTCTCCAGTATAATAGGATTTTTTTCGTCGCAAATAGTATCTCCTGTCTTCGTCTCCTTAAGCCCTACTGCCGCAACAATATCCCCCGCATAGACTGTATCGACTATCTCCTGCTTATTGGCATGCATCTTGACTATTTTACCTATTCTCTCTTTTTTGTCCTTAGACGCATTATACACATAGGTACCAGATTCAAATAGCCCCGAATATACCCTGAAATATGTCAACTTCCCGACATATGGGTCAGATACTATCTTAAATGCAAGCGCAATAAATGGTTCATTTTTATCAGCTTTGCACTTTTTAACTGAGCCATCTCTTGGATCTATGCCTTCTACAGCAGGTACATCAAGCGGAGATGGCAGGTAATCACATACAGCATCCATTAAAAGCTCTACGCCTTTATTGCGAAGGGAAGATCCGCATAAAACAGGCGTGATCTTTAACTCTAATACGCCTTGCCTTAAAGCTCGTTTTATCTCATCCGATGTAATACTGTTTTCATCCTGTATGTAATTATGCATGAGACTTTCATCAATATCCGCAACTGCTTCAAGTAATTTATGCCTGTAATCGCGTGCCTGTTCGGCATATTCTTGGGGAATATCGATTATATCAAAATCCTTACCTTCTTCATCTTTATATATTATGGCCTTATTGTTCACGAGATCTATTATACCCTTAAAATCTACTTCAGAACCGATAGGCAACTGAATAAGCACGCTATTTACCCCGAGATAATCCTTTATCTGTTTCGCGACACTAAAAAAGTCCGCCCCAGTACGATCCATCTTATTTATATACGCCATCCTGGGAACCTTATAGCTATCTGCCTGCCTCCATACAGTCTCACTTTGAGGCTCTACTCCGCCCACTGCGCAGAATATAACTATTCCGCCATCCAGGATACGCAGGGACCTTTCAACCTCTACAGTAAAATCGACATGCCCCGGCGTATCAATTATATTGATGTTACAATCTTTCCACTTGCAAGCTGTGCTGGCTGAAGTTATAGTTATGCCCCTCTCCTGCTCCTGCTGCATCCAGTCCATGGCAGTAGTTCCATCATCTACCTCTCCGACCCTGTAGATCTTGCCTGTAAGATAGAGAATTCTTTCGGTAGTAGTAGTCTTGCCCGCATCGATGTGTGCCATGATTCCGATATTTCTCAAATTGTATAGTGCCCGGTCCTGTGTCATATCTTCAGTCTTTTCTGCTCTCTCTAATAATGTTATCATAATATATTTTGGTCATAGGTTATCAGCCGAATACCACAAACCGAAAAGATTACCATTTAAAATGGCTAAACGCTTTATTAGCCTCTGCCATCTTATGCGTGTCTTCCTTCTTTTTTACAGCTGCCCCCTGCTTTTGGTAAGCCTCAAATAACTCATTTGCTAATCTGGTACTCATCGGGCCGCCTTTACGAAGCCTGGCAAAGTTTCTTAACCATCGCATAGCTATAGTTATGCCGCGGGCATGCGTTACCTCTATAGGCACCTGATACGTTGCTCCTCCAACACGCCTTGACTTTAACTCAAGCATCGGCCTTATATTATCTAAAACCTGCCCAAAAAGTTCCAAGGCATCTTTCTTGCCTGTCTTTTCCTGCAGGCTTGCAAAGGCATCATAAACAATTTTTTCCGCTATCGCTTTCTTGCCTCTCTCCATTACAATATTTATAAACTTCGATACCAACTCAGACTTATATTTAGGATCCGGCAATACTTTTCTTTTTTCTGCCCTTCTTCTTCTCATTATCTTTTCCTTTTATTACGCTCATGCCGCTGGAGCAGCACCCGGTTTTGGCCTCTTACCCCCATACTTTGAGCGGCTATTTTTTCTGTTCGCAACCCCCTGGGTATCAAGAACACCCCTAACAATATGATACCTTACACCCGGCAAATCCTTTACCTTACCGCCTCTGACAAGAGCTATCGAATGCTCTTGCAGGTTATGCCCTTCCCCTGGAATATAGGCTGTAACTTCAATACCATTCGTAAGCCTTACTCTGGCTATCTTTCTTAATGCTGAGTTAGGCTTCTTAGGAGTCTGTGTCTTTACCTGGAGACATACCCCTCTTTTCTGAGGTGAAGACTTCAAAGCCGGTGACTTTGTTTTTGTTGTTATAACTTTTCTTCCTTTTCTTATCAATTGATTTATTGTCGGCATAATTTTTATTTACTCCTGATCTTCAGCTTTCTTTTTTGACTTTTTTGTTTCCTTTACCTTCTTTATAAGTTCTATATTTCTATTCTCCGCAAACCCTGTGCCCGCGGGTATAAGATGTCCCATTATTACATTCTCTTTCAATCCTAATAGGTTGTCGATCTTTCCGCTTGCCGCGGCTTCTGTAAGTATACGTGTTGTTTCCTGAAAACTTGCGGCTGATATAAAGCTCTCTGTACTTAAGGATGCTTTTGTTATACCAAGTAGTATGGGTGTTGCTTTTGCAGGCTTCTTTTTCTTCTTTAAGGCCTTCTGATTACCCTCCTGAAAGATTATCCTATCTACATTAGAACCGACTAAAAAGTCTGTATCCCCTGGGTCATCTATCCTTACTTTCTTAAGCATCTGTCTTACTATTACCTCTATATGTTTATCATTTATCTTAACCCCTTGAAGGCGATAAACCTCCTGAACCTCATTTACCAGATATTCCTGAAGTGACTTATCACCTGAAACTTTAAGTATATCCTGTGGCACAACCGGCCCATCTATCAACTGCTGACCGGCATAGACCCTGTCACCTTTGTAAACATTAAGATGTTTACCATGTGGAATAAGATATTCTTTTGTCATATCTGTAGAACTCTTTACTATTATTCTCCTCTGTCCCTTCTTAGAACCTCCGAACTCAACAACACCATCTATTTCACTGATTATAGCCGGATCCTTTGGCTTTCGCGCCTCAAATAATTCCGCAACTCTTGGCAGGCCCCCTGTAATATCTCTTGTCTTTGTAACAACACGCGGAGTCTTGGCAAGAAGGTCCCCCGCCTTAACCTTTGATCCATTTTTAACCAAAATATGAGCGCCTGCCGGTATAGGGTACAGAGCAGCTACTTCTTTTTTATCATTCTGAATAACAATCTGAGGATGGTATTCACCTTTATGCTCTATTATAACTGTGTCGATAAGCTTAGTCTGGGGATCCAGCTCCTGACGCATGGTAATACCTTCTTTTACATCTTCAAACCTGATAGTTCCTGCCATCTCCGTAAGAATAGGAGACATATAGGGATCCCATTTCACAAATATCGAATCTTTCTTTACAGCATTATTCTCTTTTACTGAAATAATAGCCCCATGGGGGATTGAATAACGCTCAAATTCTCTACCGCTTTCATCATTTACAGATATTTGGCCATTACGATTTAGGACTATAATCTCCCGCGTGCCGGCTTTTTCTACTGTTCTTAGATTGTGATATTTTATAATACCATCATTTTTAGATTTCATAAATGCCTGTTCAATAACCCTGCTTGCGGTACCACCTATATGGAAAGTCCTCATCGTAAGCTGCGTTCCGGGTTCTCCTATTGACTGGGCCGCTATTATGCCTATGGCCTCCCCTTTCTCAACAAGCCTAAATGTCGCAAGATTACGGCCATAGCATTTGATACAAACCCCCTTCTTTGCCTCACAAGTCAATACACTCCTTATTCTTATGCGCTCAATACCCGCTGTCTCTATGCGCACAGCTTTTTCCTCATCTATCTCCTTGCCCGCTTCTACAATCAACTCATCTGTGATAATGTCAACAATATTATCACATGCCACGCGTCCTATGATTCTCTCTTTAAGGCTAACAACAACTTCATCACCTTCGATAATCGCGCTGATAAGAATACCGTTTAATGTCATACAATCTTCTTCATTGATAATAACATCCTGAGCAACATCAACCAGCCTTCTTGTTAAATAACCCGAATCAGCGGTCTTCAATGCTGTGTCAGCTAAACCTTTTCTGGCGCCGTGTGTTGATATAAAATATTCAAGAACAGTAAGCCCTTCACGGAAATTAGCAGTGATAGGGTATTCTATAATCTCTCCGGATGGCTTTGCCATAAGGCCTCTCATTCCCGCAAGCTGTCTTATCTGCTGCCTTGAACCACGAGCGCCAGAATCTGCCATCATATATATAGGGTTAAAATTACCAAGATTGTTTATAACTTTTTCTGAAATAACATCAGTAACATGTGTCCATATATCAACAATCTTATTATACCGCTCGCGATCAGTGATAATACCTTTCCTATATTGAGCCTGTACGTCATTTACCTGCTTCTGGGCACCATCTATAATCCCCTTTTTCTCCGGCAAAAGCTTCAGATCATCGACTGATATAGAAAGCCCTGCTTTTGTTGCCCATTCAAAGCCCAGAGTTTTTAAATCATCTAAAAGTATCACAGTCCTGCTATGGCCAAACTTCTTATAAGTAACCGTTATCAGGTCTGATATCTTTTTCTTATTAATAATATCGTTAAAAAATGGCAGCTTTTCAGGCAGAACCTCATTCAAAATTACCCTCCCAGGAGTAGTCTCAATAATCTTCTCACCCATCCTTACCTTTACGAGTGCGTGTATATGAACCTGATTATCGTTATAAGCAGATATAGCCTCATCCATTGAGGCAAATACCATACCCTCTCCGGGTTTACCCTTGCATTCTTTGGTAATATAATGCAGTCCTATAACTATATCCTGCGTAGGTGAAACTATGGGCTCTCCACTAGATGGTGAGAATATATTATTTGATGCCATCATCAAAAGACGCGTTTCCATCTGTGCCTCTATTGAAAGCGGTACATGAACTGCCATCTGGTCACCATCAAAATCTGCATTAAATGCCGAACAGACAAGCGGATGAATCCTTATCGCTTTTCCTTCTATTAAAACTGGTTGAAAAGCCTGTATACCAAGCCTATGCAGGGTTGGGGCCCTGTTTAATAGTATTGGATGATCCGCTATAACCTCTTCCAATATATCCCATACCTCAAGCTTTGCCTTTTCAACCACTCTCTTCGCGCTCTTAATGGTATGAACAAACCCACGTTCTTTTAATTTCTTAATTATGAAAGGCTCAAATAGTTCTAATGCCATCTTCTTGGGAAGCCCGCACTGATGCAGTTTAAGTTCTGGGCCTATTACGATAACAGACCTTCCCGAATAGTCCACCCGCTTACCTAAAAGATTCTGCCTAAAACGGCCCTGTTTGCCCTTTAACATGTCACTTAAAGATTTTAATGGCCTATTTCCGGTGCCAAGCACAGGCCTGCCATGCCTGCCATTATCAAAAAGCGCGTCAACCGCCTCCTGCAGCATCCTTTTTTCATTTCTTATAATCACCTCTGGCGCTTTCAAATCTATAAGCTTCTTTAAACGATTATTCCTATTGATCACTCTCCTATAGAGATCGTTTAAATCGCTGGTAGCAAAACGGCCGCCATCAAGTGGCACTAAGGGGCGAAGATCCGGAGGTATAACAGGTATTGTGTCCATTATCATCCACTCCGGATTGTTTTCACTCTGTTTGAACTGCTCAATTATTTTGAGTATCTTTGCCAATCTTTTCTGGGTCTGCTCACCTTTTGAATTCTTAAAATCTCTGTTAATCTTTGATGATAATTTTGTAAGATCAACTTTCTTTAATATCTCTTTTACCGCTTCAGCGCCCATCATCGCCTTGAATCCATCTTTATACTCCCGGCTGTACTGGCGGTACCTTTCATCATTGAGCAATTCTCTCTCTTTCAGGCCTGTTTCACCAGGATCTATTACAATGTACTCTTCATAATAAAGAATCTTCTCAAGCTCTCTTAAGGTAATGCCTAAAAGCGTTCCAATCCTTGAGGGCACTACCTTAAAAAACCAGATATGCGAAACCTGCGTAGCAAGCTCTATATGGCCCATTCTTTCCCGCCTGACTTTAGACAAAGTCACCTCTACACCGCAGCGGTCACAGATAATACCCTTATGCTTGATACGTTTGTATTTACCACAGCTGCATTCCCAGTCTCTTACAGGGCCGAATATTCTCTCACAAAAAAGCCCATCTTTTTCAGGGCGCAATGTACGATAATTAATGGTTTCAGGCTTTCTAACCTCTCCCTTAGACCATAATTTTATTACTTCAGGGGACGCTATATTTATAGAAACTGAATCAAAATTTGGGTTTACGCTCATCTATCTACTCCGTAAATTACGGTTTACTTGCTATGCTTGTTCCTTCTTTATTGTCTTGACATCAAGGCCAAGGCTCTGCAACTCTTTGACTAGAACATTAAATGATTCCGGTGTGCCGGGCGGCAAAGCATTCTCGCCCTTGACTATCGACTCATACATACGTGTTCTGCCCATAACATCGTCACTCTTTACAGTTAAAAGTTCCTGCAAGGTATATGCGGCACCATATGCTTCCAAAGCCCATACTTCCATTTCACCAAACCTTTGACCGCCAAACTGCGCTTTACCTCCAAGCGGCTGCTGCGTAACCAGGGAATAAGGGCCTATAGAACGCGCGTGAATCTTGTCATCTACCAGATGCGCCAGTTTCATCATATATATATAGCCTACTGTTATCTTCTGTTCAAACGGCTCACCAGTCAGGCCATCATATAACACAATTTTACCGGTCTTTGGCAAATTGGCTTTCTTCATTTCTGCCCTTATCTCTTCTTCAGACGCACCATCGAATACTGGGGAAGCTATCTTAATCCCTAATAATTTAGCTGCCCAACCAAGATGAGTCTCAAGTATCTGGCCTACATTCATTCTAGAAGGTACGCCTAGAGGATTGAGTACAAGCTCTACAGGCGTACCATCAGGAAGATAAGGCATATCCTCTTCCGGAAGAATCTTTGCGATAACACCTTTATTGCCATGACGGCCTGCTATCTTATCACCCACTGAAGCCTTACGCTTACTGGCAACATTAACAACCACCTTCTTCAACACCCCGGGAGGAAGCTCATCGCCTCTCTTTATCTTATCTATCTCCCTCTCTTCTTCGTAAATCAAATCCTCGATCTGCTCTTCAAGTATCTTTATGATTTTTTTAATATCTTCTTCCAGTTCCGACTCTTCAACAGAAAACTTCAAACTTGCTATATCACATTTTGGAAGTTTTTTAACATCAGACTTTTTTATGGTCTTTCCCGCAGCAATAATTGTTGAACCATTCTGTTCATCAAGCAAAGAATTTATGATTTTTTTGCCAACAAGAAGCTTGGTCAGCTTAAGAATCTTTTCCTGCTCCAGTGTCTTTACCTGAGAACCGTAATATTCTTTAATCTCGTTAATTTGAGCAAACTCCTTAGTAAGTTCATCTTTGCTTTTTGGCTTATGTTGTTTTCTAGAGAATATCTTAACATCTATAACCACACCTTCTACTCCTGGCGGAACTACAAGTGAGGCATCCCGAACATCACCAGCTTTTTCTCCAAAAATGGCTCGTAGAAGTTTCTCTTCTGGAGAAAGCTCAGTCTCACTTTTTGGCATAACTTTGCCTACAAGTATATCACCAGGGTTAACCTCCGCACCTATATGAATAATGCCTTCTTCATCAAGATTTCTAAGCGCTTCTTCACTAATATTTGGTATATCCCTTGTTATATCCTCAGGGCCAAGCCTGGTATCTCTTGCCTCAATCTCAAATTCTTCAATATGTATGGAAGTAAACATATCATCTTTTACAAGCTTTTGGCTGATAAGTATAGCATCTTCAAAATTATACCCTCTCCACGGCATAAAAGCCACGAGGAGATTATACCCAAGGGCAAGTTCTCCGTTATTCGTAGCAGGCCCATCAGCAATAACATCACCAGCCTTAACCTTCTGCCCAAGTCTTACTAAAGCTCTCTGATTTACACATGTAGATGCATTGGATCTCTGATATTTTTTTAGTCTATATACCTTTTCACCTATCTGTATCTCATCAGACTGAAGATTCGTAACAGTGCCGGAAGCAACTGCTATTACCATAGCTCCTGAATCACGAGCAACCTTAGCCTCCATACCAGTGCCTACCAATGGCTCCTCTGCTCGAAGTAATGGAACTGCCTGGCGTTGCATATTCGATCCCATCAATGCCCTGTTAGCGTCATCATGCTCTAAGAAAGGGATAATACTCGCGGCTACACTGACTAACTGCGTAGGAGAAACATCCATATATTGAACTTGTTTAGGGTTTATTTTTGGAAAATCAGATTTGTATCTGCAAAAAACCGTATCCTCGGTAAAGCGGCCCTGGGCATCAACTTTTGAATTAGCCTGCGCTATATAATAATTATCTTCAATATCCGCTGAAAGATATTCAACCTTTTTTGTCTGCTTACCATTTTCAACTTTTAAATATGGTGTCTCTATAAAACCAAACTCATTGATCCTTGCATATGTAGAGAGTGAAGCAATAAGCCCGATATTCGGGCCTTCCGGTGTCTCGATAGGGCAGACTCTACCATAATGCGAATAATGTACATCTCTTACCTCAAAACCTGCTCTTTCTCTTGACAGGCCTCCGGGACCGAGAGCAGATACCCTTCTCTTGTGAGTCATCTCTGCTAAAGGGTTAGTCTGGTCCATAAACTGTGAAAGTTGGCTTCTACCAAAAAAGTCTTTTATAACGCCTGATACCAACTTTGAATTAATAAGGTTGTGCGGCATAATATTTTCAAGATCATATATAGACATTCTCTCCTTAACAGCTCTCTCCAATCTCGTAAATCCTATTCTAAACTGATTAAGTAGGAGCTCTCCAATAGTTCGTACTCTTCTATTGCCAAGGTGGTCTATATCATCTGTCTGCCCCTCCGTAAGCTTTAAATCCACCAATCTCTTGATAGTCTTGACTACAGTATCACTATCAAGAACTCTCTGTTTGAGGGGATTATTCATACCAAGTTTCCTATTGATCATATAGCGGCCAACTCTGCTCAAATCATATCGTTTCTTATCAAAGAATAGCGTATCAAGGAGTAGTTTTGCGCTCTCCATTGTCGGGGGATCACCTGGGCGTAGTTTACGATAAATTTCTATAAGCGCGTCATCTGTTGATTTTGCATGGTCCTTTGCCAATGTATTTATGATCTCGTCAACAGGCTCTTCCACGATTTTTATACTATTAACCTTACCTGCCCCAACACGCGCAGCTGATTCCTTAGTAATTTTCTCCCTCTTCTGCATTAAGGTAAAACCGGTTTCATCATCTATAACATCTGAGACAACTATTGATCCTACATATTTATTCATATCTGAAGCAGAAGGCTTTTTTACTTCCACTATCTTACTGAAAATTTTTAATATGTCTTCATCCTGAGAAAATCCCAGTGCTCTCAGGAATACCGTTGATAATACCTTTTTGCGCCTGTCTATGTAGGCATGAAGATTATCATACGCGTCAAATTCAAATTCAAGCCATGCGCCTCTGTAAGGTATTAAGCGCGAGCTATAAATCTTCTTGCCATTTGGGTGAAGTTCTGATTCAAATGATACACCAGGCGAACGATGAAGCTGACTTACAACTACTCTCTCATCCCCGTTTATTACAAAAGTGCCAACAGGCGTCATAAGAGGCAAGTCCCCTATATAAACCTCTTGCTCTTTCATACAATCTTTCAAGCGCAAGCGAACCTTAACCTTTAGTGAAGCGGCATAAGTCATGCTTCTGACCTTACATTCATCAATATCATACTTCGGCTTACCGAGAGAATAGCTTACAAATTCGAGGCGGCAGTTTCCGTCGTAACTCTCTATAGGAAATGTGCTCGTAAAAACTTCCTGCAGGCCATGATCTTTACGTTTTGCACGAGATACACCGACTTGAATAAAATCATTGAATGAATTAATCTGCACCTCTAACAGATTAGGTATTGGGTATGCATGTTTTACTTTAGAAAAATTTTTTCTCGTTATAGTCATGCTAATCCTATTGTTTGGCTCAAATTAATAGCTTAGAATTTACATCTTTCCTTGAACACCAAATTCAAAATGAACCAAGCTATTTAAGCTCAGCCTTTGCTCCGGTAGCTTCTATTTTCTTCTTTATCTCTTCTGCCTCTGCCTTTGGAATTCCTTCTTTAATAGCCTTTGGAGCAGCCTCTACCAGATCTTTGGCTTCTTTCAGGCCAAGGCTCGTTACAGCACGTATCTCTTTTATAACCTGTATCTTATTTGCACCAATTTCTGAAAGCACTACATCAAAAGTGCTTTTTTCTTCTTCAGCTGCTGCCGCGCCAGCTGCTCCGCCGACACCTGCTGCCGCAACCATCATTGGCGCCTGTGCTGAAACATCAAACTTCTCTTCCAGAACCTTGACAAGTGAAGAAAGTTCTATGACCGACATATTTTCGATCTTTGATACAAAATCCTCTTGCTCTTTTGTCATGACAAGTTTTGCGTCTTCTTTTTTTTCCTTGACTTGTTCCTTTAAATCAGTCTGAGCTTCTTTTGCCTCATGTTGTTTTGTTTCATCTGCCATTTGATTCCTCCTTATATTTAATCATTCGTCGTAAAGCTGCAATCTATAAGCAACTATTTATGCTCTTCTTTTTTTCGTATCATATCATTGATCACATATAATAATTTCTTTATAATACCTGAACAGACTGAAACCATTCCTGTTATCGGTGAATTTATCGCTGCTACCAAACGCCCAAGCAAAATTTCGCGGCTCGGCATTGCGGCAAGCTCTTTGATTATATCAACAGCAATAACATTGCCATCTATATAGCCACCTTTTATCTGAAAGTGTTCATTATCTTTTGCAAAATTAACCAGCGTTTTGGAAGTTGCCACCGGATCGCCACTTGTATAACTTATAGCGCAAGAGCCGTCTACTAAATCCGCAAGGGTTTCGAGCTTCAGGTCTTTGAGAGCATACTTACAGAGTGAATTATTAATAACCAGATATTTGCTTGATACAGCCTTAAGCTTCTTTCTCAATTCTTCAATCTGCTTATTTGTAAGGCCCTTGAAATCTGTTACAAATAAAGATGAGGAATCCTTTAGTCTATCAGCATACTCTTTTATAATACGGGTTTTTAAAAACCTACCTGGCTTTAATTCTTTCTCCATCGTAACCCTTCTATAGTTAATATTTAGATGCGTCCAGCCTAATACCTGGACCCATGGTTGTTGACACTGAGATACCTTTTAAAAATTTGCCCTTTACATGAGCTGGCCTTGCGCGCACAATGGAACTAAGTACGGTATTAGCATTTTCTACTATAGCTTCCTCGTCAAATGAAAGCTTTGCGATGGTCATATTTATGCATCCAAGCTTATCCATCTTGAATTCAACCTTGCCGGCCTTTACTTCCTGGATCGCCTTCTCTACGTCAGCTGTTACAGTACCTGCCTTAGGGCTTGGCATAAGTCCGCGAGGCCCTAAAACCTTACCTAACCTGCTCAATTCTTTCATCATCTCAGGCATGGCAATAACCGTATCAAATCCAAGAAAACCTCCTGCCACTTTTTCAATCAGATCATCTGCTCCAACGATATCCGCACCTGCTGCTTTTGCTTTTTGAGCATGCTCTTCCTTACAAAAAACAGCTACCTTTATTGTCTTTCCAGTGCCATGAGGAAGCACTACCGAACCCCTTATAGATTGCGATAACTCTTTAGTCGAAAGATTTAATTTTATAGCCAAGTCAATGCTCTCATTAAATTTTACAGTAGGCACACTCTTTAATATAGTTATTGCCTCATTCAAACTATACAACTTTGATTTATCCACCAGTCTATTTGCTTCTTTAAGTCTTTTATTCATTTCCTATCCAATGTCTATGCCCATACTGCGTGCTGTACCCTCTACCACCTTCAGGGCTTGCTCTATATCATCCGTATTAAGGTCTTCCATTTTGACCTTCGCGATCTCGATAGCTGCCTCTTTTGTAATTTGACCTACTTTTTCTTTATTGGGAACTCCGGATGCCTTTGCTATATTTGCCGCTTTTTTTAGAAGAACTGAACATGGCGGGCTCTTGATTATAAATGAATATGTTCTATCTTCATAAACACTTATTACTACAGGCAACGTAAGCCCCTGCTTATCCTTGGTCTTTTCATTAAATGCTTTGCAGAATTCCATGATATTTAAGCCATGCTGGCCAAGCGCAGGCCCTACAGGAGGCGCTGGGTTTGCCTGGCCGCCAGGACAATATAATTTAATCTGTGTTTTTATCTTTTTCGCCATATCACAACCTCTCGACCTGCCAATATTCAAGCTCAACAGGAGTAGACCTACCAAATATCATAACAGAGACCTTAAGCTTGCCCTTTGCAGGATTAAGCTCTTCTATGTTACCGTTAAAATTAGTAAAAGGTCCATCCTTTACCCTTACGCTTTCACCCTGGCTGAATGTCACCTTTGGTATTGGTTTTTCTTTCTTCTCCTCAGTCTGCTTAAGTATGCTTTTTACTTCTTCATCCTGAAGCGGCGTCGGCTTAGAGCCTGAACTGATAAAACCTGTAACTCCTGGGGTATTTTTCACGATGTACCAACTCTCATCTGTAAGTTCCATCTCAATAAGTACATACCCAGGAAAAAATTTTCTCTCTGATATCTTCTTCTTACCTGACTTTACCTCTGAAACTACCTCAGTAGGTATTATAACTTGAGAAATTTGATCCTTAATCTTACTACGTTGCAGGCGGCTTAATAGATTAGCCTTTACTTTTTCTTCCTGGCCTGTCAATGTATGTAAAACATACCAGAGTTTACCCATATAATATTACCGATCTGTATAAAACATCATTTAATAATCAAATGTATTGATTTAGAAAAAATAAAATCACATATACCAATATAAGTAGCCATCGCGGCTACACTTACAATTACTACCATGGTTGAGCCTATCAGCTCATTCCTGGTAGGCCATGATACCTTCTTAAGCTCAACTGTTACTTCACTTATAAAATTATTTATCTTTGCAAACATCCTGTTAAATCTCACCTTTCAAAACCATGGCAGGCCTGGAGGGATTTGAACCCCCATCACGCGGCTTTGGAGACCGCTGCTCTAGCCAATTAGAGCTACAGGCCTTTTAAAAAATACTTTAAACAAAAACGCGTTAAAAACCTGCCAATACAAGTTGGCAGGTTTTGACTATGTATAATAAGGTTTTATACTATTTAACTTCTTTGTGTGGTGTTCTACAATGACAAAATTTACAGAACTTAGTAATCTCCAGCTTTTCAGACGTATTCGTTTTGTTTTTTGTAGTCGAATACCATCTATTCTTACATTCTGTACATGCTAATAATATCTGTTCCCGCATTATTTTACAATCTCGCTTATAACACCCGCGCCTACTGTCCTGCCGCCTTCTCTGATAGCAAAACGAAGCTCCTTCTCCATGGCTATAGGTGTTATCAGCGTTATCTCCATAGTCACTTTATCACCCGGCATTACCATCTC
>JAUVHV010000027.1 GCA_030593065.1 Candidatus Omnitrophota bacterium | reverse complement strand
TCTTTAAGCGGTTTGAGGGTTTAAAGAAGATGATACGTCTTGAAAAGGTGCTGATAGATCGAGAAAGAGGTCAAATCGGGTGTAAATAAGGAGATATAGCGGCGGATCAATTGTGATTTAAGTGCGTTATAAGAGCCATACATGACTTGGCTGGATAGGTCAAGGGATTCGTTAATTACATTCGGTTAGTTTGTATATACTGACTGAAACCAAAATATCACCGAACTGGAGGTATATTGAGAGTACCACAGGTTGACCTTGATTACAGATATCCTAAATATCACAATTTTTCAAACCGGTCTGATTTTGCCGATATGTTGGAGAGATACATCAGGTTTTAAAACGAATAGAAAACTGTGGTACATAGCAGATACATGAAATTACAGAGTAGCTATGCTCCCTCCGGAAATCCCGCTTTACGCATGGCGTCGATAATGAGTTTAAGGTCGGCTTGATTTTTAAACGGCCATGCTTTTGCTCTCTCCAAAGAATAATTGGGCGCTAACTCTAAGACTTTTTTAACTGCAGCACCAGCCTCCTCCTGCCGGTCTAATAATGCATAAATAATGGCCAATTGATTGTGGCTATATAGAGCGTCTGGACTGCGATTAAGTGCTTTCTTAGTTGTTGTTAGGGCGTCCTCATACTGTCCTTTCAGTATATAGCATCGGCTTAAATGCACAAAGTAATAATAGGCAGGAAAAGGATTGAGACGAATCCCTTTGTTAAGATACTCGATGGCTTCATCCGGCTTGCCTGCAAAGCTTAGCGTTAAACCCAAATTCCCATGTACCATAGCCCCATTTGGAGCAAGTTCTATAGATCGCTTCCCTGCGGCAATCGCCTTTTCATACTGCCTCATCATCAAATAGACACAGCCTAATAAAGCATGAGAGGAAGCATGAGATTCATCCAGGGAGATAGCCTTTTGGGCCAGTTTAAAGGCCTTTGTAATAGACTCCAGGGGTGACTTACCACTAACTGCAAGGTACCAGTAATGCCAACCCAAGGACAGGTAACCCGCATAAGATTCAGGGGCCATATCGATGACTTCCTGTGCTATCTGGCCATGCCGCATATGACTTTCTACTGTGCCTTTCTCCCAAAGGGATAGTGCCTCCATTTGTTTTAAATAAACATCGAGGTTCTTTATTTTCTTGGCCCACACACGGGCTTGCTCTCCTTCTGTAAGCTTTATTTGAAGGGCGGTTACTATCTTCATGGTGATCTCATCCTGCAAGGCAAAGATATCTTTTATATCACGGTCGTAGCGTTCCGCCCACAGGTGATGACCCGAAATGGCATCGATCAACTGTGCGGTAATCCTCACCCGATCTTCAGATTTTCGGACACTTCCTTCCAGCACATAACGCACGCCCAGTTCCTCTGCCACTTGCTTAACCTTGACCGGCTTGCCCTTGTATGTAAATGTTGAGTTTCGGGCAATAACAAAAAGTTTATCAGTCTTTGAGAGGCTGGTGATAATCTCTTCAGAAATTCCATCACTGAAATACTCTTGCTCGGGATCGCCACTCAGATTGTCAAAGGCAAGGACAGCTATAGACGGTTTATCCGGCAGGGGAAGAGCCATTTTATCCACAGATGCAGGTTCGATTGACGGGCTTCGCATGTAAAACTGCCAGACTCCCAATACAACGACAATCCCAACGACCACTGCTGCTGAAAGGCCAATATTACGCCACTTTCGTCCTAAAGCTTCTTTCGCCTGAACGACTCTATGCGCAGCTGCCCCCGGATAGGACAGCACCCTGTATACCCGTATCGGCCTTGTAATATTTTTGACCTGATGCTCTCCAAGGTTTTCGTACTCTAATCCCAGCTTGTTTTCCACCTGATCATAGGCCCTGCCGGATATGCAAATGCCTCCCGCTTCAGATAAAGACTCTACCCGGGCTGCTATATTGATACCATCGCCGTAAATACGACCGTCCTCTTCGATCACATCACCGAGATTGACACCGATGCGGAACTGCATCTGACGGTTATAAGGCAGCTCAGTATTCCGTTCAGCAATGTCTCGCTGAATTTCAACTGCACAGTTTACGGCATCCACCACACTGGTGAACTCTGTAAGAATGTTATCTCCCGGGGTGTCTACAACACGGCCTCGGAATTGTTGAACAAGGTCTGCTATTGCGTTGCGGTAAGAGGTAATTGTGCGGACAGTTGCTTCTTCATCATCATCCATGAGGCGGCTGTAGCCTTCAACGTCTGCACTCAGAATTGCCGCAAGCTTACGTTTAAAACCTTCTTGGGCCATAATGCATCCCCTTTGTTAGAGTTTTAAACAGAGGGACTTAGGATGTGAACTATTCAAAGGAGCGAAAAATCAGATGAGAAATCGATTTCGATTCAGTTGGTGAAGCTCTGCTTCAGGTTAGGAGGAATATGAGAATCAAAGCAATCTTAAATGAACTTATACCCATTTCGATTGGTTTTAGTCAAACATAATCTAAAAAAACAGGCAGATGGTGATATATTGATACTATTTGCTAAAAACCATGCTTTTCAAAACCTGATGTATCTTGCCAGCATCTTAGCTTTATGTCAAGTTGAGGTATATTGAGAATACCACAATTTTACAGAATGTTGTAATATCAGATTGATGGACGAAACCGCTTCGCGGTAGCTTTCCTCCTCGAACTTTTTTAGCCTATACCACCTTTCTGCTTTATTGATCGTTTCTTTTTATCCTGATCGTATACAATACCTCCAAGTTATTTTTAACCCCAAAGCAAGGAGGT
>JAUVHV010000026.1 GCA_030593065.1 Candidatus Omnitrophota bacterium | reverse complement strand
TTTACATATTTCATAGCAAAAACCACATTGTATACATTTATCCTGGTCTAATTTGTGGGGTTGCTTCTTCTCGCCACTTATGGCATCAGCCGGGCAAGCTTTTAGACACAAACCACAGCCAATACATTTTTCCAAATCAATGCTATATTTAATTAAGCCACGGCAGACCCCTGCTGGGCATCTCTTGTGCTGTATATGAGCTTCGTATTCATTTCTGAAATATCTCAAGGTAGTCAAAACTGGATTTGGTGCTGTTTGGCCCAAAGCACAAAGACTACCCGAGGCAATTGTCTGTGAAAGTTTTTCAAGTTTATTTAGATATTCTACTGATGCTTTATCTTCAGTAATTTCCGTCAACATACGAAGCAAATGCTGAGAACCTACTCGACACGGTGTGCATTTTCCGCATGATTCACTTTGAGTAAATTCAAGAAAATATCTGGCAATGTCTACCATGCATGAATCTTCATCCATGATGATCATTCCGCCGGATCCCATGATCGAACCTGCTTTGGTGAGTTCTTCGTAATCAACTTTAAGATAAATAAGTTCAGCGGGCAAACACCCTCCGGATGGTCCTCCGGTCTGAACAGCTTTGAATTTTTTATCGTTTGGGATACCGCCGCCAATCTTGTATATGATATCCTCGATCTTAGTACCCATTTGTACTTCGATAAGCCCTGTATGTCTGATCTTTCCGGCTAGAGCAAATACCTTTGTACCGCGGCTTTCTTTGGTGCCATACTGGGCGAACCATTCTGCGCCTTTATTAAGAATCACGGGTACATTGGCCAGAGTTTCAACGTTATTGATAATGGTTGGTTTTCCATGAAGCCCAGAATTTGCAGGGAACGGAGGCCTTGGCCTGGGCATGCCTCGACGACCTTCAACTGAGGCGATAAGCGCTGTTTCTTCACCACAAACAAAAGCTCCTGCGCCTTCTTTTATCACAATATTAAAATTAAAGTCATTGCCCAAAATGTTTTTTCCGATAAGTCCGAGTTCTTCCATTTGACTTATAGCTTTTTGAAGCCTTTCGATTGCGAGTGGATATTCGGCTCGAATGTAAACAATGCCGTAATCTGCGCCAATGGCATATGCAGCAATAGCTAATCCCTCAAGAACCGAGTGAGGATCGCTTTCAAGAACGGCCCGATCCATAAAGGCTCCGGGATCACCTTCGTCAGCATTGCATATAACATATTTTATATCACTCTGAGTTCTTCTTGCGAATTCCCACTTTTTCCCGGTCGGAAATCCCGCTCCTCCGCGTCCGCGGAGTCCTGATTTTTTAATCACTTCAACAACTTCTTCAGGTGTCATCTGAAGCGCTCTTACAAAAGAAGAGTAACCTTCTCTTGCTATATAGTGATACACATTTGTAGGATCGATCATACCTGCGTTTCGAAGGACAATACGGGTCTGCTGCTGGATCATCGGCAGATCATTAACGGCTGGAATCCTATCAATGAAAGTATCACCAAATGTAGCAAGTGCCAGATCTGGTCTTACATCTCCTTTTCCGATGAAGTCTTCAACAAGTTCAACAACCATCTTTTCATCAACATTCCTGTACATTACCCGCCTGCCGTCAGGAAGGCCTATCTCCACGATAGGCTCAGCGTAACACATACCAAAACATCCTACCTCATATACATCAGCATCTATTGATCTAGAGCTAAGTTCTTTATCGAATGTAGTACGCACATTCACCGCACCTGCCGCACGACCACAGGTTGCTGATCCTATTAATATCCGTGGACGTTTAAGACTATTAAACCTTTTCCATTCCTGTTTTGCTTTTTGTTGTATCGTTTTAAACTTTGCACTCATTGTCATCCCCACAAACTCCATCACAGTCTTTCAGGAATAGCATCAGTAAATTCGGCGGTAGAACCTTCCCCGCCAAGATCAGCAGTAACCCTATCTCTTTTCTGAAGAGCATCTCTAATCGCATCGCGAAGACTTTTAGCCCTATGCCCCAGATTAAGATGATCCAGCATTAACGCGGATGCTAAAAATAATGAAATCGGATTGGCAATATTTTTATCCGCAATATCTGGAGCAGAACCGTGAACAGCCTCAAAAATAGCCACTCTATCCCCAATATTAGCGCCCGGTGCCATACCTAGTCCACCCACAAGACCGGCACATAGATCCGAGATTATATCAACATTCTCATATGCCGATCGTGAGCCTGGATAAGAAACTACCGGCCTAAAATTGGCGTAAAAAGATTGAAATGTCTTCTCAGGCTTACATTAACAGAACTAAAACCCTCACCTATAGGCGTTGTTATCGGCCCTTTTATCGCGATTTTATTCTTGCGGATTAAATCCAAGACTTCTTCAGGTAAAAGATCCTTCCCTGCGTCCAAAGCTGCTTGTCCTATCTCAGCATAATCATATTCAAACTCACAGCCAAGTTTATCTAACACCTTAAGAGCTGCTGTCATTAAACCGGGACCTATCCCATCGCCCGGGATCACTGTAATATGTTGTCTTTTCATCATTTAACTTTTTTTAAAAGTTGTTTAACTTTTTGCGGGGTCATTCTTCCATACACTTTATCGTCCACTACAACTACCGGAGAGAGCGCACAGGAACCGAAACACGCTACTCTCTCAAGGCTAAAGCAGTAGTCTGATGTAGTCTCTCCCGTTTTGATGCCAAGGTGTCTGCTTACCTCATCTTTAATACGTTTGCCACCTCTCACATGACAGGCCGTTCCCTGGCATACTTTTACTACATGATCTCCGGGGCGCTGGAATCTGAACTGGGTGTAAAAGGTAGCTATGCCGTATATCTCATTTTCTGATATATCCAGATAATTGGAAATCTCATTAACTGCCTCTTTGGATATATAGCCATTTTTCCGCTGGATTCCCTGAAGTATTGGG
>JAUVHV010000013.1 GCA_030593065.1 Candidatus Omnitrophota bacterium | reverse complement strand
GCCCCGGGCGTGCCCGAGGAGCTCAAAGCGGCGTTGAGATTGCTTCGCCCGCCTTTGGCGGGCCCGCAATGATGTGTAAAACAATATCTCCCTAACCCTTTGACTTTACAAGACATAGTTAAGTTCCAGTTACATTTCTGTAATTGGGCCTTAACTTTTATCTTGAACTTGCATTCGAGCTATTAAACTGGCTCCGCGTATCTGACGTGTTTCTACACCCAGATACCGAATTTAGGCTAATAATATCGTCCTTGGGTAAAATTGTTAAACCGGTTCTTGCTTTAGCTTCTTAAGTGTAAAGATAGGCTGGAGCTTTTTCTGCCTTTTTTCTGCTAGTGTGCTTTTTCTTGTTTTTTCTTTTTTACTTCGTTTTTTGCGTTTTTTGCTTCGTTTACTTGTTTGTTGTGTTTATTCTTATCTTTCTGGCCTTTATCGCCCATGGTTGCTCCTCCTTTTCATTTCGCCATTCGACTTGCTTTTAACGATTTTCGTTCTTGCGCTTTGAAAAGCAATCTTTGCAATATACTGGACGGTCCCCACTGGGTTTAAAAGGAACTTCGCATTCTTTCTTACAGTCTGAGCATATCACCTTGTGCATCTCCCGCGGACCTCTGTCGTATCCGTCGCTTTGTCCAAATCCCATGCTACCTCCTTGTCTGCTTACTAGCAGTTTTTTTGCTTTCGTAAATATTTCAGACGCTAATTCGCAATCTGTTCTGAAGCCACGTTGGCCTCCATATTTTTTCTATCAAGCTTATTTTGCATTTTTGCTTCTTTTTTCTTTTTCTTTGCTAATTCTTTCTGTCGCTTTTGAGTTGTCCAACACGTTTATACACCCAAGTACCGAATTTAGGCTAATAATATCATCTTTAGGCAAAATTGTCAAACCAGTTCTTGCTTTAGCTTCTTAATTGTTTTTTACTACAAGCCTCTTAAGCTCTCTGGCTTCAGCCTTACTCCGCCGCCAATGGCGGAGGCCAGGATATTTAACAACTTCATTTTATCTTTTGGGAACGCTCCTTCCAGCGCAAGATGGTTTGAAGCGTGATTTGATCGAAATACGGTTTTTTTAAGATCCAGTCCTTTTATAATCTCATAAGATTCTTTTAATAACCCCGCAGAATCCAACTCCTTGAATTCTCCTATTTTAACCTCTTCTGCCAGCGGAGTGCCGGGAATTACCATTAAAGAAAGGAACGAAAGATATCTTGGCTGCATCCTATTTAATGCCGCTACGGTGCCCTTAACATGTTCCTCGGAATATTTCTTGCCGCCTAAGCCCAGTAAAACAATCACAGAAGACTTTATGTGAACCTTGGCCGCCTTATTAACTGCCTCGATCATTTCCTCAACACTTGAAGATTTCCCACACCGATCAAGCACGCCCTGATTGCCGCTTTCAAGGCCCATATATATGAGACTTAGCTTATGTTTGTATAGTTCTGCCAGTTCATTATTATTTTTTCTTGTGACATTACATCCGTTTGCGTAACTTGAAATACGAGTTAACCGAGGAAAAGCAGCATCCAGTTCTTTGAGGATAGGGACAAGTTTGCTGTTGGGCAAAACAAGGGCATCGCCATCCATAAGAAAAACACGGCGCACATGTTGATATCTGCGTGCGTACCAATTTATGTCTGCTGTTATTTCTTTTTGGTCTTTAATGCAAAAAGTTTTGCTCTTATATACGCCGCAAAAACTGCAGCTATCTGCCGAACACCCAAGAGTTACCTGCAAAAGAAAGCTATTCGCTTCCGCCGGTGGTCTTATGACAGGCTCTATTATTGGCATCTTGTGCCCAGTGATTTAGCAACTATCATCTGCAAATCCGCTATCCCGGTATTCTTTTTTGAGCTGACCCAGGAGATATCACAAACATCAACGACAAGTTCTGTAACAATATCCTTTTTTCTCTGCTCAAACCTTGAAGGCTTAACCTTGTCAATCTTGTTTACAATAATACTAAAGGGGAGTGAGTGATGTCTAAGCCAACCAATCATTATAATATCCAGCTTTGTCGGTCCTGCAACAGCATCGACTATAAAAAATATCATGCGCAGCTTCTCTCTGCTACTCAGATACCCTTCTATTATCGGACCTAAACGTTCCCTTTCGTGTCTTGACCCAACAGCGTATCCATAACCCGGGAGGTCAACTATCCAACGGCCGCGCTTGACTTCGTAAACATTAATAGTCCTTGTCTTTCCCGGTACCTTCGAGATATATGCCATTTTCTTTTTTTGACATAGAGCGTTAATGAGAGAACTTTTTCCTACATTAGACCGTCCGACAAAAGATATTTCCGCCTCACTCTCTCCGAGATTCAGAGCATCAGATTCGGTCTTTAGGTATTTGGTATCACATAATATCTTCTGAGTTGTATTCATAGATTTTTTTAAAATAGGCTGGCAAATCGGCTATTGTACTGATAAATGCGTTGGTCAAATATAATATCGCTGTGAGTCACCGGCCGTTTAAGTTTTATGCCGTCCATGCAGGTGCACCTGCTAAGCGCGACATACAATTGGCCGTGAGTAAATGCACCATGCCCCATGTCGATTATGACCTTGTCGAATGTCTGGCCTTGGCTCTTGTGAATAGTTATGGCCCAAGCCAATTTTATGGGGTATTGTGCAAAATCTCCCACAACCTCAGTTTTTATCTTATCTTCATCCTCATTATAACTATATTTAATCTTTTGCCACTTCACAGCAGAGATATCATATGAAAGCCCGTTGGTGTCCACGACTATCGAATCTTTCGATAAAGCGACAACTTTGGCAAGCGTACCATTTACCCATCTTTTGTCAGGATCATTTTTTAACAATATTACCTGCGCACCCTTTTTGAGTTTTAAGGATGCGTTTGTAGGATATGTTGACTCGTCAAACTTCCCAAATACCTTAGCCTCATACGTCATCTCTTTGCTAGAAAGCTTTGATAAACGATCTTGGTTTATTGTACTTGCCAAGATGTTAGTCGTTGTCAGGATCACCGTCGTATCTTTATCAGAAGCTGTGGCATCTTTACGGACCCTCTTATTTAATGTATCCAGATCCTCTTCAACATGCTCTTTATTCCTGACCCTGTTTAAGAGCTCCATAAATGAAGTATCTTTTTGTCTATATATAGTCGACAGTTCGACAGCTCGGATATGACAATCGTCAAACACTTTAGCACTGAAAAAATAAGGACTCGAATATCGTTCTTCCAGAAGCTGCCTTGCTTCATTCTCTACCACAGGAGATAGCTGGAAAAGATCTCCAAAAAATACCATTTGGATTCCACCAAACGGCACCTTCATTTTTCCGCGGTTTAATCGTAATGCATAGTCGATTCCATCCATAAGATCTGATCGAACCATCGACACCTCATCTATTATTACCATATCGAGATTCTTTAGCAGGCTCTTATCTCTAAGGCGCTTTATAGTATCCTTTTGAATAATCTTTGGAGGAAGTCTAAAAAAGGAATGAACAGTCTGGCCGCCTACATTAATAGCCGCGACGCCAGTAGGGGCTAACACTACTATCTTTTTACCGGTATTGGCCTTAAAATATTTTAGAAGGGTCGATTTACCGGTACCCGCTTTACCTGTGATAAAAAGGCATTCCTTGGTATACTCCATAAGATCAAATGCTGATTTGAATTCATCGTTTATATCAAGATACGCTGGAAGATAATCTTTCGTTATTGTTTTATTAGCATAGAGTTTCATAGTGCGCCTTTGGCTTGGGTCCTTTTTTTGTGTAACATGCCCAGCACCGCGAAATATATATTTCTGCATATCCACGCATCGGTAGCCGCATATACTATTTGTGCAGGTGCAAGCTTCGGCGCATCCCAACGGGAGCACTGCATCTGTTTAGATATCCTGAAACCTAACAATAGGCCAGCCAGGCCGCGTAGCCCCGCGTTTTTTATTCCCGTTTTGGCCGTCAAGTCTGCTAGGTCGATGAACCCTGAGGGCTCAAGAGGAAATAAATTATTCAGTTTCCTTATATCATCGTTTACTGCAACACCCACTTTTAGCGCCTTCTTAGCAGTCAAAATATTGATAAGCGGTTCGTAAGAATTGATATGTCTTAGCTGGAATATATATACGCCGCCGCTTGCAGCAAGCTGGATAAGTGAAGGCGGATAAGATTCACCTTTCTTAAAAGTGGGTCTCGTCTCTGTATCAAAACCCAGAATTTTCTCACCACCGAGAACTTGCACGGCCGCGCTCATCTTCGCGTCCGAATCTATCACATGAATAGAACCAGTATAAGATTTAAACGGCAGAACATTTATTTCATCTTTTGATATTGCATTTCTGTGAAAATCTATTTTTTTCATTTTCCTTTTTGCGGAATATGGGGACAGGGCGTATTGTTCAGGGGCCTGGCCCCATATTTCTCTACAGTATAAGCTCTCTACTTTTTTTCTGGCCCATGGGGTTCTCCTCAGAAAAACCAGGCTGGACTTGATGTTAGGATCCTTTGTAAAGCAGCTTATCTTGATTCTTTTAGACATCTCTTCCCACCCACATTTTTCAACCAGGTGCGTAAGAATCATCTTCAAAGTAACGCCATGAAGCGGGTCTTTGTGTTTATTATCAATCATTGCATGCCTTTTCAAGGAAACTTATATGGAAGGTTCAACTGGGGAGGGGCAGTTCCCCTGACAATTTTCAAAACGCCCGCATTTTTCTTTGTACTCGAAAGTCTACCACAAACACAAACCTCATGCAATGTTATTATAAAGAGGTGTCCCAATTTATCGATCATAACCTTATACCCCCTAATAGCATGTATCTTTTGCCCAATGCTTTGTGGTGGCACTTGATTTGACATTACAGTTTTTTCCAGCTATTCACATTCCCCTTGCGGCAAAACAATAATGTCAACGCCAAGATTCTTCACTTTAGAATGACACTATTTAGCATGAAAGCCTATTTTGCGTTTTGGTTGTTCCGGAGGTTTCATAAGCTGCATGATGGCTTCAAAGACGGCCTGGATTTCGGTATCGTGTTTTTCTGTCTTACGCTCTAACTGCTTAAGCTTGCGAGCAAGTTCTTTGTGAGTAGATAAGATTTGGCGTAGTTTTACAAAGGCACGCATAATGGCTATGTTGACCTGGATAGCTCTTTTACTTCTTAATACGCTGGAGAGCATAGCAATCCCTTGCTCTGTAAATGCGTAAGGCCTGCTTCGTCTTGTCCCTCCCCAACTTGAAATCACTATTTGTGATTTCAAGATTTCGTATTCCTCATCTGTCAGCTGGAACATGAAATCCTCAGGGAATCGACTAATATTCCGCTTCACTGATTGTATGAGTACTCTAGCTTCAACCCTATAAAGGTTGGCTAAATGCATGCTTAGCATAACCTTTTGCCCTCTAATGAGATATATCTTTTGACCAATAGTCTCCGGTAACACAAAATTTGGCATAGTTCCCCCCTTCGGTTTATTCAACCCCTCACTTATATAGACGTTTGGAATGGGGATTTTCTTTCATCTAAAATGAAAAAATAGAAAAAAACAAGGAACCTCACTGAGGCAATGCTCTAAGACAATCGGTTTCCTTCAAAAAACTAAGACAAAAAGGAAAAACAAGAAAAATGCCAGATTTTTCAATCTGGCATTAATAATTTAATTAGAGACAGTGTAGTTCTTTTCAGCGGTTCACATTCCCTTTACGGTAAAGAATCTACAATAATATCAATAACCCCCTATGCAGTAACATCTACCCCTCTTTGTCTGGCCTCTATCAGGTCATTAACCATAAGACTAGTAGGATTCTTCTTTTCAGATAGATTGATGCTATACATTGACATGACTATAGAGTCTTTTGCATTGCCTAAAAGCTCTATTACTGCTTTTTCGTATTTGCGGTCTGATATGTCTTTGACTTTTGATGATAGGAAATTGTCTGCCTGGCAGGGTGATAGTAATAGAGCTATTAGCAGCGCAAGAGATGCAGCGTATTTTATGGTGTTTGATATGGTGGGTAGTTTTTTGGAGGTGATGGATTTTTGCATGGGTTTAATCATGTGATTCCTTTTTCTCTTACCAACCTAGTTGGGGAGTCCTATATGCTGAGTATGGCACCTTATGGGATGGTTTTTTAAGTCTAGAAGTCAGCTTTTAAAATTTTTTTTCTTCGTTCAAGGGTTTTCCAGTCTTTGATTGCACCTTCAAAATCAAATACTCCAGATGGTTTAAATCCTACTAGCTGGCTATATGTATTTAGTGCCATCTTGCTGGCAACTAAACTAATCTCGTCTTCTTCCATAAGCTTTGTAAGCTTATTATATAGCTCAAGTTTGTCTATCTGATTCCTATCGGTTGCAGTTTTTATATTTGCCAATAAGCGAGCTGCTCTGGCACGCTCAGTCCAATAGTATCTAGTAAGGTGGTTCATAACAGATCTTGCATTAAAACCGGTTATTGGTGCCCATTCATGAGGATTTGGAGGGCATCCAAATTTGTTTACAGCTGGTAATCTTGCTACAAGATACGCCATAACATCACTAGCGTAATTGTTTTCTATATTCTTCATTGACGAGGATAGTAACTTGGCTATCTCTGGGGTGTTACTTTTATTTTTGTTAGACAGTAATATTTCATAGCTGGCACGATCACCACCAGTATAATCTCGCCATCTTATCACTTTTGCAGTTAATTTATCGATTATTTCTGGAGTTAACGTAAGGTTATTGGTAGCTAGCTTAGTTTTTGCTATTTTATCAACGTTTGGTATAGGTACTCTCTCTATGAGTGCTGCTATTATTGTGCATATCCCTATTATAAGTGGTGCGATTATTTTGTAATTTTTGTACCATTTTTTCCGACTTTCTTTTATTTTTCTTTGTTTAATAAAATTTTTAAATTCTTTTACAGTTTCACGTTTTACTTCAGGATTAAGTTTTATCGCTTTTAAAAGGTCTTTTATGGGTATTTGGCTTACTATATTATAATCATTAGTTTTTTTAGCTTTAAACCACTCACTCCATATCCATTTTGCGCTTGACATTCTAACCTCAAAATTTATCAATTCTTTATAGATGCTTTATGTTGCTACTTAATATGCAGCAAGTTATGCAAGAAATGTTTTTTTGTACAATATGTGAAAACGTGTCCAACTTCTTCCGCTAAGCTATAAAGCAATGGAGAACTATTTGTTCTTACTCTATATGTTGCGTTATTTTCATATTCCTATAAAATTTTCTATCGTTGTTCCTAAAAGCTTTGAATCAATCCTTGTAATGAATTGAGATTGCAAAGCTTCACCAAAATAAACCGTTTCATCTTGTTCGTGAATTATTTTCGTGCCTCCATCACCTACTCTTTCTTGTATTTTACATACATTTATTTTAACTATAGAATTTCCCAGAATAATACCGACTATTTCTTTATTGTTTCTATCTAATAAAGGGGCACCTGACAATCCGCGCGGACAATTAAAAGATAACTCATAGCGCTTGATGTCATCTCGTCTACTCATAATATAGCCAAGAAATGCCCTAGTTACAATCAGATTTTTGTCTTCTTTGACTATAAGCCCAAAAGGAAAGCCAACAGTCATAACCTCATTTAGCATTATTTTTGGTTTAATTGCCCATTTAAGCTGTGGTAAATTTAAATTAGAAACATCTATTTTAAATATACCCAAATCGTATTTTTCAATTACTTCATAATCTAGGATATCTCTGTAGCAGTAGACGCCATTTTCTATAAACCCCACCGCTCTATGTTGCCCAGCTATCGCATGTTTTAATACATGACCTGCTGTAATAAAAACACTATCTTTTAAATAAAAACAGCTGCCATGAATAATTTTGGTACTTATTCTAGATGTTATCTTGTTTACCATCTTGCCACCCGCTACATGAAAAACATAACTACCCACATTCATTTTTATTGCCTCCGTTATAAAAGGGGCCAGAGTGATTTTACACATGCGTTTTCCCTTTTCCTCTCGCCTCTTTCATACAAAAGAGCAGCTCTGACTTCCTGCCAAAGCTGCTCATTAGTAGGTTATATAATACTATGTTGTAGTATATAAAACAAGTGAAAAAATGGATTCCTGCTTTCGCAGGAATGACAATGTTTTTAAAGGTTCAAATTTCAGGTCACTCCCAAAAGTTCTTTCCAGCTATTCACATTCCCCTTGCGGGTAAACAATAATAACCACTTAATTAACAGCCAGATATATTATCAGAAGCACCCATATTACGACAGGCTTTAGGAAGTCCATGTAGAGTGTATATATATAGACTTAATATGTTAATATGGACTTTATTTGCGATATTCTATAGGATGTATTCCCCGCCCCGGACCTTTATATCTGCGATATCTTTTGTCGTCCCTGCTCCCCTTGTCGACAAGTACCGCGTTTACTGGGCAGAAATTGTAGCACTTCATGCAGATGATACAGTCCTTTCCGAAAATCGCGCCCTTATCTTCATCTATGGTTATATTATTCTTAGGGCATATGCGATAGCAGAGCCCACATCTTGTGCATTTCTCGCTGTCGCACATGAAGAACTTCTTGGCATAATTTGTAAAAGGCGCTAAGAGCACACGCTGAAGAACGCCGAAGAGTCTGGAGAAAGGCGATGTCCCATCGATTTTTCTTTTTCCTTCGAGAACAGAAGAGCATATCTCTTTCAGATAGGACTCTGCTTCGGCGAATATCTTGTCCTGCTTGTCTTTATCCGGGACTTTCCATAAATTCCATCCGGGTATATTTATGTTTATGGGCATGGTAAGGTGGTCCACATAGAATACGTCATAACCTTTACGCTCAAGAACCTTCTTCCAGTATACGCCAGTATCGCCTGTAAAAACGGCGCAGTCGCCTATTAGAAAGATCTTCCTGCCACGCCCCTCTTGCATCCGGCGCACTTGATCTTTGACAGGATCGGGCAGGTCCGAGCCCCATACGGGGTAAAATATGCCTATCATATCGCAGTTTTCAATGAATTCCAGGCCCGTTGTGACGGATTCGAAGAGGTTAACGGTGTGCCCTTTCTCTTCGATTATTTTTCTAGCTTGCTGAACAAGCCAGAGAGTGTTGCCCGTTGATGTGAAGTACAAGATGTTAATGACCATTCTTATTACCCTCCTTTAAAATGCTTATGAGGTGCTTTCAAAGGTTCAAGTTTCAGGTCCGCCGTTCGCGGAGCTCACGGCACTCCTTCGGACATTTCGTCCTCAGTCGCTCCTAGCATTCCCCTTGCGGGTAACATCAACCTAAAACAGCCATTTTCTACCCTCTAACCAGATATATTATCAGAAGCACCCATATTACGACAGGCTTTAGGAAGTCCATATAGAGGGGCATTCCGGCATTGCCGGGTGCGAAATTCTTAGCCTTTACCATCTCTTTTATATGCACTATGCCTGCCCCTATGAGAAAGACTGAATATGCTGTTGCGGTTGCTATCCAGAAATTGCCTCTGAACCATATACAGAGTATGCCCATAATACCGTAGCTGAGATTAGCGCATGCTACCTCATGCTGGAATGGGCTTCCTTTTGGCCAGCCTATATACCGGGCTATGTCATCAGATTTGAAGGCATGGCCTATGAATGAGATAATGCCATTTGCGCCTACATTGAAGATAAAGGTGTAGAGTAGAAAGGTGTATATTACAGGGGTCTTAGCTATCAATATATGCAGTAACGCGCCTACTATGGTCAATATGATAAAGATTATCCACATCATTTCGTTGTTCCTTCTGAATTTAGTATTGTGTTACATTATTTACGCAAGGTATTAGTAATTTCAACTTCTTTAACAGTTTCCAGGTTCTTCAAAATAGTAGCCTGCCATTTTTTGTGCAAAGAATTAAAGGTCTGTTTTATTGCAATAAGGTCATTATTTTTGATTAACTCATGATAAACTCTGATAGCTCCCTCAAGGTCTCTATCGTGCTTATTTCGATCGCGTCTACGCTTAAATACAATAAATTTATGTAGAGTATATGCAGCAGGATGAGGTAGCATTATTCGTATCCCCTCTACGTCAATTGAAATTGTATTTTCTGATAGGATGTTTAAGTATCTCAATGCTTGAGCATTGATTCCAAGCTGAGGCAATGGATATGGCTTATCACTCTCTTTTCCTTTTTCATGCACAAGAAACTCAACAGTCAAGTCTGGATGAGTTAATTTTATATAACCCTTTGACCTGTTAAATTCTTCTATAAAACCTAAATCTTCTAATAGCTTAAAAGTATCTATTTTATGCCTTAATTTTATAGGAACCTGTACCAGGAAGTCTATATCCCTTGTTCTTATAAAACTTGAGTATGACTTTGATTTAAAGTAGTATTTATAAAAATATACGCTCCAACTGCCAATAAGCACTATGGATTTTAATATGCCCGCTTTTTGAAATCTATTCAGGACTTCTATAGTTAGTTTAAACGTCTTCTTTTCCACGTAAAACTGACCCCAAATATTTTATTTGTTTATTCAATTTTTGTATCAATTTCTTATACTTGACTCTCAACTGCTTCGATTTTTTAAGAGCATCCTTATCGGCTGAAGATATCTCTTTGCCCTTATAAATAAAACGTACTTTCTTACCAACTCTTACAGCAAGATAATAATAATTACGCCCCTTTATAGACTTTTTTATAAAACACCCCCCAGGATGCTTTATTAGAGCTTTTTCGTAATTTTTTTTCATTCTGATAGAATTACTAAGCTCTTCTCTTAAGACACCTTTTATAATACCCATTTTGCCCTCACTATTACCAAACATATTTCCATAACAAGTATATAGTGTTTGGTAACAAAAGTCAAGAAAAATTACCAAACAAAGTATTTTAAAAACAAGAATCTGTTTGGTAACAGATTCTTGTAGTTTTGCTCTTTCTTGCTCTACCTTTAAAGCTTTGAACTCTCAGATCCGCCGTTCGCGGAGCTCACGGCACTCCTTCGGACATTTCGTCCTCAGTCGCTCAGGATGACACTATGCCAGATATATTATCAGAAGCACCCATATTGCTTAAGTTACTAAGTATAAGACCTGACCCCTTTTATTCTATCCCTTTTAGTGCATGTTTAACTCTTTTGAAGCTCAACACGTGTTCGTGGTAGGCTTTCCGGGTATCTCTTCTGTAAAAATTCTAAAAGTTTTTCGCGCGTTTCACAGCGCAAATTCCATGCAGTTGGTGAATCCGCGGCGCTCATAAGGGCGCGCAATTCAACTGTATGTTCGGTAGCATCAGTAACCTGGAGAACATTTACTTTCTTATCCCAATGGGGGCTCTCTTTAAGAATGCGTCCAAGTTCTGTGCGGACTTCCTCAACAGGCACTGTATAATCCGCGTAAATAAATACTGAGCCAAGAATATCTGCCGAGTTTCGTGTCCAGTTCTGGAACGGTTTCTCTAAAAAGTATGATATAGGCAGTACAAGACGCCTTAAATCCCAGATACGCACTACCACATAAGTAAGGGTTATCTCCTCTATCCATCCCCATTCGTTTTCAACGACAACCGCATCGTCAAGGCGTATAGGTTGAGCAAGCGCTATCTGTATACCGGCTATTAAGTTTCCCAGGGTCTTTTGGGCCGCAAAACCGAGTACCACGCCGACTACACCTGCGGAGGCCAAAAGACTAACACCTATCTGTCGAACCGAGGAAAATGTCATGAGCATGAAGGAAACGGCCAATACTATTATCCCTCCGATGATTATATTAGATATAACTCTTGTTTGAGTATACACTGTGCGCGCTTTTAGGTTATCACGCGCATCGAAATCATATTGGTTAAGAATTGCTTCCCGTGCCATAGAAACTGTTTTTATAAGTAACCAGCTGCAGATAGCAATTACGTAGAAGGTGATCGCGTGAATTGTTATGGGGGTTATTTTTTCGTTAAGTCGCGCAAAAGGGATGCTGGTCAAGATGCAGATGGCGGGGATTAGAAAGAACAGAGGCTTTCTAAGGTGAGCAAACTTTATCTTAAACTTTTTTGTAGAAACAAACTTATCCCAGCGGGTGATAAGAAAGGAAGCTACAGCGCAAATCATTAATCCGATCAGAAAAGCCACGGTGAGAATCACTGTCGTAAAAAGTAAATCACTCATATGCTACTCCTTATTCTTTTTATGCAACCTCTAATGTATATAAGGGTATTTTAACGCGGATTGGGGGGATTTTCAAGGGGTATTAGTAAAAGGGGCCAGAGTGATTTTAAAAGATAAGATGACAGGGGCTTAAGCTGCGGCAGCGATGCTTGCAGCCACAAGGTAACGTTGAGAACCATTTTTGATTCTTGTATCTGTTTGCACTGCCCTATGTTTAGGCGTTGTGCCTCCTGCGTAGTGCGGTCTCTCCGTGCTCAGTTTTTCACATATCGATTCCACTTTAGCGCAAAAATCCTGAAACTCTGTTGCCCAATGCCCGCGATAGTGTGTTCCCATCTGGCCTATCTCTTCTTCCTTTCCTCCCATCCAGACAAAACCAAGCTTTTCAAGCATAGTCTTGGCAGGGCGCATTCTAACTTCTTCGCTAAATTGCCCAGGATAAGCCTTCGCAAGTTCGCTGTCTTGATGATCCCATTCATAAAAAACAACCGCCCATTTTGGCTTAAATCCTTGTTCTCTTGCTTGTTCTTTCGCGTGCAAAAATGCCATAATAACTATTTCAGATCCCAAACTTTCATGGAGGAATTCTTCATACACTTTTAACCCGCCGCATAAATTAATACTTACATATTTGCTGTTTATCTTGACTGTGCAGGAACCGACTGTTTTTCCCTCGGAATAGAAATACCCGTTTGATATAGTAAACACAGATGAGAATGATTTTATATTTGTATCCAAGTCAATCCATCGTTCCTTTAGCTCAATCTTTTTTACAGGTATGTGCCTTATAATGTCATGTTCACTTCTTAAGGCTTCTGAAGCTTGACCTGCTAAAGATGGTGTCACGGTAATTGTATCTACCAATTTATTTATACTTCCCTCTCTCAAATCAATATCATAGTAAGATTGTGTTTCAAAATCTATAATGACGAAACGATACTTTTGAGTAGCTGAATCTTTAGACACGATTATATTTCTTGGTTTAAGATCCATATGATGCCCTGTGAGCCTATGTTCTAAAAACTCTATCCCAAGATTTACCTTTTTGTAAAAATCTTTAGTCAGGATATCACTATTATATAGTTCGTGCACATCCATTCCCTTCTCCTTCAATGAAAGCAGATAAAAGTTGCCACGATCAAAAATTAATCCTATAAATCTCTGGGCACCAAACTCCACCCAATCGCATGATATGTTATCAACGCTATTTTTTACCCTATGGGCTTCATCTAATTCTTCTTCCGGATACCTTATCTGCAGCGGATCTATTCTTTTTGACACAATTTCTCTGCCGTCACTTAATTTAAAGGTTCTAACTCGGCTAATATCATAGGGGATACTGACTAATGCTATCTGCGTATCTGGTAAGCATTTCCTTTCAATGATTTGACAGTTCTCCAAATAAGTTATGGGATCAGCTAATAAAGCTTCTAATATTAAAAAATCCTCCCTGAACTCACTATCGATCAACATTTCCGTTTGGGAGTTGAAATGTTTTCCACGCGCAAATACAGATTTAAAGTATCCGGAAAAGATATACGATACAAATGTATCAGTCTCTTTAGCTGCAAAGAATTTCTCCCGCACATCTTTTGGATACAATAAATCAATAAAAAGAGCCCAATCTTTCAAAATATTGGGAATATCAAGTTTAGAAAAATTATTTATTTTGTTTGCCGCAATTACACGGCGCCCAAAACGATAGTCAAAATCATAGTCATTAAAAATAGCTTCTGTTACCTCACTTTTTAGTAATTTCTCCGGATGCCTTGAGGCAAATTTTATTTTATTGTCTACTTTTTTTCTCCAATTATCATATGGCGTTGATGATTCTGAACTGGCAATCAGGGCAAGTAAAAATAGCCGTAAAAAGGAGTCCGTATTAGGCTTGCTTAATGTAGCCGTTCTCTCTATATCATAACGTACTAACGAATAAAGAAATATTCTGGAAATAATAGGCGAAACATTTCTAGCACTGGATTTATTTTTAGGAATAAACCAGGATTCAAATTTTAGTAAATTATTATGCAATCGTTTCCATAAAAACTCGGGGATTTTTTCATTCTCTGTAAAAAACTTAAATGCTTCGGTAAAATCACCCGTTGATTTTAGCACCTCCATCTCTTGCGCTTTTACACGTTCAAATTCAGCTCTGATATAATCACTGAATCTAACTTCTCGATCAAAGGATACAAATCTTACCCTATTAGAATTTGCAACAGACTTCGGCCTTAAGGCATAACTCACCCCTCCGCTTTGTATAAGGAAAATACATGTAAGCATAAGTGTGGTAAGTTTTTTACGCATACATCTCCTATTATTGTTATATTAAGCTGTTTTATGCGGCTATCAATGCTGCCAAAGAGGCACGATGCCTTTCTACTGTATGCTGATAATTGACAGAGGAGGCCTTAGCAGGATGTGGATATAAAGAAGGTAACATAGCTCCGTCTTGAGTATCAGGCTTGCGCTTTGGCGTCTGCTGTTGTATATTTATGTTTTGCCGTAATATTTTCAGGGCTTCTGCGGCGTATTTGCGGACAATTGGCTTATTATCCCCTAATGCCTTCATTAGGGCGGGAACAGCAGGTTTGCCGATTTTGCTAAAGGCTATTATGACATTTCCGCAGACATCAGCTCTGCTAAAACCTCTTGGGACATAATAATCACTGATATCATTATTAATATCTCTTAATATATATATTAGAGCAGGGACAGCGGCTTCTGCCGCAGGTCCAATTTCGCCAAGGGCTATTATGGCGTTTATGCGGACATAAACATTATTATCTTCTAGCGCCTTTATTAAAGCGGGGACAGCGGCTTTTGCCGCAGGTCCAATTTCGCCAAGGGCATATGCGGCGTATATGCGGACATTGGCATCTTCATCATTTCTTAATGCTTTTATTAGGTCGGGGACAGCGATTTCTGCCGCAGGTCCAATTTCGCCAAGGGCATATGCGGCGTAACTGCGGACATTGGCATCTTCATCACTTCTTAATGCTTTTATTAGGTCGGGAACAGCGATTTCTGCCGCAGAGCCGATTCTAGCAATGGTTTTTATGGCGTACCTGCGGATATAAACATTATTATTTTTCAATGCCTTTATTAGGTCGGGAACAGCAGGCTCGCCGATTTTGCTAAGAACTTTTACAATGTAATCGCGGGTAAGGTTATTATTATTTTTCAATGCCTTTATTAGGTCGGGAACAGCAGGCTCGCCCTTTTTAACAAGGGCATCTACGGCAGCATTAACAAGATAGCCATCTTTACTGTCAAGATCTCTAATTAATTGTTCTACACTCACTTTTGCTACTACTTGCTGTACTTGCAATTTAATTTGGTTATTATAATTTGCAGCTGTAACAGTTGCACTACTTGCATTAGGAGGCGCTAAAACTCCCGCTAAAACAATTGCTAATGCAATCTTCGCTATAGGGGAAGCCTTTATCTCCCCACTTTCTGCGTTCACAGTAGCTATTGCAGTAGAAGGCGTTCTTAAAGTAGATATATCTGCCGGCATTGCATAAACAGCTGTATTAATTGACAACGCAAGCACTACTATAACAGATAAAATTTTAGATAAAGATGTTTTTGTGTTCATCTTCCAACCACCCCGCTTATCAAGACTAAAGGTTTGTTTGCAGACAATACTTATCCTATCTTTTTTAAATGTTTTTTAATATCTTAAATTAGTATATAAAAAAACAATGGTTTTGTCAAGTGTCTTCTAATTTACTTTTCTAGCGCTTTATGCTTTACTTACCCTTCCTTGCTTTTAGCTTACTTGGATATGCTTGTTTTTGCTCTCTCAGCAGTCTTGATATATTTTTCTGCCTTCTTGTGATAGTCTGCTTAGCCATTTATCTTTAGGATAAAACAATAACCAATGCAAAGTATGGAACAATATTAAAAATGAATATGGCTATCTTGAAGAATGCCATGCCTGCATAATGAATCTCATCAAACTTTTCTACAGACAATTTAAACCATCTGCTGTGAAATTTATAAACCCAATTATGTAGCACCGTAATAGCAAAAAACCACCACAAGAGTAACCCCATATTTATTATAGAACACCAGCCTAGCCCCGCGCGTATCATTTCAGCTGTCATTTGATACCTCACTCTCTTTTGTTTAATTGCGTTTCAACCATTTAACAGCATATTCCTGAGCTTCATACGCTGAGTCCGCGGTCCAGAAACCGATGTGCGAACCGCCCTTAATCCAGTAGAGCTCTGAACCTTTGATTGCCTTGTGGGCGTATTCGGCGTGGTTCTTTGGGACATCGTTATCAGCATCGCCATGCATAATCAGGGTTGGACATGAAATATCAGAGAGCGGTAATTTATCGAATGCCTGAAACTGCTCAAGATCGTTATTGACTCCGGCTTTGCGCCGGTCATATTTTTCGCTCATAGTTTTGAAAAGAAAACTTAAAAACGCAAATTTATCTTTGTCTTTCACGATATCTTTTACGCGTTCACCGATCTCGTGTTCATCTAAGGAACTTTCCGTTTCAAGGAAATTTTTTACTACAGCCGATGGAAAATGGCGCATGAAAAAGTCGACGAGCCAGAGCCCTGGCTTACTCATAAAGAGGGCCTGTTCCAGTCCGCTCAATTCCTGCGCCTTAACATATTTAACGCTTACAGAATCGATTTCAATCAGGGCAGAGACGCGATCAGGATGGCGTTGGGCCAATTGATAAGTAGGTGGGCCTCCTGCAGAACAACCAATAACAGCTACTTTAGGGAGACCCATGGCATCCAGGAAAGCCGCTAACATATCGCCTTGTTCTTCCGGTGTTTTACCAGCTTCAAGGCTTGTACCGAGGTAGCCTGGCCGTGACGGCGCTACGATACGGAATCCTGATTTACGAAAAATCTCTCCGATTCCAAGGCCTTGGTCATAACCACCGGGCCCACCGTGGATAGAGAGTAATACCGGCCCTTCTCCGCGATCGGCATATTCGACCGGCCCAACCGATGTTTCAATCATTTTGGATGGATACGTAAGACACTCTTGACATTCCTCAGCAGTGACAGGTTGCAGGTTTTCCATTTTTTCCCCCTTATTCGCTAGTCAGGTTGCCGGTTTTTGCCGTGGCTTGTTGTAATTGCTGCTCAAGGCTTTCTTTCTCCCTTTGCAGTGTAAAAGCCTTAGCTTCAAGGCGCGCATTCTTCTGGATAAGTTTTGCAAGGTCACCCTTCATTCTCTGCACAGCGGAAATTTGATTTTTCAGGCGCGCGTTCTCCTGAGTAAGCTCTGCGTGCCTCTTCTCTATTGACGCTTTTTCCTTGAGTACCTTATCATGTTCGCTTCTGCATGTACATCCTGAAGCAGAAACCAGAAACGCTAATGCTAATACCGAAATAATAACCTTTTTCATTCCGCACCCCCTTTTCTTTTGTTTTGTTATCTATTATTCAGCAGTAAGCCGCATAAAATGTGTTTTTTATTTGTTAGAGCTTTATCGACTTTTTTAGCTTCCCATATATGCTGCATTTTGCTTCTATAATTATCTCATCACCCGGTTTCAGGTTAAGAGACTTTATATTTATCGATTGCATATTATTATCTGTTTGGGAGATAAAGGTCTTATCTGAAATAATATTTCCGTTATGCAATATTTTTATATTATCTACAAAATGCCTTTGAGAATCGCGCACAGGGTGTATTATAACAATTTTTAGCACGCCTTTATCTTTATCATATGAAGCTTCTATGTCAAGCGGAGTATGCGCATAACTTGATGCGATAATCAGGAATATTGAGATTAAAATTAATGATGCTATTTTCATAAAACCCCCTCTACAGCATCTCTGTAGGCGCAATAATCGCAATCCATGCTCTTCTCTGGTATATCATTACTATTTAAACAGGTATGAATCTCTTTGATAGCAGGCTCTATCCAATTATCATTGCCTTCATGCGCAATTAAGGTAATATCAAACTCCAGTTTGCCATCGAATTTCGCAAGGTCTTTTCGGCCGTTACAATAGACAAAATAGCCTGTATCAGATACTTTATAGCCATTTTTGCGCAATAACCACTGATAGATCTCCATCTGCCGTTTATAGCTATCCTGCCAGGTGTGGTTAAGCGCTACTATCTCCTCATTTTTGCTGGTAGACTTATAATCTACTACTATATACTCGCCATTAGGGTTTTCCCATAGATCATCTATCGCGCCGGTGATTATGAGGTTAGTCGGCTCATGGAGGAATTGCACCCCCTTGAAATTCTCACGCCACACATCAAGCTTATCATTCTTTGCAGGTACCGCGTTTACGCCGTATTTAGTCATCAGAGGATGAGCTTTTCTGTTTTTACGTAAGATGTCAAATTCTTTCTTTAGAAGTGTATCTACCGCGCTATTCAAGTTGAATGGAAACCCCGGAGGCCTGCCTGTTCCAAGCCGCCTATCTATATAGAAGCACTTAGGGCAAGCAATAAAAAGCTCTATCTTGCTTCTGCTAAGTTTAAAAGGCTCTTTAGAGGATGGATCGTATATGTTTCTTGTGCGTTTCGGTGTGTAGAATTGTGACATTGTTTATCACCTATAGTTGAGTTCAAGCTACTATTGCAATACCTTAATGTATCGGCACCAGTTTTTTTGGGTTTAATGCCTTGGCAAAGGCCTTTAAATCCTCTGCTGTGGCGTGCTCACTGGTATGCACAGATTCTATCTCTATCCCCCTCTGTTTGCAATAGCCCTTAAACTTTTCCCCCAAGCGCCCTTCTCTCATGGAGTATATCAGTTTTGCTCCGGAGAGCCCATCTATATCCTTTAAGATACCTGTAAAAACAGAATCATCCCTTCCCAGCATCAGGATTTTCTTCTTCTTGCGGTTTATATCAAACATATCTATCTTCTGCTTACTATATGCATATAAAAGGTTCGTATATCCGGCATCCGCGAGAAGATCGGCCTGATATTTAATAAATTTTATCTTTATATTCTTCCAAATAAATCGGGGTATATTTTTTGAAGCCTTCCTGATCATATCAAGCGCAAATGCCGCGTAGATATCTATTACAAATATCGAGTCTGTCCTTAAGCATGCCTTATATGCTGAAACAAGCCTGTCTACATTCTGGGGAGATGTGAAAAGAAACGTAATATTCTCATTTTCCCGTAGTATCTTCTCGATTCGGCTCTGGACAGCTTTCTCATCTCTATATACACAGTCTTTCCTTTCTATTATTGAGCCCTCCATAAAAAGAGTATCAATGTCTTTGGGAGGATCTTTTAATATCTTTTCAAATAAGAGGCTTTTCCTGCTGTGTCCGCGGAAATCCCCTGAGTAAAATATCTTCTTACCTTCCGCCTCAACCAGGAATGCCAAAGCATCAAATGCTGTATGATCGACAAGATACGGCGTAATCTTAAAATCCCCAATCTGAAACGGCCGCATATGCTTTATTAGCAGAACATTCGCCTTGTTCGATTTTTTAGTTACAAATATATTTGTTACATTGATAAGCTCTTTAGCTCCCTTGCTCATATAGATAGGGATATCCTGATTTACATGTTCCAGGAACCCGTAATAACCGAGGTGGGAATGCGGGATAAGGATAGCGTTAATTGCTTTGCCGCTATTTGTAACAAGCGGAGAGCCGAAATCTATGAAGACGCGGGAATTGCCTGTTTGAAGCTCAACAGAACTTCCGCCTATCTCTTTTTTGTTGCGATGGATTATAAATTTCATATCTATTCTTTAAGCCATTCAATCTTACCGGTCTTAATGTCGTATATAGCAGATATGCTTTTTAACTCACCTTGCTCAACGGCTTTCTTGATCTTACGGCTCCGGGAAGACAGGCCTGCCTTTGCCTGAAGCGCATTAGCTTTGACTACGGCTGTTATCAGTCCCTGTTCTTTTAGGCCTGGATGCAGCTTTTTTACTTCCATTACAACGGATTCTATTGTTTTCTGAATATGGCGGATATCTCCCTCGGCAGGAACGCCTGATACAGCCGCCTTGACCGCTCCGCACTCCGTATGCCCCAAAACAACCAATAAAGGAACATTGAGGCGCTCCACAGCGTACTCAACAGAACCTACAACACTGCTATCCATAACTATATTACCTGCTATTCGAATAACAAAAATATCACCTATTCCACGGTCGAAGATAGTTTCAACCGGAACCCGTGAATCTGAACAGGCAATGACCACTGCAAATGGTTCCTGTTCGCCGGCAGCGGTATCTGCTCTTCGTTCAGCGCTTTCATTCGGATGCTGCAATTTCATTTCAACGAAACGCGCGTTTCCATCTTTTAGTAGTTTCAGAGCTTCATATGCCCTTACCGCATCGTTAGATAGGTTTGGATTTAATATTTTCTTTATCATTATCTTTTCCTTTTTCTCTCTTTTAACCTGAATGCTAAATCAGGGGGGAGCTTCGCGTTTAAAATAGCTCTGCTGGCAGAGCCGACATCATACTCCAGGCGTTTAAAGCTTAAAACACCCTTAGTATCATCATATACGCAATAGCAAGCTCTCCAGTCATTATCGCGTGGCTGTCCTACACTGCCCACATTAATTAAATAGCTTGTATTCTTTTCTAATGTTATTGTCGAGGGCATTAAGGTTTTAATACTACCGTCCGCGGACTTAGCAAAAACTCCCGGAATATGGGAGTGTCCAATAAAACATAGTTTTGTTTTCTGTTTGTCCATAGATGCTTCCGCGTCAGCAAAGCCTGATACGTAATTAAATTCATGAGGCATAAATAAGCTTCCATGCACCAATGTAACGCTATTATCGGTATAGGTTAATGGGAGGTTGCCTAAATAAGTTTTATCAGCGGTATTAAGCACGCTTTCCGTCCAAATGATCGCTTTTTTAGCAGAGGAATTAAAATTGATAATCGGTGTATTTCCTGTGGAAGCTAAGTCATGATTGCCACAGACAACCGGACAATTAAGTTTTTTTGTCATGCCTATACACTCTCCTGGGTTAGCCCCATAACCAACGATGTCTCCCAGGCAAAGAGACTTATCCGGCCTCCTTCTCTTGAGATCGCTGATAAGAGATTCATAGGCCTGTAAATTTGAATGTATATCTGAGAATATAGCATACAACATTTTTAAAACCGTCTCTCTTGGTCACTGTATACTATATTATTATAGAGGATTATTAATGCAGTAGCAAGGGATTTTAGTGGTTATATTATGCCGCGGCTTTTATGGCTTGTTGCAGGGCAGCGTTCTTTTTCGCGGAGCTTGATATGCTCTTAACCCCTGATGAAAGGTATGTTGGTATTGCCAGGGCTGATTTAGCAGCCCGATTGTTTACTCTCCTAAGCTGGTCATTTCTTTGAAAACCATCAAGGAGATTTTCCTTTAATGTCAAATATGAAAACGCTTTCTTGCCTATACGATAATTGCGCTTGATAATCTCTTCTCTTTTTTTATTATCCTTTAAAAGTTCCGCTATTTCCGTTGTTGTATCCTTGCCTATGACATCTTTAATCTCGATATAATGTACTCCTGTCGGAGCTATATCTTTTTTAAAGACGGGATATGCCTTGGCAACGATGATATTGCCGTGATAGAACGCCTCAGGAAAGACATTCCCATAGCCTTCCCATTCACTCGGATATATAACCATGTCCGAGATCTTATATGCTGTTTCTAAAGTGAACCCCGTATCCTCAGTAATTTTTTCGCTGACATCGATAAGGTTGATATTTTTTATTTTGGCATACTCTTTTAATTCCTTTAAATCGTTGTACCCCTCATCACCTGCCGGATGTGTAAGCATAATATATGCAGGTATATGTTCCTGCTCCTGCACTTCGAAAGCCACATCTACCGCGCGCAGTAGATTCTTTCTCTTGACGATTCTGGACGGGACAATAAAAACAGCAGCATTATCAGGAATTCCAAACTCCCTCCTGAAACGGTTTCTTTCTGTTATGGATATTTTGGATGGGCTGTCCGCTTCAAAAGGCATAACATTGGGTGTGAGTATTATATAATTACCATGCTCAGCGGGAACATATTGTTCCTGAAATGTGTTTATGTTAAATACAATCCCTTTTTTCAATCCCTGTTTTAACTCATCGAACAAGGCCTTCAGGTTTACTGAATCTATCTTGTAGGTGTAACCTGTCCCGTTCGGCACACCCCTGTCTAACCGCTCCTGCCAATAATCATGATTATGGAAAAAGACAACATCTACCTTATGCTTTCCTTCTCTCTCTATATCCTCCAACGCTTCTATTAAAGCTAAGGAGAATGAGAGATTGCCAGGATAGACTATATTTTGGGCAATTACGATACTTATATTGTTTTCTATAATATAAGAGGTCACCTTTTTCTTTATAACATCTTTCAGCGCCATAAGGCATGCCATGCTGTGATCTGAAAGGTTGCCGGTTCCATGTATGCCCTTACCTGCCTCAAACATACTTGTATACCCAAAGACATCCGCGTCAAAATGGAAATCCTGTTCAATCTTTCCTTTAAAGTGCATCGGTTTAAAGGTCTCGCCTTTTACAAAGCCAGGCATATTTGTTTCGCCTGTTAAGCAATATATATCCGCCCCTAAACCATTGAGTATGCGCATCATCTTCAGCATTTCAAAGGTAACTCCGTCCTTTGCTTCTGGATTTCCGCGAAACGAGAAGAAACCGATGTTTTTATGATTTACATAGTTTCTAATCTGCTTATCTATGTTATTTTCAATGTCATTGTTATTAAAAAAATTATTTGGGATTTTTGTGTGCGCTGTTAAGAGAGGCCGAAGGGTGTTGCCGGCTGGTAATAGATAAGAACTGAAAGCAATCTGTGCGGATGCTCTATTTAGTAATATAGTAGTAAAGATTAAGACTATGATGATAAAAAGAGACTTTTTGCAACGCATGCCTCATTCTCCTTATATATACTAATGCATTATAAATGTATTTATAATGTCTCTTATATAAAATATAGCATATATAATCGGAAAGTCAAGGGCCCGGCACACGATTTATACGATTATTTTATAGCACGCCCTGCACTGCTTCTATGAGCTTATCCATCCCTTTTGATTTACGGAAAAAGCCTTCTATGTATTCTTCGTAGAGTGGTATTCGTTCTTCATACTCCCAATGCCCGGTAAAAATAAATACTTTTGTTTCCGGCCACTTACTCTTTAAGCTGCAAAGAAGGTCTATCCCGCTCCTTTGAGGCAATATTAAATCCAGGATAACCGCATCAGGGGTTAGATCGTTTTTTAAGTAACCAAGGACTGAATACCCGTCTTCTGCCACATCGACAGAGAAACCGATATTTTCAAGTCGTTTCCTGAGGATACAGACAATGTCCTGGTTGTCCTCTACGATTAATATTTTTTTCTGCATTAGGTCCCTTTTATTTTTCTGTGGCTACTTCATCATCATGCACTGCTTCCTAATGCCTTTGAGCTCTTCTTTCTGCTTCGGAGTCAATATGTTTTTAAGCTCCTCATACTTTGCTACAATATATTTGGCCTTTGCCTTCTTGAGGTCATATTTCGCGTCTATAAGCTTGTTCATAACTTCTGTATCTATACTCTCCTCATGCGCTATTGCTTTTATATCAATCTCAATAAGCTTGATATCAGCCTTCTGGCGTACAAGCTCTTTTTTAGCTTCGATCTTAAGAGCTTTAATCTTTGTTATCTGTTCATCTGTCAGTTCGAGTTTTTCGCTGTTCATAAGGATGAAATAAGCTTTTTTAAGAATCTTATTATCAAAGTCCTTTTTGCTGTGATATGCCACGCCTTTTCCCTTATCATGCATCATCGCGGAAACAGGAACTATACCGGAAACCGCAAAGACTGTTACCATAAACGCTATGATCAGCCTTTTATCCATTACAACCTCCTTATCTATTTATAATATACAGTATTATATAATAGTATTCAAGTAGTGAATTTATTATGTGGAAAATTACTTTTTCTCATTTTTTATACCCGACAGGTATGATGTATAAAGGAACTTCATCTTCAGGTAAAGATAAAACCTTAGCTACTTCGTCATCTCTAAAAGCGCCTATTGGCACTGAAGCAAGGCCTAACGCGACGGCTTCGAGGTGTATATTTTGTGCCGCATGGCCTACTTCTATATCAGTATACCGGGCGCCTCTTTTGCCGTATTTTGAGGTTATTCTATCATAAACCGCGCATATAATAATGTCTATTGCCGCGGCACTTACTGAAGACTGAAACAATGACGCTGCCCGCAGTTTATGCCTTAAGTCATCATCTGATACCTTTCTTAGTTTATGTCCTTTTGGGATATAATGATACAGGCCATCCTCTTTAGCTACATATAATTCCAGGGGGTATAATGCCCCGGCCGATGGAGCGGCGCGATACCCTCTTTTATCTGTAATGCCCTGGGCTGCCCATAAAAGCTGGCCTATCTGTTCCATGTTCAGTTTTTTATCAGAGTATGCTCTTACTGAGCGCCTGTTTGATATTGCTGACTCCAGGGTTACTTTACCTGTAGTATCAGGCGCGGGCAGGATAACCTCTTGTTTGCTCATTTCATCACCACATATATAATTCTGGCTAAATATTATTATAGCGGCAACAACTAAAAAAAAGCACGCTTTACTCATAGCCATCCGTCTCTTCACTTATTATACTTTCTTATATAATCCCATCAAATCGGCTTTACCGAGTATATGGCCGCGCATAATTTTTTCAAGCCCTTTTTTGTCTATCTCTTTTTGTGGATCAAGGCTTGTGTCGAGAGCGTAGATTTTGAAAAAATAACGGTGTGTTCCTGATGGCGGGCATGGGCCATGGTACCCTATTCTGCCGTTGCTTGTAATGCCTTGCGTGCCGGGCGCGCTGCCCTCATCTATCTTGTCGGTTACGGGAATATTAAAGATGACCCAATGAACCCACGTACCCATAGGGGCATCAGGATCATCGACAACCAAGGCCAAATTTGTAGTGCCGTCCGGAACCTCCGCAATAACAAGTGATGGGTTTATATCCTGCCCCTGGCAGGTAAACTTTTTAGGGATGTAATTATTGTTCTCGAAATCCGGGCTTGTCAGCTTCATCTTTGCCTCTCCTGCTGATATTACATGTCCATCTATTTTTTATAAGTTAAAAGCTTTTTTCATTACTATAAATTAATGATATCATGAAAGGATTGTCAAAGCAATATGAAAAAAGAAGGTAGCCGCCTATTTTTCTACGCGGCTGTTAGAGGTAAAACAGCGGTTGCGATCTTTAGTTTAGAGGTACCATTAAATGATGAGAGTTTTTTTAATATAGCTTTTATTAGTAAGGCTTTCACCTTGCTAACAGGCATTTCACGCGGATTGATAAAAGAAAGAATCTTATCTTTTTTTGATTTTACATTATCCATTATAAACCACATTCTGTCGAGCCTATCATATATGCCGAGGTCAATATTTTTAAAGGCCTCATCTATTTTTGTGTAGTTATCCTGAAATTCAAGAAATTGTTTCTCAAAACCGCCGACAAATTGTAAGGTGATTTCTCTTAAGGTATCAGACTCAACCTCAGCGCTATTGGCCGCCTTGAGAATATGCGTTAAGATAAATGTGCATTCCGAAATTGCTATTTTTAGATCCCGGCTTCTAGTATATGTAAAAGCGGACGCTAAATCAACATTCAGTACTTTCTCCGGGAAGTTGTTTTCATCGAGGATTACCCGTAGGTTACTTCCTTTTCTGTCCGCAAGCCCAATAATTAACGCGCGCGCCGCGGCTTCACCCGCCAGATAGGCCAGCCGCGAACCGAAATCGCGTTTTCTGTATTGCTCGCGTTTGATTTTATTGAGATTAAACTGGCCAATAGCCTTAATCAGAAAGTAGTTATTGCCGTACCGCCTGGTTTGCGGCATGTCGATATTCAGAACTTTCAGTGTTTCAGAACCAATCTCATCCATGGCGTATGACATTTCGTCCTTAAAAATATATTTTTCCGATACGCCATTTCTAAATGTTAATATTACCCGTGCCCATAGTTTCCCGCCTTCTCCAAGAAACTTTTCTCTTGATTCAATAATGCTAAAATCGCGTATTTGATCAGATTCATCTTTCGCGCCGCGATTGTGTTCGCTAATTATGGTCTCTAATATCTTTGTTATTCTTATTTCTGTTTTAGTTACTTTTTTAACCTTATCAGAGACCGCGAATGACGAGGGCCGTAAACTATTATGTTCAATAACATTAACGCTATTTGTCTGAACGTGAAAAAAAGCACTGTTTATCGCTGATACTATAATCAGTATAAGGCATATTTTATTCATAACCCCTTTTCAGCCCCTCTTTCTTATAAATAGAAAAACCCCTGGTATTATTCCGTATTCGCCTATATAGCTTCGCCGGAATATATGCCAGGGGTTTATTTTCTTTGCTGTATTAAGTATACTAAAGAATAATTATAAAAGCAAGCAAAAAAATACAAACGCCCCATCTTTTTAGAAAGAGTATGCTAATGAGGTTGTTAAGCGCAGGTCATTCTTCTTTACATTTTCAGGCGGGGTAGAGTTGTATTCATCTAACAGGCTTACTCTTATAGAGAGCTTGCTGTTCATAGCCACATTCAGAGTTGTCTCTGAACGCAGCCTGTAATTATTAAAATTCTCGAAAGCAGGATAACAGATTAGGTCCTGGATGATCGTTGTATTCGTAAAAAGCTGCTTCTCTAAAAACGCCCTGGGTATAAGGATCCATTCATCCTCATTCTTTATGTCTGTCCTGTATGCTGTATGCTCATAGCCAATGCTTGCTTCAGCCATCAACTTAAATTCAGGTATATCATAAAACCAGTAGCCTATCCCCGCCGATGGTATTAGCCTGTAGTCAATATCCGCGAACCTGTCATGATCCGCCTCCATGTTATAAAAATTATACCATTTTTTTGTGCTTCCGAAACTATGAGCATACCTGCCATTACCATACCACTTTTGTGAATTCATCTTTCTATTGTTTGAGGAATAGTAGGCGTTGCCTTTGAGTATCCACTCATCAATATGCATGTTATTTCTATTGATAAGAAAACTTCCGGATATTTGGCTTTCACGTGTATTGCCTGTAACGCGATTATAGCCTAACGCGACCTCTTTTTTCCATATTATCCGCCTCTCTTTCCCAGGCTCTGCTGTCGGATCTTCCGCGGCATAAGAGGCGCTCAAGAAGCTAATAATAAATAGAGTTGTAATGGTTAAATATATTAGTCTGGTCTTCATGCTTGAAAAAAGGGAACGCATCTTTTTTTCCTTCCTATCTTTTTATTTTTGTGATTTTAGCCCCTTCGAGCGTGAGATTGAACATCAGGCCCTTTGGATCAAATATAAAGGCTACGATCGGTTGGTTAAGCTTTGATGTATCTATTGAGCCGTCTGCTCCGAGCGCTATTACCGTTACAGACGCATCCACGCCTATTTTCCAGCCTGAACTATTACGGAAATCATTAAGCGCGCCCTTGTCCATAAACGCTATAATTATTGTCTTTTTTTGTCCGCCTATTTGGAAACCTATTGACGCGCCGGCGGTACTGTAATAATCGACGGTCTTATTATTGATTACAAGCGCCCCTTCTCCGTATTCTCCCCCGAAAATGAAGCCTGCCTTAAAGACCGAAGGAAAGACAAGTACGCCCTCTGCCTTATTCAATACCGATTTTCCGCCCTTGATATCTTTAAGTGTATTGAGGGATTTCGTGACACCAGCGTCTATATTCTCAGCTGTTACAGCCTTTGCGTTACCTGCTGCCGATAGCCCGGTAAAGATTAAAAGAAGCGTGATGATTAATATTTTCCATCGCATGTTTTGTTACCCCCTTGTCTTTATTATCCTTATATAAATTATGGTGGAGCTGAGGGGGATTGAACCCCTGGCCTCGTGATTGCGAACCACGCGCTCTCCCAGCTGAGCTACAGCCCCACATTAAGTGCTGAAACTGTTTCGAACACTACTAAACAACCTCAATGGTTGACGGAGGTTTGGCAGCTATGTTATAGGTTACGCTTACAACGCCTGGAACGCCCCTCAATATATCATCAGCCAGCTTACGAAGTTGTTTATAGGGCAGGTCTGTCGGGGTGGCTTCGCGCGCGTCGATACTGTCCCAGCACCTGATCTCGATCTGAAGGCCGAAATCTCTTTTACCGTCGCGCATCCCGGTAACTCTGTCCTGATGAAGAATAGCCATGTATTGAAACGCCCCTGTGTCCTTAAGCTCCTCTTCGACAATTGACGTAGCTTTTCGAACTATATCCACTCTTTCTTTTGTGACCTCACCGATGATTCTTGTTGCCAATGCCGGCCCTGGAAAAGGCGGGCGGTTGTAAATATTTTCAGGAAGGCCTAATGCCTCTGCCAGCACCCTTACACTGTCTTTACGCAGCTCTACCAGGGGCTCTATTATCTTGTAACCAAACGCCTGTTGCGGGTCTATCCCAAGCTGTTCAAAAACATTGTGCTGCCTCTTTATTCCCGCTATAGTCTCATCTATATCCGTTAATATAGTGCCCTGCAAAAGATATTTCGCGCCGCTTTTTGTTACAAGCTTGCCGAATATATCTTTATAAAATGTCTGCGTTACGGCTTCTCTCTTCTCTTCAGGGCCTGTTACTCCTTTAAAGGCATTGAAAAACTCTTCCTGAGCATCCAGTATCTCAATATTGACGCCCTGTTGCCTGAAAATTTCCTCTACTTTTTGAGGCTCACCTTCTCTCATTATGCCGTTATCTACGAAATATGTTTTTAACCTATTACCCAATGCCCTATGCCCCAACATAGTAACCACCGCTGAATCGACCCCTCCTGAAAGCGCGTTTATGGCAATTCCGTCACCTATTACACTGGTTATCTTTTTGACTTTCTCTTCTATGAATTCCTTGACATTCTTTTCTGTAAGCCTTATCTCTTCAGCTGCCTTCATGCATTGCCTCCTTATTTATCGCGGTGTATTGTCATCTTATTGGTATTTTTTTAATTATATTATGGCTGAGCGCCTCTCTTAGCTCTATCACTTCTTTGTGGCAGGCTATGTAAGTAGGCTCGCTGCCATCTGCCCACGCTCCGCAGTTAGCGTATATGCCGTTGCTTACTGTTTCGAGCTGGTGCCTGTGTGTATGGCCAAAGATGACTATCCTTGCCCCCTTGTCTATGTGGTTTGAGACCGCGTCCTTAAATTCCCCGAAATGGCCACCCTTGCTTAAGTACTCTTTTGACGTTGGGGTAATTTTATTTCTTATGAATAGAGCTTGCTGTAGAAACTCATCTATATTCTCCAGCGCTTTTTTCATCCATACATCTGTATCAGGATGCAGGTATCTTTCGACACTTGCCAGAAGCAGAGAGACCTGCCTGCCTTTTGGCCACTTGATAGATTTTAATGGATTTTTATAGCGATTGAATATATCGTATTTATGGCCATGCTCAGCAACAATATTATTTTCAGTATCGCGGTATTCCAATGATATGCCGATACCTGAATTTACAAACTTTATAAAGGGTATGTAATCATGGTTACCTATAACATAAGTTACTTTTATTCTACTCTTTAATGATAATAACCTGTTTATAACTTCATTATGGGTAAATAAGACCTTATCCATGTCAGCCTGCCATAATTCTAAAAAATCACCCAGAATAACCAGTTCACTGGCTTCTCTTTCGATAAATTCAAGAAATTTCAGCAGTTCCTGGTCGCGGTGGAAATCATCTGTCCTTGACCCGTCTCCTAAATGCAGGTCGCTTATAAAGACTTTCATCAGGCGTTGTCCGCAGCGGCAGATAGCATAAGCATTGTAAAGCCGCTGAATATAAGGTTTATGCCTACAAGAAGCCCCAGTATCCAGGATACGTTATCAGGCCACCTTGCCCAGATAATACCTGCTAACGCGAGCGAGGCGATACCGCTTGCAAGCATCCAGCGCCAGTTTCGTATTGGGCGAATTCGAATCGCGACAGCGATCTTTATTATCCCGTCGAACACGAACATAATAGCTAATATAAATACCAATGTAAGAATGCCCTGAATCGGATTGGCCAGGAATAAAATACCGATGGCAAGATAAAATATCCCGCTTAGCAGCCTTAAAAAACATTTACCGGAGTTTAGTGCCTTGAGTGAATGGATAATCGTGACAATACCGCTTATAACAAATATCCACCCGAATATAGCTTCAATAGTAAACGAGGCAGCCAATGGCAGGGCTATGGCTGCCGTGCCGAGAAGGATTAATATAATCCCCGCACCTGCACAGCCTTTTCTTGTTTTTTCTATAATATCCGGCATATCGACACCCCTTTCTTTTTGGTTAAAAACAGTTTTGTAAAAAACGCGATGTGCGCGTGAGCGGGGAGCCGTTATTTACAGCATAGCTCCTACTCGAATACTCGATCATGGGCCTTAGCATAAAGAGGTTCTCTTTTGCGCGCGTCATAGCGACGTAAAGCAGCCTTCTCTCTTCTTCTATGGAACTTTCATCGCCGAAAGATTGGTATGAAGGGATATGCCCTTCCGCGACATATATGATAAAGACTGTGTGCCATTCGAGGCCTTTGGCGGAATGGACCGTTGACAGGACAAGGCGATCTTTCTTCTTGTCGCGGATACCGGCATTTATAATATTTTTCTCAGGCGGCTCCAGCGCGATATCAGTCAGAAAGACCTCGAGGCTCTCATAATCTTCCGCTATCTTCCCCAGGCTCTCAAGGTCATTTAGCCGTTTGTGAAAATCATCATACTTCTCTTTGAAGATGGGGGTATAATATTCACAGAACGCCTTAAATATTTCAGAGGGGGCCTGTTTTTCTTCGTCTATTCTTTTAAGAACCTTCTGCAGCCCCTCTACGCCTTTATATTTTTTAATAAGCTTTTCATCGGCAGAAGAGGCCTCTTTATCCAGGACAAGCGCTTTAAAAAGGCGGGTGCAGGCCTTAGGGCCTACGCCGCGTATAAGCGAGAGTACCCTGAACCAGCTTATCTCATCAAACCTGTTATGCGCTATGCGCATATACGAGATAAGGTCTTTTATATGCGCGCTCTCAACGAATTTTTGGCCGCCGTACTTTACAAACGGAACCTTGTTTTTCGCGAGCTCTATCTCAAGCGCGTTTGAGTGCCAGCCCGCGCGAAATAGTATAGCTATGTCACAGAGCTCTATTCCTTCAGACCTGAGTTCCGTGACTTTTTCAATGATATAGCTTACCTGCTCTGCCTCATTTTCAGGGTTGAGATAGAGAGGGTAATTGCCTGCCTTCTTATTTGAAAAGAGGTTCTTGTTAAACCCTTCAGATGCTTCGCTTATTACCACGTTTGTAAGGTCCAGGATCGGCTGTACAGACCTATAGTTCTCCTCAAGGGTTATTATCTTCGTGTTATTAAAAAGCTTAGGAAAATCCATTATATTCCGGAAATTAGCGCCCCTGAAGGAGTATATGCTTTGAGAGTCATCACCCACTGCCATAATGTTATTATGGCTTGAAAGCAAGAGATAGAGTATATCAGCCTGCAGCTTGTTGGTGTCCTGGTACTCATCGACCATTACGTACTTATACCTTTGTGAGATTTTATCGCGAATATCATTATTTGCGCGGAGAAGTTCCTTGAGAAAGACCAATAGGTCATCATAATCAAGCAGGTTCATTCTTTTTTTATGTTCAGTATATTTCTCTTTTATCTTCTTTATCTCCTCCGCGTATTCAAGGAAATGGGGGTATTCCACATCTATTATAGATTCTATGGTATCCGGTTTATTGACACTTTTTGATATGATATTAAGAAGCGCCTTTTTTTTCGGAAAGCGCTTGTCGAAACTATCCAGCCCTGAATTTTTGCGGATTAGATTTATGCTGTTTTCAGCATCTGCCTGGTCCATAATAGTAAAGCCCGGCATAAGCCCTATGCAGGAGCCGTATTTTCTTAAGATCATATTCGCGAAGCCATGAAAGGTTCCGCCTGATACCGCGTGACAGCGTTTATCAAGTATAGAACATGCGCGGGCGAGCATCTCCTGCGCTGCCTTGCGCGTAAAGGTGAGAAGCAGTATCTCTTTCGCGTTGACGCCGCTCTCTACAAGGCATGCTACCCGGTATACCAGAATGCGTGTCTTCCCGCTGCCCGCCCCCGCTATAACAAGGCATGGGCCGTCTTTTAAGCGGACTGCTTTAAGCTGCGCCGGGTTCAACGCGTTTTTGTAATCGATCCTTGATCCTATTTCCATCTTTCGTTTTCCTACAGGTTGTCCGGTACTTTTGGAAAATCCTCTTTAAGGGCTTTTTCTATCATCACCTTAATCTCATCGCTAAAATCTGAACTGAGTACCCACTCTAAATAATTGCGATCATCTCTGACAATGCTTTTTATATGCTTCTTCCTTCTGTATTTGCCAAACATGGGGTAAAGATTTCCATTCCACCAGCAGAATTTACGCTCCGCATCGAAATAAGCGCTCGATTTTTCATAATCAAAATCTTTCAAAGATACAATACCCTCATCTTCCTTGCCGTATCTCCTTATCTGGGCGCTTAGTATCTCCGCTGTTGCTTCCGCGTCACCTAAGGCGGAATGGGCATTGGTAAGCTCTTTGTCGCAGTATAGCTGATAAGCAGCCATAAGGTCTCTCTTTTCATGGATATGATATATCTTTTGCGCATCATAGATATCGCGATCTTTCCAGTGGAAGCTTAAGCCTGCCGCGAAGAATTCACGCTCAAGCACAGGAATGTCAAACCTCTGTATATTAAACCCTCCGAGATCTGAATCACCAATAAAATCGAGCGCCTCTTTGGCTATATCCTTAAAGCGCGGCGAGTCCTTAAGCATCTCATCTGTTATGCCTATAATACGGATAACGTTGAGTGGTATAGGTATGCCAGGGTTGACGCGCCTGACATAATCATGTTTTGTGTTGTCAGGCATAAACTTGATCATGCCAATCTCGACTATCTTATCCCTTTCAATCCATACCCCGGTTGTTTCAAGGTCAAATACTACCAAAGGTTTTTTTATATTCATAATCTCTGAGTTTTCCCCTCCTGTCATTCTGAGCGCTACAATAGGTTAATATCTGATTTTTTTACCCAGCCCTGTTTGCCGTCAAGGCGCTTTATTTTGAGCCAATCTCCGTTTGGAGCTATTACCTGGACCATCTCTCCTTCGTAGAGCGTGAAAAAAGTTGTCGCGTTACCGAGTGGTTCAAACTTTGAATGTGTCTCTTGCTTTATTACAATCGCGTTTTTTTGAATTACCTCTTTTTTAAATTTTGCGCAAAAGATCGAAACAGATGCCGCGAGAAGAACCGATATAATAATAGAAAGTATTGTAAATATCCTTCTGAACCGCTTTAAGTATACAGCGATAATCACAGCAATACAGAGGAGAAGGTAGAGTGATATTGATATGGCTGTGGCCCTGTTTAAGCTGAGCAGGCCGACAACCTTTACAAAAAATCTTATAAACCACGGCCTTCTTAAACTTACTACTCCGCCTTCTATGAGAGATCTCGCGTGCGCTAAATTGGATCTGATATCCGGGTCGTTCGGAGTAATCCTGCTAGCGCGCAGATAGCATATTATCGCGTTGCCAAGCTCACCATTTTTAAAATACGCGTTGCCAAGATTATAAAATAACGGGCTGCTTTCGTAGCCGGAACTCAAAGCTTTTTTATAGGAGCTTATAGCTTCCTGAAGATTATTATCGCTGTAACATATGTTTCCATGATAGAAGAATTCCCTTAAGCTGTTCTCCTTGTCCGCATACAGAGAACCGGCAAAGGCAAAGAGTATTACGCATAAGATTATCGCGAAGCGCGCTTTCATGCTTTTATCTTCTCCATCCCGTTAATAATATTTTCGAGCATCTTTAGAGTGCTTCTCGCCTCTTCTTCATGGATACTCGATGGAGCATAGCGGGACCTGTCACACATATCAAAACAGGTTTTCAGCTCATCCAGTATCCGGGTATCCACATCTCTTGCCCTGAGTTCATCTATTACATTAGAAGTAATACCTGCTGTTGAAAGATGAAACTTGTCACCAATATACTCCTGCAGGGCCTTGAATACAGCATCATAAAACTTATGTGTCTCTTTTGATTTCAGTAAGCCGCGCGCATTTATAAGGTTCTTTTTTGCCTTGCGCGGAGCCGCAAGCCTGCGCGCGTAACGTATATCTGAGGCAAGGTAATCTTTTCTTGCCTGTGTTATTATAACTAAAATAACAACCAGTGCCGGCAGGAATAGCATTATTAATAATGCCTTGTTTTTGTAGAGAGTGCCGCTCTTTTTGCGTATGGAACCCGGGTTACCCTTTAGATATACTATATCTCTGCCCAATGTCTCGACCCTCTTTATCCTATCGGCAAAATCCCTGGACATTTCAAATACTTTCAACTCCTGCCCCTTTTGCAGCGGGTTGACTTTGATAGGCACAGGAGCGGTTGTTATGGTCTTATATGTCAGGGTATCTGTGTTGAAAAAGCTGAAGCTGATAGAGGGCACATGCGTGATCTTGTCATTCCTGGGTATTATGACCTGTTCAAATGTTTTGAATCTCGCCTCCTGTCTAGTCTCAGGTTCATATGTCTTAAAGGAGCTTGCTATACTCAGCTTAGGCGGGTTTACTGTATTAAAATTTCCGGTTCCTGAGATTGTCATAGTTAATGTAATCGGGTCGCCAACCTGCAGATCTATGGGTTTAACCTGCAATGTAAAATTGAAATTTCCCATGGCGCCATCGAAGGATTTAGGTTTGCCGCCTTCAGGCAAAGGCAGAATATTAATCGGTACACCGATCGACTTGATGATTATCGGATATTTTTCATATTGCCCAAAAAAATTATCAAATATATCGGAAGGGCTTCTCCGTTTGATAACACTACAGCTTAATTCCGTCGGCTTTAACCTGAATTCGCCGGGGTAGAGGCCATATATATCTGTGTTAAAATCTATAACATTATAAGCCAGGCCGTTTAATATCTCCTGATACTGTTTTGGTTGAGAGAAGCTATCTACAAGAAAGGCATCGTTTTCAATTACCGGATACGCGATATCTCTTAAGGAAAGGCTATGTATATAGAGTTTTATAGATGCCCCGATCTTCTCATTTACATAGGCGCTATCCTTTGACAGGTTTATTGTAAGGAATAATTTATCACCAAGTTCTTCCTTTGGCCGCTCTTGCTTATCTTGTTGGCCATTATCTTGAGCACGGCTTGATGAGGAAGGTATAATCTCCAGTGGTATTGGTTTGGATGAATAGGTCTTGCCTTTGAATGCTATTGATAGTGATGGTATCTCCAGGATGCCCGCCTTTTCCGGTATAAGAAGATACGTATGGGTTACTGAACTTGAAATCCTCCCGTTTACCATTGACATAAGAGTCGACGGGCCAAGGTACCGCCAGTTAAAATCCGGAATATCCGGCAAGTTCGGCGCGGGAATATTCTGTATGCCGTTAAAAATCAGGTTCAGTTTTATGGCTGTACCGACTACAGACACATTCCTGTCTACTGTTGCCTCAAAACTTATATCCTGCGTAAACGCAAATGATAGAGCTGTACATAAGAAGATCCCGCACAATATAAGGAAAAATAGTTTTATAATATAGTTATTTTTAATGTATGTTACCATGTGTAAATCCTATTTGCGAGCACTGAGATTGCTTCGTCGCGCCTTTGGCGCTTCTCGCAAAGACAAACTGGAGCTGTCTTTGCGAGGGAGTGCAACGACCGCGGCAATCCCAACTTCGCAAAACTACCAGTCTTTCTCCACGTCCGGCAGCCTACTTGTTTTTATTCTCTGCTTGTATAATCCTTTGGGCTCTTCATCGTGGTGATAATTATCTAAAAGCATGCGCGCCTGTTTATCTGACATCTCTCCGTTGGCGGAACTCTCGGCACTCTTTCTCAAGGGGGCTTCTTTGGCCGCCCGGGCATCTCGCTCTCGGCCGCTCTCTTGAGGCTCTTGTTTCTTATCCTGCTTCTGCTGTTGTTTTTGGCCGTTCGCAGAGCTCACGGCACTCTTCCCTGAAGGGACTTCCTTTGGTCGCTCGGTCATACGCTCTCGGTCGCTGTTTTGAGGTTCCTGACGCTGTTTCTCCTGCAGCCGCTTGAGTTCTTTTTTTACGTACTCGTAATTAAATATAGCATCTTTATCTTTCTTGTCAAGCTCTAAAGACTTCTCATAATGCCTTAATGATTCAGTCAATAGGCCAATTGCTTCCTGAAGATTAGAATCTTCTTTAGATATTCCCAGCATATATTCTGAATTCGCGAGATTATAAGATGCCTGCTGGCTTAATCCGGTTTCTTCTTCAATCAAGGCGCGGTTAAAGGAATTGGCTGCTTTTTCATAATCATTCAATTTATATGAAGCTGTGCCTATGTTGTAATTTACTATACCTGAATTGGGTTTTACGGATGACGCATTCTCGTAGTGCTCAAGCGATTCCTTGAATCTACCCTCATCATAGAGAGTATTGCCTCTCCTCACTTCTCTCCCCGCGTTCCCCTTAGCAGAGCAGGGGCAAGCTGTAATCAGGATAAATAGCAGAACAAGAATAGCCTTCTTCATTTCGTCCCCGTTTTCTTATTGGTTATGATCATCTCTATTAACAGGAATATCAGCGCGATTGTTAAAGGGATCTGAAAGCGCTCATAATAGACCTTATTCATCCTCGCCTTCATATCGCGCCTCTCCATAGTGGCGAGTTTTTTATCATATATAATATCTAACCCAAAATCAGCGCCGCTTGAGCGTACATACATGCCGTTAGTAGCTATGGCGATCTGTTTCAGCACAGCTTCGTTTAACCTTGTCTTTACGATATTGCCGTTTCTATCTTTTTGGAATGTCCTTTTTCCTGATTTGTCAATAATCTGGATAAGATCCCCTTCAATGGTACCAATACCAATGCAGAATATCCTGATATTCTCTTTTGCCGCTGCTTTTGCAGCTTTTACGGGATCTCCCTTATGGTCCTCGCCATCTGTGATAAGTATGAGCGCTTTATATTTTTCCTGTCCGCCTTCATAGCTATTCATGGCAGTCTTTATAGCGCTTGATATAGATGTGCCTCCTCTCGGGATTGAGGTTGCGTCCAGGTCATCGAGCGCGAGCATAAAACCATTATAATCCGAGGTAAGGGGGCATTGTAAAAATGCTGTACCTGAAAAAGCAATAAGCCCGGCCCTGTCGCCTTTCAGTTTTTTAAGCAGGTCTTTGACCGCGAGCTTGGACCTCTCGAGCCTGTTGGGTTTTACATCGATTGCCAACATGCTCTTTGATGTATCTATCGCTATCAATATGTCTAAGCTTTTCCTGCTTACCTTCTGCCACTTGAATCCCCATTGCGGCCGCATAAGAGCCAGAAGGCTAAAGGAAAATACCAGAACAAGAAATAGGGCTTTTATTATCTGTTTCCTTTTGTCAAGGGAGTCCGCTATCTCTGAAAGAAGCCCTTTTTCAGCAAATTTGCACAGAATTGCCTGCTTGACTTTAAATGACCAGACAAGGAATATCCCCAATGCTAAGACAGCCCAAAAATAAATACTGTAAAAAAGGTTTATGAATCTCATGTGTGAATCTTTACCCTTTTATTATTGCTTAAGTAGCAATGTTGAGACTTGACCCCTTAGTGCTCTATGGCAACCCCCTAAGCAGTGTATTGGATAGTATAATTTCAGATAGTAAAAACATAAGCGCCGGTATTAAAAATATATAGAAATGTTCGTTATAACGCGTGAAGCCGATCTCTTCAATAGTTGTCTTTTCAAGGGTGTCTATCTCTTTGTATATCTGTTTCAAAGATTTTGTATCAGTTGCCCTGTAATATTTGCCGCCTGTCTCTTCAGCTATCTGTTTTAGGGTATCTTCATCAATATCTATCTTGACATTCCGATAGACCGTATCTCCCCAGGCAGTCTTTATAGGATATGGCGCCAGGCCTTTCGCGCCGGCGCCGATGGTATATATCTTTACATCCAGTGCTTTGGCAGTCTCTGCCGCGACAAACGGCGAAATCTTTCCTGCGTTGTTTATTCCATCCGTTAAAAGTACTATTACCTTGCTCTTTGCGTTACTGTCTCTTAACCTGTTCAGAGATGACATTATTGCAGAGCCGACTGCTGTACCGTCTTCGATATCGCCTATGCGTATTCTTTCAAGATTTTTTATAAGCCACGAATAATCAAGGGTCAATGGGCATACTGTGTAAGCGCGAGCCGCGAAGGCAACGATGCCTATCCTGTCATTTCTTCTCATCCTGATAAAATCTTCCGCGACCTTCTTTACGACAAATAGCCTGTTCTGGCGCCTGTTGTCCAGTTTGAAATCTTCCGCGCGCATACTGCCTGAGCAATCTATGGCAAGCGCTATATCAATGCCATCGGCCTCAACCTTCGCGTTCTCAATCGGCGATGAAGGCCTTGCCAGCGCGATAAGAAAGAGAGTAATAGCCGCAAGCCTGAGCCACAATAGAGCCTTCAGGCCTATGAGCCTGATGGAGAGTTTTGGCCTGCCTATGATATTGAGTGACGAAAACTTTATGGTTGCGCGGGTGAACCTTTTTGATAGATAGAAAAACCCCACCAAAATAAATGGTATAAGAAAGAGTACCCATGGATTACGGAATATCATTCTATGCTGACCTTCTCTCTATTTTCTATCTTTGTCTCATCGACCAGCCTTTTTGTTGTATCGAAACTTACCTCGATCTCGTCCGCGGTCGGGCCGTATTTCGCGAATTTTACAAGATCGCATCGATTCAGAAACTCTTTAACAATATTTTTTTGTGTGATCGTCAGGATGCTTGAGTCTTTGACAGAATATAAAAACTCTTCTGTGGTCATCTCAGGGGCTTTTAAAGAAAACCTGTTCTCAATGTAAGCGCGCGCTATTTTAGATATTTCAAAATAATATTCTTTTACAAACCCGGATCCAGGAAGATTTCGCGATTTGAGCAGGCGCAGAGCCGCGTATGCTATCTCATGAGCTTTTTTAGGATGCATAACCTGCCTTGAATCTTTCAATTTCGCTCTTTTCCTGAATAAGTATATCGTGAGAAATATTAAAAAAGAGATTACAGCTATAGCCAGCACGGTTATGAGAAACGCGTAGCCTGTTTGAAAATTAAGAGGCGGCTTAATATCTCTTATGCCCAACTGATCCATTTTATGATAATCTCTTCTTGCGCATTTTGAAGAACCTTATAAGTTCTTTTGCGTATGGTATGTTAGTGTATATGTCGATATTATCTATTCCCGCGGAGCGGAAGAGCTCTTTACGTGCATTGAGCCTTTCAAGCGCGGTATGCCTGTAACTACTCCTATAGCTCTTACTGCTTGTATCTATAGTGCGTTCATCACCTGATTCAGCATCGTTCAATCTTATCATGCCGATATCAGGCATATCAATCTCGCGCGGATCTGTTATGGTGACAGCTATGACATCGTGCCTCTTATTTGTTACGGATAGGCGCTTCTTGAAATCTTTATCAAGAAAGTCTGATATCAGGAATGTTATGGCCCTTCGTTTCGTAACCCTGCTAAGGTATTCAAGCGCGAGAGAGATGTCAGTGCCTTTGCCTTCAGGTTTAAAATATAATGCCTCCCTTATAACCCTCAATACGTGCTTTAAGCCTTTACGCGGGGGTATGAATTTTTCTATCCTGTCTGTAAAGATGATAAGTCCGATCTTGTCATTGTTCTGTATCGCGGAAAAAGCCAGTACAGAAGAGAGCTCTGCCGCGAGCTGGCTCTTCAGCTGTGTGGTAGAGCCGAACTTGCAGGAGGTCGACGCGTCGAGTATTATCATTACTGTCAATTCCCGCTCTTCGACAAACTTCTTGATGTGGGGGTGGCCGGTGCGGGCAGTAACATTCCAATCAATACTCTTGATATCATCCCCTGGTACATATTCCCTTACTTCGTCAAATTCCATACCCCTGCCTTTAAATACGCTGTGGTATTGGCCGGCAAAGATATCGGTTACCATGCGGGATGTGGTAATCTGTATCCTTCGAACCTTCTTGAGGACTTCCCTGGGTATCATTTACGGAACCTCGATCTCATCGAATATTGTCTTTATAATATCCTCAGATGTCTTCTCCTCAGATTCCGCTTCGTAGCTTACAGTCAAGCGATGCCTCAAGACATCCATGCCGATGCTCTTTATATCCTGCGGCGTAACATAACCTCTGCCCTGGATAAAGGCATATGCCTTGGCTGCCAGCCTCAGGTATATTGTCGCGCGCGGTGAAGCTCCATACTGGATAAGGCCTGTCAAGTCACTCAGCTTATATTGCTCGGGCGATCTCGTGGCGAAGACTATATCAAGGATATATTTTTCAAGCTTTTCATCAATGTAAATCTCATCGACGACAGACCTGGCATTTATAATATCCCGCGGCTCGATTATGCTGTTGACTTCTATCTTTTTATCTGTAAAGCTCATCCTTTTTAATATCCTGTACTCCTCATCCCTGGTAGGATATGTTATCTTTATCTTAAGCATAAAGCGGTCAATCTGCGCTTCGGGCAGTGGGTATGTCCCCTCTTGCTCTATCGGGTTTTGCGTTGCCATTACGAGGAATGGCTGCTCAAGCTTAAATGTCTCAAGGCCTATGGTGACTTCTCTCTCCTGCATGGCCTCTAAAAGCGCGCTCTGTACTTTCGCGGGAGCCCTGTTTATCTCATCCGCGAGAATTATGTTTGAGAATATAGGCCCCTTCTTTGTCGTAAAGGTACCCTCTTTCGGGTTGTAGACTAAGGTTCCGATAAGATCCGCGGGAAGAAGATCAGGGGTAAATTGTATTCTCTGGAACCTGGTATTCACTGCCTGGGCGAGGGTCCTGATCGACATGGTTTTGGCCAGGCCAGGCACACCCTCTACCAGTATGTGGCCATTTGCGAGTATCCCTACCAGCAGCCTGTCGATAAGATACGCTTGTCCGACAATCACTTTTTGAATCTCAGCCTTCAGGTTATCTACAAACGCACTCTCTTTTTTTACTTTTTCATTAATTGCTGTGATGCCTTCTGTCATGCTATTCCTCCTTTTTTGTTAAAAGGTTACATCCAGTATCTTCTGATAAAGTTCCTTAAAATCCCTGGTTCTGCAGTTATAATCAGCCATATCAGACAGGGGCTTGCTAATGGAATTGAATGCGATAGAGTAACCTGTATTTTTTACAAGAGATATGTCTCCTTCACTGTCTCCGATACCTATTGTTTCACGCGCCCTGACCTTTAGAGTCTTTAGTATATTTTTTACAACTTCGCATTTCCTGCCATGGGTGATATCTATCTTTACTCTGCCTGTTAGTATGCCGTTGCTTGCAAGAAGCCTGTTTGTTAATATGTAATCAAGGGACAACTCATCCTTTAGGCGTTCTCCGATATATTGAAGCCCTGTGGAGACAGCAGCCAGCTTAAACCCGAGTTTTTTTAACTTCCTGACGCAGGCCCTGGCATTTTTTGTATAGGCGAGCGGGTTGAACAGATTGGCTATCTTCTTTTCAGGCAGGCCCTTCCAGCACGCGGCATCCAGCTCACAGAATTTTTTGTAACTTATCTTCCCTTTGAGAAACCTATCCTGGTATCCTGAGGCAAGTTCATTCCAGATATTAAGCTTTTCATGTATAAGCTGCCATGAGCTGACATGCTCTGTTATAGTTCCGTCAATATCGAATATAATAAGCTTATATCTCATCTCTTTTTCCGGCAAGTTGGCCGCATGCGGCGTTGATATCTTTCCCTTTTGATATTCTTATTGTAACATTGACGCCGGACTCAGTAAGCCTGTTTACAAATTTTTCAACGGCCTTCTTTAAAGGCGGTGAAAGGCTAACGCCAGGTACCGGGCTATAGGGGATTATATTGACCTTTGCCCTCAGCTTGCGCGAGATTCCTGTCAACGCGTTCGCGTCCGCAATACTGTCGTTAAGACTTTTTATTAGTATATACTCTATTGTGATTATTCTGTTGGATGCTTTCGCGTAATCATTGACCGCGTCTATAAGCGGGTTTAAAGAGTACGTTTTGTTGATAGGCATAATCTTATCGCGTAATTTGTTTGTGCCCGCATGGAGTGATATGGAGAGATTGATCTGCGTATTTATAGTCTTAAGCTTTTTAATAGCAGGTATTATACCGCAGGTCGATATGGTTATTCTTCTGGCGCCTATTTCGAGGCCGTCTTCATGATTCATAACCTTGATAGCTCTGATAAGGTTATCATAATTATCAAGGGGCTCGCCCATCCCCATGAATACATAATTTGTCAGGTTTTGGTTTAAGCAAAACTTCGCATATAGAATCTGATCAAGCATCTCAGCGGTTGTCAGGTCCCTCTGAAAACCATCCATGCCGCTGGCGCAGAATACGCACCCAAAGCGGCAGCCTACCTGTGTTGAGATACATATCGTAGAACGCCTACCAGAGCTTATTATTACAGTTTCTACGTATTTATTATCATCCAGCTTAAATACAAGCTTGATTGTGCCATCCGCGCTCAGATGTTTTTCAACGCCCTGGAAGCTATTTAAGGTGAAACGCCTACTAAGCTCATCTGCCAGGGCCTTTGGCAGATTGGTCATACTGTTGAAATCTTCAGGGCCTTTTTCATAAATCCATTTAAATATCTGCCTTCCCCTGTATTTGGGCTCGCCCATATCGCGTAAGGCGCCTTCCAGTTCTTCGAGGGTAAGATTTTTTATGTTCTCTTGTCGCATAAAACCCGGAGCGCCTATTTTGTTTTAATGTTAAGAATAAAGAGGTCGTCTTTTAAGTCATTGTGCGCGAATGATTTAATCTCACTCAACAGGTTTTCATTGAATATATCGGCGCCCAGGCCGCGGTTTTTGCTTATATACGCTTCTATTCTTTCCGCGCTGAATTCATCGCCTTCAGGATTCCTTGCCTCAAAGGCCCCGTCAGTAAAGAGAAGAATACTGTCACCCTTTTTGAAAGGCACTTCATTATTATATATAATCTTATCAGCCAGTGGAAGGCCTAAAAAGCTTGTTTGCGGTGAAAGTTTCACAAGCCTGGGATCGGCAGTGTGATAGATATACTGTGGTGGATGCCCGTAACTTGAGTAAGTGAATCTCCTTGATAAATGATGAAAATCGAGTAACCCGCAAAAAGCGGACACATACATGTTTAATTCTGAAAAATTATTCACAATGAATTGGTTTGTTGCTTTTAGCAGTTCACCAGGGGACTTCTCCTCTTTTGATAATCGTTCGAATTTAGTATTTAAGGCATTTATCAAAAGTGCCGCTGATACGCCATGGCCCGTAACATCACAGATTATAAACATCAGCCTGTTCTTATCAATAAAATAGAATTTCGCGTAATCACCACCAATATAATGCATCGGCGCATAGGTGACAGCTATGTCCGCAAGATCGGTATTTATTGAGCGAGGTATAAGCTTTGACTGGACACGGGTTGCCAATTCGAGCTCTTTATCCATCTGATTATTCTTCTCTTCCACGTCTTTAAGCAGGACGAAGTTTTCCATGTCACGCCTTCTTTCACGCCTGATGACAGCAAGGCATACAATAGATGAGAGAGACAGCATTATAAAACCGCTTAGATAATCAGATACTCCCGTATCAACGATGCTGTCTTTATACACATACTTCGGGACGTGTATTAAAAATATAGTATATGCCGCGAAATGGGACAGCGAGACCGCTATAATCTTTTTTACGGACCAGGGAAAGACAAATGAAAAAGTGAAAAACAGAAAGATAAAGCCCATTGCTACGTCAAAAGGAGCTAAATAATAAGCGATACTGTCCCTTGTTATTAACACAAGAACCAGTATCATAAACAACATGGCGCCTGTCTGCGCTGCTTTGAGAGTGCGGATTTTTCGTGCCAACAGGTATGTTACCAGGCAGATTGCCGCTGACAATGCCCATGTAAATTTCATCTGGTAGCTGACCTTCTGCTGCAGAACCAGTATATCGATTATATCACCAAGAAAAGTGCAGGCTACCAACAGCAAGGCCGCTAATTTCAAGCGGCTTTTAATAAGTATTGTCTGTTGTTGCTGAAAATCGCCTAAGAACTTTTCAGGTATCTTCTTTATCTTATTATTCATATTCGGTTACTATAAAGGTGTTCTGAGGTTTCTGTGAATTTGATTACCTGGTCCATCATCTTTACCGTTTCAAATGGATGCAGGCCTGCCGCTGTTTCTCCGGAGAGCATCACGTAATCAGAGCCGTCAAGTATGGCATTGGCAACATCGCTGACCTCAGCCCTGGTTGGCCTTAAGTGTTCTGTCATGCTTTCGAGCATCTGAGTCGCGGTTATAACGAACTTCTTCCTCTGGTTACATTTTTTGATGATCATCTTCTGTATAACCGGAACCTGGTATATTGGCAGGGATACGCCCATATCGCCCCGCGCGATCATAATGCCATCTGCGACATCCAGTATCCGGTCGATATTCTTTATGCCATCGCGGTTCTCGATCTTGGCTATAAGCTGGTATTCGGCATTGCTGTTGATGTGTTTTCGGATATTTATAATATCCTGTTTATTTCGTACAAAACTCTGCGCGATAAAATCGACCTTGTGTTCTATACCAAAGGCAAGGTCGAGCTTATCTTTTTTTGTAAGATCCTTAAATTTCAGCTTTATATCGGGTATATTAACACCCTTATGGCTCTTTATTCTGCCGCCGACTATTACCTCAGTCTTAAGATAGCTCTCCGTCCTTCCTTTAACCAGCAGCGCGACATTGCCATCATCGATATATATAAAGTTACCTGTCTTTATGTCGTTTAGGGGCCCATCATAATCAAGAGGTATAACCTCTTTCCCGAATTTAGATTTTTTATTAGTTAAAAGAACCCGGCTCTTTTTCTTTAAGATGATACCATTGCCTGCAAGGCGCCCTATCCTTATCCTGTAGCCCTCAAGATCCTGGAGTATCCTTATGTGCCGCCTGTATTTTTTATTGAGCTCTCTTATTCTCTTTATAAGATTAAGGTGGCTTGCGTGGTCTCCATGTGAAAAATTAAGCCTCGCGACATCCATCCCGGCAAGCATCATCTTTCTTAAGGTGCCCCTGTTCTCGCTTGCGGGCCCTAATGTAGCTATTATCTTTGTCCTCGCTAATCTTTTCATATGCTTATTCAGTGCGGTTGGTGATTTCAATAAGGTGATACCCAAAATCGGTCTTTATAGGCCCATGGACCTTTCCGCACTCAGCGCTGAAGACCACTTTATCAAACTCCGCGACCATCTGGCCTGGTTTAAATTCACCCAATTCTCCACCCTGCTTGCCTGACGGGCATTTTGAATGTTCTGCCGCTACTTTCGCGAAATCAGCGCCCGCCTCGATCTTGGACTTAAGGTCTTTACATACCTCTTCAGAATCTACTAAAATATGCCGTGCGCTTGCCTTTGCCATGCCTTACCCCCTTTTTGGTGTTCTAATTTAAGAAATTTCCGTTTCAAACTTTGTTACCAGTTTATCAGTATCTTTCAGGGACTGGGCAGATATCATATTTGAGCTTTTTGCTTCCTGAACTAAAGACTTTAAGGTGCTTAAAAATCGTTTTAGCAGGGTAATCTTTCTCTTCTGCCATGCTTCTTCAGGCTCTAACTCTTCACGTTGCCTCATAAACGAGGTAATGTCCCTCTTTGCTGAAAGGGCATCCTTACCCATCTCCAGGACACCTTTCTTTATGGCAGAGTAACCTTCCCTGCTTAAATCTTTTTTATTGCTCGCCAGGCGCAGAACATTAACAGACTC
>JAUVHV010000004.1 GCA_030593065.1 Candidatus Omnitrophota bacterium | reverse complement strand
CTCAAACAGAAGATTTAAAGTGCCATGCACATTTATATCATTGGTCAAGAACGGATCATCCACTGACTTTGGTACAGAACGAAGAGCTGCTTGATGAATTACATAATCTACATCTTTGAGGGCTTTTTGCAAGTCTTCCTTGGAGCGGATATCACCCTCAATCAGTTCATAGTTATTCGCAAAATTAAGATTCTCTTTGGAGCCGGTAATAAAGTTGTCTAAAATCCTGACGGATTCACCGCGTTTTAATAATTCTTCGACAATGTTTGAACCGATAAAACCCGCTCCACCTGTTACAAGATATAAAGACATATTTCTCCTTTAGAGTTTTATAATATTCTTAAGCCCCACTCCGGCTTTTTCAAAAGCATTACGGGTATCGAGTATAAGCTTAGCATGTTGGGCTATCTGCTTATAATTAAACCCCTTATGGCCTGTTGTCAATACAGCAATATCAAATCTCCTGATATTCTTTGGTATGCACTCAACAGATCTCATATCAATACTATCTATCTTAAGATACGGTACATGGGGGTCTGAATAAGCTGTATCAATCCCAGACCGCTTAAATAGCTCTATAAGATCGATTGCCGGAGATTCACGCAGGTCTTTTACATCCTTCTTATAGGTAACTCCCAGAACCAGTATCTTCGCTTTTGAGATTTTCATACCTCTTTTGATAAGTAAAGCCTCTATCTTTGAAAATATATATTTCGGCATTCCAAGATTGGTCTTTGATGCCAGGTCTATCATCTTTGTTACAAACCCGACACGTCGGGCTTTCCATGATAAATAAAGCGGATCTGTGCTGATACAGTGACCGCCAACACCAGGGCCCGGATAGAAAGGCATAAATCCAAAAGGCTTTGTCTTTGCTGCCTCAATAACTTCCCAGACATCTATGTCCAGTTTTTCACAGAGCATGGCAAACTCATTTATAAGCCCTATGTTTACAATTCTGAATGTATTCTCTAAGAGTTTTACCACCTCAGCTGATTCCGCTCCATTAACATAGACAACCTTATTCACCACTTTAGAATAGAGCTTCTTTGTAAGTAAACCTGCTTCCTTACTTACTCCACCTACAACCTTAGGTATGTTCGAAAACTTATATCTCTTGTTTCCCGGGTCTATTCTCTCAGGTGAAAACGCGAGAAAGAAGCCTCTTCCCTCTTTTAAACCTCTCATCTCAAGTATCGGCAGCATCACCTCTCTTGTGGTACCGGGGTATGTGGTGCTCTCTAAGACTATCAGCTGTCCGGCATGAAGATACTTCACAATTACCTTTGTTACTCTTATAATATAGGATATATCCGGGGTCCTCTTATTCCTTAAGGGTGTTGGCACACATATTATTACCACGTCAGAATCTCTTAGAACTGCCTGATCCGTAGTTGGGATAAGCCGCTTTTTTCTTATAAGCAACTTTATAGCAGAAGATGAGATATCTGATATATATGATGAAGCGTCTTTAAGTTTTTTTACTCTCTCTGCCTTTGTATCGAAACCATAAACAGAGAAACCTCTCTTCGCGAATTCAGTGGCTATCGGAAGGCCTACATAGCCTAAGCCTATTACGCATATCTTTGCCTTCTTTGAATCGATGAGTCTGTTTAGTTTTTTTGGGATTGCCGCGGTTGCTACGCTTCCTCGCAATGACGAGTATCTCATACCTGTTCTCTCCAATAATTTAAGAGGTCTTTTAAGGTCTGCACTATCGATATCTTAGGCTGCCAGCCAGTTGCTTTCTTTAATTTGTTATTATCACCAACAAACATAGGAACATCATTTGAGCGCATTCTATCTGTCCTTGCCTTTACTTTTACCTCTACCTTTGACAATGATAACAATATTTCCAGAATATTTTTTATAGAGTATGCTTTTCCTGAACAGATATTGTAGCATTCACCAGGCTTGCCTTTTTTTAACAATAGCCAATACGCGTTTGCAACATCTCTTACATCTGTAAAATCCCGCATTATATTCATATTACCGGCAAAGATTATGGGCTTTTGTCTATCCTTCTCTATCAATGCTATCTGCTTTGCAAAGCTGGAACAGACAAACCTCTCAGGCCGCTTAGGGCCTGTAGTATGAAAAGGCCTTGTTACTGTCACATCATAACCCTGCTTATTATAGAACTTTAAACCGAGTAATTCCTGTGTTACCTTTGTTAAAGCATATAGATTACGAGGATTTAACTTATAACCCTCTTTTATGGGCATATCCTTTTTAGCTACAAAGCCATACTCATCACATGAACCTGCTATAACAATTCCTGGCCTTAGCTTTAAAGCAGATAATGCTTCAAATATATTGACCTGCCCTATGATATTTGTCGCTACGGTATCTTCCGGATATTGCGCGGATAATAACGGTGATGACTGCGCGGCAAGATGAATAACATAATCCGGCCTTGTTTTGCTAAGCAGATCTTTAATATCCTGTTTAATCTTTATGTCACATTCCCGATACAGCTTAAGCTTGCCTTTAATATGATCTATATTCCTTGTATCAGCTCCGGGATAATCGATGCCGTAGAGAGTAACACCTTTTTTTGTAAGTAAAAGATCCGCTAAATAGCTTCCCACGAATCCGGCAATTCCTGTTATGAGGACTTTCATATCTTTAAATAACGCGTTAAAGCATCCTGCCAGGATGGCAATGCTTTACCTGCTATTTTTACATACGCTGAATTATCCAGAATAGACATCTTTGGGCGCTTAGCTATATGTTTTACCTTATTCGATACAATAGGTTCTATTTTTACATCTTTAATACCTTTTATTCTTATTATCTCTTTCGCGAATTCATACCAGGTGCAATTTTCAGAGTTGGTAATATGTAAAGCTGTAAGCGGCTTGTCCACCGCAGCTTTAGTGAAGGGGGATAAGCTGTAAGCTGTAAGTAACAACTCTATGACAGCATCCGCAAAGTCCACGCTGTATGTCGGAGAACCTTTCTGATCATCAACAACTTCTAATAATTCTCCGGATTCTGCTTTATTAATAATGGTATCAACGAAATTCTTACCATTTTCGCCAAATAACCAGCTTGTACGTATAATAAGATATTGCTCTAATAACTTTTTAACACACTCCTCTCCCTGTAACTTTGATCTGCCATATATATTAATAGGAACTGGCATATCATCTTCATTATAAGAGCTGGTTTTGCTTCCATCAAAAATAAAATCTGTGCTTATATAGACTAAGAAGGCGCCTGTATCTTTGCATGCCTTGGCAATATTATTAGTGCCTTCTCTGTTTATTAGATATGTTTTATTAAGATTGAGCTCGCATTCGTCAACATCTGTACATGCTGCTGTATGGATTATTGCATCAGGCCTTATATGTTTTATAAAACCCGAAACATCATCAGGCATGGTAATATCCAAAGGGTTTTCGCTGCTTCTGATATCAGTACCTACCACCTCAATATTATATTTTTTAAGGCTGGTTAATAAAGCGCTTCCGAGCATGCCTTCTGAACCTGTGACTAATATTTTTTTCACCACTTGATTATCTTTGCTTTGCGTTTTAGAGGCTTCCACCACCATCGGTTGGAAAGATACCACTCTACTGTCATCTTTAATGCCTTATTAAAGCTATGTTCGCTCCTCCAGCCCAATCTCTTCAACTTATCAGATGAGAGGGCATATCGACGATCATGGCCAGGCCTATCTTTAACAAATTTTATATTTTTTTCGCTCTTACCAAGGCCTTCAGCTATCTGTCTTGCTATCCTTATATTCTTTAATAAATTACCGCCGCCTATATTGTATATCTGGCCTGGTCTGCCCTTATGCAACGCGACATCTATGCCATAACAGTTATCCAATACATATATCCAGTCCCTGATGTTCTCTCCATCACCATAAAGAGGCAATTGCTTATCCTCTATCGCGTTGGTAATAAAAAGAGGCATAACTTTTTCAGGATACTGATAAGGCCCAAAATTATTTGAGCTCCTTGTTATAATAACCGGAAACTTATAAGTCTGGAAATATGAGCGGCACAATAGGTCTGCCGCGGCTTTACTGGCCGCGTAGGGAGAGTTAGGCAATAACGAGTCATCTTCCCTGGATAAACCTTTTTTAATATCCCCATATACTTCATCTGTAGAGATATGAAGAAATCTCTTTATCTTATGTTTTCTTGCCACATCCAGCAGGGTTCGCACTCCTTCGATATTGGCCTTAACAAATTCTTCTGAACTTTTAATAGAACGATCTACATGTGTCTGAGCGGCAAAATTTATAATATAATCACAATCCTTTACAGCGGATTGTACCTGCTTCGCGTTGCATATATCTCCTCTAATAAACTTATAATTGCTGCTCTCCCGGACATCTTTTAAATTGTTTAAATTTCCTGAATATGTCAGCTTATCAAAGTTGGTTATTCTATAATCAGAATAATTATTTAAGATATATCGTATAAAGTTTGAACCTATAAAGCCCGCTCCACCTGTTACGAGAAGTGCTTTCACAAAACCTCCTTAATGCTTTTAACAACATAATCCATCTGCTCGTGTGTAAGCTCTGGATAGACAGGCAGAGAGAATATCTCTTGAGCTGCTTTTTCAGATTCCGGAAAATTTCCTTTTCTGTAACCTAAATATGAAAAACAGGGCTGCAGGTGCAGGGGTATAGGATAAAAAACACGCGAGTCTATGCCTTTCTCATTTAGGTGATTCATAATACTGTCTCTGCTTTTATTATTTTTTGCGCGGACCATATACTGGTGATATATATGAGTATTTGCGTCAGGAACATAAGGTGTTATCAGTTCCAGAGCAGCAAGCTGCCCGTTATAATACACGGCATTTTCAGCTCTTTTCCGGTTCCATATATCCATATATTTAAGCTTAACAACCAGTATTGCCGCTTGTATGCTGTCTAACCTGTTATTATGGCCTGGATATATATGCTTATATTTGTTTGATGGGGCTGTGCCCTGATTCCTTAATTGCCGCAGGATATCCGCAACAGACTCATCTCTTACTAAAATCATCCCCGCGTCACCGCAAGCACCTAAGTTTTTACCCGGGAAAAAACTTACTGTACCGCAATCTCCTATAGTTCCTGCTTTTTTATTTTTATACTCAGCGCCAAATGCCTGCGCAGTATCTTCTATTACTTTAAGATCAAACTTATCAGCTATAGCCAATATACTGTCCATATCAGCGCATTGACCGTAGAGATGGGCCGGAATAATTGCTTTCGGTGTTTGGCGTAAATATAATTTTACAGATTCAGGGTCTATGCAATAAGTCTTTGGGTCTATATCAATAAATACAGGAATGGCTCCGATGCTCGCAACCGCGCCAACAGTAGCATAATAGGTGAAAGCAGGGCATAAAACCCTGTCGCCCCTTTTTATTCCAAGAGCTTCGAGCGCTAACGTAATCGCGTCAGTTCCATTGGATACACCTATAGAGTACTTTGAGCCGGAATATAAGCAGATATCTTTCTCAAATTTTTCCACTTCTTTTCCAAGAATAAATCCACCATGGTCAAGTACTCTTGCTATTGCCTGATCTATGTCTTTCCTTATTGGCGCAAGTTGTGCCTTCATGTCGAGTGCTGGTATTTTCATTTTAAAGTTCCAAAAGTTAATCTGAAATCTTGTAATAAGCGCCTCTGCCCTTACCAATTAACACGATTAATTTTGCGTCTATTAGTTTAGAAATCTCTTTAAGTATTGCCTGGCGCGTTACTCCAAACATATCTCTTAAATCTTTATTACTGATTCTGTCTTTTTCTCTAATTCGCTCTAAGATTTTTATCTGTTTCTGAGTTAATTCTATCCTTTCCCCTTCTTCTATTTTTGAGGAAAGCCCCATTTTTACAATAAAATCTTTGACCTTATCTATCGAGTACAAAACCCCATCTGTAAAATATTCAAGCCACTTGGTTATATCGCCTTTATTTGCCTGAACTGTTTTTAATGCCGCATAATATGCGGATCTATTTTCATCATAATAATCATCAAGCGCAAAGAATCTCCGGTGATCAAATCCGCTTTTATACAGAACTAATGATGCAATTAGGCGCGCTGTTCTTCCATTTCCATCAATAAACGGATGAATTCGCGCAATTTCGTAATGAACAATACCTGCAGAAACAACAGGGTTGATTTTGTTCGTCTTGTCTAGATTGAGCCAATCTAAAAATTCGGTTGTCAGCTGTGGCACATCTTTTGTTTTTGGAGGCATATATTCCACGATTTCCCTGAAACTAGTTCCGTCAAAAATACGCCTACCTACAAAAACCTGGTGTTTTCTAAAGGCACCGCAATCCTTATTATCCCGCAGGGTACCGATAGTTACAGTTTTATGAATCTTAAGAAAGAGCTTAACGCTTGTAGTCTTCTTGCTTGCATATTCAGGAATAGAATCTAATGCTTTAAGGTAATTTAGAACTTCCTTTTTATCTTTCTCCGTGGCTACAATCTCTTTATTCTCTGCTAAGGCTTTAACCTGCTCAAGCGTTAATTTATTTCCCTCTATGCTCGTAGATGAATGAGCATTATGAACCCGAGCTTCTTTTTTTAGCTTCAGCTCCCACTTAGGAATAAGCTTGGAATGCTCAATAACCTCTCTCCCTGCCATAATCTGAGAAATGTTGTTAAGGATCTTATCTGTAATCGTATATTTCGGCTTAAATGACATAGTATTATTATAACAAATGACAACCTAAATGACAACCTAAATGACAACCTTTTTTGGCCGTTCACGGAGTTCACGGCACTTCTCCCTAAAGGGACTTCCTTTGGTCGCCCGGACATTTCGTCCTCGGTCGCTCTCTTCAGGATGACAGGCGATTTGCCGCTAAGTTATTCGCCCGCAAGAGAGACTCAAAAGTGCCTGAATCTGTCCAGAAACCTGATAAGATATCGTATTCCATCTGGCCGTGCTTAATATACGCGTTATTGACATCTGTAATCTCAAGCTCTCCCCTATTGGAAGGTTTCAATTTTTTGACTATGTCAAATACCCTGCTATCATACATATATATACCTGTTACCGCGTAATGGGTCTTTGGTTTTTTTGGTTTTTCAGCTATCTTTATGATCCTTTTCTTGCTTTTATCAAATTCTACTACTCCAAAACGTTTCGGATCAGGAACCTTTTTTATTAATATCCGGGCACCACTGTCTTGTCTTCTGAACTTATCAACAAACCTCTTTATCGGTTTTTCAATAATATTATCGCCAAGCACTATAACCGACTTGTTTCCATCAATAAAATCCTCTGCTAAACGAAGCGCGTCAGCAATTCCGCCTTCACCCTTTTGATAAGCATACTCTATATGCTTAAGCCCCAATTCTTTGCCATCTCCTAAAAGCCTTAAAAAATCTCCGGCATTGTTGCCTCCGGTAACAATCATAACGTCTTTTACCCCGGCATCTACAAGGGTCTTTATAGGATAATAGATCATCGGCTTGTTCCATACAGGTAAAAGATGCTTATTTGTAATAGAAGTCAATGGGTGAAGCCGTGTTCCTAAGCCCCCTGCTAAAACAACTCCTTTTACAGTCTCCATCTTATCTTCTCCAATCATAATCTATGTCATTATCATATTCATCTATGCGCAGTTCATCCGGATTGCTATGATCGTAAGGTTCTGTCACAGTATTTATGACTATTGCCTCTTCTTTACCTATGCATTTAAAGCCATGGTAAACCCCTGGTGGTATCTGCACTACCATAGGATTATCCAGGCTTATCTCAAACTCTTCTATCTCTCCTTTTGTGGATGAGTCTTCGCGCGCGTCATAGAGCGCTAAACGCATCTTACCTGAAACGCAGGTAAAAGAATCAAACTGTTTATTGTGCCAGTGCCATGCCTTTACTACGCCTGGAGTTGCTGTTGTCATATAGACCTGGCCGAATTTTATGAACATATCATCGTCATTACGGAGTATCTCCATAAGCCTGCCGCGGTCATCAGGAATAATCTTTAGTTTTTTTATCTTTACGCCATTTATCATGCGTTCCTCCCAATGCTGGAATATTGAAAACCTAATCTCTTCATATTAACCGGGTCAAACATATTTCTTCCATCAACAATAATAGGCCTCTTTAGTAAGCGTTTTACGCGTTTAAGGTCAAGCCTGCTAAATTGCGGCCAGTCCGTTGCCAGAACAAGGCAATCCGCGCCTGTTATAGCATCATAAGCATTATCACAATAATCTACTCCGCTAAGTTCCCGCTTGGCCTTCTCCATCGCCCTGGGATCGAAAGTAGCAATTTTCGCGCCTGCTTTTTTAAGCATTCTTATAATATCGATTGCGGGGGAGAGCCTTATATCATCTGTATTTGGTTTAAATGAAAGGCCTAAGACCGCGATTCTTTTTCCGCTTATATTCCAAAGGGCCTTCTTTATCTTTCTGAAAAAAAACTCTTTCTGCTGCTCATTTACCTTTGCCGTAGCCTTTAAGAGTTCGGGATTATATCCTAAGCGTTCGCATATATTTATAAAAGCCGCTAAATCTTTTGGAAAACAGAACCCACCATATCCAAGGCTTGCTTTTAGAAAATCTTTTCCAATTCTCTTATCCATGCCGAGGCCTTGTGCTACTTTGTCTATATCCGCGCCTGAAGCATCGCAAATTCTGGACAGAGAATTTATAAATGATATCTTCATAGCTAAGAAGGAGTTAGAGGCATGTTTTATAAGTTCCGCGCTCTTTACATCTGTAAATACTATTCTTGCCTTTATCGGCTTGTATATCCTTGAAAGCAGCTCCCGCGCCTTTTTAGCCTCTACCCCGATAATTATCCTGTCAGGATGCATAAAATCGTCTATCGCGCTACCCTCTCTTAAGAATTCGGGGTTAGACGCTATGTCAAATTTAGCATGTTTTTTCTTAAACATCCTTACAGTAGATTCAACCCAGTCTCCTGTTGCTATGGGAACTGTCGACTTTTGAATAATAAGCCTATATGAATTCATATATTTTGCTATCTCTTCAGCAACATCCTCAATCGCGCTTAAATCCGCTTCTCCCTTTGCCTTAGGCGGGGTGCCTACCGCTATAAAGATAGCCTTTGAATTTTCTACACCTTCTTTTATGCTATCTGAAAAAATAAGCCGCTTGCGCTTTACATTCTTTAAGACAAGCTGGGAAAGCCCGGGTTCATAAATAGGAACATTACCCTGTTTTAAGGCGGCTACCTTATCCTTATTATTATCAACACAGATTACCTGATGGCCTATCTCCGCAAAGCAGGCTCCTGTTACAAGGCCTACATACCCTGACCCAATTACTGCTATTTTTTCCATATAACCCCTTTAGTTACTTTGCTCATATGACTGAGAACCAAACTTTGGCTTATGGTAACTTCTTCCAAATTCAAATGGTATATCAGGAAACGCCTTGAGCCTGAATATAACCATTATCTCTTCACCTTTGTCTCTGGTTACATTGTATCTTACATCCATTTCCCAACAATGAAGATCCTTGGTAATTACATATTCCTGCTCCTTTAAATCACCCTTCTTCTTTGCACCATAGCGTGTTGCTAAAATATCAAAATCCTCATAAATACTGATTTGCCAGCCAGGTATAAAATTGAGTTTTGCCTGTGTTATTATATTATTCGCGCCTGCCTGATAGCTATGGCCGATTCCCAGAGATCCTATCTTCTCCCCAAAGTCAAAAGACAGGTTGTTATTTATGGTCTGAAGCCACCTGTGGTGGTAAAGTTTATGCGGATCCATAGTCGCGTCTGAAGTCGCTGTAAGCCAGCTATATGGTTTTAGCTCCAATTTTGCCGTATAATCACCAAATTGGCCTCCGGGCGTGTGATCAAAATCATAACTCGTATTAACAAGCAGCATCGCGAGATCAACTACCTCATCTCGCTCTTCTCCCCTTTTAGTCTGCAGTTTATTTTCGAGCCCGAAACTCATAGCGCTGCCCCTTGATGTGCCGCCAGTAAGCATCTTGCTTGAAAGCTGTGTAGGCTTAGATGTATGGCTATAACCTAAAGTAGGTGTTACAAGATGACAGATTCTGTTCAATTCTATTCCTAATGGAGCGCCGTGCGCTTCAAAGACTTTAAAAAACTTTGTGCTAACATCAACCCCTGTATAAGCAGTACCACTTATAATCGATGTGTCTCCGCTTATTTCTCTGTCAAGATATGTCTGCTTTGTTCCAGCATAAGGTGTTACAGATAAGAATCCCAGCTTTGTCTTATAAGACATTTGATTATATGAATCAAAAACATTCGCGTGCCGTGGATCTGTTATAGTGCCTGGATTTTCATCTGTATGCCGCGCGTAAACCTGATTCATATTTGTTGCTGAAAAGTTTCCTGTATAGTAAAAATCGCTCTGCCCAATACGCTGACTATTTATATTAAGCTTTGCCTCTGGAAGAATTTCTGTCATTGAATCAAATCTATTCACTCTCTTTTTGGTTAAAACACTTAAAGTGCCGAATGGCAGAGTGTGGGCCGCAAGCAGATATGAGGTCGGGCGCTCATCCTTTTCATATTCATTATAAAAATAATCCTTTAAAAAATACTCATTCTTATATTTATATAATTCCGCTGTCACAAGAGTCTGCGGTGTCATCTGCCACTGATGCCGTATGCTAAAAAGGCCTTTTTCAAGTTCTGTTGTAGGCGTTGTATCGCACTTATCAGACTTATACCACTTGTTGTAAAAATGGTCTCTTTTCACATCTCTCTCATTCATATAATAACCGAATATATTACCCTTACCAATAAACGTACTATCATAGATATAACTCATACCCACAGCTAAATCTTTTTTCTCCCTATAATCTAAATGAAAATACCCTTTTTGGTTAGGGGTAAGATGATAACGCCACGCGCTTAATAAATATAACCCCCATTCCTTGCTCTTTCCGGGTATTAAAGTTACATGAGGGCGATTATCATCTAAAGGATGGCAGTAGTATGGAATCCAGAATATAGGGATATCAAAGCCTGGTATTGATAATGGATTTATCCACATTGCCGCGTTATACGTATTTACCACCTTTTCAGGATATACCTCTACCCTGTTCGCGGACAGTTTCCAATGCGGTACCTTACAGTTACATGTTGTAATATAACTCTTTTTTACAATAATCTCCTCTTTGCTAACCTGTTCCGCGTCTTTTCCTTTTGTATACCAGGGGTCAGAAAAACCCGCGAAATCCTGTATATTGCCTGTATTAGTTCTAAAATTGTAATTTATTATCTTGCCGCCAAAAACATTTTCACCCTGGGTAAATTTCGCGTTGCCTTCGGCTATGGCATTGTAAGTATCTGTTAATACTGTTACCCTGTCACAGGTAAGTTTCATATCTTTATACTTTATAACAACATCTCCGCTTCCAACAACCTTCTTCTCCTTCTCAAAATACTCTATCCGGTCACCATCACACTCTATTGGGTCATCTGCGGCATAGGCATGCATTAAAAAAGACAAGGCTATTATAATTATTAGTAATTTTTTCATCGTTTTATTCAAGTACTAAGGCGGCAGCGCCTACAGTACCTGCATCCTCTATAAACCTGGCCCTTCTTATCTTAAGATCTCTTGTAAAAACAGGTATTGCGCGATTTTTAATAGTTGTTCTTATGGAACCGAATAAAATTTTGCCTGATTTAGCTACACCGCCTCCGATAACTATAACTTCAGGATTGAATGTATTGACTATACTGCTTAGGCCTATGCCAACATTCTCTCCCATCCTTTTCCACACATTGATAGAGAATCTATCGCCCTCTTTAGAAGCTTCATCTATAAGTTTTGGGGTTATCTCTGAAAACTTGCCATTGGCAAGTTTTAAGAGTTGTGATTTCTCGCCTTTTTTTAAACGCTTCACCGCCTCTTTTACGATATAACTGTTTCCGGCAAATGTCTCAAGGCACCCTCTTCCACCGCAATTGCATTTCAAGCCGTATCGCTCTATACAGATATGGCCCATCTCGGCCGCGGAATAACCTCTTCCCCTGAATATCCTGCCCTCTATCATAACAGCGCTTCCTAAGCCCGAACCTAATGTAATACAGATAATATCATTAAAACCTTTCCCAGCGCCCCATTTGGCCTCGCCGATACAAGCGGCATTCGCGTCATTATCAATAAATACGGGTACTTTAAGCCGTGATTTTATGATATCTCTTAAATGGACACCTCTCCATCCTTTTACATTGGTAAGGTTATATATTACACCCTTGTTATAATCAACCTGGCCGGGCACACCAATGCCGACGCCTAAAAGCCTTTTCCTTAAGCCGGCAACCATAGATTCTGACTCAGCAATAATTCCGGAGATCAGGCTTTTCCTTGAAATATAAGCCTTTGTCGGGAAAGAGCTTTTTTTAAGTATCTCTCCTTTTAAATTCAACAAACCGAATTTTATAAATGTCGCGCCGAAGTCTATGCCTATTATTCTATTTTTTATTTCCATAAACCTCCACCCTGTTTCTACCGGCTTCCTTCGCCTTGTAAAGCATCTGATCGGCCCTGTCAATGAGCTGGCTCAATTCATTTGTGTCATCCGGAAAAGTAGCAATACCCATACTGATAGTCAATTTTATATTTTCATCGTAAGCATTGATATCCGCTCCTTTAACCGCTTCGCGTAACCTCTCCCCAGCAACAAAAGCGTCTTCTTTAGTCGTCTCAGGAAGCATTATTGCAAACTCTTCTCCACCATAACGGCCCATGATATCTATATCTCGCAGATTACTTTTAAGTATATCCGCTATTCTTTTAAGAGCTACGTCCCCTACAAGATGGCCGAATTTGTCATTACATTCTTTAAAATGGTCTATATCAAGCATTAAAAAAGAGAGGTTTGTGGCAAAGTGGCTGGCCCTTTCTATCTCTTCATTAAGCCTTTTAAGAAAATACCCACGCACAAAAACATTTGTAAGCCCGTCTGTAATAGCAAGTTCCTGTACAAGCGTGTATAACCTTATCCTTTCAAGCACAATAGCAAACTGGTGTCCAAGTATTAAAAAACGCACCATATCATCAAGCTGAACTCCCTCAATGGCAAAGACACCGTTAAACCTGTTACCGGCAATAAGCGGTATTGCTGTAAAGGCCTCTACACTATCCGGAAGCTTAAGCTCATTAGGCGCCGGCATATTTGACGCCTTATCCACTATAAGAGGGTCTTTTTTATCTTTCATCAAGCTGCAAAGCGCTTCTTCGTAGCCGCTCAAGCTATCATGGTTGTCCTTGCCCTCGGATATATTATATACTTTATCTATACGAGGCTCTTTCTCCTTAAACGAAAATATTATCAGCTTGCACTTTGAGAAGGCAAAATAACCAACTATAGATTTCTTCATACAGCCCATAAGCTCCTCGAGCGTAATTGAGGATATCATCTTCTTAGGCGCCTCATAGAGGCTGCTTATATCATGGACTGCTTTCTGCAGATGGAGCTTTTCATTTTCAGATCTCTTATCCAAATGATAGAATGAACGATATTCTTCTTTTATAACATTTAAAACTTTTATCTTTACATTCACTAATTTTGCTGTAATCCGCTTTAGCGCAACTCCAGCGCAAGTTACTGCCATCAAAAAGATAATTGTCTGGGCAACATTTCCTATCCCTGAGCCTAAAAATAAAAAACTTACAACCATGAGCATGCAGACAACTACCACTAAAATCGCTTCATAAAGAGAAAAAAATACGGCTGAAACCGCCGCCAATATAATAACAATATTAAATACCGGGCTGGAGGCACCAACCTTTACTATATTGAGCAGGGCAGCTATAAATATCGCGCTTATAATAATAAGAGATATCAGGCAACGCATACTTTATTACGGCCCTCTTTTTTGGCTTTATATAATAAGAAATCTGTCTTCTTAAGAAGTTCTTCGCTCTTTGTTATCTCATCTGAATATGACGCAACCCCCGCGGATACAGTAACGCTTGTCTCCTTACGCCTTAAGAAAAAGATACGCCTGGATATATCCAATCGTATCTTTTCCGCTAATTCACGCGCTTTATCCTTACCCATATCAGGCAGTACAATCACAAATTCCTCACCGCCATAACGCGCAATAAGCTGGCTGCATTTTACCGTATTATTACGAATAATACGAGCAATCCCTATAAGTACCTTATCACCGGCAGAATGGCCATACTTATCGTTATAATCCTTAAAGTGGTCGATATCTATCATAACAAGAGAAAGAAGGCTTCTGTTAATCCGCGCTCTATCTACCTCCCTGATAAGCGACTCTTTCAAATATCTATGTATATAGAAACCTGTAAGAGAATCTTTTGTGGAAAGCTCTTCAGTGGTTTTATAAAGACGGGCATTGTTAACCGCGCTCGAGGCAAGGTCAGATATAAAATCAAGCAGCCTCAAGTCATCAAACGAGTAGCTATTCTTTTCTCTGCTATTTAAACGTAATATTCCTATTATACGTGACTGGTTTATCATTGGGACGCTAATCAACGATTTGAAATATCTCTCTCCGCGCAATGGAATGTAATCAAAGCGGAAATCCTCGTTAATATCTTCTACACTCAGAGATTGCCTCTCTTTAAAAACCCATTTATCGAATATGTCGCCTGTCTTTGACTTTATCTTCGGCAATTCAGCCACTTTTTTAGACGCGGAGAGTATCAATTTCTGTTGGCTCTCATTTACTAAAAAAAGCATTGCCACGTCAGTTCCAGATATCATCTCACAGGCTGTCTCTACAGCGAGCTGGCAGATATCTTCAATTGAGAGCCTCGCGCTAAAACTTTCCCCTATCTTCCGTAAACTCCTGTACCTTTCCAGGCGTTGAGATAGAGCGCTATTGAATGCTTCTGCCTGCTGCCAGTGAAGCTTAACAACGTTTACTACCTCCTTAATCTTTTTCACAGCATTAATCTTCTTCCCGATGATGTCGACTCTCTGCTTATAAAATACGTGAATTGCAATAGAAATACCTAAAAGTACAATCAGCCAGAAAAGATAATAATATTGTCCGGTTGCCAGAGAAAGCACAGACATTACCACAGTGGCAATAAAAAAACAGGCCCAATGCCCATTAGTTTCCAATAATATAGGGGATAAGATTATCGCGATTCCGAATAACACGACAAGATAAGGCATAACGCTAAAAAGGTATGAAGGTTCACTTTCAAAAAGTGAAAATCCTGTAAACAGGGAATAGATAAGCGGCAGCAGTATTACAAGCAATAATACCGTCAGGATAACTTTGTATTTTAGAGGATACATAGGTAGTTATATAATGGCCTTCTCTGTCTTGGAATCAAAAAAATGCGCCTTACTCATATCAAAAACCATATCCATCTCCTGATTAACAACAGATTTATTATGGCCTCCTACACGGGCAATAAGGGTATGCTTGCCTGTGCTGAGATAGAGATAGACCTCCGCGCCCATCGGCTCTACAACTTCACAGGTCACTTTTACAGTATTATCTTCTGAGGCATATTGAACAAAAAGTTTATCATGAACATCCTCCGGCCTTAATCCAAAAGTCACTTCCTTATCACAAAAGGGTTGAAGCTTATTCATCATCTCATCTGTAAGCTTAACCATAAAATTTTCTCCATTAAAAAATAATTTACCATCCTTCCTGACTATTATGCCATTCATAAAATTCATAGGTGGTGAACCAATAAATCCTGCTACAAATTTATTTACAGGGTGATTATACAGTGTTATAGGATCCGCAACCTGATCTATTAAACCATCTTTCATAACTGCAATCCTTGTACCCATTGTCATGGCCTCTACCTGATCGTGCGTGACATATACCATTGTAGTCTGAAGCCTGGTATAAAGCTTATTTATCTCTGTCCTCATCTGAATGCGTAATTTCGCGTCAAGATTGCTAAGCGGTTCATCAAACAGGAAGACAATGGGCTTTCTTACTATGGCCCTTCCTACAGCCACACGCTGTCTTTCACCGCCTGAAAGAACCTTTGGCCTCTTATTAAGATGTTTAGTTATGCTTAATATCTCAGCCGCTGCCTTTACTCTATAGCTTATCTCACTCCTGGAAAACCTGCGAAGTTTTAACGCAAAAGCCATATTCTCATATACTGTCATATGGGGATATAACGCGTAATTCTGAAAGACCATCGCGATATTGCGGTCTTTTGGCGGAATACCTATCACCATCTTATCACCTATATATATCTTACCAGTTGTCGGCTCCTCTAATCCTGCTATCATGCGAAGGGTGGTAGATTTCCCACAGCCCGAGGGCCCTACCAGGACAAGAAACTCCTTGCTCTCTATGCCTAAACTTATATTGTCCACAGCCTTTATATTTCCTGAAAATATCTTTGTTACGTTCCTTAAACTTACCTGTGCCATTTTTTAATATCCTTTAAACTTATGGGTTAACTTTTAAATAATCCATCAAGCCAAAAAACCTGCTTCTCATATCTTTCCTGGATACTATCATATCAACAAATCCGTGCTCAAGGAGAAACTCTGACGTTTGAAAACCTTCCGGTAGTTTCTGCCTTATGGTCTGCTCTATTACGCGCGGGCCTGTAAATCCTATTAGAGACTTTGGTTCAGCTATTATTACATCACCCAATGAAGCAAAACTTGCCAGAACACCTGCCATTGTTGGGTTTGTAAGTACAGATATAAAAAGCCCACCCGATTTATTCAGGCGTGAAAGAGCTGTCGCTGTCTTGGCCATCTGCATAAGAGAGAACATCCCTTCATACATCCTGGCGCCGCCCCCTGAACCAGATATGACTATTATAGGAAGTTTCTCCTTTTCCGCAAGTTCTATTGCGCGCGTAATCTTCTCTCCGACAACAGAACCCATAGAACCCATTATAAACCTGGAATCTGTCACTACCAATACAACATCTTTTGAATTAATTTTACCCTTTCCATAAACAGCAGCTTCTTTCAAACCAGTGAGTTCAGCATCTTTTTTAAGCTTCTCTTTGTATGTCTTAGGCCCTTGAAAATCCAGCAGATCAATCGATGTAAGATCGCTATCCAGTTCCTCAAATATACCTTCATCAAGAGTAATCTCTATGCGCTTTCTAATCCCGAGAACAAAATGATAGTTGCACTTGGCACATACCATGAAATTCTCTTCAAGCGCTTTATTGAATATAATATCACCGCAGTCTTCGCACTTTGTCCACAAGCCATCCGGGATTTTGCTCTTTCTGTTATTTTTAGCGGGTTTTCGATATTGAGGTTTTTGCTTTCCAAAAAAAATAGCCATTTTCAGTCTATACTTTCTCTTTTGAAGAAAAATCAGGCCCCTAAAAGTTGTTTTGCTTTATCGACCGCGGATGAGGCATCCTGAGCATAACCATCCGCCCCAATATCATCAGCATACTCCTGAGTAACCGGCGCTCCGCCGATTATTGTCTTTATCTTTGAGCTCAAACCCCGCTCTTTAAGTATTTTTATGGTAGCCTTCATTGATGGCATAGATGTAGTCAAAAGAGATGACATGGCTATTAAAGAGGCGTTTGCCTCTTCTGCTCTTGTTATAAAGGCATCAGGAGCAATATCTATGCCTAAATCCACCACATGAAATCCCGCGCCTTTTAACATCATCGCAACGAGATTTTTACCTATATCATGGAGGTCACCTTTTACAGTACCTACCGCTACCGTAGCCTTCGGCTTAACACCGCTCGCGATAAGAAGCGGCTCCAATATGTCCAAAGCCGCATGCATAGCCTTAGCAGCTATAAGCACCTCAGGAACAAATATATCATTTGCCTTAAATTTTGCCCCCACATCTGCCATGCCAGCGATAAGCCCCTTTTCAAGGACATCTTCAGGGCTTGCGCCTTCTGATATAGCTTCTTCAACCAATTTTGGGGTAGATGCTATATCACCACTTAATATAGCGTCATGAAGGTTATTCCAATTCAACATAAAACCTCACTTCTTATACTGCAAATTTAAGCTACATAGTATCATATTAGTACTATTATAGCAATAAAAAAAGTAAAAAGGAGATAGGCACCTTTTTACTTTCATTATTTGATTCGCAAAAACAAAGTTAAGCCTAGAACTTATGGATCACAAGGCCTGTGAGAGGCTTAGGGTAAAAATAGGTCGATTTATGGGGCATCTTCTCACCATTTTTGGCAAGCTTTACCACATCATCCATTGTAGATGAATTTAAGAATACACCCAATTTCTGCTTACCGGAATTAACCTTCTTAACCAGATCGTTCTTGTCTTTATAATAATATATATTGCGCGCTTTTCCTATCTTCTCTTTTACTTTAAGAAGCTTCTTGAATACAAGATTATGCAGTATCGAGACATCAAGCCTCTTCCACGTAAGGCTTGCGCTCTTAGGGCCTATCTCTTTTATCATATTCTTATCTTTAAGAACAATAAGCAGGTACTTCTTCTTATAATAGAGCACAAAAGCGCTTTCTCTTTTCTTAAAAGCGCTTTTTAAGGCTTTACCGACTGACTTTGGTGATATAGATTTAATATCAAAATATTTGCCGAGATGTTTCCTGATATACTCTACGTCAAAACCTTTCGGAAGCACCTTAACCGTCCTGTAAGTAGGCAATATCTCCAGGCCTTTATCCTCTGAGCTGGCAAGATATACCAATGTATGCGAATGGCCGTCATCTCTTCTTTTCTTGCTGTTAAAATAATCTTTGACTGCCATAGATGCCCTGAAACGGTGATGTCCATCTGCGATGAATGTCTGTGATAAATTTACATGTTTTATAAGTTTGGCAATTAACTTTTTATCCGTAACAGGCCAGAGCTTATGCCTTGAACCATCCGCGTATATATCTGATTCAGGCTTAGCCTTCCTTGTAATATCTGTTAACATCTTCTGAGCTTCTGCTTTAGCGTCTTTAAAAATAATAAATATAGGGCTCAAATGCGCCCTTGTCTGTTTCATAAGATTAGCTCTGTCAAAAACCGGATTAGAAAAGACATTCTCATGAGGAAGCACACCTGAGTTTCCCCTCTTATCAAGTTTTAGGAGTGAGAAGAAACCGCAACGGCTTATATTTTTACCATTTATACAGCACTCCTGTGCATAGACATAAAGACTTGGTATGGGGTCGTATTTTAATATACCTTTATTAATCCACGCGGATAAATCTTTTTCCGCTTTTTTGTAATCGTGAGTCGAGTCTTTCCGCTGAGGAAGGACAATCCTTACAATATTGTAAACTGACTCCTTGATATATCCTTCCCGCTGCGCGTGATTTATAACATCGTATGGCGGGCATATTACTTTTTTAAGAGAGACCTTATCCCTATCATACTTTAGTGCTTGAAATGGACTTATCTTTACCATCACACCCCCTTATATATCGCTTTTATTCATGGAAAAACATCTGGCCTATTAACGCGCCAAGGCCATTGCTTAGACAATCAAAGATGTCCATATCTCTTCCCGGAACAAAATACTGATGAATCTCGTCGGTAAAACCGTAAAACAGCACAATCACTACTGCCGCAAGCCTTAAAAACAGAAGGTTCTTATTCAATTTTAAGGAGCATAGCGCTCTTATCATTAAAAATCCGAATATAGCGTATTCCATTAAGTGCAAAACCTTATCCGAATAAGGAAAGAGCTCTAAAGCCTTTGGTGGTTTTGATATTGAGGAAAAGATAAAAATGGCTGCCGCATACATGATTACAGGCAGCCAGTATTTTAGAAAATTTCTCACTATTTTTCTGTCATTGGGCAGTTTTTGCAGTCTTTACTCTTGCTTGCCGGACAAGAGACAGGCTTATCCTTTCTCTCTTTTTCCTTCTTCTCTTTTTCCTTGTAATCAGGCTTGCGGTAATCAGTTGAATAAAAACCGCTTCCCTTAAGGATAAAACCTCCTCCCATACCAATTACACGCTCAACCTTGCCTGAACAATATTTACAGTTCTTTAAAGGATTGGCTTTAATGGATTGAAATTCATCAAAGGTCTTGTCACATTTTAAGCATCTGTATTCATATGTCGGCATATCGTTTCCTTTATTATTTACCCTTAGATCCTTCGGATACTTCATATCCTCAGGATAAAATTCGCGCTATATAATTTATCTCGCACGTTGTGCTCCATAAATTATGCGCTCATTTCACTTGAAAACTCCTTTGAGTTTGTCCACAAAAGAGCTTATGCCGGGTGTGGCCCCGCCTCCTGATGAGCTAAACTCTTTTAAAAGCTTCTTCTGTTGGGCGGTCAACCTTGTGGGAACTTCTATTATAATCTTTACAAGCTGATCGCCTTTTCCGCGTCCGCGCACATCACTTATACCTTTATCCCTAATCCTGAATATCTTACCGGGTTGTGTTCCCGCTGGAATCTTCATATCTACTTTTCCATATAAAGTAGGCACACCCACCTCGTCACCAAGAGCAGCTTGGACAAAACTTATGGGGAGTTCGCATAGCACGTTATTTTCGTCCCGCTTAAAGATAGTGTGCTTTTTTACATATATAAGGATATAAAGGTCTCCGCGCCCACCGCCGCGTTGGCCAATCTCGCCTTCGCCATACACCCTGACCCTTGTTCCCGTATCAACACCGCCGGGAATATCTATCTTTATACTCTTTTCCTGCTTAACCCGTCCTGTAGATCTGCATTCTATACATGGAGATTCTATTGTTTCTCCTTCACCCTGGCAACGCGGGCATGTTCTTGCAATATTTAAAAAACCTGCCTGGCTCATTACCTGGCCGGTGCCGGCGCAGTAAGAACAGCGCCTTCTCTTTGTGCCTGGTTTCGCGCCATCACCTTTGCATGTAGGGCATGTCTCGTATCGCGGTATCTTAATCTTCTTCTCAACTCCAAAAGCTGCCTCTTCGAAGCTTATCTCCATACTCATCTCAAGGTCAGATCCTCTGCGAGGCGCGTTTCTCCCCGAACCTGAAGAAGAACCAAAGACGCCGTCAAATATGCTTCCGAATATACCGCCTCCACCGCCGCCAAAGCCGCCTATAAACTCGCGAAAGACCTCCTCAGCATGCTCCATTCCTCCAAAGCCGCCACCGCCAAAACCACCGTTCTGAAAAGCCGCGTGGCCAAATTGATCATACTGAGGCCTTTTTGTAGAGTCACTTAATATCTCGTAAGCCTCTGTTGCCTCTTTGAACTTTTCAGCTGCCTCTTTCTTGCCATCGTCAGAGACCCTGTCAGGGTGATATTTAAGTGCCTGTTTTCTGTAGGCCTTCTTTATCTCATCTGCTGAAGCGGTGCGTGATGCACCCAGAATATCGTAATAATCTCGTTTTGACACTATTTCTTCTCGCTTCCTTTATCTTCCTTATACTCCGCGTCGACAACGTCATCTTTACCGGCATCAGAAGATTCCGGGCCTTGTTGGCCGCCGGGTTGCGGGCCCTGTTGTCCTGGATCTTGGCCTGGCTTGGCCTGCGCGCCTTGGGGTTGTTGCTGTTTCGCGGCTTGTTCTTTATATATCTCTTCCGCAAGTTTGTGAGATGCCTTTGCAAGCTCCTCCGCGGACTTTTTTATATCCTCTATATTATCTGTCTTTATCTTCTCTTTTACCTCATTTAACTTTTCTTCTATAGCCTTCTTCTCATCATCCGATACCTTATCGCCGTAATCCTTAAGAGCTTTTTCCGTAGAATAGATAAGTGCATCAGCCTGATTTTTTGCCTCAACAGACTCTTTCTTCTTCTTATCCTCTTCCGCGAACTTTTCAGCATCCTTGACCATCTTGTCTATCTCTTCTTCGTTAAGCTTCTTCGGCGCTGATATTTTTATAGACTGCTCTTTACCCGTACCGAGATCTTTCGCGTTTACATGGACTATTCCATTCTGGTCTATATCAAATGTAACTTCTATCTGTGGAATACCCCTTGGCGCGGGCGGGATACCAACAAGATCAAATCTGCCAAGCTCAACATTATCATTTGCCATTTGGCGCTCACCCTGTAAGACCCTTATTGTAACAGCCGGCTGATTGTCAGCTGCTGTTGAGAATATCTGACTCTTCTTTGTAGGTATTGTGGTATTCCTGTCAATAAGGTTGGTACGTACCTGGCCCAAGGTCTCTATGCCTAAGGAGAGCGGCGTAACATCCAAAAGTAATACATCCTTTACATCGCCTTTTATAATAGCTGCCTGAGCTGCCGCGCCCATTGCGACACACTCCATAGGATCTATTCCACGCTCTATCTTCTTGCCTATATAATTCTCAACAAACTTCTGGACAATAGGCATGCGGGTAGGGCCGCCTACCATAATTATCTTATCAATGTTCTTTCCCTCAAGCTTTGCATCTTCAATAGCCTGTTGCAGAGGATGCTTACACTTTTCAATTATAGGGTTTACCAGCTCTTCAAGTTTTGCCCTGTTTATTGTCATTGTAAGATGTTTTGGCCCTGTTGCGTCAGCTGTTATAAATGGAAGGTTTATATCCGTGGTAAGCGTGCTCGAAAGCTCTACCTTTGCCTTTTCCGCTGCTTCGCGCAATCTCTGTATAGCCATCTTATCATTCTTAAGATCTATACCGCTCTGCCTCTTAAAATCCTCCGCAATATAATCGATAAGCACGTTATCCATATCTGTTCCGCCAAGATGCGTATCCCCGCTTGTAGACTTTACTTCAAACGTTGCTGCCTTATGCTCATCATCCCAACCCATCTCTAAGATTGTAACATCCAGTGTTCCGCCGCCAAAATCAAAGACCATGATCTCCTGTTCTTTGCCTGCCTTATCAAGCCCATACGCAAGGCACGCCGCGGTAGGTTCATTGACAATTCTTAATACCTCCAAACCTGCTATCTTTCCCGCGTCCTTTGTAGCCTGGCGTTGATTATCATTAAAATAAGCAGGCACAGTAATAACCGCCTCTTTTACTTCATCGCCTAAATAGGCCTCAGCATCCTGCTTTATCTTTTGCAATATAAAAGCAGATATCTGTTGCGGTGTATACTCTTTATCATATATCTTAAATTTAAAATCCTCACCCATCTTTCTCTTTGCTGCCTGTACAGTGCCCTCAGGATTCACAGCAGCTTGCCTTTTCGCGGGCTCACCAACGAGTTTCTGCCCATCTTTTGTAAAAGCAACAACTGAAGGAAACGCCTTGCCGCTTGCAATCCCCGCGCCTTCTGCTGAAGGCAGGATAGTCGGCCTTCCGCCCTCCATAACAGATGCCGCTGAATTTGATGTTCCCAGATCGATTCCAATTACTTTTGCCATTTTAACCTCCTCTTTTCAGTCTCTCTGATTAACATTTTTTACCTGATCATCTTATTTATCGCCTTCTTCTCTTTCTTCCTGCTCCGCTTCGTCGTCTTCTGCCCAATCCTGCTCTGCTTCTTCTTCTAACTCATGCTGTTCTGCCTTATCTTGTTCCGGCTCTTTCTGTTCTGTTATATCCTGTTTGCTCTTTACCACCTTAACCATTGCCGGCCTTATAACATGCTCATTCAGCATATAACCGGATTGAAGCTCTTCTAAGATATCTCCCTCTTGCGCTTCATCCGATTCCACCACCTCTATAGCCTCATGCTTATTGGGATCGAATTTCTCGCCCACGCATTTGATCTTCTTAAGGCCCTTCTCTTCCAGGAGCTTATGCAGCTGCTTCGATATCATGTCAACACCCTGATGAAGCAGTTTAAAATCCTGCTTCTGATCTGCCGCTTTTATGCTGCGCTCAAAATTATCAAGCATACCTACAAGCTCCAGAATAAGCCCTTCATTAGCGTACTTGATAAATTCCTGTCTCTCCTTAGCTGACCTTTTCCTGAAATTATCAAACTCTGCCTGAAGCCTCAAAGCCGTGTCCTGATAATCATCTTTTTTAGCCAGTTCTTCGCGTAATACCGTAAGTTCCGCTTCTAAATCCTTTATATCCTGCTTCTTGTTCTTAATTTTATTCTTCATCATCACCCCAGCACCCCGCTTAATTTTTGAGCAACATAACCGACTATCGATATAAGCCTTGAATACTCCATCCTTATAGGCCCTATTACACCCAATGTCCCGCAGGAGGTATTACCTATGCAATAGTTACATGTTATTAAACTGCATTCTGAAAAATCACCTCCCAGTTCCGAACCTATATATATATTAGTACCTTCTTTATCAATCATCTTCTTAAGCAGGGAAAACATGAAATCCTTATCTTCTAAATGCCTCAAAAGGTTTTTCAGCTTATCTATATTCTCAAATTCCGGCTGCTCTGTAATATGGGACCTGCCGTTTAAATACAGCTTATTCTCTTTTATAATATCGAGCATGATATCTATTATGGCCTTTGCCTTTTCGAGAACATAAAAGAACGAATCCCTCTCTGCAATAAGGCGCCGGCCAATCTCTCTCTTAATATCATCCAGAGACCCCTTACCCATATATTTATTTATAAAATTTGATATGCGGGAAAGCTCAGGTTCTGATATATTCTCGTTAAGATTTACAACAAAATTCTTTGTCACGCCTGATGCTGTAAAAAGTACTATTAAGATATCACTCTCATCTAATCTCACAAGCTCCACATGTTTAAAAAAACTTTTTTGCAAAATCGGGAAAAGCACAATACCTGTCTGATTGGTAATCAAGGATAATATATTTGATGTCCTGTCCAGGAGCGAATTAAGCTCGTTTAACTTTACCTTAAACTCTCTGTCTATGCTCTTTTTCTCCTCTTCCGTGAGAAGCGAAGCGCGCATAAGCCTGCTGATATAATAACGATAACCTTTTTCAGTAGGAATTCTTCCCGCTGATGTATGCGGGTGGGTAATCAGCTCCTGTTCCTCAAGGTCACTCATTACATTACGCACAGTAGCGGGGCTTAAACTCATACGGAGTTTCTTACTGATAGATCTCGAAGCTATGGGTTCAGCTGTATTGACATGGCTGTCAATAATTAACCCGAGAATCTTATCCCGCCTCATGTTCAGGTCTTTCTGCAGCATCTTAATCCCCTTGGTATTTTTAAATTAGCACTCTAAACTATAGAGTGCTAACACAGGAAAACTAATTCTACCATTTTTGTGTTTTTTGTCAAGTATTATTTTTTGAAATTAAATCTTTTGAATATCGATACGGCTCTTGCCTGATTCGTTTACCCTAACCACAATATTACCCTGCAGGTCTGTTCTGTATACTTTTATTCCCTGTGACTCAAGGCGCTGCAATACCGTATCTGAGGGGTAACCATACAAGTTATCAGCATCCACTGAAATAATCGCAACAGCAGGTGATACTGCCTTTAAAAACTCATCCCCGCTGGCATCATTACTTCCATGATGGCCCACTTTCAATAAAGAAGCCTTTAAATCCAATCCCTGCCTAAGCAGGTCTTTTTCAGTAAGCAGTGTCGCGTCAGCCATCAGAAGGCAACGAAATGTCTTATATTGCATCATAATGACTAATGAATTAGTATTAAGATCTGATGGAGAGATAACCTGTTCCCGTGGGCTGAGGACTTTAAAAGATACTTCACCAACCTTAAAGCTATCTGAAGCACTTAATACTTCATAGTTCTTATGCTTTCGAACCAGTTGGATATATTGTCGTAAGATATCATCAGTCTTATCATTCAGGCTGTGGCCGTTATCATAAACCTTATCCGATTCCATCATCGGTAAGATAAGAAAAACTCCGCCGATATGGTCTAAGTGGGTGTGGGTAAGCACAAGGTTATCCAGACGGCCAACGCCCTGTTCTCTCAGATAATTTAGCAAGTCGGGGCCGCTTAACAAATTACCTGTATCAATTAATACATTATCCTGCTGGGGAGTCTGGACTAAAATAGCCTCGCCTTCTTCCAGATCGATAAAATGAATAGTGAGTTGGCCGGCTTGAGCAGAAACGCTCATTGCCAGGATATAACTGGTAATTACCAATAATATTAACCTCTTCACTTCTCTTCTCTCTTCTTTTCTCCGCCGCTTAACAAAAATAGGCCAATACCCCATAACCCTCCCATGCTGTTAAACATTATATCCCTTGTATCATAAAATCTATAGGGTAAAATCGCTTGAAACAACTCATCGATAATACCTACACAACAGGCAAATAGACAAGCGATGATAATACCCGGTAGGGTCCTTTTGGCTTTAAGTAAATCACGCGCAATAAGATACCCCAATAAACCATATTCAATAATGTGAATTCTCTCAATTGCAAGCTTCATTTGGGTTAAGAGAATAATGGCTGCGCCAAACATGACCAGTTGCAAAAACAACCTCATCCTGGTTGTAGTTTTATTTATTACAAAAAATAAAAGGCCAAGCCCAAATAAAAAAATAATGCCATCTCTGAATAAACTAAAATTATCTCCTGCAAAGTGTCGAATAAAATCCAACAATTGGCGCATAAAAGACGCGGAAAGAATAATAAATATACTTATCGAGAGGGTCAATTTGGAGATATTAATCTGTGGTTTCATTAGTAATCATCTCTTATAAAGGCAAACTTTGATTTTCTCGAGATTAGCTAGATCTTAAGATTTAAATGGCGGGGAACAACAGCTTTTATATAGATGCCCTTATCAGTATTCTGCCTATCAAGAACCTCGCCTTGCTCATAGATTCGGCTTAGAAGAGCCATTCTGTTATAAGGTATAAGTTTTTCAATTGTCTTTGTTAAGACCGGGATTCTTTGCGCAATAAGGGCTATCAACTCTTTTAGGGCTATACCTTTCTTTGCGGAGATAGCTAAAGAATCATCTATATTCCTGCGAAACCTAGCTGCAATATAATTGTTCTCAACGAGATCCACCTTATTAAGCGCGGTAACCATAGGCTTTTCATGAGCATCTAACTCCTTTAAAACTTCATATACCGCGTCCCGATGTTCATCTGCCTTTGGATTGCTTATATCAAGAATATGCAAAAGAAGGTCAGCCTCTTTTACCTCTTCCATAGTTGCCTTGAATGCCTCGATAAGATTGTGAGGAAGCTTATGAATAAAACCAACTGTATCTACAAATAATATCTTTTGATTATTGGGTAATACATACCTGCGGGATGTAAGATCCAGTGTGCTGAATAAGCGGTTATTTACAACTACATCAGATTCAGTAAGGCTATTTAAAAGTGTGGATTTTCCGGCATTTGTATAGCCTATCACCGCGACTGTAGCAACAGAGTGCTCCAGCCTGTTCTGTCTTAATTTACTGCGTCTTTTACTGAGGCTGGCAAGGTCAGCTTTTAAATATTTAATCTTTCTTCTTACGCCTCTGCGATCTGTCTCAAGCATCTTTTCGCCCGGGCCACGCGTTCCTATGCCGCCTCCTAACCGGGATAATTTTATACCTAATCCTGATAAACGCGGCAGCATATACTCAAGCTGAGCAAGTTCAACCTGCAATTTACCCTCGTTTGTATGAGCGCGCTGTGAAAATATCTCAAATATAAGCTGAGTCCGGTCTATAACTTTTACGCCTAAAAGTTCTTCAAGATTCCTTTGTTGCGTGCCGGATAAGTTTTCACTCATCATAACAGCCTTTAAGTCTTTGCCATTAGCAGAAATAATCTCATGAATCTCGCTTATCTTACCCTTGCCCAAAAAATACTTGGGCATAGGCGTATCAATCTTCACCAGAAGCTCATCCACAACCTTTACGCCGCTCGATAAGGCAAGTTCTTTAAATTCCGCGTGGCTCTCTTCAGGGCCCCAGCCTTTTTCTATATCGTCACGCAAGACTATAGTAACTAATATTACCTTATCACTTGAATACTCTTTTACTTCATGAGTTTTTTGCATAATATTTCCGCTATCTCTTTTGGCTTTTCTTTATCAATATCTATCCACTCTATACTTTCATCATTTCTAAACCATGAAAGCTGCCTCTTCGCGAAATTGCGCGTGTTTTTTTTAATAAGTTCCTTTGCGGCTTTAAGGGTTAACCTGCCATCCAGATAACCAAATACCTCTCTATACCCTAAGGCCTGCCTTGCTGTCATCGAGAGCTTCTTTACCTTTAATCGCCTGCTTTCAGCTAAAAGGCCTCTTTTAAACATATAATCTACACGGGCTTCAATCAGGTTATAAAGTTCCTTTCTGTTACGATTCAAACAGAAAACCTTTATACTATATTTTGATTTTAACCCTCTTGTCCCCTTCTTCAATACAGATATCGGGATACCTGTATTCGTATAGACCTCTAATGCCCTTATAACCCTTCTTGTATCATTAGGATGCAAAAGCTTTGCGGAATTCTTATCGACCCTGGAAAGCTGTTTATAAAGATATCCTCTGCCATTTATCTTTTCCTGTCTTAAAAGCCTGTTTCTGAGCGCGCGATCGGCGGGAGGTGATGAAAAGAGCCCATCTATTAATGCCCTCATATAAAGAGCTGTTCCACCAACAAAAAATACCTTTTTACCTTTCCCTTTGATTACCTCAATACAATCCAAAGCCTTTTTCCGAAAATCCGCTACACTAAAATTCCTTACAGGCGATAAAACATCTATCATATGGTGCGGCACCTGTCTTAGCTGGGCAAGTGCGGGCTTTCCTGTTCCTATATCCATGCCTTTGTATACCTGCATAGAATCACATGATATTATATCAGTATTGAGCATCTTTGCCAGATAAATAGAAACCGCTGTTTTTCCGACAGCGGTAGGGCCCACTAAAAATATTATACTTTTCATATTATCAGCTTGTAACACGTGGTGAAAAACCATCACTCTTTAATTGTTTTGCTTCTTTATCTGCCATAGCTTTTGTATCAAATGTTGCTGTCTTCACCTTATAAAGTATATTTTCCATATCATACTGTTTTTTTATTACAGCGTTGTAGCCTTTTCTTTTTAAGGAGTTGACAAGCTTTGCGGCATTATCCTTCTTCGCGAAAGCGCCAACCTGGACACTAAAAAAATGACCCTTCAAAAGATAGCTCTTAGCCTCTTTTGCCTCAAGGCTTAAAGGGTAAGAACGCGTAACCTTATAGAATGAACCTTCCGCCTCTCTCCATTTACCCTGCTTCCGTAAAGCCTTGCCCATACTAAGGTACACTATGCTTGCATAACCCGTAGTATTAAAATTTTTTAACAGTCTCTTATAATATTCTTCTGCCCGCTTGAAATCTCCTTCAAGATAATAAGAGCCCGCAATGCCAAGAAGAAGCTCTTCCTTTAAACCGGAATAAGGGTAATTTTTAATTACAAACTCGAAGTTTTTCCGCGCCTTTTCCTGAAGCCCCAGTTTTAAAAAAGAGAGCCCCATCAGATAACGCCCCTCTTCACCTAATGGCCTGCTCTTCGATACTGCGCGGCAGGCGTTTAGCGCATCATTGTAATCAGATTTAAGATAACAAGTCCAGGCTTTATCCAGTATTGAGTCATCGCAAAATCCCGCGGCAGGGGAAGCCAATAGCGCAAAAACAATAATAAGAAACAGCCCAATTCTCATACAGCCTCTCCAATAAATGTGTTCTCTTCTACGCCTCTTATTTTAACATTTAAAATCCTGCCTATCAAGCCCATACTGCCTTTGTATACTACCAGCGAATTCTTTCTCGACCTTCCTTTTATATATGTAGCGGGTGGATATTCTGAAGAAGAGGGTTTTCGTTTTGCAATCGATATCCCTAATACCTCTTCCACATTGCCTATTAAATCTTCGTTCTTCTTCCTTGTGATCTTATCCTGGCAACCGAGAAGCACCTGGTTGCGCTCTTTTTTTTCTTCCAATAAAATATCATCCTCTGTATTCGATGCCTTAGCAAAAGGCCTTGGGGAGTATTTGAATATAAAAGCGCTGTCAAACCGGATCTTCTCCATAAGCATACGGGTATCCTCAAAATCACCTTCTGTCTCAGACGGGAAACCTACTATTATATCCGTTGTAACAGCGCAATCCGGTATTGTTTTACGCAGATTATCGATAAGCTTTAAATAGTGAGAAGATGTGTAATTCCTGTTCATAAGTCTAAGTATCCTGTCAGAACCGGATTGTAAAGGAAGATGCAGATGCTCGCAGACCTTATCAAGCCCGGCAATAGCCTTAAAAAGCTCTAAACCAGCATCTTTTGGATGCGATGTCATAAACCTTATTCTTCTTAGGCCGTCAATTCTATTTACCTCTTCCAGCAGCCTGATAAAGCTCTTGCCAGTGGGCGACTTGTAAGAATTTACATTTTGCCCTAAAAGCGTAACCTCTTTTGCACCATTATCCACAAGGCGTTTTATCTCATCTATTATATTCTCACTGCGGCGGCTTATCTCTCTTCCTCTTACAAAAGGCACAATACAGTAAGAACAAAAATTATTACACCCATAGCTTATATTAACCCATGCCCGTATCTTCTCTTCGCGATATTCATCTCTCTTTTCACTAAGGGGCCTCTTCTCTTTTGATATTGACATAAGATGACTTTTTCCTGATTTGACCTTTTTAGCAAGCCCTGGTATATCATAAATATTAGACGGCCCGCATATAAAACTGACATGGGGCAGTTTTTTAAATACCTCCTTGCCATGCGCTTTTGCCATGCACCCTACAAGCCCTATCATGGGGGGCGCGCCTGAACAAGCGCTCTCTCCATGCTTTAGGTTCTTAAGCTCCTTAAGTTTTCCCCAAACACGGTCCTCCGCATGTTTCCTGACAGAACAGGTATTAAATATAATAAGATCTGCCTCTTCATAGGAAGATACAGGGGTATACCCTTCCTGTATCATCATGCTATAGATAATCTCGGAATCCCGTTCATTCATTTGACACCCAAAAGTCCTAATGTATACTTTAGGACTTTTGGGTGTCATGTCGAATTCTGGTTGAAAATTGTTGAGCTGCTTTTCAGCGAAAGAATTTTCAACCATCTTAGAATTCGAGACAACTTTATCCTTACTACCTTTTCTTCGCATTAATCAGTTTTTCCTTCTGTTTACGTGTAAGCAGCTTTATTCTCTTCTCCTCTAAAAATGCAGGCTTAAAATATCTATACTCTTTATACCAGGCCAATTTTACCGGTCCTCTATCTCTTGTATATTTTGCACCTTTGCCAGCATTGTGCAACTGCAAGCGCCTTTTAATATCCTGTGTATAGCCTGTATAATAAGTTTTATCCGCGCATTCAAGAATATATACGCAATATTTTCCTGTCCGCTTAAATTTTTTTTGCATAAGGTATTTTATACTTCTTTATTGAGCAAAAGCCTCAAGATATTTCCTCTTCACCTTAAGAGAACCTGTCCCCATGTTAAGTTTTGCATAAACAAAACTATGGGAATAGCCTTCTCTTGCTTGATCTTCAGTTAATGCTCTTATATAAACGGCAACTTTCATTTAATAAAACTTTTAATTAAACCCACAATATCTATGCCAGTTAAAGATACACCTTTATATGTCAGCCAGCTTATTAAAATAATTGTTGCAACAATTTTAATAGTATGAGCAATAATGTTTTCTTCAACTTTTGATGGTAGACCTGCTCGGCGCAAAATTAGGAAAGGAATTCTGATTATAAAAGCACATATTTCAATTATCCAATTCCAAGGCAGCAATATATAAAACAACTCTTTTCTTTTCCTTTCAGCCGCTAAGCTTTTGGCTGCATTAATTGTATCCATAATGTATTTCCTATCTACAATTTCGTATCCTTGTTGAGGATCAATTACAGATTGAAAAAGATCTACTGGAGCAATAACCCCACCAATTGCTGCTGGGGGTATAGATTTACCGGTGTAAGAAACTCCTAGATAACTGGCAGCTCTTTGGATGAAAGGCAACATTTGTGCAATTTTCATTCTTATTTTTAAAGATTCTTCGTTTTCTGTATATTTAAATCGCCCAAGAAAAGAATCGTGATGTTGTTCAGGAAGTGCAGACCAATATTCCTGCGTTAATTGTTCAAACTCTCCAAAAAGCCTCGCATATCTTTTTATTTGAAAATAACTCATATTACTCCTTTAACCTCTCTCGCCACTCTTTAATATTTAGTATATCATTTTCAGTAAAGACCGGGAAATTACGGTAATCTCGTTTTGGCTTAATCCACTTTTTCTTAATCCAATAATAGAGAGTTTGGCGGATAACGCCTAGCTCTCTTATCCCTTCTTTCATATTATAGCACTTGCCTTTCATCGGTCTTTATTTTATCTTTCTGATTTTAATCTTCTCTCTTCATCCAAAGCCATCGTCACAATAGACTTTAAAAATTTCATGGTGGCCCTCACGTTTAGCAAAGGATTCAAGATATTCCTTTTGCACTTCCTAAGGAATATCCTTCTTTTGCTTGGTCTTCGGTGCTAACTCTTATATATATTGCGATATTCATTAATCCTCATCAAAATCGTTATTTTTATCTTTCCGATCAAAATTTTTCAAAAACAGCTCAACCGCCCTTTTACTATTACCTGACAATTTAGAAATATCTATTTTCTTTATGTGCTCTTTAACACGTTCTAAATCAATAAACTCGCTTAAACCTTTGTAATCAATTTTATAAACAACTCTACTAATATAATCGCCCATTGAATGACGATGGCTTCGAGACAGAAAGCTTTTTACAAGAAAAACTATGCCTTCATCTGAATCAAGAAAAGTGCCTGCAAATTCTCTTGGCTCTTCAACCTTTCTCCAGTCTCTCCAGCGATATAACATATATGCCAAATGCTTTGATCTTCTAAGTACAGGGGACGTTTGAAACTCTTTGATTTTATTACTACACAATTCTTTAAATTTTCCTGCATCTTCCTTAGAAATTAATCGTTCGTATTGAGATTCTTTCTCAATGCCTTGAATTTCTATAGAAATTTTATCTACACATCCATATAAACCCGTGGTTTGCTTAATTGCCTTTTTTAAAATTTCGGATGTTTTGCTAACATTCTTAAACCGCTTCAAGTAATGATAAATAATACGCATAAGACACATACCAATTCCAATATCAAAAAATCCACCTCGTTCTTCTGGCAACTCATCACTTATATCAAACAAAGATGTAACGATTACTTCAGCATCTGCAAGATCAAAACTATCTGTAAAACTCCCTAACATATCTAAGGCTTTACGTATCCTACCATCCTTAATATATTTTCTCAATTCTTCTACAAATTTTTCACGGCTATTAGTCAAAGTGAGCAAAGTTTCTGCTTCGAATTGTGCAATTTCGCCTTCAGGAACATCAAGGATAAAATAGCGATCAAATAATTCTGTAGCACAAATTCTTAGTTCTTTCTTCCAGCGTTCTTGGAAGTCATTACCATAATGCGTATTATCAAATAAGCCTTTCACCTGCGGAAATAATTCATAGACAATACTCCTTACATAATCAGGAGTTGAGTTGAGCAGATCATCTATTTCGTTCTTTCTCGAATCATCTTCTTTTGAAGAAGATCGTGAACCATAATGAGAATTTATAGATGTAAATAAGCTATTCTTTTCTTTTAAAGAGTGGTAGAAATCTGGAACAAAAATACGTATCGCTTCTATCCCAATAAAGTCGATAGGATTTAATTCAAAAACGTCTTCTTTCTTAATTAATAGAAAATTAAAATGCAAGCTATTAATATAACGTTTTACATCCCTTAGGGAATGAAAAAATTCTTTAAAACCTGAATGAAATAAATTGCCCCAATGCCTTTCGTCCCAACGATTTTCTGGAACATGTTTGATTATCGCATCTAACTGAGCAAATAAATGTTTGTATAACTTAGCCTTTTGGATAGCGGGAATATCAAAATCCACCTGAACTATCTTTTCCAAATACTCTTTCCCAGATAAGCCTTTTTGCTCTTCAAGGTTTTTTTCAATTATCTTCCTTTCAAATGGGAGAAGGTAAACTGTATTTGGAAAATCTGCATTAATTTTAACTAGCTGTAACATTTGTTTTATTTCTTTTTGATTTAATCGGTCTATATCATCTATAACAATTATCAGCCTCTTATTTTGCTTAAGAATAGCGTCATTCAAATCATTCTTCAAGTCTTCGAGCGTTTTTTCGCTAAACTTTGACTTTTCTAAAAAGAAATCGCTTATTGAAAATAAAACTTTTTTTGAAACAGCAGATATTAAGCCAAATACTGCTAACAAAGATGAAATAATATAAGCTATAATCCGAATGTTCTGAAAATATGAAGAACCAAATATTAAAAGCGCCAAAACAAAAAATACAGTAGGAAAAATATATCTTAGTAGATCAGATATTACTGCTGTAGCACTTAAAAAACTTCCGTATAACTTTAATTTTTTTGCAATAGATTTTGCCTGTTTTGACTTATCAATATATTGAAGTTTATTTGCCAATTCATTAAAAAATGTAGTTATAAGTTGATTTTGCTCAGAAAAATTCCAGGGATTAAAACTGATAGTAAGGACTTGCTTATCAATATATTCTTTTTTCTTTTCTAAATAATCCAACATCAAATTAACTACAGAACTTTTGCCAACACCCCATTTACCATACAATCCAATAACAATGCTTTTAGTGTCATCAAAGTCTATGATTGTCTCAGCCAGGGCATGAGAAAATCGTGCACGCCCTAAAACATCATCTTCTTCTACATTAATAGGAGTATCAGATATAAACATAATAGATCACTCTTCGTGTAATTTATCTTGCCATTCTTGAATATTCTTTATATCCTCTTCAGTAAATACAGGATAATTCCGGTAATCTCTCTTTGGCTTAATCCATTTTTTCATAATCCAATAGTAGAGAGTTTGGCGGGTAACACCTAATTCTTTCGCTGCTTGGCTTAGATTATATCTTTTCATGGTAGGATTAAATCCTACACCTTTTTACAGTTCTTGTCAATAGGTTTTTAAAGGGGCAGGCGCGGAGCGACTGCGGGTGGGTGGGGAATACATCTTTATCTGCTTTTTAGCAGCAACTTCCTTAGTTGCTGCGCGGATTACCCAAAGGGTAAGACGCAAAAACATCAAAATCGCCCAAAAAGAGATTTTTTCTTTTGATTTTTTTGCCCCTTTCAATTCTTTCTTTTTTGAAGCCCAAAATTCGCATAAACACATTAAAAATAAAGGACTTATAGAAAGGCCATGCCTAAAATCTATATTAGAACATTTGGCTGGCCTTCTGTATGGGTTTTACAATATATAAAATTCCATTGATTTGATGATTGAATTCACCGCCCGCTTCCGCCTCCTGAGCGTCGGCTCCAGCGGGCTACGTGGGTGGTGTTGGCGCCGTTCGCCTTCACTGGGGCTCAGGCTCTCTTGTCGGCCGCCTAGGCCGGCGGCCTTGTTGGTTATGCGAGAGTATGCTTCGGCTTCTTTGTGTTTGGCGCATTTTGGAGGCGGCAAAATATGCCAAACACCTTGCGTCCTCTCCCTCGCAAAAATCATAAAACTTATCCTTTGCTTTGCAAAGGATAAAAAAGTCCTTTTTATATTGCAGCGGCGGCGAAAAAAATACAAAGGTGTTTTTGCTTCCTCTTTCAACAGGTTACGTATCACGAAACCGTAAGTTTTTTTACATCAAGGGTTTCTTTAATTTTTTACAATCTCTAAAATTGCTTTTTTCTCCTTAAAAAATTAGCCTTTTCTTTAAAAACATTGACGTTATAATTATTCCTATAATATTTCGATGTATCATAGTTATTAATTACTTTATTGCTAAAAATAATACCTCGTCCTAAATTCAACTCTATAATCATTTTGTTTTTCTCCATACTCACTGTTGCTTTCACCTACCAGAAAGCTGGTTTTCAACCGCAGTTCAAGATTTGTGATGCCGGTATAAAGAACCTCCGGTGAAAGAGAAAAACTTTTATCATTGACATTAAAAATTCCTGTTAAGGAAGAAGTGAAATGAAGAATATTGAAGGGTTCTTTCTGGCTGACGCGTGCATAAAGGTAATCTTTCATCGGATTAATCCGTCCATAGTTCCCTTCTGTAAGATTTAACGCTTTTTGAAGATCACTGTCGTTTCCTAAAGAAGTATATGTTTCATATGCTGTATTGATAAAAGAAAAATAATCTTCCATCTCTCCATTAGTAAATCCTGTGCCGCTATGGTAGTATTCTACAATAAATGTTGTGTCTAATTCTGTAAGATATCTGATCCCTAAAAGATAGCTCTTCGCATCATACTCCTTGATAAAAATATCGCCTGTGTTGTTAATAAATTTTTTCTCGAAATTATTAATAAATGCGAATTCGCCATGGATCTCAAAGTTTGAGGTGATATTTCTCGAGAAATCAAAACCAAATCTTGTAGTTTTACTGCCGCCAGCAAGTACCATAAAATCAATATCCGTATCATATAGCAAAAGATATAGTTTACCGGCAAAATTCACATGATCCGTCTCTCCAAAATCATCATTTACATCGTCATAAACCGGTAGCAAAACAGGGGTAAACGAGATAGTCTTTAAGGGCCCTGAATAGCTTTTAATATAGTCAGCCGACAAGCTTATAAAACCTTCAAGGGCTAAGTTAGGATCATCAGGATTTTTAATCCTGTCCACAAATGCGGCTGGTGTCCATGCGTATCCTTTACCCCATTTCATCGTTTTCTTCCCGGCATTAATGATAAAAGACGAAGAAGGTTTAAGCGAAAGGTATCCTTCGAAAACACTTGTTTTGTCTGACCATCCGAGATAAGACTGTTGCATATCAACATTTATTTTCGTATAAAACTTCGCAATTCCCTTTTCATAGCTTGCGTTAAGTTGAAGCTTAGCATTGTATTCTTCCCCTGTTTTTCCCTCATCTTTATTGTATAATTTCAGTTTATAGAAAGCTGCATCTTTGTCAAACCCAAGAAGGACAGGGCGAACTTCGAGGTAACCGCCAAAGCTGTGCGGTTTTTTCTCTATTTCATCCAAATCAAGGGTATATTCTGATTCAGCAAAAGTTAACTGCGGGAGAAGTACAATCGTAAGAATTGACAGAATAAACAATTTCATTATCTCAATGACTCCATATTCGGCATAAACGTTAAAGTAAACACCTCATCATCAAGTTCCTTCTCTTTAATCTTTGCGAAAATCATAATCGACTTATAGTCCTTATAAAGAGGGCTATCCGTTTCGACAACAGACGGCCTAACTATACCGTCTCCAAAATCTTTAATCTCTTTAAAATAAAGAGTTTTAATTAACATTAAATCCTCTGTAAGGCTCTCGATCTTTGAAGGCAGCATATTGTTCTTATTCACCCACATTTTCAGTTTGTCATAGGCAACAGTATTTGTTTTAGCTTTGAGATGAAGAAGATACTCATCATCGTTTTCTTCAACCTGATCCACATTATATTCCGATGTGTAATCAAGGCGCAATATGTCTGCGTTATTGAAGACCCCCCCCACAACCGACTGAAAGCTTGTGATGCGGATCGGCTTGCCCACATTGGGAATATAAAGCCACATATTTTCATCAAGACGTAACGTACTTCGCCCTTTTTCACTCGCAGGCAAAATAAACACTGCCGCCATTTTGTCTTTACCCTTCTTTACGGTAAAAAGTACGAACTCTTTTCTGTTGCCATTAGGCTCGATATTAATCAGCTTTCTATAAGCTTCGTAAGATTCAGGATTAAGGTTTCTGTCGACTTGCTCCAAAAGTGTGCTACCGTCCACAGCATAAGCCGGCACGGCCAGCGCTAATGCAAAAATCATAAGTAAGGTCTTGATCATTTCATTTCTCCTATACATGCCTTAAGGCTTTAATTGGTTCCATGCGTGAAGCTTTGAATGCAGGCTGAAGGCTTGCCAGTACAGACACTATTATTACAATTGTTGATATGGTAAAAATATCCGAAAAATTCACTGCTGGTTCAAGAACAAGCCCTGTCTGTCTTCCAAAATCAAAGGTAATTTTTGAAATATTTAAAATATAAACAATCAATATGCCAAGAACATTACCAATCAACGCCCCCAAGACCCCTAAAGAAAATCCCTCAATAAGAAACATGGAAAGGATTTTCTTCGGCAATGTACCTATTGCAGCAATAGTGCCAATTTCCCTTATCCTCTCATATACCGCCATGATCATAACATTCATGATGCTGATTAACACTATCGCTATAAGCATGAATTTAATGGACAATGTCATGATGTCTATCATCCTGGCAATGTTGTAGAAGGGGGAGAGTTTTTCCCATGTATGCACCTCAAATACGGGTTTACCCGCTTTATTCAGTTCCTTTAAGAGTATATTTCTAAGTTTGTTGTAGGCGACGTCAAGATTAGTGAAATTATTAAGCCTCAGGGCAATTTCACTTATTGCAACATCGTCCATCCTGAGTACCTCAAGAGCATCATCTATGTGAATATATCCATCTCTGCCTCCTGGCCCAGTCGCACTTTCCAGGATTCCGCCAACCTTAAATTGTTTCCCATTAACTGAACCATCTTTGTTAGTAGCTACAATAACAATTATATCGCCCACTTTGACTTTCATTCCTTTCGCAAGTAGTTCAGGAACAAGTATCTCCCCCCTGGTAATACTCTTTTTCCCCTCCATGATTCTTTCCGAAAAGAGTGGAACGGTTTTTATCTCTTCTTCGGGATAGACGCCGTTAAGTCTTATGTTTGAAGTCTCAACAAAATTACTGAACATTCCCCCAAATTTTATCCTCATCGAATATGCTTCTATCTCAGGAACATCACTTATCGCTTTTTTTACTTTTTTTATAGCTTGCGCTCCCATGTTCATTGTTAGGGGGAGCGTATCTATTGACGCCACATAACCCTTTTGGTGGATCTGTATATGCCCGAGAAAAGAATCGGTGATCTGACTGACCATCATGTTTTTAAACGAGCCTGAAAGGGCTATGAATACAAGAACAAATACAACGCCTACGGTAATCAATGAGGATGTCAGAAAAGTTCTTCTTTTGTGTCTCATGAGATTTCTTATGGCGATTCTCATTAGGTTAAACATGACAGTCACCTCCTTTACCACTTTTTCCGGCAAGTTCACCGTCTTCCAATGTATAGATAATTTCGGCCTCGCCAACAACCTTCTGATCATGGGTTGAAAAAATAAAACTCGTTTTTGATTCATCCTTCATTTTTTTCATAATATCGATCACCATATAAGCAGTTTTGTGATCAAGATTCGCCGTTGGTTCATCCGCTAAAACAAGTTTGGGATTCGTAACCAATGCCCTAGCGACAGCCACTCGCTGTTTCTGTCCACCTGAAATCTGGTCCGGATATTTATCTTTCTGCTCAATCATCCCAACTGAATCAAGTAGCGACAAAACACGGCTCCGTCTTTCGCCTAGAGGTGTATCCTGAACCATAAGAAGCGGATACTCCACATTCTCATATACAGTAAGTACCGGAAGAAGATTAAAATCTTGAAATATAAAACCAACATTTTTGCCTCGGAAATCAGCAGCGGACTTTCCCCTAAGCTGAGAAACATCTGTTCCAGACACCCTCAACATTCCTGATGTAGACGTATCAAGGCACCCGATGAGATTCAGCAGTGTCGTTTTTCCACTACCAGAAGGACCAACGAAAGATATAAAAGACGCCGGTTCTATTTCAAAACTTAAACCTTTGAGCGCATCAATCGTTATTTCGCCACTTATGTATTGTTTTGATAAATTTTCTGCTACTATTAAACTCATATTATCTCCTATGTTAAAAGTTAAATAATTTTACTCCAGGGGTACTCTACCAAAACACTCTCTGCCAACTTATAATTAACGGAATTTTAATTATAACATATGCTAATTATCTTATCAAACCAATTCCCTTATAGGGAAAAAGGCTGGCTCGGAGCGCAGGGAGCGAAATCCGCCGAAGGCGGATGTAGCCCGTGCACCGAGACAGACTTTGGGTGAGTGGGATATTTCCCCTACCTCGCTTCGCATCCAAGAAAGATTTGGCTTCGCGGCGCGAAGCGACGCGCATCCTCAACCGAGCAAAAACACCTTTGTATTTTTTTCGCCGCCGCTGCAATATAAAAAGGACTTTTTTATCCTTTGCAAAGCAAAGGATAAGTTTTATGATTTTTGAGAGGGAGAGGACGCAAGGTGTTTGGCACATTTTGCCGCCTCCAAAATGCGCCAAACACAAAGAAGCCGAAGCATACTCTCGCATAACCAACAAGGCCGCCGGCCTAGGCGGCCGACAAGAGAGCCTGAGCCCCAGCGAAGGCGAACGGCGCCAACACCACCCACGTAGCCCGCTGGAGCCGACGCTCAGGAGGCGGAAACGGGCGGTGAATTCAATCATCAAATCAATGGAATTTTATATATTGTAAAACCCATACAGAAGGCCATTCGAAAGTCCGGATATAGACTCTCGGTGCAGATTTTTCATAACTCTTTTGTTTTTGGGGCATTGCGTTTTTTCTTTCTGTTTAGTCTTTAGAGACGTTTTGATTTTCATTCGGCACAGTGTACCTGCCAAGAGACACTGTCGTGCTTAACCTGGTGACAGTGTCGTGCTCAACTTCCAAAACGTCTGTATATCATCTTCTCTATTCTTCACTTTCTTATAACTGATTCGGCAATGCGCCGTATAAATCCTTTGTCAAATCAGACTGCCAGTATTCTTTTGAATCAACATCCATTATCGTGAGTTTACCCAGCCAACCTGCGCCAGTATCAAGATTCCAAACATTACACACATGAATCGGCTGTAAGGTGTTACAAAGCTCCGTTGTCGTGTGACCGACAAATATGTCATTGTACTTACCTAATTGGCACTTATGGCCATCAATCTGCTTCTTCCACGCCATATCAAGGAGCGTTCTATCCCAAACCAGCGTCTGCGCACTATGGCTTTTAAGCGGTACATCAGGATTGAATCCGCCATGCACAAATACCTGATCTTTACGTTCAATCCAAAGTTCTCCGCCTTTTAGGAAATCAATATGCGCCTTTGGCATAGGCCCCCCATTATACGAAGCCATTGTCCGGTCACCGCCCTGACTTGTCCATATTTCCAGTTTACCCCCACGTAAAGCCCAGTCCAGAGCCCACATGTCATGATTGCCAATGACCAGGTCGCAATGCTTAATCTTCAAAAGCTCATCAATGCACTGTTTAACGTCAGGATACCCATCGCACGCATCACCCATTACAATTAAGCGATCTTTTTTATAATCAAATTTCGATCGCTCAAAGCACTGGATCATTGCCTTGTATGCTCCATGAATATCACCGATGGCATAGGTTTTCAATGTTTCATCCTTTATAATACTTTTTTTAAATTTTCAAATCTTTCGAATATATCTTGTCTCACATCACGGATATATTCATCGTCTCCGTTTTCCTCTTCGATCATTAAGCAGCCCTGACTTGAGACCCGCTCAAAGAATTTCTTAATATTATCCGAGACACCCGGTAAATAACCTTTTGCCTTATACTCTGATACTTCTTTTAAAATAACTTCTGTATCAGGGGCGTATCGCAAAATGAAATACATATAGTATAAATCCTTGGCCTGCTTCTCCTTATTCATCCTGTCTATGAATGTTGATCCTTTATGATGCAAAAATGCTGACGGCTTGGGGCAATTTAGAACATATGCCTTATCCTTCTTTTTGCTTTTAACAGTAATAGGAATACGGTGTTGTAGCAAAAAATCGAATTTTTCTATCTTGTTTATCTGTATCTGCGTTCCTACCATTTTTTCAATCGCTTTAATATCAACCGTTGGATAAGTTATAAACTCAACAGGCACTTTTTCTTTATAGAGCACTACAGGAAACATTCTATCCACTTTGAGATGGCGTTCCTTATAGCCCAATCTAGAAAGAGTTTCAAAAATTGTCTTTGAATAATCACCGGCAACAGTTTGATCTACGCCGAAATCGATATCTACAGTAACAATAGGATTACGGATCTTTGTTTTCCACAGATAATTCGAATATATGTACGGCATCCATCCGCCAACAAGCGCAAGATCAGAAAGATAAGCGCTTATATCCTCCAATACTTCAAAAAATACCGCCTCAATTTTCTCAAGATTCATAAAAATTCTTGCCTTTTTCTTTTAATTGATTTTTCAAATATTCAGCGTGTTCTCGCCCTCGTGGCTTAAACTGATAGAGATCAATATACAACTGTAAATTTGAAACCACCTTATAACCTTTTATCGTTTGAGTGTTATGGTACGCACTGTTTTTATAAAACGGCCGTATAATGTGAATATTACCGCCCCTTACAAGCTCTTTCAAATTAAGTTGTTGTCTCAGGTCAAGAAGCTCTTTTTTCCAGTTCGCGGGAGAAAAGTATACATGAACATTATCCGTTACCACATAAGATGTCATCAAATTCGCTCCGGTATGTAGAGTCAGACAATACTCTTTGTCCTTCAGGTAATTTTTGAGTTTCGGCATGATGTTTTTGTCCTGCGAATAGTAAGTATGTATATCATTTAACTCAAAATAATATGCTTTTATCCAGTCCTCTATCAGTTCCCGCGTATTGGTTAAAAGCGCAAAACTGTCAGGGCCGCGTTTAACCCTTTCAATGTAGCCTTTCTTTGACATGACCTCAAGTACACCCTGAGCCATACCAAGGCTTACCCCATTTTCTCCTGTGAAATCTCGGGTAACCCATTTCTTGCCCGGATTAGACAGCATTTCTCTCAGTATAAAAGTCGCCTTATCGGCAAAGATATTCTTTCCATTTTTAGGCTTATTCATAATGTTCACTCCTTTTGATTGTTCACTATTTAGTGAACAATATACACTTAGTGAACATTAATGTCAAGGAATTTCTTTGCGGGTGAGTATTTTGCTAAATATCTACTGAGTAGCGGAGATTTCGAGACAGTGGGCATGTGCAACTAAAACATAGGTTACATTTTAAACCGGGTACATAGGTTACTATATTGAGACCGTAGACTTACAAAACAAATATTTCTTTTATAGCTGCTTATGCCCTGCTGTTACGTGGAAACTCTGGGATTATTTTCTATGCCTTCTAATTTTTAAAAGGGGTATTTCGTATAAAACTCATTTAATACTTCTTTTAAAGAAGCTGTTCCTTCAACAGCAAGCCGAATATGCCAGGAGTGCATATCATCTACTATCGCACTCCATTTTTTCCAGCCTTCTTTATTGAAATCAAAACACAAATCAAGAATTCGCTCTACGGGATCTTGTGCCTCAATAAAGCCTAAATTGGTCCTAAGTAATAAATAGAGACGTTTTAATAAATAGAGACGTTTTGATTCTTAATAGGGACACTGTCCCCAATTCCAGCACGACATTGTCTCAAGAGGAGGCCTCAAGCAAGAGCTAATATTGTTTCAAATCCAGATGAATATATATAGTGGCCATCTATCCTTATAGGGTACAGTGTGAAGCTCAATTTGGGGACAGTGGGCCGAACAACTTTCAAAACGTCTGTATATTAAAAACGTCTGTATATCATCAAAAGTTGACATCTGATTAACGCATAATCAGTATTGTGTCCCTTGATTTTAACTCCTGATTTTAATTGGATTTTTCCTTTCCAAATACTCTTTCCCGAAATCTATCTTCAGCTCAACCCACATTAATAAATGATCTGACATCTGGTGAGTGCGCCAATAGATTTTATAATAAGAGCTTTTTGATCTCTTGCTTCTCTTTTCACCTGACCTTTTCTTGTTGTATGCAATTCCCATCTTTGGGATATAAGTTTGTTCATCCTCCTCTTTGAAGACTGTTTTAAAGAAATCAAAAACTCCTGCTTTCTGCAATCCCAAATGTTTTTTATTGAGCATAAACGCAATCTGGTCATAATGCTTATTTCTGGGGGCATTCGAAGGCAATTTCTGTATTTTATCCGGGATAATAAATTTATTATCAGTCAAAGCTTTAAAGGTTATATCCGAAGGGCTGAATATGTTAAAATCTCCAAGAAGGATTAAATTATCCGACCATGCTGCTCCATCTTTAGCTCTTTTGGCAAGAAGCTTAGCCAGCGCTTCTATCTCCTTTACCCTGTTTGGATCATTTGCTTTGCTCTTGCCGTATAGGATGTGCACTGTGGTAAGCATAAACTTAAACCATCCTGCCTGAAAACCGCAGACAAAAGGTGTTCTTGCTAATTGTTTTGTCGGCTCATATTTTTTCTTCCCTTTTTTAATCGATTCAAGAACTATCTCTCCTGCTAAACCGCCAAAGTCTACTTTTCTGCTGTCATATAGAAACGCTAATCTTTCTTTATTTCCTGCTGTCCCAGCTGTAACGTCAGTCACTATATATTTCCAATAAGAGCCAAGAATGTTATTTAATTTTTTGAGTGCTTTGAGGTCTTTTCTTACTTCCTGCACCGCTACTAAATCGAAATGTGAGATAATTTCGGCAATGTAATAAAATGATTCATCAAGCCTCTCACGATAAGCGGGAGAATCAAACTCGCGGATATTCCATGTTGCTAACAACAGCGTATCGTTGATTGTACGCTTTGGAACTTCCTTATCAAATTGCTCCCTTAAAGCCAGTAATTTTTCGGCGGTTCTTTTGCCTTCTTTTGTTTTCTTAATCTGGTAATAAAATGGCATGTTCATTCCCCCTAGTTTAAGCTGCTAAGTGCTTCTACCCTAGTTAAAAGGTTAATAATTTATAAATAAACTTATAGAACTTTGCCATATCAGGGATGTGTACCAATAATATCTCTTTAAGATCAAGCTTTGTAAGCTTTCTATCCACATGGCTGAAGAACCTGAAGGTATAATACCCTTTAACCCTATCCTTAAGACCCTCTACCAAAAGCCTACTCTCTGTATGCGGGATCACAAAATCCGGCATACTGTGCGCTATCAGGCAGTCCGCTTTTACCTTATCTAAATAATGCCCGGGAGAAGCCTGTTGAAAGAGTTTTTTAACCGAAGGATCTATCTTGTCATATAGCTGAAAGAACCTATCCCTATCATCATTATACAATAATTCCACTAAAGCCCTGTTTTTATCAGAAAGCCTCTCTATCAGCTCTTTTTTAGGGCCCTCGTCTATTATCATTAAGACTAATTCTTTTTCTTCTTCTCCTTCTACTAAACTGATGTTCTTTTTTAAGAATACACTATCCACTCTCTTCTCATGGGGGCATTCTCTCCATACGCCCGCGTCATTATAGAATTCAGTAGTCATAAATAAGAGCATATTCTTCGCGTCATAATATCCGCCAAACGATACCAGATAGTCAACATCAGAACTTATCTCTTCTCTGGAGGCAGCCGCAAACAGAACAAGGCAGCCTGTTGAGTAAGAGAGCATGCCTCTGCTCAATTTTTCTTCCGGCTGCAGGAATCTTTGATAGATATATACAATATCATCTACCCCGCTTGAGCCCATATTCCACTCTATCAGCTCTTTTACATTCGGCACATAAAGCTTAAATCCCAGGCGGGTCAAAAGCTCGCATATCCTCACCAGCCGTGGGTCATCCTTTCCAAATTCGGTTGCCCCATGGATTACCAGCATATTAGACCTTATCCTTTTTCCCGGAGAAGGGCGGTATATATCCATCAACAGGTCTTTTTCCGCTATGTAGACCTCTTCCTTTTGCGGGGGCCGGGTAACTTTCTTTAACAGCGCATCATCGTCAAAGAAGATCAAGTTAACACAAAATAGAAAGCTTAAAAAAGCCGCTTCTATATATTTAAAAATAATCATTTAATTTATCCTTATTATGAAACCAAATATCAGCCCGCTGATGGTTGCCATAACCACTACTAAAGTTACATAAGTAACTGTTTTCTTTGTTCCTATAACGCCCCTTATCACAAGCATATTCGGCAAACTTAACGCGGGCCCGGCCAAAAGAAGCGCGAGCGCGGGGCCTTTACCCATGCCTGAACCAATCAACCCCTGTAAAATCGGGACTTCTGTAAGCGTCGCGAAGTACATGAACGCGCCTGCTATCGACGCGAAAAAGTTAGCCCATAATGAATTCCCGCCAACAGCTTTCTCTATTATCCAGGAAGGGATTAATCCTTCATGGCCCGGCCTTCCAAGTAGAAGCCCGGCAACTATTACGCCCGCAAGAAGTAACGGCATTATCTGCTTCGCGAATGCCCATGAAGCGGATACCCAGTCTGTAATTTCATCTTTCTTAAACCATCTTATAAGCATAACACTAATTAGCAGAAGAAAGCCTATGGAAATATACCATTTTACAGAATAGATAAACGCCCATAACCCCTGGCTCGCGGCCTCGGGCTTTGCCCAGTTAGCAATTACCAAAAATCCAACCATAGAGGCAAAATATAAACCATTTTGCAGAAACGACCTGTTCTCTTTCGCGTCACCTGCTATCAAGTCCCCGGAGGCATGACGGGCTCTCTCTTCCTTGAGAAAGATAAGATGCATCAAAAACCCGATTATAACACTGAAAAGGATCGCTCCTATCGCGCGGGCAAGTCCGAGCTCCCATCCTAAAATCCTTGCTGTCATTATAATCGCTAATACATTAATAGCCGGGCCTGAATAGAGAAAAGCTGTAGCAGGACCCAGCCCCGCGCCTCTCTTATAGATACCTGAAAACAGAGGGAGCACTGTGCAGGAACATACCGCTAATATGGTACCTGAAATAGAGGCGACGCTATAAGCAAGAAATTTATTTGCCTTTGCCCCGAAATACTTGATCACCGATGCCTGGCTTACAAAGACAGATATCGCGCCTGCTATAAAAAAAGCGGGGACCAGGCATAGCAATACATGTTCGCGGGCATACCATCGCACCAACGCAAGCGCTTCAAAAATCGGATTTCTGAAAGGTAAGAGTTCAACAGGTAGATAAAAGCATGCCGAAAAGATTGCGGCCATTAGAAAAAGCTTGTTTTTCTCTTTCATATTTTATTCGCAATGCCTTATGGGGCAAGGTGTTATGTAGAGCGTCCACTAATTGGGTTTATTTTAGTGCTATAGCGACAATAAAATCTCCATTATGATCGCAGCAAGGGCATCTCTTGCCTAAACCCTTCAGCTTCATTTTCTGGCCATTCTTTGTATTTTTGGCAATCTTTAAGGTGATAGTACGGTTATCTTTTAATTTAAATTTTACATCTCCTCCATTTAAGGCAACACTTATGGGAATAGTCAAATTTGCATGGATATCTGTATCATATTTATGCGCAGGTTCTTCACCAGCAAAGCTATAGTCTCCATGCATATCAGGAGAACCCCCTGAAGCGCTGTTTACCCCCTCAAATATATCAGATAGATCATTAAAGGAGAAATACCTGCTGGAGCTTTCTCTCCTACGAGGTTGCGCCTTGGAACCCATGCCGTGAAAGTAGTTCATCAGATCGTCAAAATCAAACCCTGATTGTGAGGCAAAGTCTCCGGAACCATGTCCGCTCCTGAATATATCAGCGCCTTTTTTATAATCATCATACTCTTTTCTTCGCTTAGCGTCGCCTAAGGTATAGTAAGCAGCCGCTATCTCCTTGAATCTTTCAGTTGCCCGGCTCTTTTCCGTTTCAGAGACCCTGTCTGGGTGATATTTTAAAGCAAGCTTGCGATATACGGCCTTTATCTGGCTGCTAGAAGCTTTTTCATCTACCCCTAAGGTTGCGTAGTAATCTTTTGCAGCCATTACTCAAACTCCTTTTGATGATATTTTAGGTATTATCCGCAAGAACATTTTTCAGCCGATTATATGTAATGTCTCTCAAATGCGCAAAATCACCTGGTAGAAAATCTTTTGTCTCTATCGCGGGGAGCACGGTTATCTTAACAACGGCTTTTGCCTTAAAAACCCAACCACCTTTAGGTATAGCATCTCTTGTTCCCTGAACAGATATCGGAAGTACGGGCTTCTTCTCTTTTATGGCAAGCTTGAACGCGCCATTTTGGAATTTATTCATATTATCCGTATTACTGCGTGTGCCTTCCGGAAAAAATAGTATAGACATATCCTGCCTGAGCCAGACAGCTGCTTCTCTATAGACCTTTTTAATACTTTCGAACCGGCCCCGGGTAAGTTTAATATGTTTACTAAGGATAAGGCACCAGCCAATAAGAGGCACCTTAAAAACTTCTTCCTTTGTCACCCACTTAAACTGCATGTGGGTCTTATACAGAACTACTATATCCGCTAAGCTCTGATGGTTTGCCGCAATAACATAGGTTCTATTTTTATCGATATTCTCAAGCCCGCGTACCCGGACATCCCAATAGGGATTAGAACCGACAACAGCGTCTGCCCACCAAAAGCACTGCGCGTGAATAATTCTTCTCTGTTTATCAAAAGGAAAAAGTATTATTGTAAGAAATAGACTGACAAGAAAAAGAATTATTAGCAGAATGGAATTTACCAGCCATATTGCTATTGATATCACTGCCTGCATTGTATACTGTCCTTCTCTTTTTTCCCGCATGCGGTTTTGCAGCTTTTTTTTGTTGGGCAGTCTCCTGTCCAGCAATACATACAGAGTTTCTCCCTTGGTAATCCTACTGCCTTAACCATATCATCAGCAACCTGGAACCTTAAAGTGGTAACTTCAAGATCCTTGGCAATCCAGGCTACCATCTTCTTATATTTTTCTGAAGTAGAATCGATATATTCTGAAACATCTTCTATGTCACGGCCTTCCAGGCTATGTATTGCTTTGCGCGCTATGAGTTCATGTATAGAACGAGTGGAAAGATTAAATTTACATGGAAACATAAGTGGAGGACACGCCGGCCTTACATGTATCTCTTTGGCCCCTCTTTCCCAAAGCTTCTTTACTGTAAAATTTTTAAGCTGGGTGCCTCTTACTATGGAATCCTCGCATACTACAATCTTATTACCATTGATTATCTCTCTTATAGGCACCAATTTCATTCTTGCTATAAGATCGCGCGCCTCCTGAGATGGCGGAGTATAACTCCTGCCATAACCTGGACTATATTTAACAAGCGGGCGCCTGAAAGGCTTGCCGGATTCCATTGCATAGCCTAAGCCATGCGCAAGCCCTGAATCAGGAACACCTGAAACAACATCAACCTCTATATCTTTATCATGCTTTGCGAGGAAGCGGCCGCACCGTTCTCTCACGATCTCGGTATTTATGCCTTCATAATTTGAAGCTGGAAAACCTGTATATATCCATAAAAAGGTGCATATCTGATTTGTGTCCCTGCCAGGGGTTATTGTTGAAATACCTTTTTCATTTACTAGGGCTATCTCTCCGGGAGCAAGGTAATGTATTATTTTAAAATTATTATATTCAAAAGCGGATGTTTCCGTAGTTATTGCCCACTCACCATCACGTTTTCCGACAATAAGCGGCATATAGCCAAAACGATCCCTTGCCGCGTAAATACCGTCTCTGTGTAAAAGCAATAAAGAACATGAGCCTTCGATAGCGTCGAACATCTTTTCTATACCGCCAACTATATCATCCCCTTGATTTATCAGCTTGGCGACTAATTCCGTTGAATTGACCTCTCCTTTGGTAACTTCACTAAAAGATATTCCTTCGGAAAGAAGCCTGGTTGTCAGCGCTTTTGCATTTTCAATAAATCCGTTTGTAGCAATACAAAAAGAGCCAAATTTCGAATTCAGATATATCGGCTGTTCATCGCGATCGCTGATAACCCCTATGCCTTTATTGCCTCTCATATGCTTATAGTCATCATAAAATTTTGATTTAAACTGGCTCTGGCTCAAAGCATGTATCTGGCGTGTAAACCCGTCTGATAATACCGCCATACCGCCATACTCAGTACCGAGATGTGAGTGGTAATCCGTACCATAGAATAACATATCCGCGCAATCGCCCTTAGAAATAACGCCATATATACCGCTCATTAATTGCCTCCTTTTAAAATTTTGTTGCTTTAGTTATATTAGAAGAGATATATATTATACACTTTTTATTGTATCTGTAAATATAATAATTAGTGTTGGCGGCTGATTCTGCTTTTTGAGGGGTTAAAATAACCGAGCATAAGACGTGGAAATTGCTTCTTCAATGTGCTGATAACTTCTCTCATACCGCATAACTTAATTGGATCAGGCGGCATCCTGATCTCTTTAAAATAAAAGATAGGATCTATATTCAGGTTTCTAAGTTGGACCATATCAATCTTGTTTACACACAGCAATTTCTTAAAACAGGCAGACTCTTCTTCAGAATCAGTAAAACCAGGTATAGCAAGATAATTCAGTGATACAAAGCCGCCCAGGTTCTTAGCTATTTTTATCGATTTCAGGATATCGCTGAATCTATACCCTCTTGGCTTGTAATACCTGTTATAATACTTCTCCTGCGCGCTATTTATACTGACACGCATACTATCTAAGCCCGCTTTAAATAACCTTTTTACCATCTCCGGTTTGCTTGCGTTTGTATTAAGATTTATAATACCCTTGCTTGTTTTGCGCCTTATAATTTTTACTGACTCTTCAATAACCTTCCCAACCAAAAGAGGTTCACCCTCACAACCCTGGCCAAAGCTTACCACAGGATCCTTTACATTCCCTATGTGAAAGATTGCTACTTCTGCTATCTCCCCTGGTGAAGGGATAAATCCAATTCTTGGCTGCGTAACCGGGCATTTCTTATCCGGCTGGAACGATATACAACCTATACAACGGGAGTTGCATTCCGGAGATGTGGGCAAAGGAGCTTCATACCTTTTAAGGAAAAGGTTCTTAGCGGCGGGGCAATTGTAGCATAAAGCGCATTTTTCAAGATGGCGGAAGAGCCGGTTAACGGGAAAAAGCCTTCTGGCTTCTCTTATACCCGGTTTAATCTTTCTATTATCCATAAACCGGGCATCCTGCCTTCTCTCTCTATCAACCATTGTTGCCGCAACATAAAAACTATTCTTATAAAAACAGACCGCGGCATATGAAAAAAGCGGCAAAATATTTAAACCTGGATTTTCTATGTATGAAGCATTGTGAATTATTGTATATCCCGGAGATATAAAAGCAGAAACCGCGAAACAGGGTTCTCGTTTGCCGGATAAGGGATTCTTGTCCACAGCTACAAAACCTCCTGATTCCGGATCATAGCCAACAGCGGGCCTTTCCGGCATAATAAACAGTTCACTGCCATGGGGAAGTTTAATAAGATCTCTTTTCGCGAGCTTAAAAAATAACCCCCCCTTCATGCCTGTAGCCTGAAGATGGGGGACAGCATATATGCTTCCCTTCTTATCAGCGACAACCAGTCGCGGCCTCTCTTTTTTATACGACTTAAACATTTTTCTCATACGAGAGAACAGCCTTTTTCAACCCATCATATACTGATATTTTTGGAACATATCCTAACCTCTCTTTTATCCTCTCTATGCTATACATCCTATCCTTTTTAAAGAATGATAACCTGTTCCCTATAAAAGGTATGGGTTCAAAAAAAGAGGCCAGCTTTTCAGGAATAGTAAAAGGGGGTTTCGCCCCTTGTGTTTTTGCGATAAATTTAAAAAACTCCCTGATAGTTAAAGCTTCCTTATCCGCGACAATATATGTTCCATCATAAGCCTCGTCCCTGCCTAAAGCAAGCATCATAACATCTACCACATTATCCACACAAACAAGCTGAAGTTTATTATCGCCCAATCCAACAACAGGAAGCAGCCGCCACTTAATAAGCCTGGATAATAAGCCAAGCAGATGGGGTTCATGTTCGCCATAGACCATAACAGGCCTTATAATGGATATTTTTAAACCCTTTTTCCGATAAGCAAGCGCTATTCTTTCAGCCGCTATCTTGGACTCTCCGTATCGATTCGTCGCGCTATAAGGAAGGCCGTCTGTAAGCGGCACCTGAGGGTTACCGCTTATAACCGCGATAGAACTTAAATAGACTACTCTCCCTATTCCCTCTTTAGCGCAGGCATCAAAAACATTTCGAGTGCCATCCCTGTTAATACGCATAAGGGCATTGAGAGAAGAGCTATTTACGAGTGCCGCGCAATGGAAGAGTATCTCAGGCTTTTCTTTGCTCAGTATATCTCTTAACGCGGCAGGATCTTCTATATCAAGGTATACAGCCTTTACTCTGTTTAAAAGCTTATCGAGTTTAGAGAGCAGACGCCCTGTGCAGATAACTTCATGTCTTTCTTGCACAAGGCGTTCTGATAGCCTTTTACCTATAAAACCAGTCGCTCCTGTTATGAGTACCTTCATAATATTTTTATTTTCAAATTAGAAATCGAGATGCCCTCTACAACCTATAACAGTAATCGCCTGGTCTCTTCTCTGGCTATTTACTACATAGTCATTGCCAAAAGGGTTCCATATAACCTGCAGATCCGGGGAGAATGAAAAATACTCGTTAACACGCCAATAATAGTAGGCCTCAGCATGGTATTCATCATCAGCTTTCAGATCTGTACCGCCATATTCTTTATACTTATCACTCGGCATAACAGAACCAAATGCCGCGGCAATTCTATCGCTGTCTCTATTCCACAGTTTACCGTTTATTTGAAAACCTGCGGACCAACTCTGCTCAACAGAAAAATTAGTTCCGCTCGAAGATGTGATACCGGGATCATATACATCAGGGTTTTCCCAGCCATAACGCCCAAAGAGGCTGAACATATCTGACAATTGCTGATCCAAGCTTAAACCAAAACCATACCTATGTTTCTTGTCCTCGTTTCTATCGCTCCACTTTGTGTAATCTGTATTTCTATACCATCCATAAAATCTATAATTACCTTCTAATCCATTTTTAAGCTGCGGTTTTATAGTAATCTGGGGCGCAACCTGTAAATGATCACCCATATCTTCCCACGCGCCATCACCAGTAAAAAGCAAGCCTTGCACTTCAAGCCATGACGCGCCATTAGGGGTCAATGTTGCCCATATACCAGGCGCTTTACTTGGCAGGTCATTGCTAAGGGCGGGAGAGTTATTAAATATCTCTGCTAAGAACTGGCATGAATCATCATTTGCTATCGTGTTTGTGTCTAAAGTATCTGTAGGATCCCACTTGCCTAAAGAGACTGCCAGTTGTTTATCGTAAAAATAATGTTGATACCATACCTTGGTAAGCTCTGCGTTATTATCTGTATCGTCATTATTATTATCAACATTTGAAAAGACCTCAAGTTCATCCATGACACTTATGCCATCACCGCATTCAAGTTGGGCAAATGCGTGTCCATAATCACCTAACTCTTTTTCGAACATGAAGTCAACCTGATAACTTCCATCAGTAACATCCTCTTTATTCTCTGTAGAACGATTTGTATCGAGAGCACCCTGGATTACCATAGTCGCGGATACACCTATCTTAATGCCCGCTATCTCTTTAGGAAGCGTTGTTTTCATATCTTCCTGTATTTCGCTAACGACTTCTTTCTTAAGCTGTTCTTTAGTTTTTGGGTCTATTACTGTCACAGTTTTTGCCTGCTTGTTCCCGGCCTGGACTTCTGAAACCTTCTTTTCTAAAACTGTTATCCTTGATTTCAGATACTCTATCTCTTTTAAGAGTTGCTCTTGTGTTATCTCCGACGCAATAGCATGTACACAATTAGATATAATAAAAATAGATATAATTGCGGTAATCATAAAAACTTTACGCATAAAACTCTCCTCTTTTTTTATATTGATTTATTATATCAATAAAACTAATATATACGCAATAAAAAAATACGCTATACAGACGTTTTGATTCTTAAGAGGGACACTGTCGTGCGGGAATTGGGGACAGTGTCCCTCTTAAGAATCAAAACGTCTGTGGTTTTTTATTAAGGGAGTGGCCGTAATCTTTTGAGATGTTTCTACCTAAAGATTTGATTATCTTCTCAACGCAGGAACGGCAATCTGAAAGTTTTTCGCCTATGCATATCTTATCCGGATATATCTCATAAAATTTTCTGTATTTTGAAGGGGTTATATTCGGCATAATAACATTGCAACCGCACTTGAGTGCCTGCTGCCTGCCAGTGGCATCGACCGTACCAACGGCAGTGGTTGCCGGTATATGCGTATCAGGCATCGCAATCCTTATAAGAGAGAGCACTCTTAGCGTTAGGTCCAATGTTCCTGAAGGCGCGGCACAAAGGGGTGTATTATGATGAGGCAAAAAGGGGCCTATCCCAATCATATCAAGTTCCAGCTTCTTCATAAGCAATATATCATCTGCCAATGTCTCGAAGGCCTGCCCTGGAAGCCCTACTATAATGCCTGAGCCAACCTGGTAACCGAGCTTTATTAAATTTTCTATGCATGATAGCCTGCTCTTATACGAAGAGTCTGGCTTTAATTTCTTAAAAAGCTTTTCATCGGATGTCTCAAATCTGAGAAGATACCTGTCCGCGCCGGCCTCTTTCAGCCTCTTATAATCATCTAAACTTTTTTCACCGATAGAGAGCGTGATCGCACAATCAACTTTTTTCTTTATACTGCTTACTACCCGGCACAATCTATCAATACTATAAGCTTCATCCTCTCCGGACTGTAGGAGAATAGTCTTATAGCCTAAATTACCTGCCTTGACAGCAGAATGGAGTATCTCTGCCTCATCCATTCTATAGCGAGTTATATTCTTATTGCTCTTTCTAAGGCCGCAATAGAGGCAGTCTCTTTTGCAATGGTTTGAAAACTCGATAATACCTCTTATGTGAATTTTATCCGTACAGTAAGCTTTACGTATCTTATCCGCAGTCCGGAAAAGATCTTCCGGCTTATCAGTATTGAGCCAGCCGATAATATATTTTCGTGTTAATCTATCCACAATCAGAAGTAGAGGTCTCTTTCACCATTTTTAATCTTCTCATAATACTTCATAAACTCAGGGAACATTTTAGGCATCTGCTCTTTTATCTCATCTATCTCTTTTTGTATTACATGCTCTGATACTTTCTTTGTCTGCTCGCTTGCAAAATCATCAAGCCATTCCCTGAATGTCAAGACAGCATTTAATTTGCAAAACTTTCCTTCCTTGCCGCTGCGTAATAGATCCATTATACATTTTCCCGTTCTGCCGCAACGGTAACCCGCAGTACAGAATGAACTGATATAACCCATAGAGGCAAACTCGCGTATAACATCATCAAGGCTTCTGGTATCACCTAATAGAAATTGCTGCTTATCCCCTTCTTGGTGTAAGGCCTTGCCCGCATAAGCGCCTATGCCTATCTTTGTAGAAGCATCTGTCTGCGTTATGCCTAAGGATAGAGCCTCTCTTCTCATTTGTGGAGTCTCGCGCGCTGTAATTATCATACCTGTATAAGGGACTGCTAACCTTATTACCGTTATAAGCTTTTTGAAATCTTCATCTGAGACCTTATAACCTGATTCCATTGTAAACGGTGTATTGGCAGCAGGCTCAAGCCGGGGAAAAGATATAGTATGAGGGCCAATGCCAAATCTGTCTTCAAGCTCTCTTGAATGCGCCAAAAGCGCTAAGACCTCGAACTTCCAGTCATAAAGGCCGAATAAGGCGCCCAAACCTATATCATCTATTCCTGCTTCTTGCGCCCTATGCATAGAATAGAGCCTCCATCTGTAGTTACCCTTTATCGTGTCCTTTGGATGAAGTTCTTCGTATCGTTTGTGGTGATATGTCTCCTGAAATACCTGGTATGTTCCTATGCCTGTATCATGGAGCCTCTTTAGGTCTTCTATTGAAAGTGGAGAAGCGTTAACATTTACACGCCGGATACTGCCAAATCCATTCTCTGTCTTTACCCTTACGCTATATATTGCTTTTATACTATCTACCATATAGCCTATGCTATTTTTAGGGTGCTCTCCATAAACAACAATAAGGCGCTTATGGCCTATTTCGCCGGCAAGGACCTCTGCCTCTCTTCTTATCTCACCCAAAGTCAGTACACTTCTCTTTGCGTCTCTGTTTGACCTTTTGAAACCGCAATACAAACAATCATTTACGCAAAAGTTCCCGAGATAAAGCGGGGCAAAGGTAACTATTCTGTTATCATATACCTTCTTTTTAACTTTTAACGCCGCATCCTCCATCTGCTTTAGTAGATTTAAGTCTTTTACATTGATAAGGCACACTGTTTCATCGAGCGTTAGGGTCTCTATATTGAGTGATTTTGCTATAATATCCTTCACTCTTCCGGGATCAGGTTCTTTGCGCAAATCAAGCATGGATGTTATATAGTCATCATCAATAAAATCTTTATTGTTTTTCACATACTTATCGATCTGGCTCTGGTCAATTCTTTGCTCTGACCACTCTTTTATGTTTTCTTTTTTTATCGGCATATCCTATCCTCATTTTTAATCAGTTCTTCACTAATCGTATTCATAACATCCGGAAACGGTGAAAGAACGCGTCCCAGCATACCTTGCAAAAATGAGATACAGACACCATAGTTTGTCATGGCAACACCCTGCGTCTTTGCTCTCTCTATCCTCGCCAGCATCTCACGCCTTGTGATCATGCAGCCTCCGCACTGGATTATAAGCTTGTAATAACTTAAGTCTTTAGGGAAATCTCTGCCTGCGCAAGAATCGAAAATAATCTCTTTCCCCGTATATCCTTTAAGCCATTTTGGTATCTTGACTCTTCCTATATCATCTTCTATTGGGTGATGGCTGCAACTCTCAGCAATAAGCACCTTATCCCCTGACCTTAGTTTATCAATAACAGTTAAAGCCCGGACAGCGTCCGATAGATTGCCTTTTATTCTGGCAAAGAGTATGGAGAATGTAGTGCATTTTATCGTCCCTGGTGTCTGAGCTACCATCTTATCGACTACCTGAGAGTCACATACAACAATATCAGGGTTGTCTTTTAATTTTTTAAGAGCTTCAAGATACTGGCTCTCCTTAACAACAAGGCTCATCTGGCTATGATTAAGCGTATCCCTTATTGTCTGTACTTGAGGCAGTATAATTCTCCCCTTTGGCGCTTCAAGATCTATAGGCACTATCAATACCGCAACACCGTTTGTGGACATAAGATCACCGATAATTGAAGGTGGATCCAGAAAATCAGAAGGCACGATCTCTATGAGATTTTTCTTGAATTCGTGTATAGTTCTATCCTGACTTTTTATATCAGTGCTTGATAGTACCATAATACGATCTGTATATTTTTTTATCCTCTCTATAAAATTTTTATCAGGCCTTTTTATGTCAATCTTATTTACCACAACCAGAAGAGGCGCATTATGGATGTTAGCCTCTTTAATAATCTGTTCTTCATATTCATTCCATATACCCGATTCAGTAATCAGGACAAATATATCTGAGCGTTCAAATATATCTTTTGTCTTTGCAAGCCTTAAATTAGAGAGTTCTGACCTGTCATCAACGCCAGCTGTATCCAGAAAAAGCACGGGCCCTATCGGGAGTAATTCCATAGCCTTTTCAACCACATCAGTAGTTGTTCCCGGCACAGGAGAAGTTATGGATACATCCTGATTTGTGATATAGTTTAGAAAGGCCGATTTTCCGACATTGGTTCTTCCAAACAGGCCTATCTGCAGACGAAGTGATTTAGGTATCTTTTGCATCTATATGCTCCTGTTCTATCTTACTTAACGCGGATTTAACAGAGACCCCTTTAAGCGCGCCGAGCCTGCCGGTTAATGATCCCATTTCATCTGTTGTTGTATTTACTATCAATGTTATTACACTGTAGTTCTTCTCCCTGTAAGGGAGGCCCATCCGCGCGGAGATAAGTTCACTATAGCTCGAGAGTATCTCATTTACCTTAGGCGCGTTCTCTTTCCTGTTTTCTATAATAATACCCACAAAACCTAAACGTTTTTTCATATCCTTATCTCTTTTCTTAAAAAAAATCCCTACCTTCATTTTATTAAAAAGGGTAGGGTTCTCTTATCTTTTTTATCCCTATCCCTTGAGCTCAGATACATGTATCCTCTTCTCAGGATATATAATATGTTATTAGCTTAGATCGCTTATAGTTTTATTTACTAATGTTACGTATGTCATAACACTTGAACCACCAACAAGAACTGCTATCATACATGCCTCGAGCATCTCCTCTTTACTCCAGCCGGACTCTAAGCAATGTTTTACCGCGCGCGGTATACATACAGGGCATTTTTGCGTAACACTTGAAATCAAAAGAAGCAGCCATTTTGTCTTCTCGTCAACTTTACCGGATTTTGTAATAATCTGTTTCTCGCCTATAAATGCCTTGTACTGCTCCGGGATAGTCTTTGCGATATCCTGCATCAGGCTATCAAACTCATCCATGGTCTTTTTTGGATCATACTGCATCATGCACCTCCTTGTATAATTAGCCTTTTTTACCTATCCATTTCCCGCGTTTTACATAACTTGTATGTAAAAGTTTGTGACTCAAATGGCCGCATGGCCCATCTGTAAGAAACTCTTTATAGATCTGCTTAACTATTGGGTTCTCATGTGACTTACGTATAGCAAGGCCTTCATCTTCCGCGTATATAGCCCTTGCGCGCGCCTCTCTTATCTCAGGGCTTGTGGGAATAGGCTGTCCTCCGCCGCCTAAACAACCACCCGGGCATGCCATTATCTCTATAAAGTGATAATCATCAAGTTGGCCCGCGCAAAGCATATCCATAATCTTTTTGGCATTCGCGGTTCCATGGCCTATCATAACTTTTAATGTCGCGCCTTCTAAGAATTTCCACTGTGTAAGAGCCTCTTTTATAGGAATCTCCGCCTTTCTTATACCTTCCGTCCCTCTTACCGGCACTATTCGCAGTTTATCAAAAGGTACTTCTTTTCCTGTAACCAACTCATAAGCTGTCCTTATAGCTGCCTCCATAACACCGCCTGTTGTCCCAAATACAAGGCCTGCTCCAGTACCTATCCCAAGGGGATTATCAAAATCAGAATCAGGAAGATTGGGAAGATCTATGCCGCACTCCTTTATCATACCCGCGAGCTCTCTTGTAGTAAGCGCGTAATCTACATCTTTAAATCCAGAGTCATCCATCTCCGGCCGTTCACATTCAAACTTCTTCGCGGAACAAGGCATAAGCGACACTGAGACTATTCTTTTGGGATCCATGTTGCTTCTCTTCGCGTACCATGTCTTTACAACAGCACCAAACATCTGCTGCGGGCTCTTTGCTGATGAAAGATGGGCAAGTTTGTCAGGATAGAAATGCTCTATAAATTTGACCCAGCCTGGTGAACAGGATGTAATCTGAGGAAGCTTAACAGATTTATCCTTATCCACAAGAGCAGCTTTAAGCCTTAAAAGCAGTTCAGTACCTTCTTCCATAATTGTAAGATCCGCGGTAAAATTAGTATCAAATACTTTATCAAAACCTACCCTTTTTATAGCAGTATTAAGCTTCTTTGTTACGCTTGTCCCGGCGGGAAGTCCAAACTCCTCTCCTATCGCGGCGCGCGGGCTTGGAGCAGTCTGGATAATAACATGTTTATCAGGATCTTCTATAGCCCTCCATACTTCCTCCGCGGGATCTTTTGCTTTTAACGCCCCTGTCGGACAACGATTTATGCACTGCCCACAATTTATACATATAACATCAATTAAAGGTTTATCAAGATATGTCTCGATCTTTGTCTTTGCCCCTCTATGCGCGGCTTCAAGAACCCCTACCTCCTGAAGGTCTATACATGTTCTTACGCAACGACGGCACAATACACACTTATCCATATCCCGAATAACGGAATAGCTTGATTCATCCTTCTCATATCTCGGCTTGTCTATATGCCCAAATGTATAGGATGTAACGCCATACTCTTTTGCAAGGGTCTGTAGTTCACAATTATTATTTCTCGCGCATGAATAACATTCTCCGTAATGGTTCTTTAATAAAAGCTGTATTATATTACGCCTTGCGCGCCTTACGCGTGAGGAATATGTCCTTACGCTTATTGGGCTGGAGATAGGGTATGAGCATGAAGCCTGAAGCGTACGCTCCTTATCCACCTCGACTATACACACCCTGCAGACACCCGCAAGGCAAAGATCTTCATGCTGGCAAAGCGTAGGTATCTTTATATTAACTCTCTTAGCAGCTTCTAAAATAGTTGTCCCCTTGGGAACTTTTATCTCTATATCATCTATTGTTACTGTTATACCTATAGAGCCTTTTTCTGCCTGATCAACCTCTTGTTTTCTCTGACTGATTGGCGCTCTCGACGTATCATATGCAAAAGGTTTTTTATTATCCATTGAATGCTTTCTCCTCTTTAGGTATCTTTGATAAAGTATATTCTTTTTTAAAATTATTAATTACCGAGACAAATAGATTTGGGCTTGATTGTCCAAGCCCGCACTTTGAAGTAAGCTGCATAGTCTCTGAGAGAGATAACAGGTCTTTAAGATAATCCTTTGGGCATTCTCCCTTCTTTATAAGTTCTATGCCCTCTAAAAGCACCGGTATCCCTTCTCTACAAGGTGTACATTGCCCGCAGCTCTCATCCTCGAAAAACCTTAAAGCATTCTCTGTGACTTCAAACATATCTCTCTTCTTCCCAAATACAATTATCGAACCCCCCGTTGAAAAATCCTCAAATCCCAGCCTTCTGCTAAATTGTGCCTTTGGTACGCACTCACCGGAAGCGCCGGCAGATACTGCTTTAACATCCTGGGCCTTTGCTATCTTTAATATATCTTTTATCTTAGTGCCAAATTCAACTTCATATACACCGGGACGTTTGCAATCGCCTGATATGCTTATAAGCTTTGTACCCGCGGATTTCTCAGTTCCGATACCCTTAAACCAGTCAGCACCCTTTGCAATAATGTGGGGTATAATCGCGAATGTCTCTACATTATTAAGAACTGTGGGGCAGCCATTATATCCTGTATTGACCGGAAATGGCGGTTTGTTTCTTGGTTCACCACGATTTCCTTCTAAAGATTCTATAAGGCCTGTCTCTTCGCCACAAACATATGCTCCTGAACCAAGCTTTATCTCTATATCAAAATGGAAACCTTCTTTACCTAAAATGTCTTTTCCAAGAAATCTCTTTTTTCTCATCTCTTTTAGTATCTTCTCTAATGATGGCACGAAAGATTTATACTCTCCCCTCAAATAAAGGAAACCTTCTTTTGCGCCGCTTGTAAACGCGGCTATAATCATACCCTCAAATACAAGCTGCGGGTATTCCATCAAAAGGACCTTATCCTTGAATGTACCGGGTTCACCTTCATCAGCATTACAGACAACATACTTTATATCTGACCGGTCTTCCACAACAAAATTCCATTTTAACCCTGTTGGGAAACCCGCGCCGCCTCTGCCTTTTAAATTAGAGCTTCTGATTTCGTTTAAAATATCACTACTGCTTAAATTGGCGGCCTTTTTTAAACCCGCGCAATTTCCAATATCACTGAATATAACCAGGCCTTCTCTCTTTGTCTGCATATCCTTCTCCTGTTAAACTATTTTTTAAGGTTGCGGATTATCTCTTTAACCTTCTTTGGTGTTAGATTTCCTACCAATTCATCATCAATTAAAGCGCTGGGAGCCTCATCGCACAGGCCTACACAACCAGTCTCTTCAAGTGTAATCTTATTATCCTTTGTAGTCTCTCCTATGTTTATGCGTAAGGACCTCTCAAACTCTCTCTCTATTCTTTTGCTGCCAGCCATTATATTCGGCATGCAATTACTTATACGTATAATATGCTTGCCCTTCTTCTTTGTTGTCAGAAAAGAATAAAACGTAATTACAGAATATACTTCTACAGGATGTATCCCAAACCGATCTGCTGTAACCTGCATATCCTTATCTGATATATAACCTTTCTTATCCTGTATGCTTTGTAAAACAGGTAGGAGTTTTGAGCGGGTAGTATCGCATACAAATACCTCCTTGCCTTGCTTTGTTATTTTTTTATTAACAGCACATTGTTTTACCATATTCAATCACTCCTTATATTAAAAGCTATTTTTCATTATTTGCAAAATATGTCAGATTTTCTAAGGCATGAGAAAGATCCACATCCTCAACCTTGACATTTTCAGGAACATCCAGTTTTATCGGCGCGAAGTTCATAATACACTCAATACCTGAGGTTATAAGATCATTCGCGACTTTTTGCGCTGTATTAGCAGGTGTTGCTATTATAGCAATTGATATACGCTTACTCGAGACAATCGATTTTATTTTCTCTATCGGCTCTATAATAATATTGCCTACAGTCCGGCCTACCTTTTTAAGATCGGAATCAAAGGCTGCCGCAACATACAGATTGTGATCTTTAAAACCCGGGTATCCTAAAAGAGCTGAACCTAAATGCCCAATACCTACAATACAGATATTCCAGGCCTTGTCTTTACCGAGAATCTTCTCAAGAGCCTTTTTCAGCTCTTCTATATTGTATCCAGCGCCGCTTGTTCCAAAGCTGCCAAAATACCCCAGGTCTTTTCTTATCTGCGCGTCACTTAAGTTGAGCCGCTCGCCTAATTCTGAAGAAGATACTGTACGTATATTAATGATTGAAAGGTTCTTAAGTTCTCTTAGATATTCAAACAGGCGCGATATTGTTCCTTGCGGAACTTTTTTCTTATTCATATGCTAATCTGATTCGTAATTATTTTCACAGAGTTTGTACTATCTTTCACGAATAAGTTGCTATAATACCTTTTCCCAATAAATATGTCAAGCCTTTTTCCTATTTAATATCGCATCTAAGTCATCATCCGGTGTACCAATCGGTTTTATACCGAATTTCTCTACCAGAACATTTAAAACATTTGGTGATATAAATACCGGTAACGATGGGCCCAATCTTATATTTTTTATGCCCAGAGATAACAACGTAAGCAATATGCATACTGCTTTCTGCTCGTACCAGGAAAGTATGAATGAGAGAGGAAGCTCGTTAACATCGCAATTAAATGCATCTGCTAAAGCGGTAGCTATCTTTATAGCGGAATAAGCATCATTGCACTGCCCGCAGTCTAAGAGCCTTGGGATACCCCCTATGTCTCCGAATTCAAGCCTATTAAACCTGAATTTTCCACAGGCAAGAGTAAGAATAACACTATTCTCCGGAACTTTCCGGGCAAATTCTGTATAATAGTTCCTGCCTGGCTTTGCGCCATCACACCCGCCTATGAGGAAGAAATGTTTTATGTTTCCTGATTTTACAGCATCTATTATTTTATCCGCAATGCTGAGTATGGCATTATGGCCAAAACCAACAAGTATATCTTTATTCTCTTTCTCTTGCGTAAAACCTCTAAGCGCAATCGCTTTATCTATAACCCTCCCAAAATCCTTATTACCATTTTTGCTGTCAAGGTGCTCTATTCCGGGCCATTCCACAAGCCCTGTTGTAAATATCCTATCTTTATATGAGTCTCCGGGCTTTTGTATGCAGTTTGTTGTCATAAGTATTGCAGCTGGTATATTCTCAAACTCCTTTTGCTGCTCCTGCCACGCTCCCCCGAAATGACCTATCAGATGCGAATATTTCTTAAGGCTGGGATAACCATGCGCAGGAAGCATTTCACCATGGGTATATATGTTGATACCTTTTCCCTTACTCTGTTTAAGAAGCTGCTCTAAATCCAACAGGTCATGGCCTGACACTATAATAGCAGGGCCTTGCTTTACGGTAAGCGACACTTTTGTAGGTACTGGGTTCCCAAAATGTTGCGTATGTGCCCCATCAAGAAGCTTAAGGCACTTAAGATTTATTTTACCGAATTCCATATTGAGATTCAATAAATCGCCTATACCAAAAGAATCATCAGTAATAGCTGCTAACCCCTTATAGAAAAAGCTGCTTACTTCTTCGTCCTCTTTACCTAAAATAAAGGCGTGATCAGCATAAGCTGCCATACCCTTTAATCCGTATAATAATATCTCCCTAAGGCTGCGTATATCCTCGTCAAGGCCGGGGTTCTGCATTATGCCTACTGACCTACCCTGTTCAATCAAATCCTCCAAACTTTCTTTGGGCACCCAATTTACAATCTCAGGAAGCTTGCCATCAAACTTCGCTGTTTTCTTTAGCCTCTTTTTGAAATCATAAGCCTTGAATACTATATTCTGAAGTTTAGCTGGATCAAAATTTACATTTGTTATTGTAGAAAATAAAGCCTCCGTAACAAATCTATCCAGGCCTTCTCTTTCTGCTACCGATACCCCTGCTTTCTCAACATATACCCCAATGCCTTTTAACAGATGCAGAATAACATCCTGCAGTATAGCTGTATTCTCATCTTTCCCGCATACACCTGCCACTGTGCATGCCTTACCTCCACCTGTCTGTTCACACTGTCTGCAAAACATGCTCATCTCTTTTCAGCCCTTTCTTATTCTGATTTTATCATTATAAGCAACATCTTGAATCTTTCTCTTGCCTTTAATGAATGGGGTTTATCAGCAGGCATTATTATAAGTTCACCCCTATTTACCAGGTTTAGGCTGCCATCGATAGTAATCTCCGCTGCACCATCCACAATATAGGCTATTGCGTCAAAAGGCGCTGTATGCTCACTCAGGCCTTGTCCTTCATCAAAAGCAAAAAGTGTCACAATACCCTGCTTTTTATCAATAATCGCCTTGCTTACTACAGAATCTTTCTGGTAATCTACAAGGATTTCCATCTCTTTAGCTTTTCCTATCAGGTCATTCACGCGCATTTATCCTTTCATTTAAAAATAGATCCTGTCTGGCGTGACCAGAACAGAAGATCCAATGCATCCATCGGTATCCTGGCTCTTTTTGAAAATCTCCTCATCTTTTCCTCTATAATAATGTAGGTCTTTCCGGTAATAGCAAGGGGTATACTCTCTATAACTTTATGTTTTTTAAGATTTTTCAAGATATGCCTATCGAGTATAGCGAGGCCGCTGCCAAAACCTATATTACGCAGGAAATGACTGGCCTCTTTATATCCTATGCCTTTTATGCGCGTAACAAGCCAACTCCTTACATCAAAAGGGCTCTCTGCCTTAAGCTTTTTTCTTATACTAAATTCATCATTGTTAATAAAGAGCTTTCTGGCGCCAATCAGAAAAGAGGCCTTGTTATTATGAAATCTCACAAGGCCTCTAAGCTGTCTGCTCACAGCGTCTTTTTCTCCCTTAAAAAGTAAGGCGGCGCGTTTCAACCTTTTTACAGCTTTTTCGCCGTTTAAAGCCTTTGACCCGGGAGTAAAAAGGCAGAAAGCCAGTTCTTCAAATATCTCTGCCTGGCTTTTGCTCTTAAGCTTTTTAAACTCTTTAAGCCTTTTCTGAATAAGGCTTTTCTTCAGATTATACTCTTTCTTAAGAGGGGCCAGGCCAACAAACTTTTTCACCTTAATCTTTTTCCTATTTTACCTTTATAAAATAGCGAAAAGCTGATAATGCTGCCTTTGCGCCCTCACCTGCCGCAACTATTATCTGTTTTTCCGGAACATTTGTGACATCACCTGCCGCAAATACACCCGGGATATTTGTTTCACACGCGCAGTTTACCATGATTTCGTTTAGGTTATTCTTATCTACGCCTTCTGCAAAACCAGAGTTGGGAGTAAGCCCTATCTCTACAAATACCCCTTCTACAGCTATATCTTTTTTAGAATTATTCTTCTCTATCTCTATTGCTTGAACAAATTTTTCTCCTTTTACAGATACTACCCTGCTTTCATTTAATACAGTAATCTTGCCGCTCTTTAAAACAGCTTCCCGCATTATTGCGTCTGCTGTAAGTTCTTTTTCTATATTAATAATATAAATCTTTCTTGCTATCCTCTCTAACCCAATAGCAGCGTCCAATGCGGAGTTGCCGCCCCCTATTACCGCAACTATTCTTCCCGCGAATAGCGGGCCATCACATGTTGCGCAATAAGCAATGCCCTTTCCCTTAAACTCTTTTTCACCTTTTACGCCAAGTTCTCTTGGCATCTTTCCGGAAGCTACTATAACTGTTTTTGCCCGATACTGGCCTTTATCTGTTTTTATCGATATAATATCTGTATCTTTTTTGAGGGATAATATCCCTTCACCTTCGTTGACCTTAATCTCATATGTATCTATATGATCTTTAAACCTCTTTGTGAGCTCAGGCCCTGTTATAAACTGATAGCCTGTATAGTTCTCTATATCGCCGCTTAAGGATGTCTGGCCGCCTATATCCTTGCTTAGGACTAAAAGGTTCATACTCTTTCGTGCCGCGTAAATGCTGGCTGTAATACCGGCGGGGCCCGCGCCTATAATAATAAGATCAAAAATCATTATATGCCCAATTTCTGTTTTATCACGCTTGTGTCAAAGCCAACTATAATCTCGCCATCTATATCAATAACCGGAACACCCATCTGGCCGCTTTTCTTGATCATCTCATCCGCTTTGGTTTTATCGGTTGAGACATCGATATTGTCAAATACAATATTATTCTCCCTTAAAAACTCCTTAAGCCTTATGCAGTGCGGGCACGTAGGCGTGCTGTAAACTATAATCTTCTTATCCATATTACCCCCCTATCTTTTCCATAGGCTGCTCACAGCATACAAGTTCTCCACCGCCTACCTTAGTGACTATCACTTCATTGCCGCACACATTGCACCTGTATTTTTCACCTGCCTTTTCTACTGCCATGATAGCCTCCTGTTAAATATTGACTGACCTTATAATATTCTTAAGAGCTTTGGCTGAATCCATAAGCTGCTTCTGTTCAATATCTGATAATTTCAGTTTAAGAAAATTTCTAATACCGTTTTTATTAACAACAGATGGTATGCTTAAACATACCTCTTCTATGCCATAATAGCCCTCAATAAGTACAGAGACCGGCAGTATAGAATTCTCACTTCTTATAATCGCCTCAACAATACGGACTAATGCCAACGCTATAGCATACGATGTGGCGCCTTTTGTATTTATAATCTCATAAGCTGCGCCCTTAACCTGGTTAAAGATACCATCCAGTTCATTATGGTAGTTACATTTGCTGTTGCACAAGGGGCAGTACTCTTTCAATACCATACCTGCTATGTTAGCGTGGCTCCACACAGCAAGTTCAGTATCGCCATGCTCTCCAATTATATACGCGTGAACGTTTCTTGGATCCACATCGCAATGCTTTCCTATTAAAAATCTTAATCTTGAAGTATCAAGCACAGTGCCCGAACCTATCACCCTACTTTTAGGAAAACCTGATATTTTCAATGTAATGTATGTCAATACATCAACAGGGTTTGAAACTACAAGCAAGATAGAATCTTTTGTATATTTAATTATACTTGGGATAATATTTTTAAAAATCTCTACGTTCTGCTTAACAAGCTCTATCCTCGTCTGTCCGGGTTTCTGTTTTGCGCCAGCAGTGATAACAACTATATCAGCATCTTTACAGCCTTCATACCCAGAATAAGATATCTCAACAGGCTTTATAAAACTTGCCCCATGGTTTAAATCCATGCTCTCACCTTTTGCCTTGTCTCTATTTTGATCTATAAGTACTATCTCACGAGCCAACCCATTAGCGCTTAACGCAAATGCAAAAGTACTGCCTACATTACCGCAGCCTATTATAGCAATCTTTGGTTTTTGTGTTTTCATAATACCCCCCCTGATATCACCTGTCATAATAACTTTTTTCTATTCTTTGCACAATTAAAATAATAAGTTTGCTATAATTCCCAAAATAACCACTTGCGGCACTGTAACAATAGGAAGCCAGATAGCAACTCTTTTCCCCACATTATGCCACAAGAGCCCTATCTCTGTATAATCGGTAACAACACCTGCCATCAAAAATACAAACGCGTTACCCAGAGCAGCGGTCTGCCTATATATCTCAAAAGCAAGCGGAGCTGTACCTTCTGAGCAGACTTCTAATACAGTAGCAAATATTAATGTAACAGCTAAACCTAGCGTTGTAGGCCCCATATAATTCTGGAATATGCCCTGCGGTATGTATGCAGCTGCCAGGCTTGCCATGCCCATACCTATCAATATCCACCAGAGCACCATGTCCCCAAGCGATATGGCTCCTTTAATAACACCTTTTAGATCAATTGTAAACTGTGTAAATGTAAACTTGTAATCTTTTGATCGTTTCAATATATCTGATCTTATTGAAAAATCCTTATCTACGACAACTATATTCTTATTAGTCTCGATGATATTCCTTGATTCCAGGAATTGATATATAAAACCTGTTATTATCGCAATAGATAACGCGGAGATTATTATAAAAAGAGCTTTAATCCCAAAAAAACCTATAAGCATAATTGTAATAGGCAGATTAGCCCACGGCGAAGCTAACAGAAAAGCAACTACGGAAGGGTTTGAAGCGCCTTTCTTATGCAGTTCTATGGAAAGCGCGAGTATACCATGGCTGCAAGCGCTCATAAAAAATCCCAGAATAACCGAATATAGAATCGTTCTTTTCTTAGGCTTTGATAGGACATGCGATATGTATTCCCGCGGCACAAAATTATCAATAACGCCTCCCAGCATGAAACCTATAAGAATTGCCCACCATATCTTTGAGAAATACATGTATAGTGCTTTTCGAAAAGGTTCAAGCATGGGGATAAAAAATGAAAATATAATCAGGGATAAAAGAGAGAACGCGACAATAAATACCTTATTTAGATACCATCTCTTTCTTGTAACTTCACAGCAAGGCGGTTCTTTTCGCATATTAATATCCTGTGAAATTCTCTGTTATTATTTTATCTGTAGGGATATTCAACTTTTTCTCTAAAGTGTTATTTAATGTCTCAACCATAGCAGGTGGGCCACAGATAAAAAAGACTCTCTCTTTGTAATCGGGTATCTCCTTTCTTATCATATCAGCATCTATATATCCTGTCCTGCCCTGCCAGTTATCCTTGTCTATATCCTTAGAAGTAAGAGTGTAGACTACTCTAAAATTATCTCTCTTCTCAGCCATAGAATCAAAATCCCGCTTAAATATAATGTCTGCCTCTCTATTGTTGCCATATAACAGCACTATATCAGTAGAGAAATCTTTATCAACTACATACTTTGATATACTCCTTATCGGAGTTATACCTATGCCACCTGATAAGAAAGCTATTTTTTCATATTTACCGTTGAGTATGAAATTACCATAAGGTGCTTTTATCTTAGCCCACTCGCCTGCTTTAAGACGGTTTAAGGCATCAGAAAAATCACTGTTGGTAAGGCGCTTTGTAAACTCTATATAATCTGCTTCAGTAGGTGAATTAGAAAAGGAGAAATGCTTTGTCCGTTCTTCTCCGTTTATCATAATACCAACAAAGAAAAACTGGCCGGGTTTGAATGAAAGCCTCTTATCTGTCTTGAATCTAAAACTCTTTACTCCAGGGGCCCTGTCTATGACGGCAATGACCTCTGTCTCAAATATTATCATGATCCCATCTTAGAGTTCTGCTTCATTGAACCACGCGCCATGCTGGTTGCATAAAGCTATCGCCTCTATCTTGCCTTCCTGGTTCTTAAGATGTAATGCCGCCGCGGGATTTAATCGCTCTGGGGTAAGATGCACTCGCGCTACAAATTCTTTATCAATATAAAAATCTATGTGCATTATGTAATGGGACTGTTCCATGGGGTGCTGGATCTCACCCAACTTTACATGCGCGTCTATGCAGCCATCTGAAATAAGGCCGCATTTCTTTACCACTGTTATAACCGGTATATGCTTCTTCTCAAGGTCTGATAGGTTGCTTGTATCCTGAGGTTGTTTTATAGCGTTTTCATTCTCCGCAAAAGCGCTTTTTGGCGCGCCGCAGACAGGGCAATGTTCCGGCGCATTACCATCGATAGCTATATATTTACACACCTTGCATACATAACCGTTCATCACAAAACCCCCCCTTTTTTTTAATTTTAATTTTTAATAATTTTCGCAAAGCAATTCATAATAACTCTGCGGATGATGGCATGCCGGGCATTCATCAGGCGCCTCGCTGCTCTCGTGCACATACCCACAATTACGGCATTTCCATTTTACGATTGTGTCCTTTTTAAACACCTTTTTGTCTTTTATGTTTTCAAGGAGCCTGCGATAGCGCTTTTCATGCTCCTCCTCTACTTCCGCTATCTCTTTAAACTGATCCGCTATCTCATCAAATCCTTCCTCTCTTGCTTCTTTCTCCGCGTCTTTGTAAAGCTTTGTCCACTCCTCATTCTCCCCTGACACGGCTGCTTCCAGGTTCTGAGCTGTATCACCTATTATACCGGCTGGATAGGTTGCCTGTATCTCTACGCTACCGCCTTCTAACAATTTAAAGAACCTTTTTGCATGCTCTTTTTCATTGTCTGCTGTCTCTAAAAATATTGCCGCTATCTGTTCATATCCGGCTTTCTTTGCGGCACTGGCAAAATATGTGTAACGGTTTCTTGCCTGGCTCTCTCCCGCGAATGATGCCAACAGGTTCTTTTCTGTCTTTGTGCCCTTTATATTCTTCATGTTTTCCTTCTTTCTGTTTCTCTATCGCTTCAGAGCCCGTGGGGTAAGATCTATGATCTCTTCTATATCCATCTCGATTATGTATTCTGGCTCTGGAAACAACGTCTCCGGATGCTTAGGATGGCCTTTTTCTCCTTTTATATTCTTTATTATTCTCTGAGATATCCTGCCTGTTAGTTTCTTCTCCCATGCCTTCATGGTCTTTTTCGTTATCTTATCCCCTGATACAATCTTTGCTTTGCCTTTTAATGAATAACCTTCAAATTTATGCTCATCGATTACGGTCAATGCTATATTAGGATTGCGCTTTAAGTTTTCATATGTTTTCTGCTTATAAAGATCTAAAAGATAGATCTTGCCCCGCTTATCTATCTCAACAATGCCTTTGCAGGAATTATGTATTGAGCTATTTTTGTCGATAGTAGATATAACCGCGTAATGTTGTTTTTGCAAAAAAAATATTAAGCTGTCATTAATCTTCATATTACAAAGATACCACCTCTTTTACCTCAGGTATCTCCTGCTTTAATGTAGCCTCTATGCCTTGCTTAAGTGTCATCTGGCTCATAGGGCACCCGGCACACGCCCCTTTTAACCTTACCTTTACAACACCATTCTCACCCACATCTATCAACTCTACATCGCCTCCGTCATTTTGTAGCGAAGGCCTTATCTTACTCAATACCGCTTCTACCCTTTCTTTTAACATGTATGTTATCTCCTGTTTGTCTGATGATTAATCCTTTTTGTAAAGGGCGGTTTAATGTCATGCCCAGGACTGTATACTACAACCTTCTTTACAATGCGCAACCGGCATAAGCATCCACTTTTCTGTAAACATGCATATCACCTCGCTTTCTATTTAAGATGTCTGTTCTTGTACTCTTCTAAAAGCCTCAAAGTCTCTTCTTTGCACTGGCCGCATACCGTACCTATTTTTGTCTTCTCCTGAAGCTGCAGATACGTCCTTGCGCCTTCAAGAACAGCATTCTCTATCTCATGATCTGTAATATTCATGCACTTGCAGATTATTCGCGCTGCCTCCCTCTTTATCTTATCACCCATGCCATTGCGTTTATAATAATCATCTATAGCGGCGCGAAGGGCCTTATCACCAAGCACGGAGCAGTGTATCTTATGCTCCGGCAAACCCCCAAGCTCTTTTACGATATCCTTTGGGGATATCTTATAAGCATCATCCAGTTTCATACCTTTAACCTTCTCTGACAAGATAGAAGTTGAAGCTATCGCGCTCGCGCAACCATAGGTCTTCCATTTGCAATCTAATATTGTCTGAGTATCCTTGTCAACCTTTATCATCATAAGCATCTGGTCACCGCATTTAATATTACCGACAACGCCTTCACCATCCGCGTTATATTCAGTATCATCCTTTAACACATTTTTTGGATTGATAAAATGCTCTTTGACCTTTTCAGTATATACCCATTTAAGAGGCTCTGTCATTGCTTTACCTGTCTCTTAGAATATGCTGATGACATTCCGCGCACTTTCTCAACTACCAGGGGTAATTTGTCGATAACATAATCTATATCATTATCCGTGGTTTCGCGTCCAAGGCTGAAACGTATTGCCCCATGAGCATTTTCATGTCCTATCTTTATCGCAAGCAGCACATGAGATGGATCAAGCGAGCCAGACGCGCATGCAGAACCCGTTGAAACGGCAATACCTTCTAAATCAAGATATAAAAGTATTGCCTCGCCTTCAGCGCCTTTAAAAGATACGTTGAGAGTGCCTGGCAAAGAATCATCCGGATGGCCGTTAAAAGTTACATCAGGTATATTATCTTTAATAAAATTTCTGAGCCTCTCTCTCATCCTTTTAAGGCGTTCTGCCTCGGGAGCCATCTCTCTCTTTCTGGCATCGATAGCAGCTGCCATTCCTACTATACCAAGGGTATTCTCTGTGCCGGCGCGCCTACCCTGTTCCTGATGGCCACCTCTTATAAACGGACAAAACGGTGAACCACTCTTTACATATAGCGCGCCTACACCCTTCGGGCCGTATATCTTATGGGCGGAGAATGACAAAAAGTCCGCATCCAGGCCCTTAACATCGACGAATATCTTTCCAACCGCCTGAACAGCATCTGTATGGAATAACGCTCCCTTATCATGCACTATCCTTGAGATCTCTTTTATATCCTGGATAGTACCTATCTCATTGTTTGCCATCATAACAGAGACAAGCATAATGCCTTCTGAGAGCCTCTTCTTTAACTGGCCCATGTCTATTTTACCATATTTGTCAACGCTTACATATGATACTGATATGCCTTTTTCCGCTAAACATTTCGAGGTCTCTAATATACAGGGGTGTTCAATCTCTGATATCAGTATCTGGTGCCTGTCTTTGCATTTATTGCTGCACATATAAGAGCAGCATGATACCATATTCAAGACAGTATTATTTGCCTCTGAACCGCTTCCAACAAAGATAATCTCATCAGAATTGGCATTTATAAAAGAGGCTATTCTGCTCCTGGCATTCTCTAATTGAGCCTTTGCCTCCCTTCCAAAACTATGCATGCTTGAAACATTACCAAATACCTTCATGGTATCTGTAAGAGACTTCTTCACATCAGGGTGAAGCGGTGTCGTAGCGTTGTTATCTAAATATATTCTTCTTTTAAACATAGGATTGTTCCTTAAGATAACCGACATAATCCTTAACAGCCTCTTTCATATCCGTAAACTTAAAATCACAACCCGCTGCCCTCAGCTTCGAAATGTCCGCTTCTGTAAAATACTGGTATTGGCCTTTTATATTATCCGGCATATCAAAATATTCTATATTCGGTTCCAAACCGAGCGCCGCGAACAAGGCATCGGCAAGCTCGTTCCATGTATGAGCATGGGCAGTTCCTACATTAAATATTCCTTTTTTGTCGTGGTTATCCAAAAAAAACCATACTATCTCAAGAGCGTCTTTTATATAGATAAAATCTCTCTTCTGCTCACCGTCTTTATATCCAGGCTTATGCGATTTAAAGAGCTTTAACTTGCCCGTCTCTATTATCTGGTGATAACCTTTATTTACCATGCTACGCATGTCTTGTTTATGGTATTCATTAGGGCCATATACATTAAAGAATTTAAAACCCGTAAGCTTCTCCTGCAATCCGTTCTCAAAAACCCACAAGTCAAAAATCTGCTTTGATTTGCCATACTCATTCAACGGCTTAAGGCGAGGGATAAATTCATCCTTATCAGAATAACCGAGTTCTCCAGCGCCATATGTTGAAGCACTGCTCGCGTAAAGAAAACGCTTATCATTCTTAAGCGACCACTGAGCAAGCTTCCTTGAATAGAGATAATTGTTTCTTGCAAGATACACACTGTTGGTCTCTATTGTATCTGCGCAAGCCCCGAAATGTATTATCACATCTATAGACTTATCAAGTTTGTTGTTTTCAACAAGATTAAGAAACTTGTCACGTTCAACATAATCTGAGATCTTTTTGTTTTTAAGGTTTTTTGAATCTTTCCCTTTATCCCCAATATCAACAACTATAATATCGTATATTCCCTGCTGATTCAGTTTCCATAATAGCGCGCTTCCTATAAAGCCGGCGCCTCCTGTTACCACTACTCTCATAACCTCTCCTTGCTTATATACTCTTCTGCCATATAAGAACTTCTTACATAGGCCGCGCTGGCCACAAATCGGAATCTCGCTTCTTCCGCCTTTTGCTTGTAATAGCCGAACAGTTCGGCATTTATATACTCTTTAACAGGATAGTGGCTCTTACTTGGCGCGAGATATTGGCCAATACTTAAAAAATCGCATCCGACTCTTCTTAGATCCAGAAAGAGATCCAAAACCTCACCCTCTCTCTCGCCAAGGCCGGCCATAATCCCACTCTTTGTATAGATGTTACTGCCGGAGAGCTCCTTTACAATCTTTAATACGTTCAGAGAACGTCTGTAATCAGCCCTTGGCCTTACTTCCGGATATAACCTTGATACGGTTTCAAGATTATGATTTATAATATCAGGAGCTGAGTCTACTACTATCCCGATAGAGGCCCTGTCAGCATTAAGATCCGGTATAAGAACCTCGATAATAACATTACCACAGCTTTTCCGAACCGCTAAGACCGTCTCTGCAAACTGCCGGGCACCTCCATCTTTTAAATCATCGCGCGTAACACTTGTGATCACCACATGGCGCAAGCCCAGATGAAAAACCGCCTCCGCAACATGCTTGGCTTCAGCATTATCAACAGGCGAGGGTTCCCCATGGCCAATATTACAAAAACCGCAATTCCTTGTGCAGTTTCGGCCAAGAATCATAAATGCCGCTGTCTGCTTTTTAAAACACTCTGATATATTAGGGCACGCTGCTTCTTCACAGACAGTATGCAGCTTCAAGCCTCTTAAGAGCTGCTGCATCTTATTGCAGTCTCGTAGATTTATCTTTTTATTAAGCCACGCGGGCTTCTGAGCTACTAACATCTCTATATAGGTTCCATTCTTCTTTTGCGTATTTTCCATTTAACAAAAGTGCGGTAAGCGCTCTCTCTTTTTGGTTTAGGCCATTCTCTACAATATCTACACCAAAGGCCTGTTTAAAGGATTCCATAAGCAGGCTTTTTAATCTGCTATATGATATATCCTGGCCAAGCGCCCCACTCAATGAGGTGATTTTTGTCTTATCGATTTTCGGGCAGTTTCGTAATAGAGGTAGGGCTTGTTTAAGATCAGATCTAAGTGGTATAGAACCATGCTGGAATATTATGCCCTTTTTACGCCTCTGAGCATTCCCGCCTATCTTTTTACCATTAATAACAATATCGTATCTCTCCCTCTCTGTAAAACAGAACCAGCTCTTGCTCCGCCTTACGGTCTCTTGTAAGGAGTATTCTGCTTGAAGGCCCAGATTCTGATATGTCCTTACTATAAATGAACAGAGTATTCTATATGCCTCTTTAGAAAAGGTAGAAAGCCCTAAATCCTCTTTTGAGCAGACGATGCTGTAAGTAAGTTCGTTTTTGTGAAATATCACTCCCCCGCCTGTTATTCTGCGCACAAAATCTATTCTTTCAGCTCTACACTTATCAAGGTCAAGCTCGGTCTGGGGATTCTGAGAATAGCCGATTGAAAATGCCTGCGGCTTCCAGCCATAAATTCTTAATACAGGCAGTCCCCCGGCAGGATCATATCTCTTAAGCAGTGCCTCATCAATAGCCATATTAGAATAGCAGCCGAGATAACCTGTATCTATTACTCTCCATTTTTTCATAATATGTCAAGAACCATTCTACGCTCTATGTTGGTTTCCAGCGAAGATTTAAATCACGAGCTGCTTTTGTCTCATCAAGGCGTTTAACAGGCATGGTTCGCGGTGCGGTTGTAAGCTTTTCCGGGTCAGTTTCCGCAAGCTTTGCAGCCTCTATCATGGTATCTATAAAACCATCTATTGTCTCTTTCGGTTCTGTTTCAGTAGGTTCTATCATCATAGCCTCTTTAACAATAAGCGGAAAATATATTGTGGGTGGATGAAAACCTTTATCAATAAGATACTTTGCGATATCTAACGCATGAACACCTTTTTCTGTTTGCCTTGAAGCGGAGAAGACACACTCATGCATACATCTTCTGTTAAAAGCTAGTTTATAATAATCCTTAAGTCGCGATAATATATAGTTTGCGTTTAAAACCGCGTATTCACTTGCCTTTATAAGGCCGTCTTTGCCCAGGATAAGCATATACGCATACGCTTTAAGTATGACCGCGAAATTTCCGTAAAACGGTGCGATGTATCCTATAGATTCTTTGTTATTGTAATTCAGATAAAACACGCCTCCAGGACGCTTCATAACTCTCGATATCGGTAGAAACTTAACAAGGCTTCCGCTAACTCCTACGGGCCCCGCGCCAGGGCCTCCTCCGCCATGAGGGGTTGCGAATGTTTTATGCAGATTAAGGTGTACAACATCAAAACCAATATCCCCCGGGCGGCACTTTCCCATTATAGCATTTAAATTTGCTCCATCATAATAGACAAGCGCGCCTACGGAATGGGCAAGGCCTGTAATCTCCTTTATCCTGGTATTGAAAAGGCCAAGCGTGTTAGGGCACGTCAACATAACAGCGGCCGTATCTTTATTAAGCTTCTGCTTAAACTCTTTTATATCCATGCAGCCGTCTTTATCGGTCTTTATAATTATAACATCATATCCTGCTATAGCCGCGCTTGCGGGATTAGTACCATGTGAAGAATCAGGAACTATAATATGCCTCCTGCGACAGCCTTTGTTCTTGTGATACGCCGCGATAAGCATGGCCCCTGTAAGCTCACCATGGGCACCTGCCAATGGCTGCATAGTGAATGCCTTCATGCCTGTAATCTCACAAAGAAGCTTTTCTGTATTGTATATTATTTCCAATGCCCCCTGCGCAAGCCTTCCACCACCTAAAAGCTGCGGAATAAGAGGATGAAGCTCCAGAAATCCCTCGATCTTTACTATCTTCTCAGTAAACTTTGGATTGTATTTCATTGTACAGGAACCAAGCGGATAAAAATTATTATCCACTGAAAAATTCATACACGAAAGATTAGTAAAATGGCGTATCACATCCAGTTCAGAGGCCTCGGGCAGATTAGCCTTATGCTTTCGGCTGAACTTGGCAGGTATCCCTTCCTGTTCCGGTACATCCGGTTGAGGCAGCTTAAAACCTCTTCTACCCTTTACGCTCTTCTCATATATTAATCGCATAAGACTTTTTCCAACGCTTCCGCGAATTTTTCAATCTCTTCTTTTGTTCTCTTCTCTGTAACAGCAACGAGAAGATAACGGTTCATGCCTTTATAAAATCTTCCCAAAGGAAATCCCGCCGCAAAACCTTTATCTATCATCTTCTGCGCAACAACATCCGCATTTTTATTAAGTATAAGCGTAAACTCGTTGAATGTAGGGGAGCTCCTCTTTACCTCTACGCCTGATACCCTGCCGAGTATGTCTTTCGCGAATTCACTCTTACGATGATTTAGCCTTGCAAGCTCTATAATACCCTCTTTGCCCAGAAGCGAAACATAGACTGATGCCCTTAAAGCGCATAACGCCTCATTTGAACATATATTTGATGTAGCTCTTTCCCGCCTTATATGCTGCTCTCTTGCCTGCAGTGTTAAGACAAATCCCCTCTTTCCATCCTTATCAACCGTAGCACCGACAATCCTACCCGGCATCTTTCTTACAAAATCCTTTTTGCACGCCATAACCCCCAGATAAGGCCCGCCAAAAGATAATGGAATACCCAAGCTCTGGCCTTCGCCCGTTGCTATATCGACATTCATCTCACCTGGAGTCTTAAGAACCCCTAATGATAAGGGATACACGCTCATTATTGCCAACGCGCCGAATGAATGGGCCTTTTCTATAATATCTGAATGGTCATCAATGGCGCCAAAAAAGTTAGGATTCTGGACTATTACAGCCGCTGTTCTTTCATCAATATGCTTATATATCTGTTCACGCGAACTCTGCCCGTGCACAACAGGGGTCTCCACAAACTCTATATTAAGATTTGATGTATATGTATAGAGCATAGTCCTGTAGATAAGGTTTACGCCGCTATCCATAATTATCCTGGTTTTACCAGTAATCCTTATAGCCATCATAGCCGCTTCATACAAAGCTGTACCTCCATCATATAATGACGCATTCGCGCAATCTAAGCCCGTAAGTTCGCATATTGCGCTCTGGTATTCATAGATAGATTGGAGCCAGCCTTGTGAGGATTCAGACTGATATGGTGTATAGGCCGTATAAAATTCAGGGCGGCTGGTAATAGCGTCTACAGCAGCCGGAATATAATGATCATAAAAACCTGCGCCAAGAAAATTTGTAAGATGTGCCGCGTTTTTTGATGCAAGCTCCTGCATATGCCTGATAACCTCTATCTCCGATCTGTTCTTAGGGATATCAAAAGACTTAGGCCTTAGGTCCGGCTTTATATCCTTAAACAGCTCTTCAATAGAGGATACGCCTATTATATCGAGCATCTCTCTTGTCTCTTCTTTTGTGTGAGGAATATAAGTCACTTACGGCCAAGCCCTTCTACATAACTTTTATAATCCGAAGCCTTCAGGAGTCTGTTTTTCTCATCTTCATCTTTTATGTTAATAGCGGCAAACCAGCTCTTTTCATAGGGCGACCGATTCACAAGTTCCGGTGAATCTATTATGTCCTGATTTATTTTATTTATAGTGCCTGACAACGGCGCATAGACATCTGAGGCCGCTTTAACAGATTCCACGGTTGCAAACATGTTTGCCTGTTTTATTTCAGCGCCTTTTTCAGGCAGCTCAACAAAAGTAATATCACCTAAAGAGTTTTGCGCGTAATCGGTTATACCAATTATCGCGATATCTCCTTCTATCCTTACCCATTCATGCGACCTTGTATATAATAATTCTTCCGGTATATTCATTTTCGCGCGCTCCCTGACTTATAAAATGGTTTGTCTGTTATCTGGGCCAAAAGCTCTGCTCTCTCATTCTTTACAACAATTTTCAGGCCAAGCCAGTCATAGCCATTCTCCACATAACCCATCCCTATGCCAAAACCGAGGCTTGGTGAAAATGATCCGCTCGTTACTGCGCCCACCTCTCTCTTCTCTGATATAATCTTATCATTATGGCGCGGGCTGCGCCTTGAGTCTGAAATAAACGATATGAACCTTCTGCTAAGGCCCTCTTCTCTCTGCTTTAAAAGAATATTTTTCCCTAAAAAAAACTTATTAAGATCTATAAATCTATCAAGGCCTGCCTCTAAAGGTGTTGTCTCCTCGTCTATATCCTGTCCGTATAAAGGAAATCCCATCTCAAGGCGCAGGGTATCTCTTGCGCCAAGGCCTGCTGGCTTTACTTCCACGCTCTTAAGCAGCATATTCCACATCTCTGTTGCGTGTTCTATATCTATGTAAATTTCAAACCCGAGCTCACCTGTATAACCGGTGCGGCTCACAATAGCCTGTTTACTTAAAATCATTAATTCAATAAAATGATAATATTTCAAACCTAATATATCCGGGCCAAGTAATCTTGTCAAGATATCCCGCGACAAGGGCCCTTGCAGATCAAGCTTTGCGGTATGATCCGATATATCTTCTAATACGGTGCCTGTTGAGAGGTTCTTTTTAATATGTTCGAAGTCCTTATCCCTTGTTGCGGCATTCACAACGAGCATATACTTTTCCTGTTCCAATCTATATATTATCAGGTCATCTATTATGCCGCCATTCTCATTAAGCATAAAACCATATCTACAGCTCCCCAGGGGCATAGTTGAGATATCAAATGTAATTATATTCTCCAGCCCACAACTTTTGGCATTGCCATAAATAATAAACTCTCCCATATGGCATATATCGAATAAAGCCGCTGATCGGCGGGCCCAGTTATGCTCCGCGATAATCCCTTCATACTGTATAGGCATAAGCCATTCGCCAAAAGGGGCAAGCTTTGCGCCTAAATTCTTGTGTAATTGGAATAAGGGGGTCTGCTTTAATATTATCTGTTCCATTTATTTTTACACTTTATTCTTATTGTTCACAAAAAGAAGCGGGAATACAATATCACTTATACAGCATGGCAGCCATACAGCGATAAAGAGAAATACACAAATAACTACATAGGTATACCAATAGATCTGTCCCCCTAAAGCCATGATAACATGAAACAGCGATGCCCATGTGCTTAAAAGGACATGGCCTGAATGGGGAAATTTTGTGTCTGACCAGAAATATCCTATAGCAACCCCTATTATAGCAGCGGGGTTTATAAGATACCATTCTTCAATAAAACCTATGTGTATACGCCTATTAGGCAGATTAAGAAACGCCTCTCCTATAAAAGGTATGACTGAATCGCTAAGAGTAGCCACGCCGACAGAACCTGCATATCCTATAAAAAGTAAAACCCAGATATTACACTTAAATCCCGATGCGTGGCATTTATAGCGTCGATACATTGAAGATGTCACAAGTGCACTCAATACAACATGGAGCGGATGAAAAAAATAAAAAGCCCTGTGAGCCATTGTTTCGGGCATATCCTTAAATACCCACATCAGCGCGATACCGCTTATAGCGCCAAAGACTGTAAATGGCGCGTGGGCTCTTAATTCCACGAGAATTCTCTTAAGCATCTGCTACCCCTTATAATGTCTTATAAAGTTCTCGATACTGCGGTCATAGGCCTTCTCAATATCGTTGGAAAAATAACAGGCAGGAAGTTCATTATTATTTCTATGATATGCTATGCATTCGCAGCATATGCCTTTCCTGCTGCATGGTTCATAACTGCAGTTACATACTTTCTTATTCTGGCTTAGCTTGCATTCCATACCAGATACTCCTTATCAATATTATCAACGTGCTGCATCCCACTGAAGCCTGCCCATTACTGCCTGGGCAACATTGGTAATGTGGTCACCTATCTTTTCAAGATTACTTATTATATCAAGGAAAACTATTCCTGAGCGGACATTGCACACTCGCTTACCAAGCCTGTCTATATGATTCTGCCGCAATCTTTCTGTGAGATCATCTACCTCATCCTCGATTAACAGAACCTTTTTCGCGTCTTCAACAGAATTTGTAGTAAGGGCTTTGATAGCGCCATCCAACATGCCATCTATCTTGCCAAGCATAAGCTTTATCTCATCTATAGCCTCTTTGCTAAACGGAAGATTTCCTTCTATTCTTCTTATTGCAAGTTCCATCAGGTTTTCTGAATGATCCCCTATCCTTTCAATATCATTTACAGAGTGGAGTAAGGCTGGTATTCTTCTCGATTCTTCTTCACTTAAATCACGCTGGGTAAGAGACATAAGATAATCTGTAATAGCTTCCTGCAGGCTATCGAGCGCCTCTTCTCTTTTTGGCAGATCTTTTAATGCCTTCTCATCAAGATTAATAAATCCATCTGCCGCCTCAATAACCATCTCTTTTGCATGGTCAGCCATGACTACTATCTCTTTTGTAGCGGCATCCAACGCAAAGACAGGTGTATTTATCAGGTGTTTTTCCAGATATTTAGGCCCTGTCTCTATCATAATCGCTTTACCGGGAACAATCTTCTCTATCAGTCTTGCGAAAAGCCCTATAAAGGGAAGAAATACACACGCTTCTATTATCTTCATTATAGTATGAGCATTCGCACATTGCCTGATAATACTGGAAGAAGTATGAGTAATCAAAGCTGTAAAAGGCTTAAGAACAATAAGGAATAATATGGCGCCTATTACATTATATAAAAGGTGTGCTATCGCTGCCCTCCTCGCGGATATGCTGGTGCCAATAGAGGCTAACATAACAGTAATACACGTACCTATATTCGCGCCCAGTATTATAGGTATAGCTCCATCTATATCAATAAGTCCTATAGATACCAAACTTAATATAATGCCCACAGTAACGCTGGAACTTTGTATGAGTGCTGTTATTGCCGCGCCTATCAACACACCATACAGAACCCTGTTATTAATAGAGACAAAGGCGTTTATAACAGCTGGATTATCGGCAAATGGCTTGACTACGCTTGTCATTATATTCAAGCCTAAGAATAGAATTCCAAACCCTAAAAGAAAGAGTCCTAAAAATTTCCAAAATCTTTTCTTGGCAAATATATTTAACACCATGCCTATACCTATAATGGGCAAGGCATAATTGGTAAGTTTAAATGCTATGATCTGCGCTGTTATAGTAGTACCGATATTGGCACCGAATATCACACCAAGCGATTGCACAAATGTCATAAGGCCGGCATTTACAAAACCGACTACCATAACCGTTGTAGCGCTTGAACTCTGAATAAGCGCTGTTATTCCAGCGCCTACCAGCACCCCTTTTATTGGATGAGATGTAAGTGCTTTTAATACATTACGAAACCTATCTCCCGCAACTCTCTGCAGGCCATCACCCATAAGGTGTATACCATATATAAATAACCCTAAACCTCCGAATATTCCAAATACAAGTTCTCTGGTCATGCTATTTAGCTCCTAAGCCTTTCTCAAAAACCTCTTGTTCTCTTTTAAAAAATCATCTATTGTATGTGTAGCCTTTAATGTCTCCCTTATGGAAGGGAGCGCTTTTATAAAAGCATCGACAATACCCGGATCAAACTGGGTCCCCTTGCGTCTTTTTATTACCTCTATTGCCTTATCTATAGTCTCGGATTTTTTGTAAGATCTCTCTGAGACTATCACGTCAAAAGCATCTGCTATAGCTACTATTCTCGCGTAAAGCGGTATCTTCCTTGCCTTAAGCCCAAAGGGGTAACCGCTCCCATCATACCATTCATGATGATATAGCGCGATTTCACCTGCTACTTTCAGTATTGGTGATAGGGAACCTGAAAATATCCTGCCGCCAATTTTGGTATGCTCTTTTATCCTGTCGTAATCTTTTGAAGTAAAATCTTTCTTGTGCAATACAGCGCTCGGAATGCCAATCTTTCCTATATCATGCATGATAGAGGCAAATCTGATGATTTTCAGCTTTTTGGGTGAGAAGTTCAGGCTCCTTGCTATTGCCATAGAATAGTCACTTACTCGTATAATATGGCAACCTATCTCACTATCTTTATACTCAGCAGCAATAGCAAACCTGAGTATCATTTCGATATAGGCATCCTCTATATATCTGGAGATATAAGCGTTGGCCATATTTTATGCTTTGTTTGCGCAGCCAAGTATATCAAGCTTGTGGCTAACGACGTTTTTAATCGCCTCGCGTGCTGGGGCTAAATATTTACGCGGATCAAAGTTTTCAGGGTTTTTATCAAACTCCTCCCTTATCATGGCTGTCATGGCAAGCCGAAGGTCTGTATCGATGTTGACCTTGCAGACATTCATTCCGGCTGCTTTAGTTATGGCGTCTTCAGGAACACCCCTTGTGCCGGGGAGTTTTCCGCCATGCTCATTGCAAATCCTGACCAACTCAGGCAGAACACTTGACGCGCCATGAAGCACCAATGGAAAACCTGGAAGCTTATCCTCTATCTCTTTTAACCTATCGAAGTAAAGCTTTGGTTCTCCGCTAAATTTATAGGCGCCGTGGCTTGTACCTATAGCAATAGCTAAAGAATCACAGCCCGTCTCTTTCACAAGCTCTACAGCTTCATCCGGATCTGTGAGAATAGCCTCTTTCTCAGATACAGAGATATTATCCTCAACACCTTTCAAACGCCCTAGCTCTGCTTCCACTACGACACCCTTGGGATGGGCATAATCTACAACCTGTTTTGTGAGGCGTATATTTTCCTGAAGCGGGTGTTGTGAACCGTCTATCATAACCGAAGTAAATCCACCGTCGATACAAGCCTTGCATATCTCAAAATCCTCTCCATGATCAAGATGCAGTACGATATCAAGTATTGTATCTTCCATCGCAGCCTGAATAAGATGGACTAAGTAGGCATGTTTCGCGTATTTACGAGCGCCTGCGGAAACCTGCAAGATAAGCGGCGCGTTCTTTTCCTTGACCGCTTCTGTTATGCCCTGAACAATCTCCATATTGTTTACATTGAACGCACCTACCGCATATCCTTCTTTTAAAGCTTTTTCAAACAAACCCTTAGATGTTATAAATCCCACTGTCCGAACTCCTTTCTGGTTATATAAATTGTTTATTTTTACTTAAGGAAAGTTAAGACTATTATATGGAAAAATAGGATATATGCAAGCAAAAAATGTTATCCACTACCCCATCTAAGCCAGGGTAGTAAATTAGAGATTATAGGCAGCATTTTTTATTGAGCAACGCGTTTATAAAGCTTTTGATAAACCGTCGTTGACAATGAAGTTTTTTGGTGGTATATTATCGGAATATGAGGCAGCTTGCTTATGGAATATCACAAGCAGCATTAAATCTGGTTTTCCCTATCTTTTGTCAGGGTTGCGGGAAAAATTTACCCTACAACAGTAAGGTTTACCTCTGCCAGGGCTGTTTTAGAAAACTCAAACTGAGTTTTCCCCCTCTTCATGCTTTAACTGATAAAAACTCCTTTTTCAAACAAGTTTGGCACTGCTGCAAATATGAGGGGCTTGTAAAAGAGCTTGTGCATAAATTCAAATACAACAGAAAGCTATATCTTAAAAATACGCTTATAGGCCTCTTGCATATTTTCGCTATTGACTATATCCAATATAAAGAGATAGATATTGTAACTGGGGTACCTATGCATATATCAGATAAGAGGAAGAGGGGTTTTAATCAATCTGATATATTGGCTAAAGGGCTTTCGCTGCAGCTTAATATGAAATATACAAAAAAATCCATTCTAAAGCTTAAGCACACCAAAAAACAGATAAATCTTAAAAAAACAGAAAGACTAAAAAATATAGAGAATGCCTTTGCCCCGGGAGACACAGCGCCATTCAAAGGCAAAAATGTCCTTCTTGTTGATGATGTATTTACTACAGGCGCTACAGTAAATGAGTGTTCAAGGATATTGACTAAATACGGTGCAGGTTCAGTATATGTACTTACTCTGACAAAAGGGGTATAATTAAAAATAAGAATGAAAATATTAAGAAATTATATAATAAAAGAGATTCTCGGCCCTCTCCTGGCCTCATTAGGAGTCTTTACCTTTGTCCTGCTAATAGGTAACATGCTTAAACTTGCGGACCTTTTATTAAATAAGGGTGTAAATATACAGGATATAATAAGACTTTTTTTCTATCTCATACCTTACATCTTAAGCTATACGATACCCATGGCGATACTAACAGCTACCGTACTCTGTTTCAGCAGGCTTGCTTCAGATAACGAAATAACCGCGATGAAGGCAAACGGTATAAGCCTATACAAGATCGGCCTTCCGGTATTAATCATAGCGCTTATAATAAGCCTCGGATCTGTCTATTTAAATGACAGGGTGCTTCCAGCGTCTCATTTTGCATCTATCAAGCTTGTAAAAGGCGCAGCCTTAAAAAATCCTGCCGCATACCTGGAACCTGGTACATTTATTAAAAGCTTTAAAGGTTATATCGTACGCGTAAACAGTATTGATGGCGATGCCCTTGAAGGCATACTAATTTATCAGCTTAGAGAAAAAGGGCCAACCAGAACTATTATAGCAAAAAAAGGCAGGCTTATAACGCATCCCAATGGAAATGCCATAACATTAAAACTGACAGATGGCACAGCGGATGAGCCCAATCCGGAAGATCCGAATATGTTTTATAAACTCACTTTTAAAACATACGACATGACCCTTGACCTGGAAAAAAGCCTTTCCAGGGGTAAATTCAGAAAAAAAATAAAGGATATGACAATCAAGGAATTAAAAGAAGATATCGCAAGCCTAAAAGCTACGGGGGTTACATCAAAACATATAAAAAAAGAGATTCGGAGAAGGCTTACGGAAATACACAGAAAGATCGCTATGGCATTTTCAAGTTTCGTTTTTGTACTTGTGGCGCTTCCCCTGGCTATAAATACCAAAAAACGCGAAAAAGCAATAGGCTTTGCCATCAGCCTTATAATACTCCTAATCTATTATCTTCTATTATTTGGCGGCATAGCATTATCATTACGCGATATAGTTCCACCAATAATAGGGGTCTGGATAGCTAATGCCGCCTATTTTTTGATTGGCGTTATATTAACATTTATAATCATAGAACAATGAAAATACTTGACCGTTATCTTATAAAAAAATTCTTAATGCCTCTCGCCTATTGCCTGTTCCTATTCACATTTCTTTATATAATTATGGATATCTTTGGCCACTTAGATGAGATATTACGCAATAAGGTTCCTATCAGCATACTGTTTCAATACTATAGTTCTTTTACGCCTCTTATCTTTGTCCAGACTGTACCCATAGCAAGCCTTCTTTCTATTGTCTATATGCTCAGCAACCTCAACAAAAATAATGAGCTTACCGCCGCAAAGGCATGCGGCATAAGCATAAGCCAACTGCTTCTTCCGGTTTTTGCCGTCGCGATAATGTTGAGCCTTATCAGTTTTCTGGTAAATGAAAATGCCGTGCCAAATGGCATTATAACCGCTAAAAGGATAAAAACTGAATACATGGAGAAGACCTATGACACACATAAAAAACTCAAAATTATAAAAAATCTAACTGTATATGGCAAGAAAAACCAGCTTATATACGCACAGGAATTCGACCCCGAAAAAAACAGATTGACCGGAATAATAATCATTGAGCACGACAATCAACGTAGATTGCAGAGAAAAATACTAGCTTCAGAGGCTATATGGGAAAATAGAAAATGGCTTTTTTATGACTGCATAGTGTACAAGTTTGACGTATTGGGAAAAACCATCGGTAACCCATTAGTCTTTAAGGAAAAGATCTTAAAGTTTCCGGAGACTCCCGAAGACCTGCTAAAGTATAAACTGCAGACAGGTTATATGAGCTATAAAGACCTAAAAAATTATATAAAGAGGCTTTCGGGCCAAAATCCGAAGGTGCTGAATAGCTTAAAAACCGAGCTCTATTTTAAAAGCGCCCTCCCCTTTGTATCTATAATAATAATGCTTATCGGAATACCATTCGCCTTGACTACAAGCAGGGGGGGCGCAATGGCAGGAATAGGTATAAGTATTACAATTGGCTTATTCTATTACGGCTCGATATACTTTGTACTTGCAATGGGTAAGGGGGGATTGTTGCCGCCTATCGTTGCCGCTCATATTTCAAACATGCTCTTTTTTATAATAGCTCTTATACTTATTAAGCGCTCGCCTCAATAAGTATCTTATAAAGCTGCTGGTTATTTCCTGCCTCAATCAATCTTTCTCTACGTTTGACATCCATGAGCAACTGACTGATATCTGCCATAAATCTTATATGAGGGCCTGTAATACCTCTCGGAGAAAGTATCATCACAAAGATTTTAGATGGTAAGCCATCTAAGGATTTGAAATCAATACCCTCCCTCTTTACCCCTATAGCACATACAACTTTCCCTACCGCGTCAGTCTTTGCGTGAGGAATTGCTATTCCATATTGCATGCCTGTCGACATAACTTTTTCACGTTCTAAAATATCCTCAACAACTCTCTCCTTCTTGCTGTCTTCAAGCTGTCCGGATCGTATAATAATACCGACCATCTCTTCTATGATCTCTTGCTTAGAAGCCCCTTTGATCCTGGCTTCAACCGCATCTGGATTTATCCTTTTTGTGATATCTCTCCTGCTCTGTAACTTATCACCCGGCTTGCCAAAAATCTTCTTACCAATAGAAGAACGATCTGTAAGCATCTGAAGCTGCCTCATGGTATTTTCCAGATCACAGAGTACCTCATAAACAAGAGTGTTTATAAAAACAACATCTTCACCCTTACAATCAAACTCTATATGAACGGAAGAGACACGCATACCGATAAACACCTGGTCTTTTCTTATCTGATATAATCTGGACTCCCTCTCTCCCGTATCAAGCCTATGCACATAGAAACCTTCATTATTGAAAGCTGAAACAACCTTGCCAAGAACCAGTTCCGTAGTATCGTCTGAAGGCATATCAAATCGAATATTTCTGCTGGCCTGTTTTTTAGGTTTTGCCTTTCTTGTAACAGGTGCCTCTGATTTAAGCGAAGCCGCAAGCATGCCAGGTGTAACCAAAGCGGTTATTACAGTCATCATCACTATGACACCGAGCGTCTCCTGGCCCAATATTCCGGCTGATAAACCTATGCTTGCCATAAGAAGTGTCACCTCTCCGCGTGGTGTCATGCCAAGGCCTATCCGCAAAGCACCTCTCATATTAAAATTTAAAAATAATGCCGGGAAACCACAGCCAATAATCTTAGCGGCAATACTGACTATTGTATAGACAATACCAAAAACAAGTATATTCTGCGACACCAGTGTAGAGAGGTTGACCATCATGCCCATTACACAAAAAAATATCGGCACAAAAAACTTATGCAGCGAAGAAAGCTTTTCCTGTATCACGTAATCCAGATCTGTTCTCGATAAAGAAAGCCCCATAACATAGGCTCCTATAATCATAGCGAGGCCTGCCTTCTCAAATATACCCGCTAATATCAATGCTAACCCAAGCGCCATAATAGTTATTGTCGTTGTATCTTTATATTTTTTTAAAAAACCACTTATATGCCGGGCAAAAAATAACCCTGCCGCGGTAAAGGCAAGCCAGATAAATATAGATTTTGCACCCATAATCGCGACCTTACTCCATTCTACATGGCCACTTTTTGCTATACCTATAACTATTGCCAATGCAATAACGCCCAGAATATCATCTATAACCGCTCCTGAAATGATTGTTACCCCTTCCGGTGACTGCATCTTCCTCTTTTCTGATAATATGCGCGCGGTTATACCCACTGATGTAGCAGTAGAGATAACACCGAGAAAAAGGCAGACAGGGTGTGAAAATCCATATTGGACACCAAACAGATATTTTGAAAGTAGTACCGCGGTTATGTCTCCTAGAACAAAAGACGCAATAACACCACCCGCGCCTACAAAAAATCCTGCAACAGAATATTTTGCAAACATCTCAAGATCTGTTTCAAGGCCCACTAAGAACAGAAGTATAATAGAGGCTACAGTAGTAAAACCATATAATTCAAATGAAACAGGAAAATTGCCATACATAGGAAATAGTGAGTGCCCCAGCCAGGCAATGGTAACACTGCCCAACAGATAGGGGCCTATAAGTATGCCAGCTGCTATTTCACCTATAATAGCGGGCATACGCAGCCTTTCAAATAAGATACCACCCGCACGCGCGGCGAATATTATAACTCCGAGCTGCAAAACAAGTATTGTCATGCGTTCTAACATATAATAATTTTCCCCTTTAAAAAATAGGGACAGCGTTCTATTTTATTAGCAAAAAATAGAGTACTGTCCTTATTTTATCCGTTTTTTTGAATATTGCCCTTCCCTAAGCTTCCAGGATCTTAAGAAGGCGATAAAGTTTCTGATCGGTCTCTTGTTTCTTTTTGCATGCCTTTGAAAAGTCTGTTAACATTGCCTTATTCGCTATAATACCTACCATCTTATCTGACTCACCTTTTATCAATGATGTAACTGCCGATGAACCTAAGCGGGAAGCAAGTATCCTGTCTATGGCATTAGGCGCTCCACCGCGTTGAATATGGCCAAGTACTATAACACGAGTTTCATAACCTGTCATCTTTTCAATATCATGGGCTACTTTGTGTCCATGCCCCGCTCCTTCAGCTACTACAAGTATCCAGCTGACTTTTCCTTTTTTGTGCGCGGATCTTATTTCCCGGCAGATTTTCTTAAAATCCGGTTTAACTTCAGGTAACAGCACCTCCTCTGCTCCGCCGGCAAGCGCTACCCTCATAGCTATATAACCGCATTCTCTGCCCATTACTTCAACTACGAATATCCTTTCGAGGCTTGTAACAGTATCTCGTATCTTATCTATGGCATCAAGCGCAACACCAACCGCGGTAATCGAGCCTATACAATAATCTGTTCCATTGATATCATTATCTATAGTCCCGGGTACACCGATACACCTGATATCTGATTCTGCGCATAAGAGATGGGCCCCTTTAAATGAGCCATTTCCGCCTATAACTATCAAACCATCTATCTTACGCTTCTTTAAATTCTCAACAGCCTTTAACCTGCCCTTTTTATTCTTAAACTCCTCTGATCGCGCAGTCTTTATTACCGTACCCCCCCTATTCATAATATTACTTACAGAGCGCCTGTTAAACTCTACAAAATCATCTTCTATAAGCCCCTTATATCCATACATTACAGCAAAAGGTTTAATGCCATAATATATAGCTGTCCTGACAACACTCCTTAAAGCTGTATTCATTCCGGCGCAGTCTCCACCGCTTGTCAATACCGCTATCCTCTTAATTTTTTTTGCGGAACTCATAGATTATTGAATTCCCCTTTGTTTTTCGCCCTAAATTGCGCAACATCCTCTGTTATCAGGCCTTCATCATAGAGCTTTTTCAATGTCTTATCCATTGTTATCATTCCATGCTTCGCGCTTGTCTGAATAACAGTAGCAAGCTGTTCTGTCTTCTGCTCTCTTATTAGGCTTCGTACAGCCGAAGTTCCTGTCATAATTTCACAAGCTACAACGCGTCCATTGCCATCTTTTTTTGGAAGCAGTTGTTGGCATATAACCCCCTGCAAGCAACCGGCAAGCTGTATCATAATCTGTTTCTGCTGATAAGGTGGAAATATATCTATAAGGCGGTCTATTGTCTGAGGCGCATCAGGTGTGTGAAGCGTACTCAAGACTAAATGGCCTGTTTCCGCGGCTGTAATTACCGTAGATATAGTCTCTAAATCTCTCATTTCTCCGACAAGAATGACATTAGGATCCTGGCGCAGAGCATGCTTCAGCGCGCTTGCAAAACTCTTGGTATCGCTGCCTACTTCTCTCTGCTTGATAATGCTCCCTTTATTTTTATGGACATACTCTATCGGGTCTTCAACACTTATAATCAGATCCCGTCTTTCGCTGTTTATAATATCGACCATTGCGGCAAGTGTAGTGCTCTTTCCCATTCCGGTAGGCCCTGTTGCCAATACCAGGCCATTTGGCCTTCTTGCAAGGTCTGCTACAATAGGCGGCAATCCAAGATCTTTTATTGTCTTTATCTTTGACGGTATAATACGAAACGCGGCTTCTACGCTGCCCCTCTGTATATGTACATTTACCCTAAAACGTGAAATGTCCGGAATATACAGAGACATATCTAACTCAAGCTCTGTTTCAAATCTTATTTTCTGCTCATCATTCAATATGCTATAGATCGCCTTCTTGCTATCATCCCGCGTCAAGACAGGATAAGTTGTATGCTGCAATAGGCCATCAATTCTCAGGGTAGGCGGTAATCCTTCTGTAAGATGCAGATCTGACGCATCCTTATCCACAGCATACTGCAGTAATTCTTTTATATCTACATTTGCCATTTGCGTAACTCCTTATTTAATTACGAAAAATAATTGTCATTCCCGGATAAAATATCCTTCAGTTTAAGAGCCAATTCATCAGGATTAGAAGCATAATTCAGCGCTGATTCTTTACTTATGATAGATTTATTGAGCCACCCTACAAGAGCTTGATTAAATGACTGCATGCCAAAGAGCTTGCCCTTTTCTATCACAGACAAAAGCTGGTTACTCTTTCCTTCCAATATATATTTTTTTACTGTGGGCGTAGCTAACATAATCTCACAAGCAGGTACCCTGCCTGGCTTATCAGATCTTGGAATCAGTCTCATAGAGAGTACACCTTTCAAAAGCTGGGACAACTGTAACTTTATCTGATTGTATGCCTGTGGTGAAAAAAAGTTTACAATTCTCTCCACTGTCTGTGTAGCATCAACAGTATGCAGCGTACTAAATACCAGGTGGCCTGTCTCAGCAGCCATTATCGCTGTCTGCATGGTCATCGCGTCACGCATCTCGCCAATTACTATAACATCGGGGCTTTGTCGTATAACGTGCCGTAAAGCACTGGAAAAATCCAACGTATCAGCGCCTATCTCTCTTTGCGAAATTATAGACTTTTTATCAGAATGGACAAACTCGATAGGATCCTCAATAGTTATGATATGCCTTTGGAAGTTATTGTTTATATAATCTATCATTGACGCTATTGTTGTGGATTTACCGCTTCCAGCATGGCCTGTAATGAGGATAAGCCCCCTGCGCTGCGAGGAAAGGCTTTCCATGACACCAACAGGAAGATTTAAATCATTAAAAGAAGGTACATCAATCTTTATTGAACGAAAAATTATTGCCTTGGTACCGCGCTGCAGGTAAACATTGAAACGAAACCTTCCTAATCCAGGTATACTGTATGCCGCGTCAAGTTCTTTTGTTGATAAAAAACGGTTCTTCTGATCATCAGTCAGGATAGAGTCTAGTATGCGATCTAATTCAATAGGTTCAATCTTTTTGCTTTCAGGAGAGATTAACTTATCATTTATTCTGAAGCAAGGCGGGCTTGCTACCTTAAAATAAAGGTCAGAAGCTCCCTTCTTAAGCATCTGTTTTAAATAATCATCTATCTTCATATAGATTCCCAAGTTTTTGGCGCTTACTCACTAAGCACCGAATACCCAACGCCAAACTAAGTGCCTAACTCCCAGCTGCTAAGGTACTTCTTCTGTTTTGGCGTAAGTTTATCTATCTTTATACCCATAGAACGAAGTTTTAAAAGCGCTATGTTTTCGTCTATATCTTGTGGCACAGCATATACTCGCTTCTTTAGCTTATGAGATTTTTTGACTACATATTCTGCCGAAAGCGCTTGATTTGCAAAGCTCATATCCATTACACTGGCAGGATGCCCCTCCGCGCTGGCTAAATTTATAAGCCTACCCTCTCCTAAAAGGTATATCTTCTTGCCATTTTTTAACGTAAACTCTTCTACAGAGCTTCTTATCTTCCTTATATTTTTGCTTAAACTCTTCAACTCTGGAATATTTATCTCTACATTAAAATGCCCGGAATTTGCAACAATAGCGCCTTCTTTCATTAATCTAAAATGATCCTTTGCTATAACATCCGTATTGCCTGTTAAAGTAACAAAAACATCTCCTATCTTTGCTGCCTGCTTAATCGGCATTACCCGAAAACCATCCATTGTCGCCTCAAGCGCGCATAGAGAGTCTATCTCAGTTACAATAACATTCGCGCCTGCACCGCGTGCGCGCATTGCCAGGCCTCTGCCGCACCAGCCATAACCACACACTACAAAAATCGAACCAGCTAAAAGCTTATTTGTGGCTCGCAATATACCATCTATTGTAGATTGGCCTGTTCCATAACGATTATCAAAAAAATGCTTTGTCTTGGCGTCATTTACCGCAATAACTGGAAATTTCAAAAGCCCCTTATTCTCAAGCGCTCTTAAACGTATTACACCTGTCGTAGTCTCTTCAGTTCCTGCCAATATATGCTTTGCGAGATCTTTTCTCTCTTTATGCACAGCAGAGACCAAATCCGCGCCATCATCCATTGTTATGTTCGGCTTTATATCCAATGCCGCGTTTGCGTGTTTGTAATATGTTTTATTATTTTCTCCCCTAATCGCAAATACACCTATTCCGAAATCCTTGACCAATGATGCCGCGACATCATCCTGGGTTGACAAAGGGTTTGAAGCGCAAAGCACAGTTTCAGCACCGCCATCTTTTAACGCAAGTATAAGGTTTGCAGTTTCACTAGTCACATGCAGGCAGCAAGCAAGCTTTATGCCCTGTAATGGCTTCTCTTTTTTAAATCTTTCTCTTATAATCTTAAGGACTGGCATATCCTTACCTGCCCATTCTATTTTCAAGCTTCCTTTTTTAGCAAGCTTTAGATCCTTTATATCGTACTTCATCTATTCTCCTATTTTAAGCTATAAGATTCATACCTCGGTTTATAGCTTTTTTGATTTACGGGCTAAGAGGCCTGCACTATCCGTCTCTTCCCATGTAAAACCGTTTCTTCCAAAATGGCCGTAAGCAGCGGTCCGCTTGTATATAGGCCTTCTCAATTTCAGGTAACTTATTATACCTTTTGGCGTAAGGTCAAAGTTTTCCCATAAGAGCTTCTGTATTTTTAAATCACTTATTCTGCCTGTACCATGTGTATTTACCATAAGGCTGACAGGCTCTGCCACACCAATAGCGTATGCCAGTTGGATTTCGCATCTCTGAGCCAGTTTGGAAGCTACAATATTTTTCGCTAAATAGCGTGCCATATATGAAGCAGAACGGTCTACTTTACTCGGATCTTTGCCAGAGAATGCCCCGCCACCATGGCTTCCTACTCCGCCATATGTATCTACTATTATCTTTCTTCCTGTAACACCTGTATCACCCTGTGGCCCGCCAATCTCAAACCTACCTGTTGGGTTTACATATATAGTAGTATTCTTATCGAGCAGTTGTTCTGGAATAACAGCATCAATAATAAGCCTCTTTATATCCCTTTTTATCTGTGCCATCTTTGTTTTATGATCATGATGAACACTGATTACTATAGAATCTATCCTCTTAGGCCCTTTTTCATGGTACTCTACTGTTACCTGGCTTTTGCCATCAGGACGCAAATAATTGACAATATTCTTTTTGCGAATCTCGGCAAGCCTGTATGTCAGCTTATGCGCAAGATTTATAGGAAGAGGCATCATCTCTTTTGTCTCATCTGTAGCATAACCAAACATCATACCCTGATCCCCCGCACCACCTGTATCAACTCCTAAAGCTATATCCGGAGACTGTTCCTGAACAGTGGTTATTACGCCACAAGTATGATAATCAAAACCATATGCCGCGCTGGTATAACCGATATCTTTTATAGTATTACGTACAATCTTGGGAATCTCAACATAACAGGCAGTAGTAATCTCACCGGCAATTATAGCAAGGCCTGTTGTTACCATAGTCTCACATGCAACTCTGCCATTTGGGTCCTTCTCATATATCGCGTCCAGTATCGCATCCGATATCTGGTCACATAATTTATCCGGATGGCCTTCTGTCACAGATTCTGATGTAAAAAGATGTTTTCCTCTCTTCAATTTCTCTTCTCCTCCCATTTTAATAGAATTATTTCGGTTTAGTTTATGTTTGCTTTTCCCATTTTATGCTTTGGGCTCTTTTTAAGGCTCTCTTATTTCCAATATCAAGCCATCTTCCTTTAAATATATATCCATAAACAGGCTCTTTATGCGAGAGCCATTTTATAAAAGAACCTGCCAGGTCAAGGGGATTGCCATCTGCCTCATACTTCCTCAAAAGCCTTATCTTCTGTTTCGGAAAATAGTATAAACACATAGCCGCAAGCGTAGATTTTGGCTGTTTCGGTTTTTCTTTAAAGGAGATTATCCTGCAAGACTTATCAAGCGCTACAATACCGTATTCCCTGGCAAATTTTATATCCCCTATATCAAAGAGCCCTATAGTAGCACTGGGAGAATTTACTTTGGCACTCTTTATAAAACCGGTTAAATTAAAATCAAATATATTATCCCCAGCTATTACAAGGATATCTGTTGCTATATTCTTTTTGTTTATAGAGAAGATCATATCTCCTATGGAGCCTCTTCTGTCCTCAAGAGCCTTCATTCCGTCATCTATAACTGATATTCTTTTTCTGCTGGGATAACTCTTTTTCCAAACTTTAAAATTCCCGACAAACTTGGTGTTTGTAACAATATATATATCATTTATATCTTTTATATTTTCAAGCCTTGTGAGGATATGCTCAATCATCAGCTTTTTGCCTACCTTCAAAAGCGGCTTCGGCTTATTAAGCGTAAGAGGCCAAAGCCTTGTCGCGTAACCTGCTGCAAGTATTATTGTTTTCATAAATATCAACCCACTATTTTAAATATAATATCCCTAAATCTTTTAGATACAAGTGCTTCTACTTCCTTACCCGTAGAAAGGGTTAATGCCTCATCTACCAGCCTCTTTGCCTCATCATATCTTACAGAACGTATAACCTTTTTAATCTTTAAAAGAGACGGTGCCGGAATGCTGAATTCATCTAAACCAAGTCCCAATAGAAGTGGTGTAAATCTTGGCTCTCCCGCCATCTCTCCACACATCCCTACCCAGATACCCTTTGAATGGCCCGCATCTATGACATTCTTTATTAAACGTAATACCGCTGGGTGTGCAGGCTCATAAAGATAAGCTATCTTCTCGTTAACCCTGTCTACTGCCAAAGCATACTGGATAAGATCATTCGTTCCGATGCTGAAAAAATCAACTTTTGATGCCAGTATATCTGCAATAATCGCGGCTGAAGGAACCTCTATCATAACCCCTACCTCCATATCTTTGCCATAAGCGATCTTTCTGGATTCAAGCTCCTGCTTTGCTTCTTCAAGGCATATATTTGCTGCCTCCAGTTCTTCCATTCCTGATATCATAGGATACATCAGCCTTACTTTGCCATAAGCTGACGCGCGTAATATGGCACGAAGCTGTACTTTGAAAAGTTCCGGCCTGGCCAGGCTTAAACGTATTGCGCGACAGCCAAGAAAAGGGTTCATCTCTTTAGGAACATCCAGCTGTGAAAGAAATTTATCTCCCCCTAAATCCAGGCTTCTTATAGTCAATGCGTTAGGTTTTACCTTCTCAACAACACTTCGGTATGCCTTATAGTGCTCTTCCTCTGTTGGCAAGCCCTGGCGATTCATATAAAAATACTCTGTCCTGTAAAGGCCTACGCCTTCCGCACCGTATGATAGAACAGCTGGTATCTCATCGGGTAATTCTATATTAGCTCCGAGCTCAATGCGATGGCCGTCTCTTGTCTGAGCAGGCATAGTCTTAAGTTCCTGGAGCTCTTTGTTAAATTTTTCCAGTTTCTTCTGTTCTCTAAGATATTGAGACAGTATGCTGCGCCTTGGGTTTACATAGACAATACCGGAAGTGCCATCAACTATTATGATATCCCCGTTCCTAACATTCTCTGTTATGTTTTCAAGCCCAACAACAGCCGGTATTTCGAGAGATTTAGCCATGATCGCAGTATGAGATGTTTTACCGCCTATATCAGTTATAAAAGCTATAACATTTTTTCTGTGCATAGTAGCTGTATCACTAGGTGAAAGGTCATATGCAACCACTATAGATTGCGGGGGGAGGTCGATAAGGGTCCGTTTTTTCTTTCCCAGTAGATTTCTGATAAGTCGTTTACCCACATCTTCGATATCTGCTATGCGCTCCTTAAGATATTCGTCATCCATCTTCTGGAATACTCTTATATATTTATGCAATACATCTTCAAATATATATTCTACGTTATACTTCTGGCTTCTTAAATGACTTATAACCTCATCTATAATCATCCTGTCTTCAAGAACAAGAAGATGAGCATTAAATATTTCCGCGTGTTTTATGCCCATCTCAGTAGCAACATTATCGCGTATAGTTATTATCTCAAAACGAGTCTTTATAAGCGCTTGTTCAAAGCGCGTGATCTCATTAGGAATATCCGAAACTTTAATTTTAAAGCGCGAAACCCTTATCTCTTCAGTATTATAAAGAAAAACTTTTCCCGCGGCTATTCCCGGAGACGCTGCAATACCTTTAAACATCTATCAAAATCCTTCCTTTATTTAAAACCAAACAGATCCTGGCCCTCTTTTAATAATATCTTCTCAAGTTCTATCACCGCTTCCTCGGCATCTGAACCAATAGCTTTCAAGAGAACTTTCGTGCCTTTCTCAGCTGCCAGCATAAGTATACCCATTATTGATTTACCATTTACCTCTTCATTATCTTTTATAACAAAAATGTCGCTATCAAACTTATTAGCAATCTGAACAAAAAGAGCGGCCGGCCTTGCGTGGAGGCCCTGCTTGTTCTTAATCACTATCTCTTTTTCTATCGTCATGTATGCCATATCAGTTCTACTTATGCGCTGCTTCTGTCTTTGCTATTGATATTATATCCATAATCGTCTTAGCGAGCCTGCGTGGGTTATGCCGTAAATACTCTTTCTTATCCTGCTTGCCTACAGCTATAAAGCTCTCTTCAATCGGAGTTATGCCTAATTTTTTGATCTCATTTATATCCGCTTCTACCTGATAAGAGCCTTCTGTTGCATAGCGCTGTGCCAATGTCTTTGATATAGTAGAATTATTTATAATTGAATAATTGATATAACGCAATTTTGTATTACCATACAAGGCCTTTATATGATCGGTTACTTTATAATTATCAGATTCACCCTGTTGTGTCATGACATTACAGACATATATTTTTATAGCAGAGGAGCTATTTATTGTCTCAGATATTATACCTACTAATAAATTAGGTATAATGCTGGTATATAAACTACCTGGCCCTAATATTATAGCATCCGCGCCTTTAATAGCTTCTATAGCACTTACCGTAGATTCACAATGCGAGGGCTTAAGGTATAACTTTTTAATAGGGCTATTATTACTTCTTTTTGTTATCTTCTCCTCGCCCAGGGCAATAGAACCATCCTCTAATTCAGCGACCAACCTTATTTTATCCAATGAAGAAGGAACAACGCGCCCTCTTATTGCAAGTATCTTGCTGGCAGCCTGAACCGCCTTCTCAAAATCTTTAGTTACTCGCGATAAGGCCAAAATAAAAATATTGCCAAAACTATGCCCGCCAAAAGCCGACTCTCCTTCAAACCTATATTGAAAAAGATCTTCCATTAAAGGGCTGGTATCTGCAAGAGCTACCAGGCAGTTTCGTATATCACCTGGAGGCAATATATCGAAATCCTGTCTAAGCTTACCTGAAGATCCGCCATCATCAGCTACAGTTACTACAGCAGTCAGATTGCTCGTATACTCCTTTAACCCCTGAAGTAATGTGGATAATCCTGTGCCCCCTCCGATTGTTACTATCTTCAGGCCTCTTTCAAGATGCTTTTTCTGGTAAACCAGATCTACAAGTTCATCTTCGCGCTCAGGCAACACGACACTAATAAAGGTAAATATTATCTGTTTTATACTAAAAGCTATTATAATTATTCCAAGGAACATATACAGAATGCCAACAGCCCTGAAAAGTGTTGTTGGCCCCGCAAGAAATTGGCCGCCAGCAACAACAAGAATTATTCCCATAAATGATAAGATAAGCCAACGTTTGACTCCCATTCCGGGGTAAAACCACTTAAACGGCTTTAAAAACTGCGATATCTTCTTTTTTAACCTTATCTTTTTACCCACAATTAAGACTTTCTGTCTTCGTGTCTTATAATATCAAAAATAATATCTTTATTTTTTGCCGATATAAGAGAATCTCGAATAAACTTGTCCTGAAGCATACGGGATATCTTTGCCAATGCTTTAAGGTGGGGCCCTGCGGCATCCTCAGGTGCTACCAATAGTAAAAATATGTAAGTTGGTTCACCATCCAATGAATCGAAATCTACACCAGTACGTGAAATACCAAAGGCTGCAATCAGCTTTTTTACTACGCTTGATTTGGCGTGAGGTATACCTATACCCTGGCCTATCCCTGTAGAGCCAAGCAGCTCCCTGTTCATAAGTGTACCAATCAGGGATTTTTTATCTTTTATCGGGTGAACTTTTGAGATCAGATCAACCAACTCTTTTATAACATCTTCTTTTTTTGTAGATTTTATATCTACTGTAATAGCATCCTTATCCAGAAACTCAAGCATCTTCATACGCTACGTCTCTCTCCTTATCAGATTTAAAAAAATGGAGCGGGTGATCGGGCTTGAACCGACGACAATCACGTTGGCAACGTGATGCTCTACCAACTGAGCTACACCCGCATTAATATATCAAATAACAAATTAGGCACTTCGCGCAATTAATCTCGGTTGTCGATTATCGCTTAAACACAAAATACCGAACACCAAAAAATTGGCTGCATAGGAATTTTACAAGTTCCTATGCCAAAACAATTGCGCGCAACAACTTATTCGCCCCACCAACAATTTTTGCCAATAAAACTACTGTGAGATACTTGCTAGGGGTGCCTGCTTACCGGTAAACAGGCGTAAATAATGCCCTCATTGATGGTGCGGATGGAGGGAGTTGAACCCCCACGAGTTACCCCACTAGTTCCTAAGACTAGCGCGTCTGCCAGTTCCGCCACATCCGCGTTGAAAACAGTTATATACCGTAAAATAACTGTATGAGAATTTTGCAAATTCCTATGCTATAAATCATAAATACTAAGTTCACTGCTTGCATCTTAGAACTTATAATTTACAGCTTAAAACTGCTTTTATGGTACCCGCACAAGGACTTGAACCTTGGACCTTGTCCTTAAGAGGGACCTGCTCTACCAACTGAGCTATGCGGGCACATCAGCCTAAATGGCCTTTTATATTATCATAATATTATATATCATGTCAATTATAAATATAATTATATATACAACTCGCTCGCTTCGATTCCTGATAAGCACTTGTTAAAATAATCATGGTGCGCCCAGTAGGAATCGAACCTACAACCTCCAGATTCGAAGTCTGGCACTCTATCCGGTTGAGCTATGGGCGCGATTAAAACTTATTTGATAAGAATTCGCGTATGTCATAAAAATAGGGAAATACCCTAAAAATTGCATAGCATACGCCCCCATATGATACCTTGCCCTAATCGGCCTTCCACCATTTTCTTGGAAACTTTTTATTTAAGATTTTGTCGCCTTCTCCTATAGCCTTAAGCCCTATTGCGCGCATATCTGAATCCACCATTATTTTCGCAAGATCATCTAATCCGATTAGCGGCTTCCAGCCGAGCTTCTTTTTTGCTTTTTTGCAATCAGCAACAAGACATCCTACTTCAGTGGGCCTAAAGTATTTTTTATCTATTTTTACATACTTTTTATAGTCCAAGCCCGCGTATTTAAACACGAGTTCTACAAATTTCCTTACTGAATGCGTAGTCCCTGTACCAATAACAAAATCTGTAGGTGTCTTTTGCTGCAACATCCTCCACATCATCTCTACATATTCAGGTGCGTAGCCCCAATCCCTCTTCGCCGCAAGATTACCCAGGTAAAGACACCTCTCTTTTCCCGCTATAATATTCGCGACAGATCTTGTAATCTTTTTTGTAACAAAGGTTTCACCTCGCCTGGGTGATTCATGATTAAATAAGATACCATTACAGGCAAAAATATTATAGCCATCCCTGTAGTTTACGGTCATCCAGTAACCATAAACCTTGGAAACCGCGTACGGGCTTCTTGGATGAAAAGGTGTCAACTCATTTTGTGGCGGCAAAGCAGCGCCAAACATCTCGCTACTCGATGCCTGGTAAAATTTTGCGGTTCTGTTGCTTCGCTTGATAGCTTCCAGAATTCTTTCTGTGCCAAGGCCGGTAACATTCCCTGTATATTCAGGTATATCAAAACTTACCCTCACGTGGCTCTGTGCCCCTAAGTGATAGACTTCCCCAGGCCGTATATTATAAATAATATGTGATATCTGTTCTGAATTCGTAAGATCTCCATAATGAAGGAAAAGACGCGTTTTCGGATTATGCGAATCCATATATATATGATTGATCCTTTGCCTGTTCAGGTTGCTTGACCTTCTCACGAGTCCGTGTACCTCGTACCCTTTTGATAAAAGAAGTTCCGCAAGATAACTGCCATCCTGTCCGGTTATACCTGTTATGAGTGCTTTTTTTGTCATCAGTCTCTTTCTGTATCAGCCTAAAGATTATTAGGCTTATAATAATCTATTTTATTATAAGCCTATTTATTTTATCTGCTAAAGCCTTTAACTCATCTTTCTCTCTAAGTTGTATAGGGCCGCTTTTCTTGCCCTCGATTCTCTCATTGAGTTCTTTTTCCAACCTATAAAGAGGCCCTGCTATGCGATGTGATAGTTCCAGCGCCATAAACCATATAACAAACAATGTTATAGGCAACGCAATAAGAATAATCAGATTAACTTTTCTCGCAACCGGAACCAGATTATACGCTATGGCTTCCGGAATACCAAGTTGCCATGCAAGCATATTAAATATAAGATAATAGAGGCATGCGGCTATTATAGCTGCCGGTAACACAGCAGCTACAAAAACAAGCATCAATGTTTTGTTCTGTAAGGCTGTTCCTATAAACTTTGCTTTTCTTTTATTCAGATTCATCTTTATACCCCACTTTTAGTTCATCGTAATGGGCCTCAGCAGTACTCTGCGTATTATCGGTATCTGTCATAATCGCAATAGCGCCTACTTTGCCCGGTTCTCTGCCAAAAGCTTTTTTATAATCTTCGTAAATATTTCTTTTCTCATGTACCCATTTATTCATACTTTTGCTGCCGGACTCGATAATAATAATCTTTATATTTTTTGAATACGGGCTCTCCTTGATAGTCCCTACAGGAAGAGATTTATCCCATACATACTCCAGGCTTTTAGTAAGATTAAATGAAAGCTTTGGAAATATGACATAGAGCCGGGCGGCATAATCATCCTGCTCAATCCATCCACTGCCCCCACAGCTAAGTTTTCCTTTTTTTGGGAATTTTAAAACCTTCCATTTCCAGCTTATCATTGGTAACTGTTTTGGATTAAATCTTATCCTGTAAAAGATGCCTGAGGCGGTATCATCACTGTAGGCCGCGAGATAACTATCATCCTTATTGGCTTTTACAGAATAGAACACTCTGCCTTTAAATATTTTTTCCTGCCATTCATCTAAAGCATCTTTTTTTTCAAAGGGAAATTTTTTGGGTAATTGAGCGGCGAAAGCAAAGATATTGCCTGTTGCGGATATAAATATAATTAAAAATAATAAGTTAAACCACTTTTTCCTGAACATATTATTTTAGGTACTTAGCGGATGATTGAGCGAGTCTTCATCTTTTTTGCCCTGAAAAACTCCTTTGTAAACTTGGTTGCTTTATCTGCATCATATTTCCTGCATGAGAATATATTTATATAGGCGGTTTTCCACAGATCTGAAAAATGGCCTGTTATAGAACTTGTCTCTATGAGCTGTACCAGTGAATATCCTTTTGTATAAACAGCATTATCTCCAAAATACGGTATAAAGGTCTTACCAAACTTCTTCATCCTTATCAGCTTGCAAAGCTTATTAACATACTCCTGCAGCTTTTTCTTTGAACTAAGAATATCGATCTCGCATTCATAAAGATCCATAATCAGCTCATAGCCGTAGGTCTTCTTTTTCATCCTTTTGTTCTCCTTCTTTATTCAGGCAGATAGATTCTGCCAAGGTGAATTTACCAATCATAATATCTGTTGCTGGTTTTTCGCATTTATAAAAGTTATAATAACAGCATTGACCATATACATAAAATATATATATACTAAATATATACTATATCTGTCAATACATTTTTTAGTATACCACTAAATAAGCCCATATATTTAGTTAAAACTATCTTTATGATTATACACCTAAGTAAAAAGTCTTTGCAACTAGTTTTGTTACAAGTGGTTAAATATATAAAATCTCTTATTTAAAATTTCATTCTTTCACTGCCTGAAAGGGTAACGAAAGAATCGATGGATTTTCTTCTATTATCGACGGTAACCCTATCTTGTCAAGCAATTCAATAAATGGGTCCGGATCCAATTCTTCAACATTAACCATAGTTTTAATATCCCAAATACCATTGCCAACAAGAATTGCCGCGGCAACAGGTGGAACTCCGGCAGTATAACAGATGGCTTGCGACTCTACCTCTTTATAACACTGGGCATGATCACATATATTATAAATAAAAATCTCCTTTTCCTTGCCATCTTTAACACCCTTAACAAAATTACCAATACAGGTCTTACCTGTATAACCGGGGGCGAGTGACAATGGGTCAGGTAGGAGTGCCTTTAAAACTTTTAAAGGAACGACCTCTATACCCTCCGCTGTCCTAATAGGTTTTTCGGAAGTCAGGCCTAAATTCGTCAGAACCGTGAAAACATTTATATAATGGTCACTAAATCCCATCCAAAAGCGTATGCTGTCAGCGTCGATATTCTTAAATAGAGAATGAAGTTCATCATGGCCATTTAGATAAACAGGCTGTCTGCCAACAACCGGAAAATCATAATCCAGTTTTATAGAATGAACTTTTTTCATTACCCACTTCCGATTAATCCAGGTCCATACTTTTTTAAATTCCCGGAAATTTATTTCAGGATCGAAATTTGTGGCAAAATACCTGCCGTGGTTACCTGCATTAACATCCATTATATCAATGCTATCGATAGTATCGAAATAATGCTTAACTGCCAAAGCGCAGTAAGCATTTACTACTCCGGGGTCAAACCCTGCCCCTAATATCGCTGTAATATTATTTTTTTTACAAGTATCTTTGCGATTCCATTCATAATTAGCATACCATGGCGGATCTTCACATACCTTATCAGGCTCTTCATGTATAGCTGTGTCAATATACGCAGCACCTGTTTTTATGCAAGCTTCAAGCAAAGACATATTAACATAAGATTGAGCAAGGTTAATTACTATTTGTGAGCCGGTCCCTTCTATAAGTTTTATCACAGCAGGAATATCCAACGCGTCTATTTGGCGTGAATATATTTTTTTTGTGGTATCCTTAACATATTTTTTTCTTTTAATGCTATCTATTATGGCATCGCATTTACGCTGAGTTCTTGATGCAATACATATATCACCTAAAATATCATTTTGTTGCGCGCATTTATGCGCGGCCACGTGAGCAACGCCTCCAGCGCCAACTATTAACACGTTTTTTTTCATTTAAACAAGCCCTTCTTATTAAAAAAATATTAGAAATTTTATGACATACTGCTTACAAAATCTTTATATCCAAACCTTCTGGTTAACTCTATAGACCCATCTAATCTTTTTACCGCGATAGAAGGCATAGTAAGCCCGTTAAACCAGTTCTTCTTAACCATAGTATAACCTGCTGTATCAGTAAACTTAATGATACTGCCTATCTTCAGCTTAGATTTAAAATAATAAGTACCAAATATATCGCCTGCCAGGCATGAACGGCCTGCAACCATATATTTAAATTTTCCATTGTTGGATTTTTCTATCTTCGCGCTATCTCTATAAATTAATAGATCAAGCATATGCGCCTCTACTGAAGCATCGACGATAGCTATGTCAATCCTGTTGCGGACAATATCAACAACACTGGTAACCAACTCTGCTGATTGTGTAATAACACTTTCTCCGGGTTCCAGATAAACCTGCACATTAAAACGGTTACTGAAATTTTTTAATATCCTGCAAAATTTCTCAATCGGATATTCTTTTTGAGTAAAATAGATACCACCGCCTAAACTTACCCATTCTAATTTTTTCAATAAGTGGCTGTATTTACGGCTTATATAATCCATGTTTAAGGAAAAGTTCCTAAAATCACTATTTTCACAGTTAAAATGGAACATTACCCCGCTGATAAGATTCGACGCGTCTTTAATAACAGCCATACCAGGTTCCCCAAGCCTTGAAAAACGTCTGGCAGGATCCGCTAAGTCATAATGAGAATAACTAATGCCGGAATTTAGGCGCAATCCAATCTTGCAACCTTGCACTAACCGGTAAAAACTTTTCAATTGTGAATATGAATTAAATATCACTTTATCGGAAAATCTGCTAACCTCCCTGATCTCATCCTTTGTGTAAGCTACGCAATATGCATGCACCTCTTTGCCAAACTTCTCCCTGCCTAACCTCGCCTCATATAAAGAACTTGATGTTGTACCATCCATATATTTCTTCATCAGGCCGAAAACACTCCAAGCAGAAAAACACTTAAGGGCCAATACAGACCTTATGCCGGAAGATTCTTTGATATACTGTATAACTTTAAGATTCTTCAGCAATCTTCTTTCATCAATCAAATAATAAGGGGTTTTTAAGCTCATACGTGATACTCATTATATGTCAAAATAAATATAAATACAATATTGAATGTCAAAGCTGTTTTTCTCTGATATAATTAAAGGGAGCTGTTTTTACAGGGCCTTCACAAAAGAAGTTATACCCGAAATAAATAGTTCCTTAGAATCTAAAAAAGCTGTATTATGAGAACCTCTTATTTTAAGGAATTCCTTTGGGAAAGAAGCACTTTCAAAAAGCTTTTCTCCTAAACGAAAAGGGACAATCTCATCATCAACGCTGTGTATAATCAGCTTCGGGACATTGATACCCTTTATTTTAGAAACAGAATCAAATCTGCTTTGGAAAACAAAATATGGCAGAAAAGGGTATATAATCTTTATCATATCCTTAACAGAACTAAGTGTCTCTTCAGTGATCAGGGCCTTAACCTTCCGTCTCATTGCCAGGTCTATCGCAACTGCCCCTCCGATAGATTCTCCATACAGGACTATATTTTCCTCAGAGATATTATCACGGCTTACTAAATATCCATATGCCGCCTCCGCGTCTTTGTATAAACCCTTTTCGCTGGGCGAGCCCTTGCTCCTTCCATACCCTCTATAATCAAATATAAAAACATTTAAACCTATATTGTGCAATATAGCGATCTTTTCTAACCGATGGCTTATATTGCCGCCATTGCCATGGCAAAATATTATGGTGTCTTTAGCGCCCTCGCGTGGAATGAACCATCCATTAAGTTCAACGTTGTCTGCGGTCTTGAAATTTACCTCTTCAAAAGACAAACCGATTATTTCAGGATCTGACTTGATCTCTTTCATGGGGAAAAAAATGCTGCGTTTTTCTATAAATCTCAAATAAATAATAAAGCATGCAATTATGATAATAAGATATAAGAGGTTCTTAGGCATCCCTTTATAAACTCCTTATGATATTAAGCTTTTACATTAAAGCTATTACTCTTTCTCTTATAGCTGAAGATATGGCCTCAGCATCATCTTTAATGCCAAGCCGTTGTCCTTCTTCAAGCATCTGCTGGCTATCTACCGCATCACCGAATTTCACCTTTATTCTGCCCAATTTTGGAAAACGGCTTGTTCTGGACCAGGCCTCAAAAGCGCCTTCAATAAATGCTGGCACGAGTTTGACCCTCACCTCTTTTGCAACCAAACCCACCCCTTTTTTAAACCTCAAAGGCCTTCCATCAAAAGACCTCTGCCCTTCCGGAAATATACAAATTGCTTTACCGTTACTTAAGACAAAAAAGGCTGCCTGCATAACATCTACTATCTGTGTGGCGTCAATCGGAAGTATCCTTCCCGCCTTGACCAAAGACTTTACAATAGGTACAACAAAATACATCTTAAAACCCATAAAGAACAACTTCATAGCCGAATGGAAAGGCACTGAAACGGAAACAATAAACCCATCAAAAAAGCTTACGTGGTTTACGCATATTATATAAGGGCCCTCTTTTGGAATTTTATCAGCCCCTTCTATCTTTAATTTATAGAAGAGTCTAAAAAATAGATATACAAAGCCCCTGACTAGAAATGCGAGAATATAATCAAGTAGTGTGGGCTTTAATCGGATTTTATTCATAAATTCTGTGCCCAGGGGCCTTTTAATCAACTCTTCCAGATGTATCGGTTCTATATCAGGCGGCCCTATTTTTTCCTTCGTCGCCGCCATAACACTCTCTATTTTTAAGATTAGATCCTTTACAGTAAATATACTGGCCGATATTAAACTTCCGGACAACTTAATGCCGAAAACCCTTTCCATAGCAGATATAAGCTCAACCCTGCCTAATGAATCGACTCCCAGATCTATCTCTATGCTACTGTTTAATAGAACTTGTTTTTTAATACCAAAGGACTGTCTCAAGTAACCGATAACCTTCTTACCCACTTCAGACCTGGTAATCCTTTCATCATCAGGAGAAAGGCTTTCCCTCTCCGGAGAAAGTTTCCTTTTTAAAATATCGGCAATATATATTTTTTCAACTTCGTATCTCTTCAGCTTGCCCAGGACAGTACGGGGAAGAAACTTATTTGTAACCACAAACCCCATTATATGCTTGTGGCTAGGGAGGTTTTTAGATATATCTTCAAACCTGCTTTTTATAACGCTGTAGATATTTATTTCGCCTCTCTCTTTGAAAAACTCAAAATCCGGCACAACAACAGCATATAAGTAATCCTGCGTGCCTGCTCCTTTTTCTCTCGCTACGCCTAACACGCAGATCTCTTTTACAAAAGGTGTTTTGGAATATTCTATTTCAACCTCATCTGGATATATGTTTTTGCCGGAACTCAAGATTATGAGTTCCTTAGACCTGCCTGTAATATAAAGGTAACCTTCTTTATCAAAATATCCCAAATCGCCTGAAAAAAACCACCCATCTCTTATACACTCTTTAGTCTGATCCTGTTTATGGTAATAACCGTTCATCACATTAGGGCCCTGGATAACAACTTCACCCACCCCTGTTTTATCTTTACCTACAATCTTTATTTTTACATTAGAAATCGGTATGCCTACTGAACCTATCTTTGGTTTATCTGGTGGGTTAAAAGCAGCAACTGGTGATGTCTCGGTAAGGCCATAACCCTCCAGGACAGTAAAACCCCATCTGAACAGATCCTCTTCTACTTTTTTATCTATCTTAGCGCCACCTGAAGCAAAAAAGCGCAGCTGTTTACCAAAGGTATTATGGAGTCTTGATAGCAATATCCTTGCAGGATTTAAACCGGATCTTTTTCGGATAAACCAGGAAAGGTTTGCCGCGGTATAGATATATAATCGAGAAAGCAGGCCCAAATTCCGCAGTTTATTTGTTATTCGTTGGTGTATCCTATGAAACATCTGTGGCACTCCCACCAATACAGTAATAGCGGCATCCTTTATATAATTAGTCAATGTCTCGGGCCAATCATATGCCGGATATACTATACACGCACCGCTTAAAATCGGGACAATAAGAGTAATCATGAGCGGATACGTATGATGAAGAGGCAATACAGATAATATATTATCTTTAGAAGACATTATACCCAGCCTGGTTACGGAACAGAAATTGGAGTAGAGGTTCTGATGAGTAAGCATAACCCCTTTTGGGCTTGCGGTGGTACCAGAGGTATAAAGTATAACAGCAAGATCCTTTGGAACAGATGTATCACGAGGAAGCGATCTTCTTACATCACTTACTCCTGTTATTCGGTTTTCATCAATAATGATTATCTTTTCAAGAGTAGATAGGTTCTTTAGTTCTTCAGCCAACACAGACAGCTCTGTTGATAAAAATATAACTTTAGCGCCAGAGTCATTTATAATATTTTTTATTTCATCGGGCGTAGAGTTCACAGCTATCGGCACAACTATCATGCCTGTTAAGATGCAAGAAAAAAAGATTGTGCCCCATTCCGGTGAATTCTTTGATAACAGGGCTATTCTATCGCCTTTGCTAAGCCCAAGTTCTTTTACAAAAGAGCTATGTTTATCTATTCTATTCTTTAACCCTGCGTAAGTTATGAGGTCCCAGCCTTTTTCTTTTTTAGCCCGCATAGCTATATTGTCGGAGAATCTCTCCAATGTTTCCTGCAGGCTATCTTTAAGGCATCTGTTATTCATTATATTATTTAAAATTACTCCTGATATTAATATTTTACCACCTATACCTTGAATCTCAATGAAATTCGGGAAATTAGGCTACTCAACCCCTTATACCCTCTTCTATAATTAAAGTTAAAAGAAATTATTTTGATTGTATACTGCGGTTCGCTCGTTTGCGATCTACTTCTGTCAAATACAATTTTCGGAGCCTTATATGTTTGGGAGTTATCTCAACCAATTCATCATCCTCAATAAACTCAAGGGTAAACTCAAGGGTCATTTGCCGCGGAGGTATAAGTGCAATCGCGTCATCACTTCCTGAAGCACGCATATTAGTTAATTTCTTTTCACGTAAGGCATTCACAATAAGATCGACCCCTTTATTGTTTACACCAACGATCATCCCCTCATATAACTTTTCTCCCGGCTTAACAAAAATTTCACCGCGGGCCTGTAAAATATAAAGCGCATACGCCACCGCATCACCATATCCATGTGAAATTAGAACACCACTTTGACGAGTAGGCATATCTCCTTTATAGGTCTGATATTCAAGAAAATTTTGGTACATGATACCACTACCTCGAGTCATCATAAGAAACTGGCTTCTAAACCCAATTAATGCCCTTGAAGCAGTAACAAATTCCATACGGATAGTGCCGGAAGATGTCGTCTTTAGCTCGCGTGTTTGAGCCTTGCGAACTCCAAGCGCCTGCATAACAGCGCCCTGATACTCATCTTCCACCTCAATTATTACCTCTTCAACAGGCTCAAGCGTTTGGCCACCCATTTTCTTCAAAATAACCTGCGGCCTGGATATTTCCATCTCATACCCTTCGCGACGCATTGTTTCAATAAGAATAGCAAGATGCAGTTCACCACGGCCTGAAACCTTTAACCGCTCAGTTCCCGCAATCTCCTCGACCTTTATGCCAACATTGATCATAGCCTCATGCTTAAGGCGTTCCCGTATGTGTCGTGAGGTTAAAAATCTGCCTCCATCTTTGCCTGCAAGGGGGCTTGTATTATGAGAAAAGTTCATGGAGATCGTAGGTTCATCTATCTTAATAGTAGGCAATCCTTTTGGATCATCAACAGACGCAAGCGTCTCTCCAACCTCTACATCATCTATCCCAGAAATTAATATAATATCTCCTGCTATAGCCTCATTAGCCTCAATACGGCTTAGTCCACGATACTTCATAATTTTAGTTGCCTTGCCTCTGGTAATAGTTCCATCACGTTTCACAAGCGCTACAGGGTCTCCAACGCGGACAGTCCCATGAAAAACCCGCCCTATAGCGATTCGTCCAACATAAGAGTTATAATCAAGCATTGTAACCAGCATTTGAAAAGGCAGATCAGGGTTAGCTATTGGTGGTAATACCCTATGCAGGATAGTCTCTAGAAGAGGTTTCATAGAGTCTCTCGGCTCATCAAGATCAAGAGTCGCGTAACCATCCTTTCCGGAAGCGTAAACAATAGGAAAATCAAGTTGTTCATCAGAAGCGTTTAGTTCACAAAAAAGATCAAATGTCATATCCGCCACTTCATCCGGGCGGGCATGGGGACGATCAAGCTTATTTATCACAAGTATTGGCTTTAAATGCAGCTCAAGAGACTTCTTTAAAACAAATTTAGTCTGCGGCATGGGCCCTTCAAAAGCATCGACAAGAAGAAGCACACCATCAACCATCTTAAGAATACGCTCAACCTCACTACCAAAATCAGCGTGCCCAGGTGTATCAACAAGATTAAATTGTACCCCTTTATATTGGAGAGAAGCATTTTTGGACAGAATGGTAATGCCTCTTTCTTTCTCAAGAGGATTTGAGTCCATTACAGCGGCCTCGCCCTCTTTAAACTCATAGGCACCTGTATATTTGAGAAGAGCGTCTACAAGAGTGGTTTTCCCATGGTCAACATGCGCTATAATCGCGAGATTTCTTACATTTTTTCTTCTTTTTTGATTTGGCATATTTTTTTAATCTATGGCTCTTTAAACAGATTTTATTTTTTAAAAATAGTGGTGTATTTAAGGGCGTCATTTGGGCAAACATTCAAACAGCGCGCACAACTGAAACAATCTGCCGGTAATCTCTTCCTGTTAACCCGGCCTTCTACAGCTTCTAATGGGCATGCCTTTATACAGATACCGCATTGGACACATTTCTCTTTGTCAATTTGAACACGAAAAATACTAAATCGCTCAGCTATCCAGGAAATAAGGCCAAAAGGGCAAATGAACTGGCAAAAGGGGCGGTAGGCAATAGATGATACTAACAAAGCAATAATTACTGTCAACACAATACTGAATGTTTCGAAATCAAGATTAAACAGGTTAAAAGGGTTAAGATAATGGTAAATCACAAACCCCCTGCGCCCTCCAATGATTCCAAACATAAAAAGAAGCATAACAATAAAAAGGCATATCCGGATTGTGTTTGTGAATACAAATAGAAGTTTCCTTTTTTTGATTTTCCGCAAAATTGGAATGCTGTAAACAAGCTCTTGTAAAGCACCAAAAGGGCACACCCAGCCACAAATTATCTTATTTCCGATAATGGCTAATATAATGAAGAAAGCAAAAGCAGCTACCTTGGCCATTGGGTCAGGATAAAGCCCCACCATAGACTTGAACACCTTCACAATAGCTTCCATTGGGTTAGGCGATTTACCAAGAAGGAATCCTGCTACTATTACAGAAAATAATAGAGAAATAATATATGGGGTACGCGGATACCAGTTACGGCGGTTTTTAATATCAGATCCATCGGGACGTCCAAGCCTTACAAGAAATAAAAAACCCCAGAGCGCCAATACTACATAAATATAATATTTGAATTTACTATCGCGATGGGAAAGAATATGCTCAACAGCATGATGAAGTTCTTCCCCTGTCACCCCCAATGAATTAAGAGGTTTATTCTTGGAAATATTTAATGGCAGGTTGAGTTCGCGGGCAAGGCCTTTACTTGTAACTCCAAGTTTTGGGGCGATATTCTGAATAGACATACCTATATTAAAATTAGCTGTTTCTTTTAATTCGCCAGGCGGACTCAGAAAAAGCCCAAAGGCCATGATTACAAGTATTCCCGCTAAGATTGAAAATAACCAAATTTTCTGCTTAAAAGAAATTTGAGAAAACCATGAACTATTATTCATTTTTTCTATTTACCCCCAAAAGTTTTAAAGCCGCCAATAATAAAATCTACCACCTTTTTATACTTACCTTTGAAATACCCCCTAACACAAAAATACACGCTGCTAGAAATGTTCTGTTTTACATTTTCAATAATTCTTATTATCTCCAGCTTGAATCAATTTTTTATATAACATTTCGTACTGGTCCGTCATTTTTTCAACACTAAAAAATTCTTCAACATATTTTCTACAATCCCGTGGATCTAACATTAAAAACCGCTGTAGCTGACAGGTGGCAAACTTAGGCAAATGGGAGCTATTTGTGCAATGCCAGATTTCCGCACATATCTTTTGATTAATTATACATGAATACCCATGCATACTAAAGAACTATTTACAGGCTCCGGCCTGCCTCAACATTTTTCACTTCTACCATAACTACAAAGAGGATATCTTATGCCTGCGATTAATACTGCCTTTGTCGGAATTAGGATTATAAGATAAATGTATTTCTGAATTTGGGGGATATTAGAAAGGTTTTATATCGTAATTTTTATCTATAAAATGTTTGCTTAATTGTTTTTTCAGATAATTAAATGTTTCGTCTACATCATCAAACATCTTAATAAGTTTTAAATCCTCTTTGGAGATTGTCCCCCATTTATGCATTTCATCAAGATTAATTACTCTCTGCCAATAATCCCTGCCAAATAGAATAACCGGCAAAGGCCTTTTATGCTTACCTGTCTGCGTGAGAGTGAGTAGCTCAAAAAGCTCATCCATCGTTCCAAAACCTCCCGGGAACACAACAAGAGCTTTTGCTAAATAAAAAAACCAGAATTTACGTATAAAAAAGTAATGAAACTCAAGTGCAAGCTCCTTAGTCTGGTAAGGATTTGGATATTGCTCCATCGGGAGACTGATGTTCAACCCTACAGATTTACCGCCCGCTATTTTTGCGCCCTGGTTTCCAGCGGCCATTATGCCTGGGCCGCCCCCAGAGCAGATCATGAAATTCTTGCCTTTTTTCCTTAAACCCTTAAAATAATGGGTAAGTTTTTTCGCGAGAAGACGAGCATCTTCGTAGTAGCGCGACATTACTACGTCTCGCTCTGCTTGTTCGTACTGGCATTTGAGCTTGGGAGAGGGAAATTTTACTTTTTTAATTATCGTTCGTATTTTTCTAAGGTTTGTGGAAGCGATGCTTCTGGGGTAAGTCCTAGCCGATCCAAAAAATACAACAGTGTCTTTCACCCCATATTTACGGAAACGCGCGGCAGGCTCAATCATCTCAGACATAATTCTTATAAGGCGCGCAGATGGGCTATTCAAAAAATCCTTATTTTTGTAAGCCTTTATCAACCAGTTATGCTTAATCTTCTTTTTGCTTTTTGATTTCATGGTTTTAATATATCACAATATACGTATTATAGCAATTTTTTTTGTACTCACAAAACACCCCCGCCGGCAGGCAGGCTATAACACAAACCCTTCATTAAGTTTCGGAACTTTGATATTGGAGAAGCCATGCTTTTCAAGAACGGATTTGAATATCTCTTGCTGATCTTTTTCTCCGTGGACCAAAAACAGACTTTTTAACCTCTCTCTATTTAGATTTGAAAGAAATTCGACCATCTCCGCCTGATCGCCGTGAGCACTGAATGAATCTAATACCTCTATCTTCGCCCTTACGCTTAGATTCTTTCTAAAAATTCTTACTCTTTTTGCGCCGTTTCTTAAAATCGCTCCTAAAGTACCGGGCGCGCAGTAACCAACAATCAGTATTGTGGCATTCTCATTTTCAATGTTGTGAAATACATGATGCCTTATTCTGCCTGCTGTTATCATGCCTGAAGCACTGATAATAATGGCGGGACCTTTTGAGGTATTTAGCTTCTTTGAATCCTCAACTTTTCTGATATATTTAAGGTTGGCAAAACCAAAAGGATTAGGATCGGTAAGCATGTATTTTGAAATTTCATCATCAAAACATTCAGGATGCAATTTAAAAATATCTGTCGCATTGATTGCCATGGGACTGTCAACATAAACAGGGATCTTGGGCAGCTTTCCTTCTTTTTCTAGCCGGTCAAGAGTGTAGATGATTTCCTGAGTCCGCCCAACGCTAAATGCAGGAATCAGAAGCTTGCCGCCCTTAATAACACACGTCTTATTGACGATGTCTAATAAATTTCGCGAATTATCGGATATCTTTTTATGCACCCTTCCGCCGTATGTTGATTCACACAGTAAAAAATCAAGATCATCCATCGCGTTAGGATCCTTTAATATCGGCCTTTGAGGTTTCCCGATATCTCCGGTAAAACCGAATCGTATCTCTTCAGACCCTATTTTTATTCTAAGAGTAATACTCGCGCTTCCAAGAATATGGCCGTTATCCCTAAAGCTTACAGATACCTTATCATTGATTCTGTGCAATTTATCATAACCGACGCTAATAAAGTTTTGCATGCAATTTTCGGCATCTTGGGTAATATAGATTGGTACCACATCTTGAGGTTCGCCTCGTTTTTTTCTTCGTTTATTGCTATAGTACGCGTCTCTCTCCTGGATCTTAGCGCTATCCATTAACATCATTGCCGCAAGATCCCGCGTTGCGCTTGTGCAGAAAATATTTCCTTTAAAACCATCCTTGACTAATTTGGGAATCCGGCCGCAGTGATCGATGTGGGCATGCGAGAGAACCATGCAATCAATCTCTCGCGGATTAAACAGCCAAAGCTTATTGAAATCATTAAACTCTTTTTTGCCCCCCTGGTAAAAGCCGGCATCCATTAAAATTGTATAACCATCGTCGAGGGTCAACAGATAACAACTTCCGGTTATAGTTTGTGCAGCACCACAAAATTTAATTTTCATATTCTTAATAGGCACATGACTTGCACCCTTTAAACTGTATTGAGGGTTGAGAAGCGCACGCCATATTTTTTCTATTTTAGCATGTTAAAAGATACAAAACAAGCCAATAAAAATCAGGCGCTTTATGTTTTACAGAAATACGTGTTAGGGATAAAGAGATATGTCATGTCGCGGCCTTCAGTCTCCTCGCAAAGACGGTGTATTATTCGCGGCCAAAGGCCGTTCCTGCGTTTAGCCTGACCATTTAAAGTTGGTACATGCAAAAGCCCTGATTAGTTTACTCTAATCAGGGCTTCTCTTATTTCTCAAACTTGCATTCAAGCTATTAAACTGGATCCCCAGGCTAAATGATGTTGATAACGCATGCTATCCGCATTAATCAGTTACACTGCATCATAAGCTTAGGAGACGCTTATTGAATCACTTGTCTCAACATTAGCTGAAGGATCGTAACTTCCTCCATCTTTCGTAATAGTCTCTATAGTAAAGGTGAATACTCCGCTACTGACACCCTTCAACCTGTCGGAAGCAAGCGAGATACTGCCGTCTACATCAGTTATCCCGGTATCACTGTCATTGGTTAGCCCACTCCACTGCCCTGAGACTGTTACACCTTCAACAGGGCTATTGTCGGCATCTACAACTCTGACTTTAGCTATGGCATTGACATTTATACCCGTTCTCCTTATAGACAATGCAATGTCATCTACATGCATAATTAAAGCAGGCGGCTGTTCTCCTGTTGTAACGGTAATCATTGCTGTGTCTGTGCCCGTTGTCAGGCCGGCGCTATCCGTTATTGTTAACGTGACAGCGTATGTCCCGGCAGATGAATAGGTATGGGTGGTCGTTATGCCGTTACCTATTGTCCCATCGCCGAAGTTCCAGGGAGCACAGGAAGCCGACCCATCAAAAGTTACGGTTTCACCTACTAAAACAGACTGATCCGGGCCCACATCGACAACCGGAAGGCCGCTGCTTTCAGCTATGGTTACAGCTGTGATGGATGGGTCTGAATTCACTTTACCATCATTTACAACCAGGGTAACAGTATAAGTTCCAACAGTAGTATAGATATGAGTTGGATTTACCCCAACTCCAGGTGAACCGTCACCAAAGCTCCAGGCATAAGTCAATAAATCATTGTCCGGATCATAAGAACCGGAGCCATCGAATTCCACAGCAACATTCTCTGTCCCATTATATGGCCCATTTACATCAGCAACCGGAGGGTTATTTGGTATAGCAGTATAATCCAGAGCCGCATAAGCGTCTACTATTCCATAACCATATTCTGAGTCCCAACCAGGAGTCCATTTATCTTCTGCTGTAGACTGTAAAGCTTCCCTGACTTCATCTGGGGTGATAACCCCACCATTGGATATTAACAGGGCTGCCACTCCGCTCACATGAGGAGCGGCCATAGAGGTACCTTGATAGAACCAATAGGCAAAACTTGCATAGTCACTGTCATAGGTCTGCTGAAGAACCCCATCAACATAACCATCCCCGTTCAAATCAGCCCATGTATCCCCACCCGGGGCTGTCAGATCCAAGGATTGTCCCGCATTAGAATAATAAGCTACCTCTTCATTGTATGTAGTGGCACCGACTGCGATGCAGTAGGCATCATAAGCTGCGGGATAAGACACTGTGGTGAGCGACCCATCATTTCCAGAGGCACAAACGATAGTCACTCCTTTATTATAGGCATAAGCGCAAGCATTTTCCAGGGTAATAGATGGGTAGGGTCCCCCTAAACTCATATTGATAACCTGAGCGCCATTATCAGCAGCAAAATAGATACCATCGGCAATACCTGCATAACCTCCAGAGCCGAAGTTATCCAGTACCTTTACCGGCATAATGGAACAATTGAAAGCCACTCCAGCAACACCTATCCCATTATTTGTACTCTGAGCAACAGTTCCTGTAACATGGGTTCCGTGCCCTTCATCGTCATTAGGATGGGTATCATTGTTGACAAAATCATAACCGCCTACAAAGTTGGTGTTAGCCAGGTCAGGCGCCTGTCGGTAAATCCCATAATCTTCATAAGCTACTCCAGTATCTACTATTGCCACTATGGTACCGGAATTTCCTGTTTCAATGTCCCAGGCCGATTCCATATTAATTCCCCCATAAGCAGTGTTGTCTAAGTGCCATTGATAGGAGTAGTTGGGGTCATTAGGAATCAAGAACGCGTAGGCCATATGGTTTGGTTCGGCATATTCAACATTGGGGTTTCTTTTATATATCTCAACCATCTCTGCGACTGTTTTTTTTCTGGGGATTCTTAATCTCTTAAAACCAGCGAATCGGCTGGTATGGATTACAGAGGCCCCGTGTTTTGAGTTTATGGCAGCGCGCACCTTATCACTGACCCCTGGCTTAAACTTGACAATAATTTCACTTGGAACATACTTCTGATGGCCGACTGCAGTTGGCTTTTTTACCTTGAATTTACCAGCAGCTTGCGCATGTTGGCTAATGACTAATGTAAATAACAATGCGATTCCTATAATCAAGCTTATTTTTTTCATTTTTCCGCCTCCCTTTCAGTTTCATGCAAAAAACATCATATATACATCACTATTAGTATATCATATATATATTATAAAACAAGAGTAAAAGCTTGGTATTACAGTATAAAAACTTACGAATACCCCAGAGGAGCACAGACAGTGGTGCTGGATAGAACAAAAGTAAAAACCAAACCAGACAAGGCTGGCCAAGTACAAGTTTCACACAAAAAAGAACAAGGCCTCAGTAGTATTAAGGCCTTGTTCAAAATGGCTCCTCGAGCAGGACTCGCCTCCTTCACTCGGGCGAAGCCTCGCTGCGGAGGCCCACCTCGTTCACTGGCGCCGGTCTTTGACTTACGGCTTTTCCGACCTTGAGTCGGCGTTTACTCGCTTCTCGTCCTGTATATGAGAGTGATAAATTTAGAACTCAAGGGAATTCCCCTGAGTTCTAAATTTATGGCTCC
>JAUVHV010000002.1 GCA_030593065.1 Candidatus Omnitrophota bacterium | reverse complement strand
GCCCCTCTAAAAAATCGCTTGCACTTAAAATCTTTTATGTTATAATAACCTCTAATTCATTATCAGAAAGTTTAATTCTATGCCTGAACTTCGTAAAGATCCTATTATCGGACGCTGGGTTATAATCGCGACCGATCGCGCAAAAAGGCCCAATGATTTTAAGATAGAGTCAGCTGATATGGCAGAGGTAACACCCTGCCCTTTTTGCGCGGGCAATGAACATATGACTCCACCTGAGATACGTTCTATCAGAAAAGAGTCTACAGAAGCGAATAAGCCGGGATGGGACGTAAGGGTTGTTCCTAATGAGGCGCCTGTATTGCACATAGAAGGTGATCTTAATAAGAGGCCTCATGGTATCTATGACATGATGAATGGAATTGGGGCAAACGAAGTCATAATAGAGACCCCGAACCATATAGAGCATATGTCTTCTTTGACATCAGAACAGATCGCGAAGATTCTTACGGCATACAAGGAAAGGATTGTGGATCTTGAAGGAGATAAGCGTTTCAAGTATGTGCTAATATTCAAGAATCATAAGCCCGCGGCAGGCGCAAGCAAGATACGGCATTGCAGGAGCCAGCTTATCGCGCTTCCGGCGTGCCCTAAGAGCGTAAAAGGTGAATTAGCAGGCGCTAGAAAATATTTTGAATACAAGGACAGATGTGTATTTTGCGATATTGTATCACAGGAAATTGAAGATAAGAAACGGCTTATACTTGATATAGATGGTTTTGTCGCGATATCCCCTTTTGCCGCGCGCTTTCCTTTCGAAACATGGATTTTGCCTAAGAAACATTCCGCAGATTTTACCAGCATTAATGAGGACAGCATAAGAGAGCTTGGCAAGGTTTTGAAAGAGGTGCTTCTCAGAATGAATAAGCTTTTATCAGATCCGCCTTATAATTATATAATCCATACAGCGCCCTACAGGCGCCCTAAGGAAGGGTACTGGGGTACTATTGACGCTGATTACCACTGGCATATCGAGATAATTCCCCGTCTTACAAGAGTAGCGGGTTTTGAATGGGGCACGGGATTTTATATAAATCCTACGCCTCCGGAAGAAGCGGCTAAATTTCTGCGTGAAACAAAGGTATGAATTATGGGTGAACTGCGCCTTGATCCAATGACTGCAAGATGGGTTATAATAAGCACTGAGAAAGACTTTGGCCCCGGTGGTTATGATATTGAAAGCCCTATTATAGAAGGTGGTGTCTGCCCTTTTTGCGTAGGTAGTGAAAAGATGACGCCTCCTGAGGTTGACGCGGACCGTCCGGTGAATTCAAAGCCTAATACACCGGGATGGGAGACAAGAACGGTACCCAATAAGTTTCCCGCTTTAAAGAACGAAGCTAATATTAACAGAACCGGTGTCGGTATGTTTGATATGATGAACGGCGTAGGCGAACATGAGGTTATTATTGAAAGCCCAGACCATGACAAACAGCTTGCTGACCTGGATATAGATCAGATAAAGAAGGTTATAAATGTTTACAAGAGGAGATGTATAACTTTAGGCAATGATGACAGATTCAAGTATGTTTTAATATTTAAGAATTACGGTTTGGCGGCAGGAGCATCTTTAGAACATAGCCATACGCAGCTTATATCACTTCCTATAGTACCTAAGCGGGTTATGGAAGAGCTTGAATGCACACATAAATATTTTGATTATAAGGAGAGATGCTTATTCTGTGATATACTAAGGCAAGAGAAGGGTTATCGCCATAGGGAGATATGCGAGAATGATGATTTTATGGCATTCTCTCCTTTTGCGTCGCGTTCTCCGTTTGAGATATCAATAATCCCAAAAACTCATCAGGCATATTTTTCAGATATTGAGGATAAGCAGATAGAGAGCTTTTCACGGATATTGAAAGAGATCCTTATGAGGGTGAAGAAGGCGTTGAATAATCCACCATATAATTTTATTGTACATACTACCCCGCTTAATGGAAACAATGATGCGCAGGAGTATTATCATTGGCATGTTGAAATTATGCCTAAGTTAAACAGGGTAGCGGGTTTTGAGTGGGGAAGCGGGTTCTATATCAATCCCACATCCCCTGAGACTGCAAGCAGGTATTTGAGAGAAGTAAAAATATAACGATAACAAAAAGGGAGGATAAAATGGCAGTAAAGGTAGGTATTAATGGTTTTGGAAGGATAGGGCGTAATGTATTCAGGTCGGTTCTTGAACACGGGGTCAAGGATATTGAGTTTGTAGCGGTCAATGACCTGACAGACGCTAAGACACTTGCGCATCTTTTAAAATATGATTCAAACTTTGGGACACTACAGTATGATGTAAGCGTAGAGGGTGACTCAATAGTTGTAAACAATAAAAAGCTCCAGGTGTTCGCAGAGAGAGACCCTGCCAATATTCCGTGGGGCAAACTTGGCGTAGAGGTAGTAGTAGAGTCCACAGGTATATTTCGTGACATGGAGAAAGCGGGAAAGCATATCACGGCTGGCGCAAAGAAGGTTATTATTTCCGCTCCGGCAAAAGGCGATATGGCTACATTTGTCCTTGGCGTGAATGAAGATAAGTATGATAGCCAAAAGGATAATATAGTATCGAACGCGTCGTGCACGACAAATTGTATAGCGCCTGTTGTAAAGGTTATATTGGACGCCTTTGGCATAAAGAAAGGCCTTATGACCACAATACACTCTTATACAAATGATCAGTGCATACTGGATCTTCCGCATAGCGATCTTCGTCGCGCGCGCGCGGCGGCATTATCAATGATTCCGACTACTACAGGGGCTGCCAAGGCAGTAGGCCTTGTTATTCCGGAGCTTAAAGGTAAACTTGATGGGCTTGCGATAAGAGTACCTACCCCAACAGTCTCCATAGTGGATGTTGTTATGCAGTTAGAAAAAGAAGTAACAAAAGAAGAGGTTAACAAGGCCTTAAAAGACGCCGCTAAAAATAAGTTAAAGGGTATATTAGGTGTAAGCGATGATCCGCTTGTGTCTATAGATTATAAAAAGTGCCCCCTATCTTCTATAGTCGACGCGGAGCAGACATTCTGCATAGGTGATATGGTTAAAATTCTGTCGTGGTATGATAACGAATGGGGTTATAGCTGCAGGATTGTTGACCTTATAAAATATATGGTACAATAAGGTAAGGGACATATGAATAAGAGATCAATAAAAGATGTGGATATTGCGGGTAAGCGTGTCCTTATGCGGGTCGATTTTAATGTGCCGCTTGATAAACAGCTGAATATTACTGATGACAACAGGATAAAGGCGGCATTGCCGACTATCAGGTATATTCTTGCTCAGAAAGCAAAGCTGATACTTATCAGCCATCTTGGCAGGCCAAAAGGCGAGAAAAAACCCGAATTTAGCCTTGGGCCGATTGCTTTGCACCTGAGCGCTCTGCTCGGAAAGCCGGTTAAAATGCTTAAAGATTGCGTAGGCCCGGAGGTTGAACAGGCCGCCTCTTCTATGAATGATTCAGATGTTCTGTTGCTTGAAAATTTAAGGTTTCATAAAGAAGAGACTGCCAATGACCCTGTTTTTGCTAAAAGCCTAAGCCTCTTAGGGGATGTATTTGTAAATGATGCTTTTGGTACATGCCACAGGGCCCATGCTTCGACCGAGGGTGTTACGCATTATCTTGAGTCAGTATCGGGATTTCTTGTTGAAAAAGAGATAGAGTATTTTCAGAAGATACTTACCCATCCCGAGAAACCGTTTGTCTTTCTTTTAGGCGGGGTAAAGGTTGCTGATAAGATACCTGTTATAGAAAATATGATGGATAAGGCAGATACAATAATTATCGCGGGTGCTATGGCTTATACATTTATGAAGGTAGAAGGCATAGATATCGGTTCATCTCGTTTCGAGGCAGATATGACGGATATTGTGAAATCTATACTCGGTAAAGCAGAGGCCAGGGGCATTGATATAGTACTGCCAATAGACCATGTTGTTACTGATAATATTGAGACCGCTGTTCATGTGCAATCCACAGAAGATAAAACTATACCGGAAGGATGGATAGGAGTAGATATCGGGCATAAGACAATAGAGCTGTATAGGAGTATATTATCTCAAGCAAGGACTATTGTCTGGAACGGGCCTGTCGGTATATTTGAAAATGATAAATTTGCTAACGGAACAAAGATGCTGGCTGTGATTATCGCCAATTCAAACGCGATATCCGTGATAGGTGGGGGTGATACAGCGGCAGCAGTGGCCAAATTTGGTGTCGCGGATAAGATGTCGCATATTTCAACCGGCGGCGGCGCCTCTCTTGAATACCTCGAGGGAAAGGCCTTGCCGGGCATAGCGGCATTGAGTAATAAATAAGCGGGAAATACTAAAAAGACGAGGAACTATGAGAAGACCAATTATTGCTGGTAACTGGAAAATGAACAATACAATAAATGAGGCAGTTGAACTGGTAAACGGTTTAAAGCGTGAGTTGGATAATATTAATTCAGTCGATATAGTAGTCAGCCCCCCGTTTACAGCGTTATCAGATGTAAATGAGCTTACTATGGATTCAAATATTAAGCTCAGCGCGCAGAATGTATATTGGGAAGAGAAAGGCGCTTTTACCGGTGAAGTATCGACCGCCATGCTTAAAGACGCGGGGTGCGCTTATGTGATAGTGGGCCATTCTGAGAGAAGGCAGTATTTTAATGAGACAAACGAAGCGGTCAATAAGAGGCTTAAAGCAGCTCTGGCAGGAGGTTTAAAGGTTATTGTCTGCGTAGGTGAGGTATTAGAAGAGCGTGAATCTGGTAAGGCTTTCGATGTTATAAAGGATCACGTACAAGGTTCGTTGCAAGGCCTTTCAAAGCTCGATATGAATAATGTTATTCTCGCTTATGAACCTGTCTGGGCCATCGGCACCGGAAAGACCGCTTCACCTGAGCAGGCACAGGAAATCCACCAGTATATAAGGGGGCTTTTAAAGGATATTTTTGATGAGGAGACAGCTGCTGAAATTAGAATTCAGTATGGCGGAAGCGTTAAGCCGGATAATATAAAAGAGCTGATGCAGAAAGAAGATGTAGATGGCGCGCTCGTAGGAGGCGCGAGTTTAAATATAGATTCATTCAGCGCTATAGTGAAAGGAGCGATATAATAGTATGTATACTCTGGTACTTATATTACACATAATTGTTTCATTTATCCTGATTGCGGTTATTCTTTTTCAGGCAGGAAAAGGCGGAGGCCTCGCGGATACATTTGGCGGCGGCGGAGGAGGAGGTTCTCAGACTACTATCTTTGGGCATAAGGCATCTGATTTCCTGACTAAGGCAACAGAGGTAAGCGCGGTTCTCTTTTTATGTACTTCATTGTCCCTGGCGTTTCTATCCAGCAAGCGGAAGAAGTCTATCATGGAAAGCGTTAAGATTGCCCCTGTCGAGCAGAAATCTCAGGCCTCTGAGGCAGTTACAGAGAAAGAGGCAAAGATCGATCCTGAGCCCGAAAAAAAGGCAATTGTAAAGTAAGAGATAATCAAGATATACAGACGTTTTGAAAGTTAAGTACCACACTGTCACTAATTTGAGCATGACAGTGTCTTTTAGGTACAGTAAATAATCAAGAACCGTTCTTAAAGGTGTTATGGAAAGTGCAGTGAAAAACTATATAAGGCCGCTGTATATTACAGCGGCCTTGTTATTTCTTGTTACCTTAACAGGATGCAGCAGAAGGATTATGCCTGCTATCGATTACGCGAAATCCGGGCCTCCTTCGTATGGCGATACCATTATAGCAGCTTCTATTGGTGATGCTACAACGCTTATCCCTATTGTTGCCTCAGACTCCGCTTCTCATGATATATGCGGCCTTGTATATAACGGCCTTATAAAATATGACAAGGATTTGAATATTGTGGGCGAGCTTGCCGCGAGTTGGGATATAGAAGAAGAGGGGCGCGTAATAGTCTTTAACCTGCATAAGAATGTTAAATGGCACGATGGGGTTTTGTTTACAGCGGAGGACGTCAAGTTTACGTATGAGAGACTGATAGACCCCGAGGTAAGGACCCCCTATGGAGGAGATTTTCTAAAGATAGAGTCTCTGGAAATAATCGATCCATATACAGTAAAGGTTACATATAAGCAGCCTTTCTCTCCCGCCCTTTCATCCTGGGGCATGTGGATTATACCAAAACATATTCTTGAGAATGAAGACCTGAATAAGACGGAATATGGACGAAGCCCAATAGGTACAGGCCCTTATAAGTTTTTAAGATGGAAGAGCGGCCAGTGCATAGATCTAATAGCAAATGATGAATATTTTAAAGGCCGTCCTTATATCGATAGGTATGTGTATCGAATTATTCCTGATACCGCGACAATGTTTCTGGAATTACAGGTTGAGGCATTAGATACCATGGCTCTTACACCTTTACAGTATCGCAGGCAGATAAACAGCGAGTTTTTTAAAACGCGTTATAATAAGTTTAGATATCCATCATTTGGATACGCTTATCTGGGTTACAATCTCCTTGATCATAAATTTAAAGATAAGTTAGTACGCCAGGCATTAAATTATGCTGTTTGCAAGGAATCGCTTATCAATGGTGTTTTAATGGGCCTTGGAAGAGTCTGCACCGGCCCGTTTGTTCCGGAGTCATGGGCATATGATAAGCAGTTAAAGCCCTTTGGATATAATCCGCGAAAGGCAAAGGAGATGCTTGCTGAGGCAGGGTGGAGTGATACTGACGGAGATGGCATTCTTGACAAGGATGGCGAAATATTCGAGTTTACCATACTTACCAACCAGGGCAATGACTTAAGGAGGCGCGCGGCTGAGATAATACAACATCAGCTCGGAGCTATCGGGATAAGAGTGAAGATAAAAGTTGTCGAGTGGAGTGTGTTTTTAACGGAATTTGTAAATAAGAAGCGTTTTGAAACAGTACTTATGGGTTGGGGGCTATCTCGTGATCCTGATTGTTTTGATATCTGGCATTCGTCAAAGGCCAATGAAGGGGAGTTTAATTTTATAAGCTATAAAAACTCTCGGGTAGATAGCTTACTTGATGAGGGGAGGCGTATCTTTAATCAGGAGGCCCGTGCCGGGATATATCATGAGATTCAGAGGATACTTTATGACGAACAGCCTTATATGTTCTTATGGATAGCGGACAGCATGCCAATAGTCCATAAAAGATTTAAGAGTGTTTACCCTGCCCCGGCAGGCATAGGCTATAATTTTATTAAATGGTACGTACCAGAGGATCAGCAAAAATATTAAGAACCGTTCTTGAGGCTATATTATGAAAAAATATATTATAAAACGCCTTATAAGTATAATCCCCATGCTGTTGGGCATATCGATTATATCATTTGGTGTAATCCACCTTGCGCCCGGAAGCCCCGTCGATTCCACGACGACATTAAATCCAAAGGTCTCATTTGAGGCAAGAGAGAAGCTTATTATTCAATATGGATTGGATAAGCCGCTGCACGTGCAGTATCTGAACTGGCTTAGAAAACTTGTGACATTCGATTTTGGAAGATCATACAGCGACGGGCAGAAAGTGATAAACAAGATAGCGGTTTGTATACCGATAACTTTTCTTATAAATATATTATCCATATCTTTTATGCTGCTGATAGCCATACCCATAGGCGTAACGAGCGCCGTAAAAGAAGGCTCTTTTTATGACCGTTTTATGACGGTCTTTGTCTTTGTAGGGTTTGCTGTCCCCGGATTCTGGCTTGCGTTGATGCTTATGTCATTTTTTGGCATAACCCTTGGCTGGCTTCCTGTTCAGGGAATTACATCGCTTAATTTTGACAATTTGTCAGTCTGCAATAAATTCTTTGATATTGGAAAGCATCTTATTTTGCCGGTCTTTGTTTCGTCTATCGGCTCTTTGGCGGCAATGAGCCGATATATGCGAAGCAGTATGCTTGAGGTTCTGCACAAAGATTATATAAAGACGGCGCGCGCAAAAGGCCTTTCTGAAAGCAAAGTTGTATATAAACATGCCCTAAAAAACGCTATTCTGCCAATCATCACAATACTCGGGCTTTCTGTGCCCGGCCTTATCGGAGGCAGCGTTATTATTGAATCTATATTTGGTATTCCGGGCATGGGAAGGCTTTTTTTTGAATCAGTTATGGGAAGAGATTACCCCGTAATAATGGCGATACTTGTAATAGGCGCCCTATTAACGCTTTTAGGAAACATTTTAGCGGATATATCATATTCATTAGCAGACCCACGGATAAGATATGAGAAATAGTAAAAATAAGTTAGCGCTTTTTGGCGCGCTAATGGTAGGCGGCCTTACCCTCATGGCTATATTCGCGCCGTTAATAGCGCCTTTTAATCCTTCGGATATCGATATAGAAGACGCGCTGCTTTCTCCTTCAAGGGCGCATATTTTCGGGACAGATCATCTTGGCAGAGATCTCTTCAGCAGGATTATTTTCGGGGCGCGGATATCTTTATCAATAGGTTTCGTCGCGGTCGGGATATCGGTTTTAATAGGCCTGGTAATAGGTTCTGTGGCAGGTTACTATGGCAAAAGCATAGATACTATATTGATGAGGTTTGTTGATATTATGCTCTGTTTCCCGTCATTTTTTCTTATTCTTGCCGTAGTCGCGGTACTTGAACCGAATATAATAAATATTATGATAGTGATAGGCATAACCAGCTGGATGGGTGTAGCCCGCCTGATAAGAGCGGAGATATTGAGTTTAAAAGAGAGGGAGTTTATTCTCGCGTCAAAGGCTATAGGCGCGAGTGATTTAAGGATAATAGTAAGGCATCTTATACCGAACGCGATAGCGCCTGTCCTGGTAAGCGCTGTCTTAGGTGTCGCGGCAGCAGTATTGCTGGAGGCATCGCTCAGCTTTTTAGGTTTGGGGGTTCAACCGCCAACACCGAGTTGGGGCAATATACTGATGGAAGGAAAAGCGTCTTTAGGGGTGTGTTGGTGGCTTATGTTCTTCCCGGGGTTTTTTATCCTGATAACTGTTTTAGGTTATAACCTTCTTGGTGAGGGCCTGAGAGAATATTTTAATCCCAAAAAAAAGATATGATAAGTATAAACGATTTGACAGTAGAGTATTACAGGGATGCCGGGAAAAAGGCTGTTGATAACGCGCGCCTGAAGATCCCCGAAGGCTCTATCTTTGCGCTGATAGGAGAATCCGGTTGCGGAAAGACTACACTCGGGCTTGCTATTACCGGGCTTATCAGCCAGAGAGATGGTAGGATTACATCAGGCTCTGTTGTCATCAATAATAAGAACATACTAAGGTCTTCACAGGAGGAGCTTCGCAATATTCGCGGAAAACAGGTTTCGTATATATTTCAGGAGCCTGCTTCATCCTTGAATCCCGTATTTACTATCGGCGAGCAGATAGACGAGGTATTATTCGCGCATAAGATAACAGAAAAAAAGTATGTAAAAGATATTACCATGGTATCCTTAAGAAAAGCTCAAATTAATAATCCGGAACGTGTTTATAGTTTATACCCGTATCAGCTCTCTGGCGGCATGAAACAGCGCGCGATGATAGCTATGGCAATATCCGCAAGCCCGAAACTTTTAATAGCGGATGAACCTACAACAGCTCTGGATACTGATACAGAAAATGAGATACTTAAACTGCTTTTAGGGTTACGCGAAGAGCTGTCATTGTCCGTGTTGTTTATAACGCACAATATCCGTATTGTACAAAGAATCGCGGACTCGGTAGCTGTTATGCATAGGGGTAAGATTGTCGAGGTAGGCCAGGCAGAGAAGATATTCAGAACCCCTAAACATGAGTATACAAAGCTTTTACTCTTCTCCCTGCCTGAAAGACTGCGACTAAAAGTATACAGACGTTTTGAAAGTTGAGCACCACACTGTCACTAATTTGAGCAGGACAGTGTCTCTTAGGCGGGTACACTGCGCATCTTAAAAATGGTACAGCGTTCCGAACAAAAACCAAAACGTCTATAATTAAAATAATTACTTCTCAATGCCTGAAAGGCTGCGACTATGATAGAGGCAGTTAATATCACAAAAGATTTTGACGGGATAAAGGTTCTTGATAATATAAGCTTTAAGATCGAATACGGTGAAAGTGTCGGCATTATAGGAAGATCCGGTTGCGGAAAGACGACACTTGCGAAGATAATCTGCCGCCTCATCGACCCTACAGGGGGAAAAGTCCTCTACAGAGGTGAAGATACGCGTAGACTGAAAAGACGTGATCTCAGGAAATTCAGGGAAAAGGTCCAGATAGTTTTTCAGGATCCCTTAGCGAGTTTAGACCCAAAAATAATCATAAGAGATACTCTCCTTGAGCCTCTGATAATCCATAAGGCTTTTTTAAGGAAGTCCTATATGCGACAAGTCAGGGCTCTTGTTAAAAAAGTCGGCCTGGACTATAATATGCTGGACAGGTTTCCTCACCAGCTTTCAGGCGGTGAGCGCCAGCGTGTAAATATCGCGAGGGCTTTAGCGACCCAGCCAAAGCTTCTAATCTGTGATGAGCCTGTATCGAGCCTGGACCTGCCTGTTCAGGCGCATATCCTGAAACTGCTCGCCAGGCTAAGAAGAGAAGAGAACCTCGCGCTCCTTTTCATATCGCACGACCCCTTTGTAATAAAAGCTATCTCAGACAGGGTTATCAAGCTTTAAATCTCAATACAATTTTTGTTTGCACAATTCCGCTATTTATTATATAATACCCTCATTATTATCAAGAACGGTTCTTGAAGGGTTTTAATGAAGACTATTATACGAAAAGCGGATATTAAAGATGTGCCGAAAATGCGGGCTTTGATAGCGGATTTCGCGAAGAAAGATCTTATGCTACCCCGTTCTTTAATAGACCTTTATGAAAATATCAGGGATTATTTTATTGCTGAAAAAGGAAAAACCCTGATAGGCACTTGCGCGCTCCATATCTGCTGGAAAGACTTGGCTGAGGTAAAGGCCCTGGCTGTTTCTGAAGATATGCAAGGAAAAGGAATCGGGAAACGATTGGCCAGAGAAGCCCTGAAAGAAGCAAAACGCCTGAAGATAAAAAAGGTATTTTGCCTTACCTATGTACCTGAATTTTTTAAGGTGTTTGGTTTTAAAAAGATAGACAGAAAACTGCTTCCTCATAAGATATGGACAGAGTGTTTGCAGTGCGCTAAATTCCCGGATTGCGATGAGCAGGCTATGATGCTCGCGTTGCGAGGCAAATAATGAGACAGACTATAACACAGAAAATTTTAGCAAGCCATTGCGGTAAAAGAGAAGTTGCCCCAGGCGAGTTTATAAACGCGAGAGTGGACTTCTGTCTTGGCAATGATATTACAGCGCCTTTATCGATCCATGAGTTTAAGAAAGCAGGCATAAAGAAGGTCTGGAATAAAAATAGAGTCGCGCTCATACCTGATCATTTTACACCGAATAAAGATGCCCTTAGCGCGAAGCATTGCAAGATATTGCAGGAGTTTTCTAAAAAACATAAGATAAAGCATTATTTTGAACAGGGCCGTGTCGGAGTTGAACACGCGCTCCTGCCTGAAAAAGGCCTGGTTGGGCCGGGAGACCTTATAATAGGGGCTGATTCTCATACCTGCACGTATGGCGCTTTAAGCGCGTTTTCAACCGGTGTTGGCTCAACAGATTTAGCGGCTGTTATGGCAACAGGGCTTTGCTGGTTTAATGTTCCTGAATCCATAAAATTTATATATAAAGGCAAGCTTTCAAAATGGACAGGTGGTAAAGATTTAGTGCTTCTTACAATTGGCCGTATCGGTGTTGACGGAGCGCACTACAAGGCAATGGAGTTCACGGGCCCTGTTATAAAAAAGCTTCCAATGGATGACAGGCTTGCTATGTGTAATATGGCTATTGAAGCAGGCGCTAAAAACGGCATAATAGCTCCTGATAAGATAACACGTGATTATATAAAAGTGACAACAGGTAAACGCTACGCGCAATACGTAAAACGTTTTAAACGCCTCTGTTCGGACAGGGCCGCGGAATACGCTGATATACATGAATGGGATATTTCGGGAATAGAGCCTCAGGTCGCGTGCCCGCATCTACCGAGTAATGTAAAGGGTGTAAGTATGATTAAGAAGGTCTCTATAGACCAGTCTGTAATAGGTTCCTGTACAAATGGCAGGATATCCGATTTTCGAATAGCAGCCAGGATATTGAAAAACAGGCAGGTCAATTCGCGCGTGCGCCTGATAGTGATACCTGCTACACAGAAAATATATCTTCAGGCTTTAAGAGAAGGGCTGTTGGAGATATTCATAAAAGCAGGCGCGGCTGTCGAGACACCTACATGCGGCCCATGCTTAGGCGGCCATGCGGGGATACTCGCGGAGGGTGAGGTTGCTATAGCGACAACAAATAGAAATTTTGTCGGCAGGATGGGGCATCCTAAATCCTTTGTCTACCTTTCAAACCCGGCAGTAGCGGCAGCAAGCGCTATAAAAGGAAGAATCGCGCATCCTGATGAGGTGGCAGCATGAGATTAAAAGGAAGAGTCTTTAAATTCGGTGACAATATAAATACAGATGAGATTATACCAGCGCGTTACCTGAATACAATTGACCCTGATATACTAGGCAGCCATTGTATGGAGGACGCGGACCCTAAATTCGCGAAAAAGGTAAAAAAGGGAGATATTATTGTAGCAGGCAGAAACTTTGGTTGTGGTTCTTCCAGGGAACACGCGCCTATATCTATCAAGGCCTGCGGCATATCGTGTGTTATCGCGGAAAGTTTCGCGAGGATATTTTATCGTAACGCGATAAATATAGGCCTTCCGATATTGGAACATAAGGAAGTATCAAAACATATAAAAAACCAGGATACGATAGAGGTCGATCTTTCTAAAGGGAAGATCCATGATAATACAAGAGGGAATGAATACAGTACGCAGGCCTTTCCGCAATTTATGCAGGAAATTGTCAAGGCGGGCGGGCTTATGAAGTACATAAAAAAAGTTAAGTAACAATGTTAAGACTTGACCCCATAGGAGATGTTAACATGTATAAAATAGCGGTAATACCCGGTGATGGAACAGGCCCGGAGGTTGTAAGCGAGGGTTTAAAGGTTTTAGAAGCTGCCTCGAAAAAGTTTAATTTTCGATACGAGACAAAGAATTTCGATTGGGGCGGCGAGAGATATATAAAGACAGGCGAGACTATACCGGATGGCGGGCTTGAAGAGCTTAAAAAATTCGCCGCGATATTTTTAGGCGCTATAGGACACCCTGATGTCAAGCCCGGCATTTTAGAAAAAGGCATATTATTAAAGACAAGATTCGATCTTGAGCAATATATTAACCTTCGTCCTGTAAAACTTTATCCAGGGGTTGAAACACCCATTAAAGGTAAGGGGCCTGATGATATAGATTTTGTTGTTGTTCGTGAAAATACAGAAGGCCTTTATAAGGGTATGGGAGAGTTTCAAAACAAAGATACAAAAGACGAGGTTGCTATACAGGTCTCTTATAATACGCGTAAAGGTGTTGAGCGCTGTATAAGGTACGCGTTCGAATTTACAAAGAGACGTAATAAAAGAAAGACCCTTACTCTATGCGGAAAGACCAATGTATTAACATACGCGTGGGATCTCTGGGAAAGGACATTTTATGAGGTTGCGAAAGAGTACCCTGATATAAAGACAGAATACGCTCATGTTGACGCGACATGTATGTGGTTTATTAAAAATCCCGAGTGGTTTGATGTTATTGTAACGGATAATATGTTCGGGGATATAATAACGGATCTGGGAGCTATGATACAGGGCGGAATGGGCATTGCCGCCGGCGGTAATATAAATCCTGATGGTGTATCCATGTTTGAACCAATAGGTGGTTCCGCGCCAAAATATACAGGGAAGAACGTTATAAATCCATTAGCGGCAATAGGAGCCATGCAGATGCTGCTTGCGGAGATAGGTGAGGCAGAAGCGGCAAAGGCTGTTGAAGAGGCTATAATCTATGTGACAGCAAACAAGATGAAATCCCTTTCAGCGGGAAAGATGGGTTATTCCACTGCTGAAGTAGGGGATCTGGTTGTCGAAAATTTATAAGGTGTTAATATGAAGAGATATAATATCGCGGTAGTTGGCGCTACGGGTGTTGTTGGTTCGCAGATGCTCGATACTCTGGCAAAGAGAAAATTTCCTGTAAGTAAAATACGCCCTCTTGCATCAAAAAGATCGGTCGGTAAAAAGATAGACTTTAAAGGTAGAAAGATAAAGGTAGAGCTTCTTACAGAGGATGCTTTTTGTGGGATTGATATAGTCCTCTCAAGCGCGGGAGCGTCTCTAAGCAAGCGATTTCTGCCGGCAGCTGTCAAGGCAGGAGCGATATGCATAGACAATACTTCCGCGTATAGGATGGACGATAAAGTTCCTTTGGTTGTGCCTGAAGTGAACCCTAAGGATATATTTAAGAATAATGGTATAATCGCGAATCCGAATTGCTCTACCATACAGATGGTTGTGGCTCTAAAACCATTACATGATTACGCAAAGATAAAGAGGATTGTCGTATCTACTTACCAGGCGGTATCCGGCGCGGGAAACCCCGCGCTTTTACAGCTGGAGAAAGAGATAGCGCTTATCGGGCCAAAGCGCGGCGGCAGGATCCCTAAGAAGTATAAGCCGGAAAAATTTCCATATCAGATAGCGTATAACCTTATACCTCATATAGATGTTTTTCTTGGTAATGGCTATACTAAGGAAGAGATGAAGATGGTCAACGAAACCAGAAAGATCTTTCACGATAAATCTATAGGAATAACCGCGACATGTGTAAGGGTGCCTGTATTTGTTTCGCATTCAGAAGCTGTTAATATTGAGACCAGGAAACTCCTTACCCCGGCTAAGGCAAAAGGCCTCCTTGAAAAGAGCCCCGGAATTAAGGTTATAGATAATCTTTCGGAATTGAAATACCCCATGCCTGTAGACGCAGCCGGCAAGTATGATATATATGTTGGCAGGATAAGGAAGGATGAGAGCATAAAAAATGGTTTAAATTTATGGATTGTGTCTGACAATCTCTTAAAAGGCGCGGCGTTGAACGCCGTTCAGATAGCTGAGTTGCTTATTAAGAAGTTATAATAAAAAAAGAACAGGTTCCTATGAGAAATATAAAAATTGAAATAGAATACGATGGAACCAATTACAATGGCTGGCAGATTCAGCAGAGAAATCCTGACAGTATTAGAACAGAAAAGACCATACAAGGTGTAATTGAGAGAGTTTTAAGCGGTATATTGCAGGAAGAGATTAAGGTAAGCGGTTCAGGCAGAACAGATAGCGGTGTTCATGCTGTCGGACAGATCGCGAATTTCAAGACAAAATCTAAGATGCCCATGGCTGTAATGCAAAGGGCGCTTAACTCGCTTTTACCAAAAGATATAGTTATTGTAGATATTGAGGAAGCAAATTTAAATTTTCATGCCCGATTTGACGCCCTTTCAAAAACCTACCGTTACCAGATACTCAATCGCGCGTATTCTACAGCATTTGACAGGTTGTACCAGCTCCACGTCCCTTATAAGCTTGACGTAAAACTTATGGCTCGTGAGGCGCGCGTATTAATCGGCAGGAAAGATTTTAAATCTTTTCAGGCAGCGGATAAGAAAGAACGCAACTCTATACGAAATATAAAGAGGTTTTCTGTGCGAGAGGACGGTACAATTATAAATATTGATATCGAAGCCAATGGTTTCCTGTATAATATGGTGCGGAATATTATTGGTACACTCATTGAGATAGGAAGGGGAAAGCTTCCTCCCGGAAGTATGCGTAGGATACTCCGCGCCAAAGACAGGGCGCAGGCAGGACCGACAGCGCCTGCAAAAGGACTCTGTCTTCTCCGCGTGAAGTATTAGAAACAGTTTGGAAGCTGTTTCAATCTTTAAAAAAGCGCTTGACAAGCCGCGGGTATTTGTGCTAAAATTCACGTTCTGGTTTAAGAATTTCAAAATCAGGTACCACTGAAAATTGCACACAAGGCTATTGCCGAAGGCAATTTTCTTGTTTAAGGAGCAGTATTACTATGAAGACATATATGGCAAAAAAAGAAGATATAAACCAGAAGTGGTTTACAGTCGATGCCAAAGACAGGATTCTTGGAAGGCTTGCAACGCGCATAGCTATTGTTTTACGCGGAAAACATAAACCCGAATACACTCCGCACGTAGATTGCGGTGATGGAGTTATTGTTATAAACGCAAGCAAAATAAGAGTTACTGGCAAAAAGATGCAGGATAAAGAGTATGTTAGATATTCGGGATATCCCGGCGGCCGCCATGTAAAGAAGATGGATTATATGATGAAACGCTATCCTGATAAGGTAATACGCCAGGCAGTCAAGCGAATGATACCTGATACGCCTTTAGGGAGGCGGATGCTAAAGAAATTGAAAGTATATGCCGGTGTTGAGCATTCACACAAGGCACAGCAGCCACACGAATTAAAAGTATAATCAAAGGGGAATTAGATGGTAGATGAGGCTATATATAAAGCAACAGGACGCCGCAAAGAGGCAGCAGCTCGTGTAATCTTAAAACCGGGAAAAGGCGCTGTTACGGTCAATAAAAGATCTTTAGAAGACTATTTTCCAAGAGAGACGCTGCAGATGATTATACAACAACCGTTTGAGGTGTGTGAACTTGTTGGGAAATATGATACAATCGTATTAGTCAGAGGCGGCGGTACATCCGCACAGGCAGGTGCTGTCCGTCATGGAATTTCAAGGGCGCTTGTTGAGTTTGATGAAAGCCTTAAGCCCAAGCTTAAGAAGGCAGGTTTTATGATGAGAGATCCTCGCATGAAAGAGCGCAAGAAGTATGGCCAGAGGGGTGCCAGAAGGAGGTTCCAGTTCTCTAAACGTTAATCTATTGAATTTGACCCTTTCTCTGGCTTGAGGGGTCAATGGGCAATGCGGCCTATACTTTGTTGGTGGATTGTTTTATCGATTGACAAGATAGGCTTTTTTGTTTTATAATTATAACCTATATACTATAAATAAGTATAGGGAGTCATGCATGATAAATATAGCGATTTGCGGAGCAACCGGTTATACAGGTTATGAAATAATAAAGATATTATTAAGGCATCCAAAAGCGGATATCAGAGTTCTGACAGCAAAGCTTGATAAGCCTGCGAAAATATCAGAGGAATTTCCTGAGCTTAAAGGAAAGATAGACCTTGTATGCGAAGAGCTTGTAGTTAATCACATTCTGAAGAAGAAGATAGATCTTGTATTTTTAGCGCTTCCCCATAGAATATCTATGGAATACGCATCCAGATTTATCAATAAAGGTAAGATGGTTATTGATTTGAGCGCGGATTTCAGGTTAAAAGATGTAAAGGAATATGAAAGATATTACGGACAAAAGCATATATATAAGGATTATCTTGCTCAGAGTGTCTACGGACTTCCTGAACTATATAAGGATAGTATAAAAAGAACGAGGTTTATAGCAAATCCAGGATGTTATCCAACGGGCTCTATACTTGCCGTAGCCCCGTTGCTTGCGAAGAAAAGAGCGGCTAAAGATACTATTATTTTTGACGCAAAGAGCGGAACAACAGGTGCCGGCAGAAAAGCGGTACTTGGGCTTATATTTGGAGAGGTCGCGGAGAACCTGAAGGCGTATAAGGTTGGTACTCATCAGCACGCGCCGGAGATAACACAGGAGCTTAGTAATTTAGCGGGGAAAAAGATAGATATACTCTTTACGCCGCATCTGGTACCTATCAGAAGAGGCATATTGACGACAGCGTATGTTAGCCTAAATAAAAAGTCTGATCTTTCATCGCTGCTTAGGTGTTACAAGTCATTTTATCAGAACGCGCCATTTGTAAAGATATATGACGAAGGCCTGCTTCCGCAGGTGCATGATATAGTTAATACCAATTATTGCGGTATTGGTATCGCGCTTTCTTCTGATAAGAAGAAAGCTATCGTAGTCAGTGTTATAGATAATCTACTAAAGGGGGCAAGCGGACAGGCTGTACAGAATATGAATATTGCCTGTGGTTTTCCTGAAACAATGGGTTTGGAATAGATGAAAAGGATAAGAGGCGGTATTACGCTGCCTAAAGGTTTTTTTCAGGCAGGCATCCATTGCGGAATAAAAAAAAGGAATCTAGATCTCGCTCTTATATTATCTGAAGTTCCGGCAGCAGCAGCTGGCCTCTTTACATCAAACAGTTTTAAGGCAGCCCCTGTAATATTGAGCAAGAAGTATCTGGATAAGAAGAGCCATAGGGCTGTTATTATAAATTCAGGCAACGCGAACTGCCTAACCGGTAAAGCCGGCATTGCCGATTCTATTGCGATTTCAGATAAGCTTGGTTCTTTGATAGGGTGCAGGAAGGAGGGGGTTCTGGTATGTTCAACAGGGATTATTGGTAAGAGGCTTCCAATGAGTAAGATTAAAAAATCCCTGCCGCTGCTTGTCTCTTCGCTGCACAGGGCGCATTCTAAAAAAGCAGCTAACGCTATAATGACAACAGATACATTTTTAAAAGAGGCCGCGTATAGTGTAAAGATAGGTAGAAAGAGTATAAGCTTAGCAGGCATTACAAAAGGCGCGGGCATGATAGAACCGAATATGGCGACAATGCTTGCTATTATTACAACAGATGCCAGGGTAGAAAAAAGACTGCTTAAGAAGGCTCTTAAAGAGGCGGCTGGCGAGTCTTTTAATTCTATAACCATAGATGGGGATATGAGTACCAATGATGCGATTATTGTTCTGGCAAATGGTTTATCAGGAGTGGATATATCTGAATCCAACTGGGCTTATATGAAATTTGTAGAGGCGCTTAAAGCTCTGTGCCTTGACCTTGCGAAGATGGTAGTAAAAGACGGAGAAGGCGCCACAAAGTTTATAAAGATAGAGGTAATTGGCGCTAAAGACTTTTCTCAAGCCAGGGAGGTAGGCTTAAAGATAGCAAATTCCCCTCTCTTCAAAACCATGTGTTATGGGGATAATCCGAATTTTGGAAGGATAGCTGCCGCGTGCGGGGCAGTAAGTAGGCCTATAAATCCCGCAAAAGTAGATATATATCTTAATGGAAGAAAAGCCCTGGATAAGGGTGTTGCTGTTTCTGACAAGTTGCCGAGAAACATTTTTAGAGGCAAGAATATAAAAATCAGGGTCTGTTTAAATTCAGGCATGGCTCAAACAGTGATTTTTACATCTGATCTCAGCCCTGAATACGTGAAGATCAACGCCGCCTATAGCTAAAAATAACACTGAATATAATGAGAGAACAGATACTAAAAGACTCGTCAAAATATATAGAGCAGTTTAAAGGAAAGATATTCGTTATAAAGTACGGGGGGAGTATGCTGGATGATAAAATGCTCTCGGATTCCGTTCTTGATGATATAGTATGTTTTCATAATAATGGGATAAAGATAGTCTTTGTTCACGGCGGCGGCGGCGCGATAAGCAGATTGATGCAGCAGAGAGGCAAAGAGCCCAGATTTGTTGATGGCTTAAGGATTACTGATAGAGAGACAGCGGAAATAGTAGATGACGCGCTTACATCTGTTAATAAAAATTTTGTTGAACAGATAAGCTCAAGAGGGGTTTTAGCAGAGCAGATAGTAAGCAGTAAGAGCCCTACAATCAAGGCAAAGAAAAAATCGGATACTATTTCTGAGAATTTTTTAGGGGATATTGATTCAATAGTTACCGGTCATATAGATGATCTTTTATCAAAAAAAGTTATTCCTGTTGTATCGCCTGTAGGTTATGGCAGTGATAATATGCCTTATAATATAAACGCTGATGTCGCGGCAGCAGAGATCGCGTCAGCGCTTTTGGCTGAAAAATTGATATTATTGACAAATGTAAAAGGTGTTATGAAAGATAAGGATGATGAAGGCAGCCTTATTTCTCATATATGTGAAGAAGAAGCGCTTAAACTTATTAAAAGACAAGTTATAGAAGGTGGTATGATACCAAAGGTAAAAGCGGGCATACAGGCACTGGATAAAGGTGTAAAAAAGGCCCATATAATAAGTGGAAAGATCCCCCACTCACTTTTATTAGAGGTATTTACTAACGAAGGTATCGGAACTGAGATTGTGAGGTAGATTAATTATGGGAAACACGCAGGAGATAATAAATCTTTGCAATACGTATGTATTGAATACCTATACAAGGACTCCGATAGTTTTTGTAAAAGGCAAGGGTTCGTATTTATGGGATGAAGAAGGGAAAAAGTATCTGGATTTTTTCCCGGGGTGGGCTGTAAGCGGATTGGGACATTGTCATAAAAGGGTAGTAAACGCTGTCAGCAGGCAGCTAAGAGATATTATCCATGTATCGAATAATTATTACAGTAAGCCGCAGGCACAGCTTGCCGAAAGGCTTTCAAAAAACTCCTTTGGCGGCAGAGTTTTTTTCTGTAACAGCGGCGCGGAAGCAAACGAAGCAGCTATAAAACTCGCGCGTGCTTATGGCGCCAAGGAGGGAAGATATAAGATAATAACAATGGAGAGATCTTTCCATGGAAGAACTTTAGCGACCATTGCCGCGACAGGCCAGGAGAAGATAAAGAGAGGCTTTGCCCCATTGCCGGAAGGATTTGTTCATGTTCCGTTTAATGATATTAACGCAATCAAGGAAGCGGTTGATGATATTACGGTTGCGGTTATGATAGAGCCTATCCAGGGCGAGGGTGGGATAAATATTGCCGGTGAGGATTATATGAAAGAGTTAAGAGCGCTCTGTAACGCGAAGAATATCCTGCTTATTTTTGATGAGGTCCAGAGCGGCATGGGTAGATCCGGTAAGCTCTTCGCGTATCAGCACTACAGCATTCTGCCCGATGCGATGACTCTCGCAAAAAGCTTAGGAGGAGGCCTTCCTATCGGCGCTATGGTGGTAGCTGATAAATTTGTTGACTTCTTGAAACCCGGAATGCACGCTTCTACATTTGGGGGAAACCCTATAGTAACTGCCGCGGCAAACGCGGTGCTTGACGCGATTGAAAAAGAGAACCTACTTGATAATGCAAGCAGGATGGGCGATTATCTCTTTAAGCAGCTTAGCAGGCTTAAGAGGAGATACCCTAAAATTATAAATAATATAAAGCATAAAGCGCTTATGATAGGCGTTGAACTTAATGTAGATGGCAAGGAGATAGTGGATGAGTGTTTTAATAAAAAATTGCTTATTAACTGTACACAAGGTAATATCTTAAGAATTATGCCGTCTATTACTGTTAAAAAAGGCGAGATAAATAAGGCTATAAAAATACTATCTGAGGTAATCGCGAAATGAAAAAAGATCTTATATCAATAAAAGACCTTTCAATAGATGAGATTGATAAGATTCTTGAGCTTGCTCAAGCATTAAAATCAGACCCATCCCTTTATTATGAAAAGTTAAAGGGAAAATCTTTAGGCCTTATATTTCAAAAACCGTCTAACAGGACAAGGGTCTCTTTCGATGTGGGTATGTATCAGTTGGGCGGGCATACTGTTTATCTCGGGCCTGATGATATAAAACTTGGCGTAAGGGAGACAACAAAGGATATTGCGCACACACTATCAAGATACCTTGATATTATTGTCGCGAGGACTTTTTTGCATCAGGATGTACTCGACCTTGCTGAGAACGCTACTATGCCGGTAATAAATGGTTTAAGCGATCTCTTGCATCCGTGCCAGGGGTTGGCAGATCTATTTACTATAAAAGAGAAATTCTCTAAGCTTAAGGGCCTTACATTAGCGTTTATCGGAGATGGAAATAACGTTGTACATTCACTTTTATATGCCGCTTCAAAAACAGGCATAAATATCAGAATAGCAACGCCTGCAGGTTACGAACCGGATAAGGATATCCTTATCCAGGCAAAAGAGCTTGCAAAAGATGCCGGTTCAACGGTAGAAGAGGTTTCCGACAAAGATGAGGCAGCAGCCGGTGCTGATGTATTATACACAGATGTCTGGATATCGATGGGCCAGGAACCTGACAGAAAAAAGAGATTAAAGGATTTCCATAATTTTAAACTCGATTCAGAGCTTCTTGCCAAGGCAAAGCCTGAGTCTGTTGTAATGCATTGTTTGCCTGCCCACAGGGGTGAAGAGGTAACAGATGAGGTAATAGACGGGCCACATTCAATAGTATTTGACCAGGCAGAGAACAGGCTCCATATTCAAAAAGCGATACTACTCAAGTTATTAACTTGACAGGAGAAATTATGAAGAAGATAGTATTAGCATATTCAGGAGGGCTTGATACCTCTGTCGCGATAAGATGGCTTAAGGAGAGAGGCTTTGATGTTATAGCTTGCCTTGTAGATGTTGGCCAAAAAGGGGATTTTCAAAAAGCTAAGAAAAAAGCCAGAAAGATAGGAGCGTCAAATGTATATGTTGTTGACGCTAAGGGTGAGTTTGTTAATGATTTTATTCTTCCCGCGCTGAAGGCAAATGCTGTATATGAGGATAAGTATTTCTTAGCAACCGCGCTTTCAAGGCCATTAATAGCAAAGGTACTGGTAGAGGTGGCGAGGAAAGAGAAGGCAAAATTCGTAGGCCACGGCTGTACAGGTAAGGGCAATGACCAGGTAAGGATAGAGGTTTCACTTTCCGCGTTAGCAAAGGGCTTAAAAGTTATTGCTCCTGTAAGGGTGTGGGATTTTGCGTCAAGAGAAGCGCAGATAAGGTACGCAAAGACTCATAAGATACCGGTTACAGCAACAAAAAAGAACCCATATAGTTTTGATGAGAATCTATGGGGAATAAGCATAGAATGCGGTGTGCTTGAAAATCCGAATACAGAGCCGCCTGAAGATGCGTACCAGATTTCAACTGATCCTCAAAAGGCGCCTAAGAAACCTGTTTATATAACTATCGATTTTGAAAAAGGAGAGCCGCATGGTTTAAATGGTAAAAGATTTACTCCTACGGAACTTATTAACAAGCTTAATGCCATGGGCGGGTTACATGGTGTAGGCAGGAGCGATATGGTCGAGAATAGGCTTGTTGGCATAAAATCAAGAGAGATTTATGAGGCGCCAGCGGCGTCTATCCTGCACACTGCGCATAAAGAACTTGAGGCATTGGTACTGGAGAAGGAAGTCCTCCATTTTAAGGATATGATATCTTCAAAATATGCTGAGATTATATATAATGGGCTCTGGTATGGCAGGCTAAGAGAATCACTTGATAAATTTATCGAAAATACTCAAAAGGTTGTCACCGGCAGCGTAAGGCTTAAGCTATATAAAGGTACCTGCGCTGTGGTAGGAAGAAGATCAAAGTTTTCTCTTTACAATGAGAAATTAGCAACATACTCCCAAGAGGATAGCTTTGATCATACAGCAGCTGAAGGTTTTATAAAAATTTGGGGCCTTCCTTATAAAAAAAGGTAAACCATAAACCGAGGTGCTATAATGACAAATAAAATGTGGGGCGGAAGGTTTAAACAGGATCAGGATCTTCTATTTTGGAAATTTCAGAGCTCTATACATTATGATAAGGTGCTGGCTTCCTATGACATAAAGGGTAGTATAGCGCATGCAAAGATGCTTGGAAAAACCGGGATCATACCTGTAAGAGCTGCTCAATTGATTACCAGCAACCTCGCGAAGATGTTAAAGGATTTAGAAAATAATTCTTTCAAGATAGACTTATCAGCAGAGGATATTCATAGCGCTATCTATATAGCTCTTAAGAAAAAGATAGGAGATGCTGCGGATTATCTTCATACAGCAAGGTCCAGAAATGACCAGGTTGTACTTGACCTAAGAATGTACGCAAAGGATAAAATCTCTGTCCTGACAGGCCTTATAAAAAAGCTTCAGTCCGCGCTGGTAAATGTTTCAAAGAAGAATATAGATGTTATTATACCGGGCCTTACTCATACCCGGCATGCTGTGCCTATATTATTGTCACATCAACTGTTAGCGTATGTTGAGATGTTTGAAAGGGATAGTAAGAGGCTATTCCAGGCAAGGGAAAGATGCGATGAGATGCCGCTTGGCGCATGTGCCATGGCAGGTACCTCGTTTGTCATAGATAGAGAATATGTGGCAAAGCTCTTAGGCTTTAAAAAAGTAAGTCAAAATAGCATAGACGCGGTTAGCGACAGGGATTTTGTTATAGATATATTATCTGCTATAGCAATACTTTTTATGCACCTTTCAAGGTTTTGCGAAGAGATGATACTCTTTTCAACGCCCGAGTTTAATATAATAGAAATAGGGGAGGCCTATTGCACGGGTTCATCTATAATGCCCCAGAAAAAAAATCCGGATGCCCTGGAGCTTATAAGGGGAACAAGCGCGAGAGCATACGCAAATTTAAACTCGATTATGATTATGATGAAAGGTTTACCACTTTCGTATAACAGGGATATGCAGCTTGATAAGGAAGAGTTCTTTGATTCTGTTGATATGACAGAAAAGGTCCTTACAATAATGTCAGGCCTTGTTAAGAGTATAATGATAAATAAGAATAATATGTTAAAGGTGTTTGAAGATGATGAATCTCTCTTTGCGCTTGATATAGCAGATTATCTTGTTAGGAAAGGGTTGGCATTTGCAAGAGCGCATACTATTACGGGAAAGATTATTACATATTGCGCTGATAATCGATTAAAGATATCGGCATTACCGATAGATAAGCTTAAGAGATTTACAAGTAAGTTTGACGAGAGTTTTTATAAGGAGCTTGACGCAAAGAGATCTGTAGTAAAGAAAAGCTCTACAGGAAGCACAAACCCTATTTTCGTGAGGCAACAGATTAACAAGTGGGTAAAGAGGCTTAAGGATTAAATAGAATGCATCATTTCAAATATAAGAATAGCAGGTTGTATTGTGAATCAGTGAGTATAGAAAAGATAGCTAAGGAGGTAGGTACTCCGCTCTATCTGTATAGCTATAAGACGCTTATAAGCCATTACAGAAAGATAAAAGAGGCGTTTAAGAGCTTAAATCCTATTATCTGTTTTTCTATGAAATCTAACTCTAATCTTTCTGTGTGCAGGGCGCTGCTTAAAGCCGGTGCCGGACTTGATATAGTTTCAGGCGGCGAGCTCTTTAAGGCGAAAAGGATAGGTGCCAACCCAAAAAAAATTGTCTATGCAAGTGTCGGCAAGACTGCTGTTGAGATCAGTAACGCGCTTAAAGCAGGTATACTCTTTTTCAATGTAGAGTCCATACCAGAGCTTGTATTAATAGATAAATTATGCGCGCATATGGGGAAAAGGGCAACGATTGCGATAAGAGTAAACCCCGGTGTCAAGGCAAAAACCCATAGATACATTACAACCGGCACAAGGAATGACAAATTTGGTATAGATGAAGATACTACCCTGCGTATATTTAATGAGAATGCCAAATTTAAATACATAGATATAATTGGTATACATATTCATATAGGGTCACAGATTACCCAGGCTTACCCATTTCTAAAAGCCATAAGAAAAATCACGCCTCTGATAAGGGCCATACGTAAAGCAGGGAACAGAATCGATTATCTTAATATTGGCGGCGGGCTTGGAATTATCTATAATAATGAAAAACCGCAGACAGCCAGTGATTTTGCCAGGGCTGTAACGCCGCTGCTTAGTAAACTGAATGTAAAATTGATACTTGAACCGGGCAGGTTTATATCAGGCAATAGTGGTATATTGGTTACAAGGGTATTGCATGTGAAAAAATCTCTAAGCAAAAGTTTCATGATAGTAGATGCCGGAATGAATGATATTATGCGTCCAAGCCTTTATGGAGCTTTTCATAAAATACTCCCTGTTATTCGGGGTTCCTCTAAAACAGAGAAGAGGAAATTTGATGTTGTAGGGCCGATATGCGAAAGCGGAGATTTTCTTGCCAAAGATAGAGAGCTTGCTATAGCAAGGGAAGGTGATTTCTTAGCTGTTATGAGCGCCGGTGCTTACGGATTTTCTATGTCGAGTAACTACAATGCCCGCCCACGCGTAGCGGAAGTTATGGTCATAAACGGGAAGTACTATATTATACGAAAAAGGGAGAGCTGCCAGGATCTTATAAGAGGCGAAGTTATACCGAAGGTACTACTAAGGTAAAGGTAAAGTTATGAGGGTTATAGATTTCAGCAAAATGATTGCGACAGGCAATGACTTTGTGGTACTCGATAATCGAAAACAGATAATAGGTAACCGAATATCGAATCTTGCCCGCCGGCTATGTGACAGGAAGCTTGGTATTGGCGCGGATGGGCTCTTGCTTGTGGAAAAATCCAAAATCGCGGATTTTAAGATGCGTATTTTTAATCCTGATGGTTCAGAGCCTGAGATGTGCGGTAATGGGTCACGCTGTATAGCTTTATACGCTAAGCTTAATAAGATAGCTCCATATTCGATGAAGATAGATACAAAAGCGGGCCTATTAAGCGCTAAAGCAGGTAATGTAAATATAAAGATAAAGATGACTGAACCTAAAGATATAAAATTACGGGTAGGCCTGAAACTGAAAAATAAACGTTATAAGCTTCACTATATTAATACAGGCGTACCCCATGTGGTCTGCTTTGTGAAGGATTTAGATTATGTAGATCTCAGATCTTTCGGTAAGGCTGTAAGGTATCATAAATTATTTATGCCTGAAGGAACAAATGTAAATATTGTATATGTAAAAAGCAAAGCATCTATTTCGATAAGAACCTATGAAAGAGGCGTTGAAGATGAAACATTAGCCTGTGGCACAGGTTCTGTTGCGTCAGCTGTTATATCAGGCATTGTTAAGGGGTTAAAGCCCCCTATAACGGTCTGTACCAGGGGGGGAAGCTTAAAAATATATTTTACATTAAAAAATCATATTATTAGTAATCTCTTTCTTGAGGGCGGGGCAAAAGAAGTCTTTAAGGGGCAGATAAAAGTTTAATAAACCTAAAGGAGTGTATTATGTTTAAAGGTTCAATGGTAGCTATAGTAACTCCGTTTAAAAATAATGGTACAAAGTTAGATGAAGTAAAGCTTAAGGATCTTGTGGATTTTCAAATAAGTAATAATACATTTGTTATTGTGCCATGCGGTACAACAGGAGAATCAGCCACTTTATCGATAGATGAGCATGAGAAAGTAATAGATATCGTGATAAAAACAGCCAAAGGTAAAGCTAAAGTAATGGCAGGTACAGGGTCTAATAATACAAGCGAAGCTATAGAACTTACAAGGCATGCCAAAGAGGCCGGCGCGGATGGGGCTTTGATAATCACCCCATATTATAATAAGCCTACTCAGGAAGGGATATACCGCCATTTTAAAGCGCTTTCTGATTCAGTAGATATCCCGCTTATTGCCTATAACATAGCCTCGCGTACAGGAACAAACATAACGCCTGAAACCATGCAGCGGTTATCTACTTTAAAGAATGTGGTAGCAGTCAAAGAGGCAAGCGGTAACCTAAATCAGATGGCTGAGATAAGGAATATGTGCGATGCTGATTTTGATCTTATATCAGGAGACGATTCACTTACGCTTCCTGTCCTTGCTATTGGCGGATGCGGCGTGATATCTGTAGTTGCGAATATTGTACCAAAGGATGTCTCTGATATGGTAAGTGCTTATATGAATGGCAATATTGAAAAAGCAAGAGGCCTGTATTATAAGATGCTTCCGCTTGTTAAGGCTATGTTTATAGAGACAAACCCTATACCCGTAAAGACTGCCATGGCTATGATGGGTATGATAGAGCCGGATATGAGATTACCAATGTGTAATATCTCAGAAGTAAATAAAGAAAAGTTGAGGCAGGCGTTAAGAAAATACGGTTTAATGTAGAAAAGAGGAGTAAGATATGAGTACAAAGATAGTAATCGCGGGATGTTGTGGTAGGATGGGCAGGAGTATCGCTTCTCTTGCTTTGGCTGATAAAGATTTTGAAATAGTAGGCGCGGCAGAGACGAAGTCTCACCCGAATATCGGTACAAATCTCGGAAAGGTTATAGGCGAAGAGGCCCTTGATATAGATATAAAAGATAATTTAAGCTTAGCTGTAAAAGACGCGGATGTGATTATAGATTTTACAACTCCGGTTGCAACATTTTTAAACTTAAAAATTGCCCGAAGTGAAAAGATACCCATTGTTATAGGCACTACAGGGCTTATGGATGAAGAGCAGAGGGGCATAGAGGCCAGTTCCAAGGTTATACCCGTGCTTGTTTCTTCTAACATGTCTATTGGCATAAACCTGCTTTTTCATTTAGCGCCTGAGGCAGCAAGCGCGTTAGGCGAAGATTATGATATAGAGATAATCGAGATGCATCATAATAAAAAGAAGGATTCTCCGAGCGGCACTGCCAAGGCTCTGGCTCAAAGAATAGCAGAGGCAAAGGGAAAAAGAATAAATGATATAGTAGTATATGGCAGAGAGGGTAACGTAGGAGAAAGGCGCAGGAATGAGATAGGCATACACGCGATACGCGCCGGTGATATTATAGGTGAGCATACTATTATATTTGCGGGGAAAAATGAAAGAATTGAGATAACCCACCGTGCGAATTCCCGTGATATATTTGCCAGGGGCGCCCTACGCGCTGCCGGGTATATTGCGGATAAATCACCAGGACTATATAACATGCAAAATGTAATAGAAGGAGTTTAGATTATGATAAATATTGATACATCCAACAGGCTTAAAAAATTACCCCCGTATCTTTTCGCGGAGATGGATCGGATAAAGAAGAAGGCTATCAGCGAAGGTAAAGATATAATAGACTTAGGCGTGGGGGATCCTGATAAGCCTACGCCAATGCATATCATAGAGCAGCTCTATGAAGCTGCCCGGGACTCAAAAAACCATCGTTATGCCATGGATATGGGGCTTTTAAAACTGCGTGAAGCAATAGCAGCGTGGTATAAGCGGCGCTTTAATGTGGATCTGGATCCTGAATCAGAGATTCTCCCTTTGATAGGTTCCAAGGAAGGTATCGCGCATATACCGCTTGCTTATGTAAACTATGGGGATGAGGTATTGATACCGGACCCTTGTTACCCGCCGTATAAATCAGGAACGATATTTGCGGGTGGGGTTCCTTATCTTATGCCCTTGCTTCCTGAAAATAATTTTTTACCCTGTCTTGACGCGATAGATTGTCAAGTTGCGAAGAGGGCAAAGATCATGTTTTTGAATTATCCGAATAACCCTACATCAGCAGTGGCGACAGACGAGTTTTTTAAAAAAGTCATAGAGTATGCGGATGAGAATAATATTATTATCTGTCACGATGCCGCTTATTCCGAGATGGCATATGACGGTTATAAACCCCCGAGTTTTCTTGAATTCGAAGGCGGAAAAGATACGGGTGTCGAGTTTCACTCCCTGTCAAAGACTTATAATATGACAGGCTGGAGGCTTGGTTTCGTATGCGGCAACGCGGATGTGATATCGGCACTGCGAAAAGTAAAATCGAATATAGATTCGGGTATATTTCAGGCTGTGCAGTTCGCGGGTATCGTAGCTTTGGAGAGCGACCAGTCCAATATAGATAAGCTTATTGCTATCTATCAGAGAAGAAGAGACGTCTTAGTGGATGGTTTAAATTCTATTGGCTGGAAGGTTGAAAAACCCAAAGCTACTTTTTATGTGTGGATACCTGTACCACCAGGATATACTTCGAATGAGCTTACAAAATCGCTGCTTGAAAAGGTCGATATAGTTACAACCCCGGGTGTAGGTTTTGGCCCGAATGGCGAAGGCTATATAAGAATAGCATTGACAGTATCCGAAGAGAGGCTCCAAGAGGCTATAGACAGGATAAAGAGGCTGCACCGATGAGCAAGGTATATATAGGTATAGGTTCAAACCTTGGTGATAGGCAGCTGAATATAGACAAGGCATTGGAAAAATTAAAGACAAGAAAAAATATTCAATTAGATGTGGCTTCACCTATTATAGAGACAGAGCCTGTAGGTGTTATTAAGCAGCCTAAATTTTTAAATACCTGCTGCAGAATAGATACAACTCTCTATCCCGACGAGCTCTTGAGCGCTCTGAAGTCTATTGAGCGTGAGATGGGAAGGGGTAGAAATTCTGCCCCAAAGAAGCTCAGCGTGGAAGAGCAGTTGAAGGCGTTAGATGGCGGCGGGAATTCACAAGCAGTGCCAGGAGGCAAACGAGGGCCCGTGAATAATCCAGAAGATGAGGATAAGAATGAACCGCGCGTTATTGATCTTGATATACTTTTATATGATGATATTATAATGAAAGGAAATAACCTTATTATACCGCATAGGTTTTTACATGAGAGAATATTTGTACTGGAACCGCTTTCTCAAATAGCGCCGGACATTATTCACCCTGTGTTTAAAAAATCTATAAATGATCTATTGTTGGAGTGTAGGGCGTGTAACAGTTTTAAGGGCGAAAGGCAAAAATTACTTGTTAAAGAATTCAATGATAATATCAGGGTACCGGTTCTTGCGCATTCACAGCCGAGCGGCCCAAAGACACTGCTTACCTTGATTTGTCAGTTGCTTAAAATATCAAATCCTAAATCATCAAAAACAGGTACCAGGAATGAAACTCGTTAGAAGTTTAGGCAGAATTACCCCTGCTTTAAAGCAATTTCCGGAAAAGGAAAAAAGAATAGGTTTTGTTCCTACCATGGGAGCTTTTCATGAAGGCCACATTTCACTCATAAGAAAAGCGAAAAAAGAGAATGATGTTGTAGTAGTGAGCATATTTGTAAACCCTACACAGTTTGCGCCAAATGAGGATTATGAAAAATACCCCAGAGACATTAGAAGAGATAGAGAAAAGGCAAAGAATGCTGGCTGCGATATTCTATTCTGCCCGGATACCGGTTCAATGTATCCTAAAGGTTATAATACATATGTTGAGGTTAAAAAGGCCGCAGCTCTTATGTGCGGCAGGTCAAGGCCCGGTCATTTTAGGGGCGTTACAACTATATGCGCGAAACTATTTAATATCATAACTCCTGATACGGTATATTTTGGCCGGAAAGATTATCAACAGGCTCTTATTGTAAAAAATATGGTTAATGACCTTAACATGGATCTTAAAATTAAGATACTTCCTATAGTAAGAGAAAAATCCGGTATTGCTTTGAGTTCCCGCAATAGATATTTACTTCCTGCGCAGAGAGAAGACGCTAAACTGCTTTATCAGGCTTTAAAAAAAGCAAGAAAGATAATTAGGGCGGGAGAGCGGGATGTGTCCAGGATAAGATCAGCTATTAGAAAGGTATTAAATAAGCCTGGTATAAATATAGATTATATAAGTATAGCCTCTCCCGATACCCTTAAGAGAAAAAGAAAAATAGATGAGAATGTTTTAATAGCTCTGGCAGCGAAGATAGGCAAGGTACGGCTTATTGATAATATGTTAGTAGGTGTGGGCATTAAAAATAAAGGAGCAAAAATATGTTAAGAATAATTTATAAATCAAAGATCCATAATGCGACAGTGACAGATGCCAATCTGAATTATACAGGGAGCATTGGCATAGATTCAGAACTGCTAAAGATCGCGGATATATTTCCAGGTGAAAAGGTTCAGATTGTGAATCTTAATAACGGTATGAGAATTGAGACCTATGTTATTGAGGGAGAACCTGGAAAAGGAACTATCTGCATGAACGGCGGTGCCGCAAGATGCGCGCAAAAAGGAGACAAATTAATCATAATCTCCTATTGCCTGGTTGAGTCCAAAGAGGCGTCTACATTCAACGCAAAAACGATATTCCTTAATGATAAAAATGGAGTAAAAAAATTATGATAGAGGAATATACAGAAGCAACTAATAAAAAATATACAGAAAAACTAAAAAATCGCGTTATTGAGCTTAAAAAAAAGCGCAACGCTGTTATTATCGTTCATAATTACCAGAGAGATGAGGTGCAGGAGATAGCGGATATTACAGGGGATTCATTGGGGTTGAGCAAAGCAGCAATTAAGATAGAGGCGGATGTTATTGTATTTTGCGGGGTCCATTTTATGGCAGAGACAGCTTATATATTAAATCCAAAAAAGACGGTGTTACTTCCTGTAAAGGAGGCTGGCTGCCCTATGGCAGACATGATTACGCCTGAAGCGCTAAAAAAGAAGAAACAGGAATACCCTGGTGCGCCTGTTGTCTGCTATGTTAATACTTCCGCGTCAATAAAGGCAGAGAGTGATATATGCTGTACCTCACGCAATGCTGTTGAAGTTGTAAATTCCATTAAAGAGAAGAGAGTGATATTTATTCCTGATAAAAATCTTGGCTATTATGTCCAATCGCAACTGCCTGATAAAGAGATAATATTATGGGAAGGGTTTTGCCCTACCCATATAAGGGTTTTACCTGACCAGATAATAACAACGAAAAATTTGTATCCTGAAGCGGAATTTATAGCGCACCCTGAATGCAATCCTGACGTACTTGATCTGGCGGATAAGATTACATCAACAGGCGGTATGCTCGAATATATAAAGAACTCGAAGAAAAGAGATTTTATTATAGGAACAGAGACAGGCATGCTTTATAGGTTAAGGCAGGATAACCCGGATAAGAGATTTTTCCTGCCTACGAATCATCTCTTGTGCGCAAGTATGAAACTTACAACCCTGGGGTGGATAGTCAATTCGCTCGAACTTATGGTCAACAAGGTCTCAGTACCTGAAGATATAAGGGAACGCGCCTACAGATCAGTAGGGAGGATGCTTGCTATATCCGGTGAGAAAAAATGGGTATCCATATCTGGCAATTAAGCGGAAAGACAGATATAGCAGTCACATTATGAAAAAGAGCATAGGTATAGTAGGTTGTGGCGCGATAGGCGGTTTTATCGCAAAGGCTATAGATAAGGAATTAAAGCCCTTTGCGAAAATTGCCGCGCTCTGCGATATAGACAATAACCGCGCAATGAATCTTCGCGAATTACTTTCTAAAAAACCCCCAATAGTTTCACTTAACAGGCTTATTGATAAATCAGACCTTGTAATAGAGGCAGCATCCGGTAAGTTCTCTTCCGAGATAGCTAAGAAGGCCCTCTTAGAAAAAAGGGATGTTATGCTGATGAGTATAGGGGGGCTTTTGGGAAAAAGCAAAAGCCTCTTTGAACTTGCGGAAAAAAAGAAAGCAAAGATAATACTTCCCAGCGGGGCGATATGCGGATTAGACGGCATAAAATCCGCGGGCATAGGACGGATAACGAAAATTACCCTTACGACACGAAAGCCCCCGAAAGGGCTTAGAGGCGCGCCTTATATAATTGCGAATAAAATAGATCTCGATGCTATAAGTGATGAGTGTGTCCTATTTGAGGGAACTGCAAAGGCCGCGGTGCGGGCTTTCCCTAAGAACATTAATGTCTCCGCGCTCTTGAGTATTGCAGGTATAGGCGCGAAAAAAACAACAGTAAAGATCGTTACTTCTCCTGAATATACAGCTAACACGCACGAGGTCGAAGTAGAAGGAGATTTTGGAAGGCTTGTTACCCGCACTGAGAATGTCCCTTCGCCGCAAAACGCAAAAACAAGTTTTTTAGCGCAGCTCTCCGCTGTAGCTACCTTAAAACAGTATCTTAATGATTCCGTAAAGATCGGTACTTGATTTCCAGCCGGCTCATAATTAAACATTATCCATAATCTCTTATGTCCCTGCCTTTAGCAGCGCTTTGGATTTTTTTATAAAAATATTCCTTAAATTTTTTTCGAAAAAAAAGAAAAAAGTTCTTGCACACACTTAAAAAAAAGCGTAAAATAAAAATAATAATAAATATTTTGAAGGGAGGTGAAAATATAAAATGGCAACAAAAGTTTTAAAATGTGGAATTAAGAGGGAAAAAGGTTATCTTTATTATTTGGATAAAAAAGGAAATGTTTCAAAAGCAAAGATGGCCCGTGGTAAGAAGAAAGGCGGTGGCCCTACGGTTGTTGTAAAATCCGGTATTCAGAGAGAAAAGGGTTATCTTTATTTCATAGATAAGCAAGGCGATGTCGCAAAAGCAAAGATGGCACGCGGTAAGAAGAAAAAGAAGAAAGTCGCCAAGAAAAAGGTAGTAAAGAAAAAAGCCAAGAAAAAGGTAGTAAAGAAAAAAGCCAAGAAGAAGAAATAGCGTATAATGGCTAAATGCTTTTGAAAAAAAGGAGGGAACCATGGCAGCAAAGAAAAAAGCCAAGAAAAAGGCTGTAAAGAAGAAAGCCAAGAAAAAGGTAGTAAAGAAGAAAGCCAAGAAGAAGAAGAAATAAGTTTTAATATATTTCAAGATAATAAAGAGAAAACCCCTTTTAGCAGAAGGCTAAAATAGCTGGCCGCGAAAGGGGTTTTCTGTTATGCGGAAAATATGAATAATAGATATATTACAATAAAGGGCGCGAGAGAACATAACCTGAAGTCTATCAATTTAAAACTTCCGCGTAATAAGCTTACGGTAGTTACAGGCTTGTCCGGTTCAGGTAAGTCTTCGCTTGTCTTTGATACCATATATGCTGAGGGCCAGCGCAGGTACGTTGAAAGCCTTTCCGCGTATGCGCGTCAATTTTTAGAACAGATGCAGAAACCGGATGTTGACCACATAGACGGCCTCTCTCCAAGCATAGCGATACAGCAAAGAAGAGCTGGTTCAAACCCTCGTTCTACAGTCGCAACTGTTACTGAGATCCACGATTATTTAAGATTACTTTTTTCAAGAATAGGCGATGTATATTGCTACAAGTGCTCTAAGCTGATAACGCACCAGTCTTCACAGCAGATTATCGAAAAGATAAACCAGTATCCTCAATATACCCCCATTATAATATTAGCGCCGGTTGTACGCGGCAAAAAAGGCGAGCACAAGGATCTTTTTAGTAATATAAAAAAGAATGGATTTATACGTTGCAGAATTGATGGAGAAATATTTGACCTTACTGAGAATATCAAACTAAACAAAAACAAAAAACATGATATCGAGATTGTTGTAGACAGGTTAGTAATAAAACCCGGAGCGCGAAAACGCCTTGCCGATTCCGTTGAAACTGCTTTAGAAGTCGGTAATGGATTAGTCATTGTTTTAAACCGCGAACCGCGAACTGAAATATTATACAGCAGCCAAAATGCCTGCATCGATTGCGGAATAAATTATGAGGCACTTGAACCTCGCGTATTTTCTTTCAACTCTCCATATGGTGCCTGCTCAGCTTGTAATGGATTAGGCCATAATATGGAAATAGACCCCGGCCTTGTTATACCGGATAAATCGAAATCCATAAGAGATGGCGCTATAGAGCCATGGCGAAAAGGTGGAAAATCGCTGCTTTTATATTATCACAGGTTTCTTAACGGGCTTGCTTATGATTATAATTTCAGCCTTGATAAACCGTTTAAAGGCCTTGGCAAAAAGGTATGTAATATTATTTTATATGGCAGCAGGGAGAAGGTGGGGTCAGAAAAATATTTTGAAGGAGTTATCCCTAATCTTGAACGCCGTTTCAAAGAGACAGAGAGCGAATATATGCGTGACCTTATTCACCATTATATGTCTATACAGCCGTGTATTCAATGTAAAGGCAGAAGGCTTAAGGAAGAGTCTCTTTCTGTAAAGATAGCGGGAAAGAGTATTGCGGATATATGCGGTTTTTCCATAACACAGGCTTCTAAATTCTTTAACAACTTAAGGCTTAACACTAAAGAAAAGCAGATAGCGAGGCAGATACTAAAAGAGCTTAATAGCAGGCTCAGATTTTTGTTGAATGTGGGGTTAGGTTATCTCACGCTTGATCGTATAAGTTCTACGCTTTCAGGCGGTGAAGCTCAGCGTATCAGGCTTGCTACCCAGATAGGCGCGGGGTTGGTTGGGGTTCTTTATGTACTGGATGAACCGAGTATAGGCCTTCACCAGAAGGATAATTTCAAGCTTCTTTCTACGCTTAAGGCTTTGCGCGATCTTGGTAATACTATTCTTGTTGTAGAGCATGATGAGGCTATGATCAGAAGCGCGGATTTTGTTGTGGATTTAGGCCCTGGCGCCGGAAAATTCGGCGGGGAGCTTATATATAGCGGCCGAATAAAAGGCCTTCTTAAAAATAAGGCTTCCCTGACCGCAAAGTATTTAAACGGCAGCTTGATAGTAGCCTCATCTGGTAATCCCAGAGATTATAAAAATAGAAAGAAACTTATTATTAAAGAAGCGAGTGAGCACAACCTAAAAGGGATTGATGTCTCTTTGCCTTTGGGTATATTCAGTTGTGTAACAGGTGTTTCCGGTTCGGGAAAATCTACATTAGTAGATGAGATACTCTACAGGGCACTTGCGAGAAAATTCTATAATTCAACTCAAGTCCCAGGCAAGCATAAAACGATTTTAGGAAGTGAGCATATAGATAAGGTAATAGTTGTGGATCAGGCGCCTATAGGACGTACGCCGCGTTCCAACTCCATGACCTATACAGGTGCTTTTAGCCATATAAGAGATCTATTCAGCAAACTTCCTGAATCAAAGATAAGGGGATATAAAGCAGGCCGGTTTAGTTTTAATGTTAAAGGTGGTAGGTGTGAAATTTGCGAGGGTGATGGAGTAAAGAAAATAGAGATGCATTTTCTTCCGGATGTTTATATCCAGTGCCAGGCTTGCAAGGGAAAACGTTTTAATCATCAGACGCTTGAGGTAAGATATAAGGGTAAGTCTATATCAGATGTGTTAGAGATGGCTGTTGATGATGCCTTAGAGCTGTTCGCTAATATCCCCCCTATACGTAAAAAATTGAAGACTCTTTCTGATGTTGGTTTAGGTTACATTGAACTTGGCCAGCCCGCTACAACTCTTTCCGGCGGTGAGGCTCAAAGAATAAAACTGGCGACAGAACTTTCAAAATCGGCAACAGGCAGAACTCTATATATCCTGGATGAGCCTACTACCGGGTTACATTTTGCGGATGTAAGTAAGCTCTTATCGGTTTTAAATAGGTTAGTTACCCAGGGTAATACGGTATTGGTTATAGAACATAATCTTGATGTGATAAAGTCCGCGGATTATATTGTAGACTTAGGCCCGGAAGGCGGTGAAAAAGGCGGTAAGATAGTTGCCTGTGGTTCTCCTTCCGAAATCTCCAAAAACAGATATTCCTATACAGGAGCCTATCTCAGAAAAGTAATGGCTAAGTGACTCATAAGAGTTTTGTTGCACCGTTCGCGAAGCTCTCGGTACTTCTGCCTAAAGGGACTTCCTTTGGTCGCTCGGATATTTTGTCCTCAGTAGCTATCAGATAAGAACACCTCTTATGCCTTTGCCTTTTAGCAGCGCATTGGATTTTTTTGCGCTGAGTGTAAATAAACGGCAAAAATACCTGCGCTGCGAAGGCAGAAAGCATAAGAGATTATATTGGCTTTTCTGAGTATTTTGTTATTGAATTTATATTTACTAAATGATATACTTATCAGATATGAAAACCATATATAATCCTATTATACTAATCATGCTTTTTTGTTCTGTTTGCATGCCAATTAATCTTTACGCAGATAATGAACAAAAAGATACCCAGCTTTTACTCGCGCGGAAGACTTTTGCCGATGGCTTATATGATCTGACAATAGAGCAGGTAAACCAGTTTCTTGCGCATTATCCAACAGGCCCCCGTACTGCCGAAGCTCGTATGCTTATCGGGAAATCCTATTTTTACAAAGGCGAATATTCCAAAGCACTGAACCGGTTTGAAAGCGTGCTTGGTCTTGATAATTCTAAATTCAAGGATGACGCGTTATACTGGTGCGGTGAAGTTAATTTCAAGGTTGCTGAGTATGATAGCGCGATATCATTCTATCAGCGCCTTATCGATAAGTATCCGCATTCTGCATATATCCCATACGCTTATTACTCACGCGGTTGGGCTTATTATAAAAAGAATGATATGCGACAGGCGCTGCAGGATTTTGAAAAGATAATAGATAAATATTCAAATTCAAAAATTTTACCATCAGCTATCTACAAAGCAGCAGAATCCTATTATGACCTTTCTGAACTTAACAAGGCAAAAGAGAGGGTGGAATATTATCTGAAGAGATTTTCATTGGCAAATGAGGCAAAGGATGCGCTATATTTAAATGCGGAGATACTTTATCAGCTTAAGGATTATGAAGGTGCTATTGCTTTATACAAAGATTCACTGGAGTTTTCAGGCGCGGAAAAATGGATACCGCATGCCCGGCTCGGTATAAGCTGGTCTTATTTTAAGATGGCTGAATATGGCGATGCTATTAAGGAATTTCAAGGTATTATTGAGGATGATTCACTCAATGGCTATGAAGATAACGCGCTTTTTGGTTTAGGCCGTTCTTATAGCATGGAAGGTAAAAATAAGGAAGCTGTAATCGCCTATGACCGTTTATTAGATATATACTCTACCAGCAAGTACGTGGAGGAAGCATATTTCCAGAAAGCGGAATCCCTTTATAATATTGGTAACTACCAAGACGCGGTAGCGGCATATAAAGAGCTTTTAAACTATTTTCCCAAAAGTGAACTTTTGCCAGAGACACACTATAACCTTGCATGGACTCTTCTGCGCCTTGATGAGCCAAAGGAGGCTATACTTCAGTTCAAGCAGGCAAAAGAGCTTTCAGATAACAATAATTTTAAGGCAAGCTCAATGTGCCGCATCGGTGACATCTATTTTGACATAGGTGATTATGAACAGGCCCAGCAGTATTATGATAATGTGCTGAACGAATATCCTGATAATTATTATGCTGATTACGCTCAGTATAGGCTCGGAGAAACCTTTGTTAACATAAATGAACTTGCTAACGCGATAATTACATTTAAGAGTTTTATGAGTAATTTTCCCAAGAGTAAGCTTATGGATAAGGTAATATTCCAATTAGGTAATATATATTACAAACAGGCTAACTATAAGTTTGCTATACAGAAGTATGATCAAATAGTGGAAGAATTTTATAACAGTGAATTTAAGGATAAGGCTCTATATCAGATAGGAAGCTGCCATTATAATACCAGGGATTATGCGGGAGCAGTTAAAATTTTTAAAAATATAATAAGCAAGACTTCCGATACGGAGTTAGAAAGGCTCTCGAGGTATGAATTGGGTTGGTGTTATTACCGGATGGGAAAAGAGAAGGTCGCTACAAAGATATTTGATGATTATCTTATGCGTTATCCGGATAGTGATATAACTGCGGATATTATTTTTTGGTTTGCGCAGAACTATTACAGCAAAGGCCTTTACCCAAGGACAAAGATCAGTTTAAACAGGGTTATAGCAGGTTTTCCAAAGAGCGGGCTGGTGGATGATGCGAATTATCTGTTGGGGTGGACATTTTATCGTGAAGGTAAGCTTAAGCTTGCTCTTGATCAATTCGAAAGTGTTATAATTCGTTATCCGAATAGTGATTCAGCATATAGTGCTGCGATAGCACTTGGTGATATCCTGACAGAATCAGGAAAATATAAGGAGGCTGTAAGGACGCTTGAGCGTCTTATCGCGAATTATAAGGACAGGCAATTTCAAAAGATAATGAATAAAAAGATAGGACTTATATATCAGTCAAAAGGTTTTTATGGCAAGTCTGTCAGCTATTATAGAAAGGCGCTTACAGCCGATGATAATGATTTTAACGCGGAATTGCAGTTTAGAATTGCTGAATGCATGGAAGATGAATCTCGTTTTGACAGCGCGATTTCAGAATACCTGAAAGTCGGCTATCTCTACCCTAATAGCAGATATTGGGCCATGCGCGCGCGTTTACGAACGGCACAGATATTTGAGGCACAGGAAAGATGGCTTGACGCGCGAAAGATATACGAGGAGATAGCTCTGGAGGATGTACAGGAAGCTAAACATGCCCGTGAAAGGTTGCGTTGGATAGATAAGCATAAAACAGGGCTTGAGTAAAATAGTTACGCAAAGAACCTATTTTTTATTTAACAGTTAACAAAGGAGGTATTTTTATGTTTAGTCTGATTGTAAAAGGTGGGGCAGTAATGTACCCGATAATCTTATGTTCCATAATCGCTTTAGCTATTGCCATAGAAAAGGTTTACCACCTTCATAGGGCAAAGATAGATACGCGCAAATTTATGGATGAGATTGCTAACATTTTACGCCGCAACAAGATTATGGAAGCTATTGAGACATGCGATAAGACTCCCGGCCCGATTGCGCATATTCTGAAGGCAGGTATCCTGAAGCATGACCGTCCAAAGCCTGAGATAAAAGAAGCGATAGAAGAAGCGGGTTTGTATGAGGTGCCCAGGATGGAGAAGAATCTTACAGCTCTTGCGACTATCGCTCATATCTCGCCGTTATTAGGCCTTCTTGGTACAGTTGTTGGTATGGTAGGATGTTTCCAGGTTATACAGCAGAAATCTACTTCGTTCAATCCGGTTTCACCGGGTGATCTGGCAGGCGGTATATGGGCAGCGCTTATTACTACAGTCGCGGGCCTTACAGTCGCGATTCCTGTATATGTAGCATATAACTACCTGGTAAGCAGGGTTAACGGCCTTGTGCTTGATATGGAGAGAAGTTCCACAGATCTTATAAACATACTTACCCAGAGAGGCAAAGACTATGAGGCTTAAAAGGCATCTTAAATTAGAAAAAACACTTCGTACTATAGATATAGCCCCCTTGATAGATGTTGTTTTTTTACTTCTCATATTCTTTATGCTTACATCCAGTTTTATATTTCAACCCGGCATCAGGGTTAATCTTCCCCGTGCCATAACATCAGAGATGTTGAGCGAAGATAATGCTGTAATCAGCATTACGGCAGAGAACCTTATATATTACAAGCAGAAGTTGGTTACTATTAAGGAGCTCTCTTCTTTGTTAAAAGGTATAGCCGCTGCCAGGCTTCCGGTCCTTATAAAATCTGATAGAAAGGCTTCTTTGGGGCGCATCGTAATAGTCTGGGATATCTGCAGGCAGGAAGGTGTTCAGCAGGTAAATATAGCTACTACCCAGACAACCGATTAGGGCTAAACAATAAAATGCAATTCAAGATTAATTTTAATCGCGCGCTTATAATGTCTTTCCTGTGGCACCTACTCTGTTTTTTTATGGTTACGATTATCATAGTGCCTGTAGGCGTAATGCAAAAGAGGCTTTCAGGTATATACTTCCTGGGCTCTTTGCTTGACAAAAAGTTTTTTAAACATGAATTTAGAGATCTTGATACTTTTTCTAAAAATAGGCGAAAAGCAACAGCTGGATTATTTTTAGATGACCAGCAGGTAATCCCTGTTAAGCGTATTGGTTTTGGCAGGGAGAGAGGTTTCTTTTTGGAGAATTCATCAGAGATTATGGGCATAGATTCGATTATCGGCACAGAAAAGCTTTTTCCTGATATGGTGAAAAAGGAACGTGTTTACTTAGAACCTGATAGCAGTTTTTCAGAAATAAGCGGCAAAGCCAAAGACAGGATTGTTCTGTTTAAGCCGCCTTTTCCTGATTACAAAGTAACTCTATCCGCGCGCCATAAAGATAATATACTTATTTCCTGTAGTGTGAAATTAAGGCTTATTATTACAAAAGATGGTACAGTAAAGGCAGCTGACATCTTACAGAGTTCAGGTTATCCTGATATAAATCTTATTGCTGTAAGATATGTCAAGAAATGGAAATTTATTCCTCTTAAACCTGATCAGGCGCAAGAGGATCAGGAAGGCATTGTTCAGATTGAATTTGGACGATAAACATATTTTAAAATAAGTTGTATTAAATCATGATTGAACTTGATATAGCTACGGCAGTTGCGTTGTATTTATGTTTAACAGTAATAACTCTGTTGCTTTTATGGTTGTTTCTGGACAGAGAGACAAAACCTAGACAGTATGCCTCAGAGAAGAAATCTATATGGCAATGTGAAGTATGCACATTTACCTATATAGACAACCAGCATGATATAATATCAAAATGCCCGCAATGCGGAAGTTTTAACAAGCGAAAGGGAAATGCTTTATAATGTATATAATGGTTTTTATTACAGTATCGTCAGAGGAAGACGCGGAAAGAATAGCGAATGAACTCGTTGACTCTAAATTAGCTGCCTGCGTAAATATTATACCGGGTATCAAGTCTATTTTTATATGGAAAGGAAAGAAAGAGGTATCTGGTGAACATCTATTGATAGCGAAAACCAGGAGAAGCCATTTTAAAAAATTGAAAGACATGGTTAAAAAACTTCATAACTATGATACGCCAGAGATAATAAGTATAACGATATCTGAAGGCAGCCAGGATTATCTCGACTGGATAGGCAGAACTGTTTAAGAAACACTTGACATATTTATTCAGGGCCAGAGCATAAAATATTATTATTTTATGCTCTGGCCCCTTGATTTTACCCGCATTGTATGGCATATTTAATTTAAAGGGATAAGTCTAAGTAAAGGCTCTTTTTTTATTCATACTTACTATTTAGTTTTAAAAAGTATTTAAAAATAAAGGATTATAGCCGATGTTAAAGCCGACGGTTATATGGATTATTATTACCATTGCTCTAAACGCTGTTTTCTCTTTTTCAGTAGGAGATTGTGCCATTCCTATCAATACCGGTTTTAACCGAGAACAATTCAGAAATTATCAGGACCACAATAAGAGGGTCAGGAGAATCATTGACCTTGTCTTTCCTGATATGGGTGAAACTCAAAAAACTTCCTGGGTTATGCTGCTTCTTGGAACAGCCGCTGTAGAGAGCAATTTTTTAGATAGATATTCAGGGGTATCCAGAAACGGAAGCGGGCCATACCAGGTTATCGGTGAAACTGTATATGGAGTTATGCATAGATATGTAACATATTCTATCAAGGGTAGCGAAAAAATAGCAAAACGCGAGAAGTTAATACCGCTCTTTGCCAAAGTTACCAAAGGCAGGCTTGCATGGAGTAGCCTTGCCGTGATGGACAGGGAGAAACTTAGAAATCTTTGCGCGGATGATTATGATTTTGCAGCTCTTATTTCACTGCTTGTTTATAAAGAGATATTTGAGCGCAAGGGTATAAATATTGTACCGTCAAATCCATCCGGTTTGGCGGTATTATGGAAACGTTATTACAATACATCATTAGGCGCCGGCACAGAGAAACGTTTTATCCAGCGTTTTATGTCTATACACGCGTATTTAGCATGAGATTATTACGTATTGACCAAAAAATATCACCTGCAATCTCTTCTGCCTTCTGCCTTCGCAGCGCAGGTATTTTTGCCGTCTATTTACGTTCGTAGCAAAAAAATCCAAAGCGCTGCTAAAAGGCAAAGGCATAAGAGATATTCTTACCAGCTATCCTCCGCGAAACTACCGATGACGAAATGCCCGAAAGCCATATTTAGATTTGCTAACTAAGAGAGAGTTTTGTAGTAACTGGAGCGGGACCTTGGTGGTGCGAGCGGGCATGGTTCGCCCTGATTGAGTTCTACGCGAGAGCGAGCGCCAACTCGGAGTGAAATTTTCTCGCAGGGAAAAATTTCACGGTCGTTCGCGGAGCTCTCGGCACTCCCTTGGACATTTCGTCCTCGGTCGCTCCTGAGGAAGTTGCAGCGAAACTCTCAGCTTAGAGAAGGCAGAAGAGATCATAGATGATATTTTTTGTGAGTTGATGCGCAGAGTGATGTGGTGATTTTTTCTTTTTGGAAATCCTGTCTAAGGTGGTATAATAAATACAACCATGAAAAAGATATTTATATCTGTGTCAATTCTTGTCGCGATACTCCTGTTATGCCAATCATTATCATATCTTGCTTCGAATGTTTTAGCCCAAAGACCGGAACTGAAAGAAGCGCTTTATTACCAGAGACTGGATGATAAGAGAGTGGGTTGCCTGTTATGCCCTCGCAAATGTATTATTCCGAATAAGAAGAGAGGTTTCTGTCGGGTGAGAGAGAACAGGGATGGAGTGCTATATAGCCTTGTATATGCAAAGCCATGCGCTCTTCATGTTGACCCTATTGAAAAGAAGCCATTATTCCATGTTCTTCCGGGTACGAAATCATTCTCCATAGCAACCGCAGGGTGTAACCTTGAATGTAAGTTCTGCCAGAATTGGCAGATATCTCAAGCCTGGCCTGAAGATGTTCCTTATGAAGATGTACCGCCTGAAAGAGTAGTGATGCTTGCTAATACGAATAACTGCCCAAGTATCGCATATACCTATACTGAACCCACAATCTTTTATGAATATATGTTAGATACAGCAAAATTGGCGCATCAGGCAGGCATAATGAATGTAATGCATTCATGCGGTTTTATAAGTGAAGAACCTTTAAGGCAGTTGTGCGAATATATGGATGCCGCCAATGTAGATCTCAAGGGTTCAGATAGATTCTATAATGAATTCTGCCTTGGGAACAGAGAAGATGTACTGCGCACTTTACGGATATTGAAGGAAGAAGGCGTGTGGCTTGAGATTACTTATCTTCTAATACCTACTATAAATGATAATCCTGATTATATAAAAGAGACATGCCTATGGATAAAGGAAAATCTTGGCCCTGATACACCTTTGCATATCTCACGTTTCTGGCCAATGTATAAGCTTAAGAATATTTCTCCGACACCGGTATCTGCCCTGAAAGCCGCGTATAATATAGCTGTATCCGCGGGGCTTAATTATGTTTATATCGGTAATATACCAGGTAGCAAGGGTGAATCTACATATTGCCCTGGTTGCAAAAAACTTTTGATAAAACGATTAGGGTATAATGTTGTGGAAAACAATATAGAAAGCGGAAAATGCAAATATTGCCAAAAAGAGATTGCAGGTATATGGAAAGATGCGGAAGATATACAGGAGCCGTCGCTTACAGGCTCTTTTTATCCCAAAGATCCCGCGGTACTTAAGGAAGTAGTAGGCGATTTTATCGGTAATGCAGAACCTGAACTGATAGCTGGTGATATAATTGCTATTATATCACCGCATGCAGGTTTTAGGTACTCTGGAGAAGCCGCGGGTTACGGCTTCAAGGCTATTAAAGATAAAGGATTTAATACAGCAATTATTGTTGCTCCAAGCCACCGCCATTCTTTCGAAGGGATAGCCGTACTTGATAAGGATTTTTATCTTACTCCGCTTGGAAAGGTGGCCATAGATAGGGATGTAACCCAGAGACTCTTCTCTTTTAATAAAAACGTAAATTATTATAACAAGCCATTTTTAAATGAAAATTCAACAGAGACCCAGATACCATTTGTGCAGGAATCACTGCCTAAGGCAAGGATAGTTCTTATCCTGACAGGCAACAGCTCATATGATACATGTACGCTTTTACGTGACGCGCTCTACGCCGTGATAGGAGAGAGAAAAGATATAGTTATTATTGCCAGCAGTGATATGTCTCATTACAATTCTGATAAGAGAGCACGTATTATAGATTCCGCTGTCCTGGATGAGATCAAGAAATTTAATCCTGAAGAGCTGTTTTTAAAGCTTTCCAAAATGCCGGGTAAAGAGAAGCCATGCGGGAGCACAGCTATAATCGGTGCTATGATGGCAGCGCGTAAGTTGGGAGCTGATAAGATCAGTATACTCAGATACACGACATCAGCTGATGTAACAGGTGATGGCAGCGCTGTTGTGGGATATGCCTCTGCTGTAATTTATAAATTATTGGCCGATGATCATCAGGTAATAGAAAAACATAAAGTGGAGAAAAATATGGAAGAACTACTTAATGCGGAAGAGAAAAAACGCCTTCTTCAGATTGCAAGAGAGACGCTCAAGGCCTATGTAGATAATGGCGAGAAGCTGGTTATCAATGAGGATAATCCGATTTTAAACAAAGAGATGGGGGTATTTGTCACGTTGCATAAGAATGGGCATTTGCGAGGATGTATAGGTAATATTATAGGTAAGGGGCCGCTCTATCAGACAGTTAGTGACATGGCTATACAGGCAGGTACACAGGATCCGAGATTTTCGCCTGTAGGCCCAAAAGAACTTGAGGATATAGATATAGAGGTATCGGTTCTTTCACCGCTTAAGAAGATAGATAGCCCTGATGAGATTATTATGGGTAAACACGGTGTGCTGATAAGAAGCGGGTTCAAAAGTGGTGTGTATCTTCCGCAGGTAGCTGTTGAGACAGGCTGGAGCAGAGAAGAGTTTATGGATTCTCTGTGTATGCATAAGGCAGGATTATCTCGAGACAGCTGGAAAAACAAGGGGTGTGATATATATATATTTAGCGCTGAAGTCTTTGGCGAAAAAGAAGCAGGATAAGGCTTATTGCGCAGAATGTCGCGGCTATGAAGCAGGCAGTAAACATTCCGAGAACAGGAATGATTATAAGGCTTGATATAAGTACACCTGTTGCCGCGCCCAGAAGATCAGATCCCCATATAATCGACGCAGAATAGCTTGGCGAATATCTTTTTTGCAGTAATGCCACTGCAACAGGAAACTGGCATCCCGTAAACATACCGGTTATAAGTATCATAAGATAGAATATATACTCAGAAGCTTGCAGGGGTATCGATGCCGCAAACCTTATAATCAGAGGCGCTAAGGTTATATACAAGCAGAATATCAGTATTATCCCGCAGAGCAGATTGTGCAGATTTTTGAATTTATATAATCTCTGATTTATGATATAGCTTCCCGATGCCAGCCCCAGCATAAAGAGCGCTATTAAAAATCCTACCTTGCTATATACGTACCCATAACTTATTTGAAAAGAGAGTAATATTATAATTTCGAGAGTAATACCAGCTGCTCCGCTTACAGCTATCGCGGAACGTATAAAATAGACCGCAGAATCTTTTTTAAATCTGATTGCAAAAAGCCCCCATAAAAAAAACAGAATCATTATACAGATTATGCCTAAGATGTTTATCTGTACAATAGAATTAAACAGCCCCGCTATATGCGGCTGAAATTTAATGTTCCAGAGGATAAAGCCGTAGTAGAAGCAGATAGGATGAAAATCTGTATTGATACCGGCATCTCTACGCCCTTTTTCAAGCTGGCCTGCGAGATAGTTTAGCATGTCCGGATAGTATCTGTCTCTTATATGGTATTCTGTAAGGAAATCTGTCTTGATAGCTCTTTTGCTGAATCTTTCTACTAAGATTTCAGGCCTATCTGTTGTAATATTTAAGTCATCGGAAGCTATGAAGATAAGGTTTTCACCGGGTATGCACTCTACATAGTGAAATACGTTCTTAAGGGTATTGTAAGCAGATGCGTTATACCTGGCCAGCTCATTGCTTATTATAGACTCTTTGGATGAGATGCGCGTAGCCAGTATACCGCCTTTTTTAAGATGGGAACGGGCTATTTCATAGAACTCCTTTGTGTAAAAACGGTTAATGCTAAGCGTAACGGGATCCGGCATATTTATTATTATCAGGTCAAACCTCTCTTTTGTCCTTTTTATAAAAAAACCCGCATCTTCATGTATTATTTTAAGGCGCGGGTCTGAAAGAATATTTTTCTCTTTCTGCGGCAGGAACTTTTTACTTGCTCTTAAAATTTCCGAATCGAGTTGGAGATATGTTAAAGATTGGGGGTTATGTTTAAGTATCTGCCTTAATATTCCACCTATGCCGTTGCCTAAAAGAAGCACATTCTTTGGAGCAGAGTGCTGTAACATTACTAGATGCGAAAAGTTTTCATTAAAGACCTCATCCTGAGTGGTAAATAGCAAGGCGCCGTTTTCGTAAACATTGAATGTATCGGCTGATTTTGTGACGCTTATATTGCCATATGGAGAACTTGCGTAATATACCACTTCATAGGGGTGCCATTGCAGTGTTTCTGATATTTTTTGCAGCCATTTTATGCTGTTTGCCGAAAAAACAGCAATAAAAATTGACAGCAGGAGATAGAGGAAAAACTTTTTTCTGCAAGCAATGTATGAGGCAAATAGAATATTTATAAATATTAGGCCTAAGGCTATCTGGAAATGATTAAAGTATATTATAAGCAGGAATGTGAAGACCGCGCCGGCCGCGGTTGCTCCAAGCGCTTCCAGCATATAAGTGGTACCAGGGGTATTATTTTTTGAGACAGCGATTTTTAGCATTTTGCAGGATAATATAAAGCAGAAACTAAGCAGCCCGGATAGAGGCAAGAGCAGTATCGCGCATATCGAAAGCATATGTAATGGCCCCAGAGTCTCATATATGGGTATTTGGAACATGTATCTTACGGTTTTGGACAGGAAGATGCTGATTGGAATTAGCGCTGATATTACTAAAAGTAGTATGGAAAAGGTATATGTGGGTGTTTTTATCTTTTCAATAAAATAGCGCCCTAAGACAAGGCTGCCTATTGCCGCGCCAACAAGCCATGTGGCAATAATAATTCCCATAGAGAGTTCATTGCCGGAAAAATTTACCAGAAGCTCTCTTATAATCATTACCTGGCTTAATAGGGCATTTACGCCCACCAGGAAAGCAGCCATATAGGGCAATTTTTTCATATTTTCGAATAATACCTTTCCACAAATGTAATTCTACTATTTTTTTGACAAAAGGTCAATTACATAGTAATATATATAAATGTTAAGAATTTGTCTTAGTCTATTTATAACAGGCCTGCTGATGGGTGCCGGCCCATGCTTAATAAGTTGCGGGCCCGTACTTATAAGCTATATTGCCGGTACCAAGAGATCAGCCCTGCAGGGGCTGCAGAGCTGGTTTATATTCTCATTGAGCAGGTTTTCGGTCACTGTTTTTTTAGGATTTATAGCCGGCATTGCCGGCGCGGGATTATTCAGCAGGTTCTACTACGGAATTCCGGGTTCTATTATCTGGTTTGTAACGGGGATCTTTATATCTTCTTTAGGCATATTGATCTTTTTTGGTATACACACAAAGTTTAGGGTATGCGGCTTTCTGAATCGATCTTTAATACAGCATGATACGAAAAGCCTTATAACACTCGGCATACTGACAGGGGTATTGCCGTGTGTTCCATTGATAGGGGTTATTTCCTATATAACAATGACCTCTACGCATTATACTCACGGTATTTTAATGAGTGCGGCTTTTGGGCTTGGCGCAGCTATTTCACCCCTTGCTCTACTGGCTATGGCAGCAGGCGCTATCCCTAAGCTTAAATTACTGCAGTATCATGGGGCTTTGATTGTATTCCAGAAGATATGCGGCCTGGTATTGTTTTTTTTGGGAGCACATGTGGTAGTCAACGCGTTAATAAAATTTACAGGTATGGCATGAGAAGATTTTATATCAATAAGAACGCTGTAAAAACAGGCAAGATAATTATAAGCGGTAAAGAGGCGCATCATATAAAAGATGTAATAAGATTAAAACCAGGAGACAGATTTATTGGTTTTGATGGAGAAGGAAAAAACTATACCCTGCGAATAACAGAGACAGGGGCCGGCATAAGAGCAGAGATAGAAAAAGTATCATTACAGCAGATTAACATGCCAAAGGTTCTCCTGGCTTGTGCTTTGCCAAAAAAGAGTAAGATGGATTATATTATAGAGAAAGCAACGGAGCTTGGAGTCACAGATATAATACCTATGGTTACAGAGCATACCATTATGAAGATTGATAAAGCATCCTACGCGAACAAGCAAAAAAGATGGGAAAGAATCACGCTTGAGGCATCCAAGCAGTGCGGCAGAGATACTCTGCCGAAGATATATGGCATAACCAATTTTAAAGACGCGCTTAAATTGGTTGAGAAACTGAATTACAAAGACAGGATAATGCCTTATGTCTGCGAAGGAGCGGTATATATTAAGGATATTTTGCTTCAAAGTTTAAATAGCGTAGCAATATTTATCGGCCCTGAAGGTGATTTCAGTAAAAAAGAGGTAGGCCTCGCGAAGCGTTATAATTTTAAAACAGCCTCTTTAGGAGAGTTGGTCCTGAAGGTTGATACAGCCGTTATCTTCGCAATCTCCGCGTTCCGTATACTCCGTATACAGACGTTTTGAAAGTTGAGCACCACACTGTCACTAATTTGAGCAGGACAGTGTCTCTTATTGCTAATTGCTATTTAAAAATCGCGCGCCTGTAGCTCAGCTGGATAGAGCACCAGTTTCCGGAACTGGGTGTCACAGGTCCGAATCCTGTCAGGCGCGCCATTCTCTTATATATTGGCGGAAAATGGATTAACAATGAAAAGATTTAAAATAAAGACATTGGGATGTAAGGTAAACCAGTACGAAACCCAGGTTATAAGAGAGAGGTTGATTTTGGCGGGTTATAAGGAGGCAGGGGGTAAAGAAAAGGCGGATCTCTGTATTGTAAATACCTGTACCGTAACTGCCAAGGCAGATAAGGAATGCCGTGAAATTTTACGTCGGTTTATCAGGGAAAATCCTGAAGCGGAGATTATAGCGGCAGGATGTTATATCGAAAAAGACGCGGATACTATTGGGGCTATAGATTCAAAGATCAGGGTTCTTAATAATTCTGATAAGCTGAATGACGGTAAGGGGATATCATATTTTAAAGGCCATGCAAAGGCATTTGTAAAGATCCAGGATGGCTGTAATAACTTCTGTTCATATTGCAAGGTGCCATATGTAAGGGGAAGATCGAGAAGCAGGAACATGGAAGAGATATTGAAAGAAGCAGGTAACCTGATTAGTAAAAATTACAGGGAATTGATATTAACAGGAATATGCCTTGGTGATTTTGGTAAAGATCTCGGTACAGGTATAACGCTTACACGGCTTATCAAAGAGATAGCTGGTTTAGATGGGGATTTCAGAATACGCTTAAGTTCTATAGAGCTTCCGGATGTTACAGACGAACTTATCGATAAGATGGCGCTGCCTGAAAAGATATGCCATCACTTTCATATCCCTTTGCAAAGCGGCGATAATGATATCCTCCGCAAGATGAATCGCAGGTATACAAGCAAGGAATTTGTAAACAGGATAAAATTTATTAGGTCCAAAATACCTGGAGTAGCGATAACAACAGATGTCATAATAGGTTTTCCCCAAGAGAGAGATAAGAATTTTAATAATACGCTTAAAATAATAAAAAGTATAAAACCCTCAAGAACTCACATCTTTACTTACAGCCCGCGTAAAGGCACAAAGGCCTTTGATGTCAAAGAGACAGTCTCACCTTCGGAGAAAAGTGATAGGTACAAGCGATTAAAAGTAATAACTGATAAATTTGCGGAACAGTTTAAATTGTCATCATATAACAAGAATCAGAGAATATTGATCGAGACAACAAGAGATAAGGATACAGCTAAGCTGACAGGTTATACAGATACATATGTAAAGATGCTCATTGACGGGCCTGATGAATATATTGGCCGTTTCGTCAATTATCATAAATCTCTGCAAACACAATCTGCGTAAAAGAGAATAGCTTTTGAATTCTGGTTGCAACTTATAATACTTTGTGATATATTAGATAAAATATAGCAAAGGTAATTTTATGGCAATGGCTGATAGAAAACTGGGTGAGATGCTTCTTGAGGATAAGGTAATCACTGCTGAGCAGCTTGAGAAGGCACTTTCAGATCAGCAAAAGACAGGTGGCTTAATCGGCAGCACGATTGTCAATCTGGGTTTTGCAACCGAAGAGCATGTCCTTATTGCGCTCTCCCGTCAGATAGGCGTTCAATACAAAAGATTAAAAGATTTTGATATTAAACCAGAGATTATTGAAAAGGTTCCTGCCAAATTCGCCTGTTACTACAAAATAATTCCAATAAGCCTTGAAGGCATAAAATTGACAATCGCGGTAACAAACCCCCTTGATCTTGGGGTATTAGATGATATAAAGCTGATCCTTAAGTATGATATAGAGCCTGTTTTATCAAGTGAAAAGGATATACTCGAGTCTATAAAGAAATATTACGGAGTTGGCGCTGAGACAGTAGAAAAGATTATAGGCCAGGCAGATGTGGGGGGCTCCGGGCCTACGCAACTTGAGGCATCCGGCAATATCGATGATATGGCGGATGACGCCTCAATTATAAAGTTTGTAAATCAGGTTTTTCATCAGGCTGTTACCGAAAGGGCAACAGATATACATATAGAACCATTTGAAGGAGAGCTCCGTATAAGGTATCGCGTAGATGGTGTTTTATTCAACGCTAGTATACCACCAACAATAAAATACCTTCATTCAGCTATAGTTTCACGCATAAAGATAATGTCTGCGCTAAATATCGCGGAAAAACGTCTTCCGCAAGATGGCAGGATAAAATTAAAAATAGCAGGCGCGGAACTTGATTTCAGGATATCGGTTATTCCAACATCATATGGTGAGAGTGTTCATATCAGGATATTAAGCGGCAGTATACTGATGGGGCTTGAGAAGTTGGGCCTTTTTGGAAATGACCTTTATGTTATTGAAGAGATAATAAGGAAACCCCACGGCATGTTACTTGTTACGGGCCCTACGGGAAGCGGAAAAACAACAACGCTTTATGCCTGTTTGAGTAAGATTAATGACGCAAGCAAGAATATCATAACTATAGAGGATCCTATTGAATATCAGTTACGAGGTATTACCCAGATACAGGTAAACACAAAAATCGGCCTCACCTTTGGTGCGGGGTTACGTTCAATGTTACGCCATGATCCGGATATCATGATGGTTGGAGAGATAAGAGATATTGAGACAGCTGAGATAGCCATAAGGGTTGCTCTGACCGGGCACCTTGTATTTTCAACATTACATACTAATGACGCAACTGGAGCGATAACAAGGTTACTCGATATGGGTATTGAGCCATATCTCGTTTCAAGTTCAACAGAAGCGGCTATCGCGCAGAGGCTGGTAAGGGTAATATGTGATAAATGCAAAAAGGAAGTTGTGCCGGATAAGGAACTCTTTAAAGAGCTTAAGCTTGATCTTAATCAGAAGAGAGTTTTTTTTGAGGGCAAGGGTTGTGAATCATGCAAATTTACCGGGTTTAAGGGCAGAACCGCAATTTATGAAATACTCGTTATGAATGATGAGATACGTGACCTTGTGCTAAGAAGAGCCTCTATAAATGAGATAAAAGAACGAGCCCTTAAAAATGGCATGAGAACTTTATTTAACAATGGCATGGCGAAGGTTGAAAAGGGCATAACTACAATAAGAGAAGTTTTGCGTGTTACTGAGATAGAAACTGAAGGCTAGACATGCCAAGGTTTATCTATAAAGCAAAGCGTGGGCCTGCTGAAGTCAAGGAAGGAAAAATAGAAGCTGAAAGCCAGAACCAGGCGGCCGCGAAGCTTAGCTCAATGGGTTTTTTTGTTCTTTCTATTGAAGAGGAGACAGCTGCTTTTATAAAAAAATCAAAAGGAAGGCTCTTGTTTTTTAAGTCTATCCCATTACGAGATTTGAGTAATTTTACCAGGCAGCTTTCAAATCTTCTCGATTCAGGCCTTACCATGCTAAGTGGTTTAAGTGTATTGATAGAGCAGAGTGAAAACCCGCACTTAAGGCATACAATAGGACTTATACGGGATGATGTAAAAGGTGGCACTACATTTTCAGCAGCTTTGGCAAAACATCCTAAAGTATTCTCTGTCTTATATGTTAATATGGTTGCGTCCGGTGAAATAAGCGGCAGCATGGAGGATGTTTTAAGGCGGCTAAGCGATTTTATGGAAAAGGATGAAGAGAGCATATCAAAAGTACGTGCCAGTATGGCATATCCTGCATTAATGGTGTTTGTAGGATTTATTACGATATTTGTTCTCTTAAGTTTTGTAGCTCCCAGGCTTACAGCTATATTTATCGACCTTGGCCAGGCGCTGCCATTGCCTACAAAAATACTTATTGCCGTAAGTAGTTTTTTCGCAAGGTTTTGGGTATCAATAATAATTATCATAATAATTGCTATAACTGTTTTTAAGAGGTGGTTAAAAACAAAAGATGGCAAAGCTGTTTTTGACGCAATAAAACTTAAAGTTCCGCTTATAAGCTCCTTTATCCGGAAAGTAGAGATAGCAAGGTTTGGCAGGACATTAGGTACGCTTATTGAAAATGGCGTACCTATTATTCGAGCATTGGGTGTAGCTGCCGGTACGTTAGGAAACACTCTTATAAAGCAGGATATGGAGGTGGCTAGAAAGGATATTGTAGAGGGTGCTTCTTTATCAGAAAGCATAAAAAAGAGTAAATATTTTCCGGCAATGGTAACAAATATGATAGCTGTTGGTGAAGAGAGCGGTACGCTGGAGAGGTCACTTTTCAAGATTGCGGATGCTTATGATACTGAGATTGACCGCACAATAAAGACAATTGCATCATTGCTTGAGCCGGGACTCATACTTTTTATGGGTATGGCAGTTGGTTTTATAGTAATTGCTATGCTTTTACCTATATTTCAGTTAAATTTGATGATACGATAAATAATGCTTATTAACGGAGGAGTAAAAATTGAAGATAAGTGATATAGCAAAAAAGGCAAATGTTTCATCCATGGTTGTTTCAAGAGTTATCCACGGGGCTCCTAATGTAAAATCACGTGACAGAAAAAAAGTCGAAGACGCGATAAAAGGTATAAAGCTTAATGCTTTTGTAAGCCCAGCTATAAAACGTAAAACAGGCAAGGTCTTTGGCCTTATTGTTCCGCAGTTTGAAGATATATTCCACTCTTTCTATGCCACAAAGGTTATAAAGGGGGTAGTGCTTGCGGCAAGCAGGTTAAAGATCGACATTATAATCCATATAAGTGAAAAGCAGAAACACGAGGACTGGCTTACAAGCAGCGCATTAAGTCCCGAGTATATAAATGGTATACTTTTCGCTGATATAAATGGTGACAGGCAGCAGCTTAAGAAGATTCTTGCGCGAAAAGTACCTTGTATGGTACTGAACAATTCTTTTGAAAAAGAACCTGTAAATTCTATTGCCATAAATAACGAAAAAGCAGCTATAAATGTGATAGAGTATCTTGTGAAATTAGGCCATAAGAATATTGCTACTATCGCGGGGGATCTTTCAACAGAGAGCGGCAAAAAACGGCTTGAGGGTTTTAAATCTACTATTAAGTCAAATGGTTTAAGGCTGAGCGCAAATTATATTACAGTAGGCCATTATCTTCGTTCACCCGCTAAAAAGGCCATGGAGCATCTTTTATCACTCAAAGAGCCCCCTACCGCGATATTCTGCGCTAGTGATGTAATGGCTATGGAAGCTATGGATGTTGCAAGGAATAAGGGGTTAAAGATTCCGGATGATATATCGATTGTAGGTTTTGATGATAATCCGCTTTGTTCATATTCGCCTGTTGCCTTAACAACAGTCTGGCAGCCTATTGCGGAGATGGGAAGGATGGGTGTAGAATTATTAAATCAGATAGTAACAGGAAAGAAGAAGCAGCCTCTGAAGATTCTATTAGAAACAAAACTTATAGAGCGAAAATCCTGCGCTAAATTAGGATAGGAGGAGAAATGAAAAAAAGAGGTTTTACTTTAATAGAACTTATGCTTGTTGTTATTATCATAAGCGTACTTGTTGCCTTGGTTGTACCGCGGCTTGTTGGCAGATCACAAGAGGCGCGTTTTGCGGCAGCCCAAGCTCAGATAGAAGCACATCTTGCAACCGCGCTCGATCTTTATGAGCTTGATAATGGTATATATCCTTCGACTGAACAGGGGCTTGCGGCTTTAAGAAAGATGCCCTCTTCTCCCCCGGTTCCCCCTAACTGGAAAGGCCCATACATAAAAAAGACCCCTAAAGATCCCTGGGGAAATCCCTATAACTATATATCTCCAGGCGTGCATAATACCCAGGATTACGATCTATTTTCATGCGGAGCCGATGGCATAGAGAGCTCAGATGATATTGTAAATTGGGAAGTTGCAGAGGAGTAGCTTATAGTATAGAAATTTGCAAAATTTTCATACAGCCATAAAATAGTTATGAAACAGCTATTTTATTGAGGAAGGTAAAAATTTTAAAATCAAAATACGCTTTTACTCTCCTGGAATTGATGTTGGTTGCCGCAATTATTCTTGCCCTTGTTGTGTTGTCTACCCCGCTTTTTAGAAGAACCTATGAGGATCTCAGGATTACAACTTCCGCTAAAAATATTGCATATATAGCAAATTTTTGTCGTGAAAGAGCGGTATTTGAAAGAATAAAATACAGGCTTACTATAGATATTGATAATAATTTGTACCAGATATCTGTTGAAGATGAAGGGGATAATACTTTTAAGCCGCTAAAGGAGAGGTGGGGAAGGCCTTTTAAGATACCGGATGGTATAGAGGTTAAGGCAGATAAGGCGACAATAGACTTTTTACCTGACGGTGATACGAATTCCGTGACTGTATACCTTACTAATAAAGAAAATAGAACCATCGCAGTCTCAATAGAGGCAGGCACAGGCTCAATAAAAGTTTATGATTATATCGAAGAATAAGGCATTTTTGTTAATTGAAGTACTGATAACAGTTGTCATTGTAGCCGTTTCTATTATTTTTATTAACCACGCATTTACCTCATCGCTAAAAGCAGTTTCGTTATCTAACAGTTACCGTGGGGCTATTCTTTTTTTAAAGAACAGGACTTTCGGACTTGAGCTTGATCCCGGTTCAGAGAGAGTCGGCCTATCTTTTTTCAAGGAAGAAGAGTTTATGGACATAGGCTTCCTATTAAAAAGCCAGACGCTTCCCCTTACCAGGGATGATATGGATGATGAATATGGCCAGGAAGACCTTGAAATAGAACGATTTATCACTTCCGTAACCTGGCAGGCAAGAGGAGCTGAAAGAAAGATAGATATATTGACATACGTGCCGATTGTTATTGAAAATGAGGAAGAATGAATAGGGCGAAGGCTTTTACATTAATTGAACTTCTGGTATCTGTGGCTATATTTTCCGCGATAGCTGTTGTGCTATATTCATGTTTTAGAGGTGGTATTATATCCTATAAGCGCATTGAAACTGAAGCGGAATTTCAGCAAAGAATAAGGCACGTCTTTTTAAAGATGACAAAGGATTTTAAAAATATGGTATATGTATCCAATATACCCTTTGAAGGCTATAGCAATAGGGCCTCTTTTGTAACTACAATTACTGAAAATGATAATGCGGATGTAAATGTTGGACGTGTAAGTTATTATTTAAAACAGGGTAACAAAGGCCATGCCCTGATAAGAAAAGTGGAATCCTTAAAAGACGCTCTTGGCCTGCTTTCAGTAACTGAAGAGAATATTGAAGAAGACGCCTTAAAAACTCCTATAAAAGAAAAGCCCGTTATACTTTACGGAGTTACTGATCTTAAATTCACTTATCTATATTCCAACGTGGATAAAGCAGCCGGAGATACTGAGGAAGAAGAAAGAATCATAGAATATGAGTGGCTCGATTTCTGGGAAACGGAAAATGGATTACCGCTTGGAATAAAGGTCAAGTTGTCAGTATCAGGCTTTGAAGATAGTAGCCAGAAAAAGTTTTACAGGCAGATATGTATCCCTGTGGGCAGGCTTTCTAATACAGTATTAGCAGAACTTAATATGTTGGCAAGAGAGGAATAAAAATAAGTAATTATGAATTACGAGCCGATAACCGGTAATTGCGGGCCTAATACCAAAAAAGGACTAATACTTATAACCACTCTTTGGATGGTCGCTATACTTGCTGTATTTGCAGTAAGCATAGGAAGGCAGTCAGCTATTTCACTTAAGCTTACATCTTATGATATTGATAAACTAAAGGCCTATTTTATAGCCCGTGCCGGTATTATACGCGTATTGGCAGAGAAAAGGCTTGAATACAAAAATAACCTTTCGATAGGCGTGGATGCTTTAAGCCAACCCTGGGCAAATAATACGAAGTTGTTTGACAGGCATCGTTTTGGAGATGGAAGCTATACAGTGGGGTATGAATATCCTTTACCCAAAAAAAGTGACGATATTCCTGTTACGCTATATGGGTTCATGGATGAAGAGTCAAAAATAAATATTAATACAGCTAGTGACGAGACAATAAGCAACCTCTTATTATATTTTGATATTGATGAAGATGACGCCATGGATATAGCGGGTGCTATAATAGATTGGCGTGATATGGATAATGATGTCGCCTCTTCTGAAGACAGGCTTCTCTATGGCGCTGAAAACACCTACTATCAAGGCCTTTTACAGGGATATGATTGTAAGAATTCAGATTTCGATACGATATATGAACTTTTGCTTGTAAGGGGTATTGCGCCGCGGATTCTGAATATGATTAAACCGTATATTACAATTTTTGGTAGTGGAAAAATAAATATAAATAGCGCGAGCGAACCGGTTCTGAGTGCCCTGATAGGCCCTGTTTTTACTAATCTCCCATCTAAGATAGCGAATTTCAGGTCTGGTGAAGATGGCCTTATCGGTACAAGTGATGACGCGTGGTTTTCTTTCGGTTCAACTATAATTGACAGAGGAAAAGAAGGGCTTGTTGAAATAAAGAATTTGCAAGATGCCGAATGGTATGCTAATATCTATGGTATAACAATCGATGAATACAGCAGGATAAGGGATCTTATTTCAGGCTTTGATCCACAGTTTAGCGTAACTTCAGATACATATCGCGCAATAGTATCGGCCCAGGTAAAAAAAGTAAAGATAAAATTGGAAGCGGTATATAGCTTTAAAAATAAGAATAGGCCGCCTTTAATTAAATATTGGTATCAGGAGTAACTGAAATTGAATCTTCCGTTTATCCTATCTAAAAAACCGAATCTGTATATAGAGGTAGATAAAAAATATCTCAAGATCCTGCAGTCAGAGATTACCCCTAATGGGCCTGTTGTAACTAAACTTTTAATTGAACCTGTATTCGGATTATCTGAGGAAGAGATAGCTAAATTGCTAAATGATACCGCAAGCAGTAACGGTATAAAACTCGATTCTGTTACTTTTATCATCTCCAGAGAGCGGACAATGGTAAGGTATATACGCCTTCCTGCTCTGGATAAGTCAGAGATAGAGAAGATGGTATCATTTGAGATCACAAAGCAGACGCCATATTCCCAGGATGAGATTATCTCAGATTACGAGGTATTGGGTAGGGACGCGGAAGGCTATTCCAGGGTTATGCTGGTTGTTTCCCCAAAAAACGAGATTGTACGGATTAACCATATATTAGGTATATCAGGTAACAGGCTTAAGCGGATAAGATTGAGTTCAGAGGTTATAATCGGGTGGCTGGATACAGCCGGAGTAACTTTAACAAAAGAGAAGAACATTTGCCTCATAGATATAGATAGTGATGATACTGAGATAATAATAGTTTCCGGTGGAAAACTCAGTTTTAGTAGATCTATTTCTATAGGCGCGCTGGATATATTGGAGCAGGAGTGGCAAGACGATTCATCAAAAACAAGGCTTGTAGATGAGATAAAGCGTTCAATAGCCGCGTATCTTAAAGAGAAGACTACGGAAGCAAGAGATATATCTGAGTTTGTTGTAACAGGCGCTAATTCTGTTATTAAAAGTTTCGCGGAATTTTTCGCGATTGCTGTCGAGACTCCCTGCAAAGCGGTAAATGTGCTGCACGGAGCCTTTCTTGCGGACGAAGCATTAGCTGAAACAGGGATACCCCAGGATGTTTCGATGTGCGCAGTGTGTGGAGGCCCGTTTGCCGGGGAAGGTATCAACCTTATTTCGCAGGATGAGAAAAAAAAGCAGAGCCAAAATGTTGCAATCAGGAAAATTATAGGCATTACAATTACTTCATTTCTTATCTTTTCAGTTGTACTTGCATTAATAGGCTTAAAGATATACCAGGAAGAGAAGCTTTTGAATGAGCTTGAATTGATGTATGGGCAGATAGAGCCGGCAGCCAGCCGGGTAGAGATAAAATTTAAAAAGTTGCGGAGTATCAAAGAGCAGCTTTCAGGAGAAGCCTCATCACTGCATGTTATATATAGCCTGCATAACCTTATACCGGAGAATATCTTTTTGCTCGATTTTAATTATGATGACCCATCAAGAGTTGTTCGATTTCGCGGCATGGCGCGTAAAATTTCGGATGTATTTAAGTTAGTAACTCTGCTTGAGAGCTCAGTAAGTTTTAGTAATGTGCAGACGCGATCTGTTACTGAAAAGCGTACAAGAGGATCTGCTGTGATAGATTTTCAGATAAGATGTAATTTTAAGAAAGGCTTATTAGATTAGATGCTGGAAAAACTTTCAAAGAGAGAAAAGAGAATACTTGTTAGCGTAATTGCGGTAATTATTATAGGGCTATGCTATAATCTTTTAGTAGAACCACTCTTTATGCGATGGAGGAGTGTTAATAGCAGGATAGAGCTTATCAAAGTAAAATTGAAGAAGTCCCTCTCTCTTATAAAGGAGAAGCAGAAGGTGGATGCGGAATATTCAACCTATGAGAAAAAGCTTAAGTCAAAAGGGAGTAATGAACAGGACATAACATTAATACTTGATGAGATTGAGAAGATTGCTAGCCGTTCAGGCCTTAAGATTACAAGCATGAGGCCAAACCCTCCAGAACAGAAAGATTACTATAGCAGGTTTGCTGTTAAGATAGATACCGAATCTGATATGGACTCTCTTATGAGGTTTATATATGATATTAAAAATTCTTCACAAATACTCAAGATTGAAAAGCTGAATATAAGTACAAGAAGTAGCCAACAAGGCGTAGCTATAAGGGCTTCTATGCTTATATCTAGGTTGGTTATGAAGTAGTTTCAATCACCTGCTCTCACTCCCTGCATAGGGAGCAATATCTGTTATTTTTCCAATTTTTTTATACTCACAAGTTGACAATAGTGCAAAAACATTATAAACTAACTCTATGAGTAGGGAGAAGGTGGGCTCCTTACCCATGGAGTGATAATATCCACCTTTAATGAACGCGATATTAATAGTTGCAGAAAACGTAGGCTGATAAGAATGAGGAATATATATTTAATAAGAGATCTTGCGCAAGTAACAGGCTATTCTGTGGACACGTTAAAGTTCTATCTAAAGATAAAACTTATAAAAGAGATAAGCAGAGGTATAGAGACGAATTTTAGGTTTTTTGATGATTCAACAGTTGACATGCTTAAGCATATTAGAAATTTAAGAAAAGAAGGTAAATCTCTGGAACATATAAAAAAGAAGCTTGCAGTATGAAATTTCAATCAGGCCTCACTGAAAATCGTAATAAAGTTATTGCAAAGCGACGAGGTAACTTGTAAACCTTAGGATTGGTGAAGATGAGTTATTATGAAGCATTATACCTGAAATCAGAGCCGTTTTCAACAAGCCCGGACCCGCAATTTTTTTATCCATCTTTCTCACATAACGCGGCATTAAAAAGATTAGAGATAGCAATACGTCTGCGCAGGGGGCTGAATGTAATATTAGGGGATGTAGGGACGGGAAAGACAACTTTAAGCAGGATGTTAGTTCAAATTTTTAAGGATGAGCCTGATTTTATATTCCACATGGTACTTGATCCCAGTTACAAGACGGAATTTCAGTTTATTTCAAGCTTAGGTAAGATGTTTGGCGTGACTCCGGCATTTCGGTCAACTCTTGATTATAAGGACGCACTGGAAAAATATTTATTCCAAAAAGGGGTTGATGAGAATAAAACTATAATCCTTCTTATAGATGAAGGCCAGAAACTTACCCCCACACAGATTGAGATATTAAGGACTCTTTTGAATTATGAAACTAACCAGTATAAGCTGTTACAACTTGTCATACTTTCACAGATAGAGTTGTTACCGAAGATACGAAGAATAAGAAATTTTATGGACAGGGTAAATCTTAAATATATTATTAATCCGCTTGATGAGAATGAGACCAAGGCGCTTATAGAATTTAGATTAAGACAAGCAGGCCATACGAAGGATGAGCAGTTATTTACTGATAACGCTATAAGGCATATATATGAGCATACTCAGGGGTATCCGAGAAAGATATCAATGCTTTGTCATGATGCGCTTGAGATGCTTATTATGCGGGAAAGAAAAATTGTGGATGAGAGCCTGATTGAAGAGATAATGGCACGCGAGGTAAGGTGATATGGTAAATGAGTTTTCGCCCGAAGAAAAATTACTTCATCTGATAAAAGGAAAACAGAATTCTGTTGTTCCTGCCCGGACAAAGGCTGTTCCGCCTGTGGCGCAAGCAATCTCGCAGAAGGCCGGACAGGTTGCGCCCAGTTCTGATGAAGCGCCGGTGGAGAAAACCCATAAAAAAAAGCAAAAATTAAAGCCCGCTTTTAATGTAAATTATCTGATTCTTGGGGCATTTATTGTTCTGGTTTTCTTAGCAGGATATTTTATATTTACCGCCTTAATTTACAAAGAAGATCAAGAGGTAGAGAATTTAAAGCTTCTTATAAAATCATTTTCAGAGACAGAAGAGCCCGGAGAATTTGAGGCGGAGAAGGCGCTTACTGAAAAAAAAGAGGCCTCTAATAATGAGAAGCCCGCATCTTCATTTGAAGACTACCAGAAACTGCTTAATAAAAAAGCTATATTCGCGCCGCCTGCCAGAAGTAACGGTAAGGTAAAGGCGATAGAGGGGCCCGGCCTTCGTGATTTAGTGAAAGGCTTAAGCCTCGTTGGTATAATACCTGGAAACCAACCACAGGTAATAATAGAGGATAAGAGAAATGGGCAGACACTCTTTCTTAAAAAGGGTGATATGATTGATAACATACGAGTAAAGGACATACTAAACGGCAGAGTTATACTTGAGTGTAATGATGAGACCGTAACGCTCTCATTATAATAAAATATATAAAAATAAAAAGTTAAAATCGGGGGTTTAAAATAATGAAAAAGATATCAATGGGAATATTGATCTTATCATTAATAGTTACTTCACAAAGTTATCTCTTTGCTCAAGCAAGCGTTTCAATTGCGCCTGAGCCTATAGAGAAACTTTCACTCGACATCAAAGGTATGGATATACTGGATGTTTTCAGGTTATTATCTATGAGAGGCAATCTCAACATTATCGCGGGAAAGAACGTGACAGGCAAGGTAACCCTCTTTTTAAAAGATGTGGATACATGGGCGGCCTTTGAGATAATTATAGCGGCAAATGGCCTGGCATTTGAAAAACGCGACAATATTATATATGTTATGACAGAGCGTGATTATGAATTAATCTACGGCAAAAAGTATGAGGACAGGCGCATCGTAAAGTCTATAAAACTTCAGTACGCTGCAGCAGAGGATGTATCAAAGGCAATTTCCCAATTTAAGACTAATATAGGAAGGGTTGTCGCGGATAACACGTCTGATACAATAGTACTTATGGATATTCCAAAAGTTGTAGCTGAAATGGAAAAGATAATCAAAGGCCTCGATATCCCACTTGAGACAAGGGTCTATTCCCTGCAGTATGCAAGAGTAGATGAGATGAAAGACAGGCTGAGCGAGATGCTAACAGATGGTGTCGGAAACCTGCGTATTGATGAGCGTACGAATAAAGTAATTGTAACAGATCTTGTGGAAAGGATACCTCTATTTGATCAGGTTATAGCCGCGTTTGATGAAAAACATAAAGAAGTGATTATAGAGGCAAAGATATTACAGATCACATTGAACGATGATTACAGGACAGGTATTAACTGGGACGCGGTATTTGTAAAAATGAACCATACCCTGCATAACATAGCAACGTTTGGTGTGAGCTTAAAATATTCGGATCAGACTAATATCATGCCAACTACCACAGCAACCGGTGCTGGTGGAGCCCTGCAGATAGGCAACTTGAGTACTGAAGGATATCAGGCCGTTATTCAGGTATTAAAAGAGTATGGAGAGACAAAACTGCTCTCTTCACCAAGAATCGCTGTCATTAATAATGAAGAGGCAAGTATCCTGGTAGGTACAAACCAGCCCTATGCCACGCGTACAATAAGCCAGGGCAGTGGTGGAACAGGAAATATTGAAGCGGAAAATGTAACCTTTATCGATTTAGGTATAAAACTTATTGTAAAACCGACTATTAATGACCATGATTTTGTTACTATGAAGATAAAACCAGAGGTAAGTTCAAAATTAGGCGACTTTACCATAGAGAGTAGCAAGAATACTATACCGATAGTAAAGACTACCACAACAGAGACAACTGTCATGGTAAAATCCGGGGCAACGGTATTGATAGGGGGCCTTATAGAAGAGAATGTAAGAGAGAGCGTGAGAGAAGTTCCAGGGCTTGCTGATATTCCTCTGATCGGGAATCTATTTCGGTCCAGGACTATAGGCAGCGGTGACAATACAAATCCTGAGAAAACAGAGTTGGTTATATTTCTTACTCCGCATATTATCAGTGGGGAAGAGCCTGCAGACCTGCTTACAGTTGATAAGGTAGCACAGGATATAGCTGTAAAGGATTTTTTTGGTAAAATGAACAAAAGCAAGGAGATTGATACAAAGAATATGGCTCCGGATGAATACTATAACCTCATAGTATCTATGATAAATGAAGAGGTTGAGAAAAGAAGGCCAAATATACCTGTATATGGTGAAGTCTCAATATCTTTTGAAATAGACCGTTACGGCAGGCTCCTATCAACCCCAAAAATTTATAAAGGCAAGGATCATAACCTCTTTGAACTGGGCGTGCAGAGCGTAGTAAGCGCAGCGCCATTTCCACGATTTCCAAAAAGTATTAATAAGTATACAGAAACATTGCAGATCGCGATTAGCTATGAGTAACAAGTCTATCTAATTATCTTGACTAAGTAACGACAGTATGCTAAAATACCAAAAACAATAGGAGGAGATATGGTAGAAGGGTATTGTGTTAAGTGTAAAGCAAAGAAAGAGATGCAGGATGCGAAAGAGGTAACAATGAAGAATGGCCGAAAGGCTATGAAGGGTAAATGCCCTGCTTGTTCAACAGGTATGTACAGAATAATGGGCAAGTGAAGTCCGCTCACAACTTATGCCAGCAGTAATGATCAATACAGATTCGAGGAAAAAAGCCTTAAAGATAAGTAATCTGGCATTAGAAAAGAAGGCTGAAGATATAAGAATACTTGATATGCAGAAGGTAGCAGCCTTCTGCGATTATTTTGTAATTGCTGGTGCGGGTTCTTCCAGGCAGGCAGGAGCTATAGCAAACCACATAGAGGATTCACTTGCCAAGCAGAAGATAAAACTTTACCACTCAGAGGGTAAAACGAATAACCACTGGATACTTCTGGATTATGTTGATGTGATTGTGCATATTTTTCATGAGGATGCACGGCGTTTTTATGATCTGGAAAGGCTTTGGGGTGATGCGAAGCAGGTAAAGGTGAGTACCGGGGTGGAATCTTAAGTAGTGAAGCGTTGTGACTATTAGAGATATATTATATAGGGACAGGTCCTAACCACTTAAATTAATAGGATATGTCCCTATTTTATAGTATGGGAAATTAGAAAATTAATAGGAGGTTTAAGGGGTTGGATATTAAGTTTCAGTTAATTGGTATCATAAAGACCGCTGTTTACAACGTAGCTGGTAAATTGGCTATAAAGCATGTACCAGAGATTATGCTTGAGGTGCCTAGAAACAGAAAGCTTGCGGATCTATCTACCAATATTGCTATGCAGATCTGTAAGGCTAAAAAAGGACTGAAACCTCTTGAGGTAGCGGAAGAGGTTCTAAAGCTTATAAAAGAAGGTATTGAGAAAACCGGTTTTAAAGAGAATATTTTCACGGTTGAAGTAAAGCCTCCGGGTTTTATAAACTTTCGCTTTTCAAATAACTATCTTCATGATGTTATTGACCGGATAATATCTGAAGGCATCGGTTTTGGGCGAAGCATACAGGGTAAAGGTAAAAAAGTCTTAATAGAGTTTGTCAGCGCTAACCCAACGGGGCCTTTAAGCATAGCCCACGGGAGGCAGGCCGCTATAGGTGATGTGCTTGCTAATATTTTGGAATTTGCGGGTTATAAAGTAGCAAGAGAATATTATCTTAATGACGAAGGAAACCAGATAGAGCTTCTTGGAAGATCTATCCATGCGAGATACTGTGAATTGCTTGGAGAGGCTTGCCTCTTTCCTGAAGCAGGGTATAAGGGAGATTATATATATGATATTGCAAAGGTTGTTATAGAAAAACATAATAAGGCTTTAGTAGCACTTGATGATAAAAATATCTTTTTTTTCCGTGATTTTGGCATAAAGTACATAATGGACGGTATTAGAAAAGATTTGTCAGATTTTAGCGTAAGATTTGATAACTATTATTCACAACATAAGCTTAGCAGGTCAGGAAAGGTAGAAAAAGCTTTAACACATCTTAAAGAGAAAGGGTTTTTGTATGAAAAGGATGGGGCTCTTTGGTTCTCTTCCACAAGATTTGGCGATGATAAAGACAGGGTTTTGCGTAAAAGCGATGGGTCTTATACATATATTACACCAGATATTGCTTATCATGAAGATAAGTTTAAGAGAGGTTTTGATATGCTTATTAACCTCTGGGGCCCGGATCACCATGGTTATATACCACGAATAAAGGCCGCATGCCAGGCGATAGGTAAAGATAAGGATCTATTATCTATTTTGATAATTCAACTTGTTACTCTTTCAAGATCAGGCGTGCCTGTACGCATGTCTACCAGGGAAGGAGAATTCATAACCTTGCGCCAGGTAATAGATGAGGTAGGTAAAGATGTGACAAGATTCTTCTTTTTGACAAGACGTAGAGACAGTCATCTTGATTTTGATCTTGAACTTGCCAAGAAGGAGTCTATGGAAAACCCTGTATATTATATACAGTATGCTCATGCCAGGATCTGCGGCATACTAGAGCATAAGAATAAACAGGGTATAGGTAAAGATAAGGGTAAAACCCTGGAATTACTCCATGCAGAAGAAGAACTGAGTATTCTGAGGATATTGAGAGAGTTTCCTGAAATATTAGAAGAGTCGGCACAAGATATGGAACCGCATAGGCTTATATCATACCTTATGGAGCTGGCAGCCGCTTTCCATGTTTTTTATTCAAAACACCGTGTTGTAAGTGATGACGCTAACCTCACATCCGCGCGTTTGGTTCTTATTGAATCGCTTAAAGTTGTCTTTTCAAAAGCTCTCGCGCTCTTAGGCGTATCTTGCCCTGAGGAGATGTAAATTTAAATAAGCATTGAAACAGTTTCGAACACTTAGAATCCCCCCATGTTTAAATCGGCCAAGCTTTATACCAATCAAAACCAGGAGAAAGAACCGCTTCTTAAAGATTTAATCCTGCTGGGTTATAAGATAACAGATTTTGTAGCGCAGGAAGGAGACTTTGCGCACAGGGGAGGGATTATCGATATCTTTCCCAGCGGCTTTGAGTCTCCTGTGCGATTAGAGCTTTTTCAGGATAAGGTTCATTCTATACGATCTTTTAGCCTGGTCACTTCTGAGATTACTTCTGTCCACCAGATGGTAATAATACTTCCAAGAAAAACATTACACTCTTCTGCCAAGCCCGCTATATTTCACGGTATGGGAGAAGAGGTGCCTATAGATAACTTTGTTGATATAATGATTAGCGATTTAGTCGTACATATTGATTATGGTATAGGTATATACAAAGGCATAAAGAAAATAAAGGAAAAGAGTGGCCATGAGAAAGATTATATTCTAATCGAGTACGCGGATAGAGATAAGTTGTATTTGCCTGTCGGGGAGATAAATCTTATACAAAAATATTTAAGTTTTTATAAGTGTGTTCCAAGACTGAGCAAGCTGGGAACAGGTTCCTGGAAAAGATTAAAACAGAAGACCAAGAAGATAGCAGCCTCTTATGCAATGGAACTGCTTCAGATGCAGGCAGATCGAATGAAACTCAAGGGTTTTGCTTTCTCCAAAAATACTGATTGGCAATATAAACTGGAAGAAAGTTTTCCTTATAGAGATACGATCGATCAGGCAAAGGCCGTTTCTGACGTAATCTCTGATATGGAAAAGCCAAAGCCTATGGATAGGCTCTTATGTGGTGACGTAGGTTATGGTAAGACGGAAGTTGCTTTAAGGTCCGCATTCAAGGCTGTAATGGATAACAAGCAGGTTGGTATATTAGTTCCTACTACTATATTGGCGGAACAGCATTATAATACATTTTGCGAAAGAATGAAGGAGTTTCCTGTAAATATACAGATGCTTTCACGTTTTAAGACAAAATCTGAACAGAAAGAGGTTTTGAAGGGGTTGAAAGAGGGTTCTGTCGATATTGTAATAGGAACACACAGGCTTTTGTCGGATGATATAGTATTTAAGGATCTCGGGCTCGTAATTATAGATGAGGAACAGCGTTTTGGCGTAAAGGCAAAAGAGAAATTGAAAAAGATCAGGCTTCTTATAGATGTCCTTACAATGACAGCTACACCTATACCGCGTACGCTATACATGTCGCTTACCGGTGCAAGAGATATGTCCGCAATCAACACACCACCCCTTGACAGGCTTCCTATCAAGACTATTATAAGTTCATATAACGATAAGCTGATTAAAGAAGCTATTGAGCGTGAGCTTAAAAGGCGAGGCCAGGTCTTTTTTGTGAATAATAGGATTAAGGGGATAGAGAAGATCGTGTTAGGACTAAAGGCGCTTATGGGAGAGAGTGTACGTATCTCTGTTGCCCACGGTAAGATTCCGGCTAAAGAGCTTGAAAAGATAATGCTCCAGTTTATAAAAGGTGAAATAGATGTCTTGGTCTCTACAACTATTATCGAATCAGGTATAGATATACCGAATGCAAATACTATTATTATAAATCACGCGGATAGGTTTGGTTTAGCAGATCTTTATCAGCTTAGAGGCAGGGTAGGCAGGTTTAATATAAAAGCTTACGCGATATGCCTGGTGCCAAAGAATTACCCGCTTGCAGGAGACGCAAAGAGAAGGCTCAAGGCTGTAGGACGTTTTACAGAACTGGGTTCAGGTTTTAAGATAGCTATGGAAGACCTTCAGATAAGGGGTGCCGGCAATATATTAGGGACCCAACAGCATGGATATATTGCCGCTGTAGGATTTGACCTCTATTGCAGGCTCTTGCGAAACACCATAAACGAACATAAAGCCGGAAGGAAACTTCCAGTCAGCTCATAATCAAACGTTATCTATGATTCCTTATCCGCTACCTTCATCTAAGCTGAGAGTTTCGTAGCAACTTTCGCAGGAACGTGAAATTCCCCCAGCGTGGGAATTTCACTCCGAGTTGGCGCTCGCTCTCGCATATGACTTAATCAGGGCGAACCTTGCCCGCTCGCACCACCAAAGTCCCGCTCCAGTTGCAACAAAACTCTCCCTTAGTTAGCAAACCTTGGCATAGTTTTGCAAGTGTGGTTTTAATTAAGAACCGTTCTGAAAGCCAGCTTTTTGAGTAATGGAGCAGAACCTCTTTTTTGCGAACGGGCATGGACCACTGCTGTTTTACAAAGTAAAATAGCAGTGGGAGAGAGCAAAAAAACGGAGCAAAATTTTCTCGCAGGGAAAAATTTTGTGCTTCTGCGAAATTGCTCAAAAGCTGGCTGCTAGTAACCTTTAATTATGAGTTAATGCGGATTAATCTCGATTTTGCTTGAGCAGGTGGTAGCTATATGATATAATACTTAAACTTATATACAATGTAATATTAAAAGGAGGTATGCATGAAGAGATGGGTTTTGATTTTTATGATATTATCTATCAGTGTAGTATCCGGCTGCGCGAAAAAAGAGACGGGGGATGTAGTCGCTACTGTAAATGGAGTGCCTATTACCTTATCCATGATAGAAGCCAAGATAGAGAAGCTCCCAAAATATTATCAGACGTTTGCTGTACAGCATAAAAAAGAGATAGTAAACGAGATGATAGTGGAAAAGTTGTTGTATGATGAAGCAAGAAAGCGGAAATTGAATCTTGACCCTGATATAAAAGAACTTATAAATGATGCTACAAAAAAGATACTTATTTCAAGGGTTATTGAAGAAGAAGCAAAAAAGAGTACACCTGTCTCTGAGGATGATGTAAAGATATATTATGAGGAAAATAAGGAAAAATATATGGTACCGGAGACGGTTAGGGCTTCGCATATTCTGACCAGTACCGAAGAGGAAGCGGAGGCGGCAAAAGGGGAATTAGATAGAGGAGCGGGATTTGCTGCGGTTGCAAAGCAATATTCTAAAGATCTTACTAAAGACAGGGGCGGAGACCTCGGTTATTTTGGTAGAGATCAGATGATACCTGAGTTTGAAAAAGCCGCGTTTAGCCTTAATGTAGGCCAGACGAGCGGTATTATAAAGACAAGATTTGGATATCATATAATCAAGCTTACAGAGCGTAAACCAGCAGTATACCAGAGTTTTGATGAGGTGAAGGATACTGTAAGGACATCTATAATCAGAGATCGGCAACGGCAAAGATTTGATGAGTTTACAGATAAGCTTAAAGAGAAGGCAAAGATATCAATAAATGATAAACTTCTATCTTCTCTTGAAAGGAAAGAGGATGTGATAGGGCAACCCGTTCAAAAAGGCAATGAATGATAAATAGGAAAATGGTTTTAAGGGTTATAGCTTGTTTAGGGCTTCCATTATGCATGGTTATCTGTATGCGGGCAGCTGTAGTTACTGCTGCTCAAGTTATCGACAGGATTGTAGCTGTTGTTGATGAAGATGTTATAACTCAGAGCGAGCTTCAGGAATCCATGCTCCCATTTATCGCGGATTATAAGCTGCGGTATGAGGAAGGGGAGCTGGAAGGTAAGATGGGTGAGGTAAGGCAGGATGCTCTTAACCGTTTAATAGAAGAAAGGCTTATTCTGCAAGAAGCTAAAAAGAGGAAAATAGCAGCGGGCGATTCCGAGATTAAAGAGCGCCTTGAACATGTAAAAAAAAGATTCAATAGCGAAGAAGAATTTTATCTGGCAATAAAGGATTCTGGCATAACCATGGCAAGGCTTAAGGAGAAGTATAAAGAGCAGATTATGATGCGGAACCTGGTCAGGGGCCTGATCAACACAAATGTAAATATCAGCCCAACCGAGATCGCGGCGTATTATAACGGGAACATCAAGGATTTTTCAGTGCCAAAGATGGCGAGGTTTAAGGTGCTTTTGGTCAAACCTTTACCTGATAGCAGCATGGCTAAAACCCAAAAGATTGTATTGCAAATCTTAGGCAGGATAAATGATGGCCAGAATTTTGATATGCTTGTTAAACAATTTTCACAGGGGCCTAATATTGATAAGGGTGGGGATATGGGCTATGTGCCGGCAGGCGGTATTATAAAGGAGCTGGATGACCAGATTGAGTTGCTTGATGCAGGTGATACATCCGGTATCATAAAGACAGACACGGGATTTTATATAATAAAGGTTATTGACAAGAAAGAAGCGGGAACTGTCCCGCTTTCTGAAGTAAAAGATATGATAAGGGAAAGATTATACCAGAGAGAGTCTGAATTAACATTGAGAGAATTTATAGGTAAGTTGAAAAAGGATGCATATATTAGAATCAAATAGGCCTTTAGCCTGTATAACCATGGGTTATCCAGCTGGTATAGGGCCTGAGATTATATCAGAGTCATTGGCAAGCCCGGGCATAAAAAGGCTTGCCAATTTTTTAATCATAGGAGATGAGCCTGTATTTAAGAAAGCCTTAAAGCGAACCCAAAAGAGATTAAATTATCATGTAATAGAGCGTGATAGTGATATAGATTTTTCAGTAAGCAATATACTCTTTTATGCTCTCTCAAATATATCCGGCAATAGTTTTTCTTTTGGAAAAGTATCGCCGGATTACGGCAGGGCGTCTATATCTTATATTGATAAAGCGGTTTCATTGATTCAGGCAAAAAAAGCAGGGTTGCTTATTACAGGGCCTATTCATAAGCATGCAGCGGAGCTTTCAGGTTTTAAATATCCCGGCCATACAGAATACCTGGCCTATCTTACAAAGACTAAAAAGTATGCTATGATGCTTACGGCAGGCCCGCTTAAGGTTATTCTGGCTACAACACATATTCCCATAAAAGATGTATCACGCAGATTACAATCCAAAGAGATAGTAGATAAGCTCTTGCTGGCGGATTACCATCTTAGGTATTACAATAGAGTGAAGAGGGCCAAGATAGCGGTGTGCGGTTTAAATCCTCATGCAGGTGAGAGTGGATTGATCGGTGATGAAGAGAAGAGAATTATAATCCCCGCTATTAAGCTTGCAAAAGCAAAAGGCCTGAATATTAACGGCCCCTTATCTGCGGACGGACTTTTCTATGGCCTGTTAAAGGGCGATTATGATGCTGTACTCTGTATGTATCATGACCAGGGCCTGGTCGCGCTCAAGATGATAGGCCGTAACCAATGCGTGAACATTACTCTGGGTTTGCCTTTTATACGCACATCTCCCGGCCATGGGACAGCGCTTAATATAGCAGGATATGGAAAAGCTGATTCCGGAAGCATGAAACAGGCCATAAGAGAAGCTGTTAAGTTATCTATTCCCAAAAATGTATAATCCCCATCAGATAAAAGAGTTAATAAGCAAAAATAACCTGTGTATCAACAAGAGGTTTGGCCAGAATTTTCTTATTGATAAAGGTAAAAGAGACAGAATGATCAGCCTGTGCGGTATGAGAAGTACTGATTTGGTGCTTGAGATAGGCCCTGGCCTCGGCGCTCTTACAGAATCCATTTTACCCGGATGCTCAAGATTAATTGCTATAGAAAAGGATAGAGGCCTTGTAAATATCCTCAAGAGTTTTTACAAGGAAAGTAAGGGGCTTGAGATCTTAAACATGGATATTCTGAAATACCCCCTGCCTGCTTTATCAAGCAAAATTAAAGTGATTGGAAACCTGCCTTACTATATAACCTCACCGATTATATTTCATCTGCTTAAAAATAGAGATAATATAAGTTCGATTTTTATTACAGTTCAAAAGGATGTTGCCCAACGCATATTAAGCGCTCCCGGTAACAGGAATTATGGCCTTTTAAGTTTGAATGTTCAGTATTACTGCCAACCTTTAAAACTTTGCGCTATTCCTAAAGGGTGTTTTTTTCCTGTACCTTCAGTAGATTCAATATTTCTATCTCTTATGATAAGAAAAAAACCCCCGGTAAATGTCAGGGATGAGAGACTCTTTTTCATGATCATGAAAGCAGGTTTTAACCGGCGCCGAAAAACTTTCTTTAACGCGCTCTGCAAAGGTGGTATTATATCTATCGATAGGCGCCTTTTGGAAAAAGCGTTTGAGATCTCTGGCTTAGATAGCAATATTAGAGCAGAAGATCTGAATTTGGAGAAATTTGCCTGCTTATCTGAGGCTCTTAGCTCTTTACATAAATAATACTTTATGTTAATCTATGTAATAATATAGAACAGTTCTTGAAAATCTTGGGAATAAATATATATGACGATTAAGAAAGACGCGATAAGATATGCAGCAGGCCTGGCAAGGATAAGTTTAACCCGGCAAGAGGAAGAGCTCTTTGCCGAACAATTAAACCATATCCTTGCTTATATGGAGCAACTTAACAAGCTTGATACTGAGAATATTGAACCTATGAGCCGGGCTGGATCTACTGGTAATATACTGCGCGAAGATATGGTAAAGAGCCCGCTTTCAAATGATGATGCTCTCAAAAACGCACCTGAAAAAGAAGAAGGTTTTTTCAGGGTTCCTAAAATTATAGAGTAATTAATGGAAGAATTTGTTAAATATACCGCATCGCAACTGAAGAAGAAGATAGCGCAGGATAATTTAGCAGCATCTGATATAGCCTCTTCTGTAGCAGATCGCTATGATAAAGTTGAAGATAAAGTAAAAGGGTTTGCTCATTTTGATAAGACGCTATTGTCAGAACGCGCGAAAGAGCTGGATAAGAAAGGCTGCGCGGGAAACCTCTCAAAAATACCTGTTGTAATAAAAGATAATATATGCGTTAAGGATGAGCTTACAACGTGTTCATCAAAGATACTCGCCGGTTTTAAACCCCCTTACGATGCTACGGTAGTGACAAAGCTGAAGCAGGCAGGAGCGCTTTTACTTGGAAAGTCAAATATGGATGAATTCGCGTTTGGCTCTTCATGCGAAACCTCATGTTACGCGCCTACAAATAATCCTTATGACCTTGAAAAAATACCAGGAGGTTCAAGCGGTGGTTCAGCAGCTCTTGTAGCCGCTGATGAGACAGTACTTGCCCTTGGTTCAGATACAGGCGGATCAATAAGGCAGCCGGCGTCACTTTGCGGTGTTGTAGGAATTAAGCCCACATACGGCAGGGTTTCAAGATATGGTTTAATAGCTTTTGGTTCAAGCCTGGATCAGATAGGCCCTGTAGCAAAGGATGTTACTGATTGCGCAGGCCTGCTTAATATTATCTCAGGTTATGATCCTATGGATTCAACATCAGCAGATATGCCTGTTCCGGATTACACAGGATCACTTATAGCTAATATCAAAGGCCTCAGGATAGGGATCCCTAAGGAGTATAATCCTGGCAGCATAACAGGCCCGATTATTGATGAGGCAGCGCCGGTCAATGAAACCGGAATTAAAATCAGAGAAGCGGTAGACATGTTGAAAGATCTTGGCGCTCAATTTGTAGATATCTCTCTGCCCCATACAAAATACGCGGTAAGTGTATATTACATTGTGGGCTGCTCTGAGGCTTCATCAAACCTGGCGCGTTTTGACGGCGTTGAATACGGTTATAGGCAAAAACAGCCGGGTTCTTTACTCGATATGTATAAGAAGACCAGGGGGGAAGGTTTTGGCGCCGAGGCAAAGAGAAGGATAATCCTTGGTACCTATACATTGAGCAGCGGATATTACGACGCGTATTATCTGAAGGCTCAAAAAGTAAGGAATCTTATAAAACAGGATTTCGAAGATGCTTTTAGCAGGTGTGATATTATATTGACTCCAACCTCTCCGGAGACAGCTTGGCCTAAGGGGCTGAAGACTAAAGACCCTCTTTCGATGTATCTTTCGGATATTTTTACAATACCCGCAAACCTTGCGGGTATTCCGGCCCTATCTTTGCCATGCGGGTATGATTCTAATGGTTTACCCATAGGGCTGCAATTTATGGCAAAGCATTTTGACGAAGAGGCACTTATACGAGCCGCGTATACTTATGAACAGAACGCGGGATGGCAGAAGGTAAGGCCTAAATTATGAGCCATTATCTTACAACAATAGGGTTGGAGATACATCTTCGGCTTTTAACTAAAACCAAGGCTTTTTGTGGTTGTTCTAATTGTTTTGGCGGAGAGCCCAATACATTTGTCTGTCCTGTATGCCTTGGTTTTCCAGGTTCTTTACCCGTGTTAAATAGCCAATATCTAAGGTATGCTATAAAGGTAGCCCTGGCATTAAGTTCTAATGTATCAGGCATGATGAAGTTTGATAGAAAAAACTATTTCTATCCGGATCTACCTAAGAATTATCAGATATCACAGTATGATATGCCCCTCTCTTTAGGCGGTTATGTCGATATAATAAGTGATAATAAGCCTAAAAGAATAGCCATAACACGCGTCCACATGGAAGAGGATGCCGGAAAGCTTGTACACAACAAGAGGGCATTATCCAGTTATGTGGATTTTAATCGCACGGGAACACCTCTTTTAGAGATAGTCAGTGAGCCGGATATATCTTCTCCGGAGGAGGCGTACCGATATTTAATTGCTATTAAATCTATTATTGAATATCTTGATGTTTCAGATTGTAATATGGAAGAAGGTTCTTTGCGTTGTGACGCGAATATATCAATAAGGCCTAAATCCCAGAAAGAGCTTGGTGTCAAGGTAGAGTTGAAAAATATGAACAGCTTTAAAGGCGTAAGAGACGCTCTTATATATGAAGAGAAGAGGCAGGCAAAAGCGCTATCAGCCGATGAGCCGATAGCGCAACAGACAAGGCTTTGGAATGAGGAGAAACAGGTTTCAGAGCCTATGCGCACAAAAGAAGAAGCGCATGATTATAGGTACTTTCCTGATCCTGATCTCCCGACTGTTAGTATTGACGCAACCCTGATAGAAGAGATCTCCTCAGAGTTGCCGGAGATGCCTGAACAGAAAAAGGAAAGGTTTATTAGAGACTGCGGCCTTTCTAAATACGATGCTTCTGTGCTGGTATCGGACAAAGTTATGGCTTGCTTTTTTGAATGTTGTATCAAGCTATACCCTAAGCCCAAGATGATAGTCAATTGGCTTACAGGTGATATACTGAAATATCTGAATGCGAATAATATTGAATTTAACAGTGTAAAAACAACTCCCCAGCGCCTTATAAGTATGTTTGAACTGATGGATAATAAAACAATAAGCGGCAAGATGGCAAAAGAAGTGCTCCATGAGATGCTTGCAACCGGGGATTCAGCCGATGATATCGTAAAAAAGAAAGGCCTCCTCCAGATAAGCGATAAAAGTGTTATTGAAAAACTTGCGGATGATATTATAAATGAAAATCCTAAAGTGGCGGATGATTACCTTTCAGGCAAGACTAATGCGCTCGGGTTTCTTGTGGGCCAGCTAATGAAAAAGAGTAAGGGAAGAGCAGACCCGCAGCTTGCAAATTCTGCCATTAAAAAGGGGCTTGGAAAGAAAAGGCCATGAGAAAGACTGTTTTTTTATGCGTAACATTTCTAATCCTTATTGCTCTCAGTCTGCCGGTAGTCTTTGCAGCAAGGGATAAGGCAGGTGATGAATTATCTAAATCCTTTATTACCAAAGAAGATATTTTTTATGAGCTTGGGCTTTTTGCCGACGCGATTACATTGGTAGACGCTAATTACGTAAAAGAGGTAACCGCGAAGGAGATGATATACGGCGCGTTAGACGGTATGATCTCTTCTCTCGATTCTCACAGCTCTTTTTTAACTCCGAAAGAATATATAGATCTTAAGACCGATACTCTTGGCGAATTTGGCGGCCTTGGAATAAAAGTAACACTAAGGGATAATGTACTTACCGTGATTAGCCCCCTTGAAGGAACACCCGCACATAAAGCGGGAATAATCTCTGGTGATAGAATTTTAAAGATAGATAATAAGCCTACAAAGGATTTTACTCTGGATGATGCGGTAAAGGTTTTGCGCGGAATACCCGGAACGCGAGTAAAACTTACTATTATAAGAGAGCAGGAGAGCAGGCTGCGGGAATTTACTATAAGACGTGCTATCATAAGGATAAAATCGATAAAAGACGCCTTGATGGTCAATGAGAGCATAGGGTATATAAAGATATCGGATTTTCAGCGACGTACAGGCTCAGATTTTAATAAGGCCCTCAAACGCCTTATTAAAAAAAATATGAAAGCGTTAATAATCGATTTGAGAAATAATCCTGGGGGGCTTTTGGATGCGTCTGTTATGGTGTCAAAAGTGTTTTTGAAAAAACCGAAGATTATAGTATCTATCAAAGGAAGGGGCAAACATCAGGATGTTGTTTTCAGGTCAAATTCTTTAAAGCCGTATACAGATTTCCCGATTGTAGCGCTGATTAATAAAGGTTCTGCCAGCGCCTCAGAGATAGTCGTAGCCGCGTTAAGAGATAACAAGAGGGCCCTCATTGTAGGTGAAAAAAGTTTTGGAAAAGGTTCCATACAGACTGTTATGCCCATGAAAGACGGTTCTGCGATACGATTGACAACAAGTTACTATTATACTCCGTCAGGAGCTATTATACATGAGAAGGGTATAAGCCCTGATATTATTGTAGAAGCAAAGGCTCCGGAACCAGTAGAGAACGGGGATACTAAAAAAATGAAAAAGATTTCGAAAAAAGAAGCTTTGGCTAATGATAATCAGGTAAAAGAGGCTATCAGTTTGCTTGAAGACAAGACAAGATACGTGTCCTTAATGGAATCCTGATGTATAAAAGAGGCCTGATACCTTTATATATTATAGCTTTTGTATTTATAACTATTGTATCAGTATTATTTTGCCGAAGGGATGTTTCTGATAAGAAGAGTTCAGTAAAGGTAGCTATAGTAATTGATGATTGGGGTTATAATTTAAATAATATAAACCTACTCGGTTCGATTGAGATACCACTAACCCTCGCTATATTGCCTAATCTTTCTTTTTCAGAAGAAATCGCATCTATTGAACATCAATATGTTAATAGGGAATTGATACTTCATATGCCCATGGAACCTGAGAATGATTCTCTGCGCCTTGAGAAGGATACTATACTGGTCTCAATGGATAGCGCTAAAATATCAAGCCTGATTGAAGAGGCGCTTATAACAGTACCTTTCGCAAAAGGTATCTCCAACCATATGGGTTCCAGGGTAACACAGAACAGAGAGGTTATTGGCGCTGTTATGAAAGAGTTAAGGTCAAGGGGTATGTTTTTTTTAGATGCTGTGGCAGTTTCAGGTACTATCTGTGAACAAGTAGCAGAGAAATATGGCATAGCTTTTGCCAAAAGAGATGTATTTCTTGATAATGTCGCGGACAAGGAATATATATCTACCCAATTTGACCAACTTATAGCCTCAGCTCTGGAAAAGGGATCAGCCATAGGTATCGGGCATGACAAGAGCCTTACACTCGAAACCATCAAAGAGAAGGCCCGGCAGCTTGAAGGTAGTAATATTGAATTTGTATTGATTTCGGAATTAGTCAGGATATAAGGAGAGCGTATGCTTGTGCTTGGCATTGAGACATCCTGTGATGAGACATCAATTGCAATAGCTTCAGGTGAAAGGCAGATACTTTCAAATATTGTTGTATCAAGCCTCCATCTTCACAAGAGATATGGGGGTATAGTCCCTGAGATAGCATGCCGCCATCACACAGAACTTATAAATTTTGTTCTGGATAAAGCATTAAAGAGAGCAAAAACCAGCTTAAACGATATAGACGCTATAAGCGTAACCCAAGGCCCTGGTTTAATAGGCGCGCTGCTTGTTGGTATATCATTAGCAAAGGCACTCTCTTATAGCCTTAAGATACCTATCATACCATTAAACCATCTCCACGGGCATCTTTACGCAGCTACGATTAATGAAAGAGAAGTAAAATTTCCATCCATTGGCCTTATTGTTTCAGGTGGGCATACTAGCCTGGTCGATATCAAAGATATTGGAAACCTGAAACTTCTTGGGCAGACCAGAGATGACGCATGCGGTGAAGCATTTGATAAAGTAGCAAAGATATTGGGCCTGGGATTTCCAGGCGGGCCTATTATAGAGAAGCAGGCTAAAGGAGGCAATTGCGAAAAAATAGAGTTTCCACGTTCATATCTTAGCAAGGATACGCTTGATTTCAGTTTTAGCGGTATAAAGACAGCTGTATTATATTTTGTAGAGAGCCTTAAGAGAAAGGGGCAGAGGTTACCGGTCGCAGATATATGCGCGAGTTTTCAAAAAGCTGTTTTTGATATGCTACTTAACAAGACAAGAGCCTGCTGCCAAAATAGAGGAGCAAAAAGCTTATTAATAGGCGGAGGGGTAAGCGCAAATAGGAGTTTAAGAAAAAGGCTTGAGGATTTAAGTAGTGATTTGGGTATTGATATTCTCTTCCCTCCTAAGGGTATGTCTCTGGATAATGCTGCGATGATAGCAGGTTTAGGCTGTTACATGTATAAGAGAGAAAAATTTGGTGATTATTCATTTACAGCTCAGGCCAATCTGAATTTGTAAAATTCCAAATACAGCCATTTTTTGCTGCAAAGAACCGCCTACTTATGGTATAATAATTAATATATAAGAAAGGAGTTACAGGTGCTTACAGAGGTGCAAATGATAATAAGACTTATATATGCCGCTTTTTTAGGGGGGGTAGTTGGTATAGAAAGAGAGGTTCATGAAAAAGCAGCGGGCTTTAGAACGCATATATTAGTCTGCATTGGTTCATGTGTTATAATGCTTACCTCAATGCATATATTTGATATTTATAAAGGCATTGCGGATGCGGATCCAGGCAGAATAGCTGCTCAGGTTGTAAGCGGAATCGGTTTTCTCGGAGCAGGTACTATTATAAGGTCCCGTGTTTCAATAGTAGGCCTGACAACAGCTGCCAGTTTATGGTCTATAGCGGGTATCGGCCTGGCAGTGGGTTCAGGACTTTTTATTGTATCAGCATTTGCAACTGTACTTATATTGGCAAGCCTTTTAGTTTTGAGTAAGGTACATGATAAGGTAAGCCGCAAGAAATGAATAAGTAGGAAAAGTTAACCGCGTATACCCTTAAAAAGCAGGGTAAGGAAAGGAGAGGCGATATGGTAAGTTTAAGAAGGCCGAAAAAAGATGATCAGCCAGTAGAGAAAGTATTAGATATAAATGCGACAATGCAGGGAACGATGATATTTAAGGATCCTGTAGACCTTAGAATAAATGGTGAATTTGAAGGCAAGCTCGATACAAAAGGAAATCTTATTATAGGAGAGAATGCCCATGTAATGGCTGATATAAATGGTGAGAATATTACTATAGCTGGAAAGGTTACCGGCAATATCATAGCAACCAAAAGGCTCAATCTTATTGCTCCCGCAAATATCATAGGTGATATAGTAACTCCTATGCTTACTGTGTCAGATGGCGCAATTCTCAATGGAAATTGTAAAATGTCTTCTTTATCAGAACAGACCATAACATCCGGTAATTCTAAGGTAATGGCCATTGATGAGGTCGCGCGTTATCTTGAAGTAGATACCTCGCTTGTAAAAGAATGGGCTGCGCAGAAAAAGATCCCGGCAATAAAAGAGAATAATGCATGGAAATTTCACAAAGAGGAGATAGACAGCTGGATAGCAAAAGAGAGGGTCAGCAAATAACAGGCCATGTCGGATAAGCTTTTAACTCTTAAAGAGGCGGCGGAGTGCCTTAGGCTCTCTGAAAAAGAGGTACGCGATCTTGCCAATAAGGGTAAGATTCCCGCGTATCATATTGGTGGAATATACCTCAGGTTTAAGGAGGAGAATATATTTTCCTTGAGAGGTAAATATGGGGGCTGCGTTAGAATGGATGTTAAGAAAAACAGGCCTGAGGAGCAGGGATATTCAGATACTTTTTTATCAAACATAAAAGATTTTTTCTATTTTAATGATTTTTATTTTATATCAGCTGGCACGATAACATTTCTTATATATTTAATATTAAAGTCTATTAGATAGATGAAACTATTTATTTTTTTTCTATTAATTATCTGTTCGGTTTTACTGTTTCAATTTACAACAGTTGCGGACACGGTATGCCTAAAAGACGGCAGTAAGGTAAAAGGTATTGTAGTGGAAAATTATTACCAGAGCATTGTCTTAAGCACTATTTATGGTGAAAAACACTTTGATAAATCTGATATAAAAGATATTCTTTATGATAGGAAAGAACAGAATCTGGTAAAGCTTGGGGATTATTACCAGCGGAATGGAAATTTAGCAAAGGCATACACCTATTATAAGAAGGCGTATGAGCTTAACCCGGATTACAAGGAAGCGAAAGATAAATTTATTTATATGCGTTCAACACTTTTAAGGAATCCTGAGAAGCAGTTTAAAGATGACATGGCGAGAAAGCAGGCGCTCTTTAAGGAATCAGGAAGACTCTATAATCCAAAAGTCAAAAAAACCACCATTACAGAAGAAGAACGTTTTAAAAAAGCGACGGGATTAGTTCTCGCTTCAGATAAGGGTATGCCAAAGATTGTAAAGGTTACGCCTTTTTCCGCGGCAGAAGAATCCGGCATAAGAAAAGGCGATATAATCATCTCTATATGGGGAAAGTTGACCGGCTATCTTGCACTTGACACGATAATGGACATGATTATGGAAAGTTCTTCGCCGGAGATTATTTTGAACATAAAGAGAATGGTAACAATTCCTGCGTCGGGTAAGCAGGATAAAGGCCTTGATAATATTGGTTTGTCACTAAAGATGCAGGAAGGCGGGTTGGTGGTTGCAGCGCTGAAGCGTAATTCTGTGGGAGTACGTAGCGGCCTTATGGAAGGGGATATTATCACTCATATTGATGGGGCTCCGGTACGTTATACCCCTTTTAATAGTGTAAAAAATAAGATATCTAATTCTCTTTTGAGGGGCAGCGTTAACCTTGATATAGCAAGAGATTTGGCTTTATGGAGAAAGGAAGTATAGGGATGGCTGTTGTGCCGAGAAGAACTTATCTTATAAAGAGAGCCTTTCAATTCCGGTATGCTTTTATTATATCGTTATTTATATTATTGACAGTTGGTATATCAAGCATTATAACATACTTAGCGGTCTTTCCTTATCTTTCCAAGATGCTGGCGAATGTTTACCCACAGGGCAGGCTTATCACAATTTTGCGAATAGCGAATATAAAAGCTCTCTCTTCCGCAATTGTTATAATACCTTTTGCAGCATGGTTTAGTATTATAATCTCCCATCGTATTGCGGGGCCATGGTATAGGATGGAGGCTATATTGAGGAAGATAGCGGAAGGAGACCTTACTTCAGAGATAACTTTAAGAAAAAGTGATGAGCTTCAAAGTTTGGCAGGTTCTCTGAATATGGTAATACGAAATTTAAGAGAAACGGCGCAAAAAAATATAGGGCATACAAAGGCTATGGATGATTTGTTAAATACTATTGAGCAAGAGCTTCAAAAACAGCCTGTAGACGCGATGAAGATAAATTTACTTATCTCTAAGATGCATGAGATATCGAATGACCTCAAAAGGTCTCTAGGAGATTACAGTAAGCATTAGAAACTTTTTTCAGTGTTTATTCTTGACAAGCCATATCAATTTGTGTATATTATATATAAATGAAAAGCAGGTATAGAGCTTATATACATATATTAATTTATTATTGCATACTACTTATACTGTTACTGCCCGCCACTTTACAAGCTGCCCCTGTATTTATGCGAGACGGATCTACGGAGGAATTTGCCAGAATAGCGGATATGAAGCAGAAGCAGGCGCAGAAGAGGGCAACCTCTATTAATAAGTATTTTAACGATGGTAAGTCATATTATCGTTCTAAGAAATATGTAAAATCCAAGGCCTGTTTTGAACAGATTTTGAAAATAGAGCCGTCATACGAGCCTGCTAAACTTTATCTGGAATGCGTTGTTATACAGGAAGGTATAGTAGAGGCTCGCGGTAGGATTGAAGTTGTAAAGCTTAAGATGGCTAATATCCTGGCAGAGTATGATAGGCGTACAAAACGCATGGATAGCCTGGCGGTAAAATATTTTTTAGAGCAGGCGCAGAAGGACTGCCAGCTTGGTAATTTTAAGGCTGCTGAAAAACGCTACAACCTATGTTATAAGATTTACCCCAGCAGTAAGGTCAAGATCGAGTGGTTTGTAAAGGCTACACACGGTTTAATCACACTGTATAAGCAACTGGATGAAGAGAGCAGGGGAATGGAGAAACTTATATCCTCTCTAAATTAACCTCTTTTGGATATTGTTAAGTTTTTCTTATTTTTACTATTATCCTTTTTAACTAACCCTTTCTGAATTTTTAATCCGTAATACATATGGAATAAGGTTACATACATGAGAAAGAAGAGATTTTTTTTAATAGACGGTAACGCGTTCTGTTATCGTGCTTATTATGCCATAAAGAGCCTTACGAATTCTAAAGGGTTTCCGACTAATGCTGTATATGGTTTTGTGATTATGCTTAAGAAGTTGATAGAGTCGGAGTCTCCGGATTTTATTGCTGTCTCATTCGACCTGAAAGAACCCACATTCAGGCATAAGAGATACAAAGACTATAAAGCGCATAGAAAACCGATGCCCGAAGATCTTGTTGCTCAGATGCCGATTATAAAAAAGGTTCTTAAGGCATATAACATACCTATATATGAGAAGGGTGGTTTCGAAGCTGATGATATAATAGGCACAATAGCTTTACAGGCTGAAGAGAGGGGTTTAATGACATTTGTAGTAACAGGCGACAAAGATGCTCTTCAGCTTGTATCTAAGAATGTAAAAGTATATTCAACGCATAAAGAAGGCCTTATCTATGATGAGAAGAGAGTAAAAGAGCGTTATGGTGTTGGGCCTCAAAGAATAGTAGATATCATGGCGCTTATGGGAGATTCAAGCGATAATATTCCCGGTATTCCGGGTATAGGAGAAAAGACGGCGATAGAGCTTATATCCGAATTTAACAGCCTTGATAACCTTATTGAGAATATAGAAGGCATAAAGAGTGAGGCTAAGAGAAAGATAATAAAAAATAATTTAGAAAGCGCATATATTAGCCGCGAACTCGCGACAATCGACAAGAATGTTGATATTGACATAAATTTTAAAGATATGCGAATAAAAGAGCCTGACAACGAAAAGTTGCTGATTATATTTAAAGAGCTTGAATTTCGCAAGCTGATAGGGGAGTTTGCTCCCAGGAAAGAGCTGGAAGGTTCTTATGAGGTTATATCTTCAAAAGATGAGTTTGATAAACTTGTATCTTTGTTAAAAAAAGAGAAAGAGTGGGCTTTTGATTTTGAGACTACATCAACTTTTCCTTTAGAATGCGAGATCGTGGGAGTATCATTCTGCTGGAAGAAGCATGCTGCGCGATATGTAAGTTTTATCAAGGCCTCCGCTGCTTACTCGCAAAGAGATTATATATTAAAAACTTTAAAACCGATCTTTGAAAACCCATCTATCAAAAAGATAGGCCAAAATATAAAATATGAAAAGCTGCTTCTTAAAAATCTTGGTATAGAGTTAAAGGGGATATGCTTTGATACTATGGTTGCGTCGTATCTCCTGAACCCATCCAAACCTAATCATAACCTTTCAGACATAAGCATGGAGTATCTTGGTATCAGGATGACACCTATAAGCGAGTTGATAAGTAAAGGCAAAATGAAGATTACCATGGCTGAGGTACCTATACCTGAGATATCAAGATATTGTTGCCAGGATTCTGAGGCGGCATTTCGGTTAAAGTCTATCCTGGCAAAGCTGCTTGCAGAGAAAGGGCTTGATAAACTTTTTAATGATATTGAGCTGCCTCTTATTAACGTGCTTTCTGATATGGAGTTTTCAGGTATAAAGATTGACGAAAAGTTTCTTGCGAATATGTCAAAAAATATGCGAAAAAAACTCGATAATTTAAGCTGTCAGATATATGAAATCGCTGAATGCGAATTTAATGTAAATTCACCTAAACAGCTTAGCAATGTTTTATTTGAGAAGCTTAAACTTCCTGTTATAAAGAAGACAAAGACAGGCTTTTCAACCGATGCGGAGGTTTTGACAAAATTAGCTCTTCAGCACGCGCTTCCAAGAGTTATACTTGAATACAGAGAGTTGGCAAAGCTTACCACCACTTATGTTGATGCATTACCGGAATTGATAAACCGGAATACCGGAAAAGTACACACATCATTTAATCAGACAGTAACAGCTACAGGCCGCTTGAGTTCATCAAGGCCGAATTTGCAAAATATACCAATAAAGACGAAGATTGGGAAAGAGATCCGAAAGGCATTTATATCGTCTTTTAATGACGGGTTTATACTCTCAGCTGATTATTCGCAGATAGAGCTTTGTATTTTGGCACACCTTTGTGAAGATGAGATATTGCTGGACGCGTTCAGGCATGACATGGATATACATACATTTACAGCATCGCTTATATTCGGTTGCGATATTACAGCTGTGGATGAGGAGATGCGCAGCCAGGCAAAGACCGTAAATTTTGGTATTGTATATGGCATGAGCCCTTATGGGCTTTCAAAAGAACTTGGTATCAGTCCTGAAGTTGCGAAGAGTTTTATAGATGCTTATTTTTTGCGATATCCCAAAGTAAATGAATATATGCAGAATCAGATTGAGTTTGCCAAAGCGAATGGGTATGTGCTTACCATGTTTAATCGCAGGCGTTATATACCTGAGATAAATTCAGAAAATCATAATATAAGGCAGTTTGCGGAAAGAATAGCTATAAATACACCCATACAAGGTTCAGCCGCTGATATAATAAAGATGGCTATGATATATATACATGATGAGATAATAAATAAAAATTTAAAAGGAAAGATGGTTCTCCAGGTTCATGATGAGCTTGTCTTTGATATACCAAAGGATGAGCTTGCAGAGATGAGCGATGTTGTTAAAGGGGGCATGGAAGAGGTGGTAAGGTTAAAGGCATCGGTGAAGGTAAATATTTCAAGTGGTAAAAACTGGATGGAAGCTTAAACAGCCTCGAACATTTACTTAATTATGAAGATACTTTTTTTATCGAGTGAAGTTGTACCGTTTGCAAAGACAGGCGGCCTGGCTGATGTAGCCGGTGCCTTGCCTGTTGCCCTGGAGCATCAGGGTGCTGAGGTAAGGATAGCCTTGCCTAAATATAAAGAAATAAAAGCTGAAGGTAATTTTGCGCAGATAGGTAAAAGAATAAAGGTCTATTTTATAGTAAACGATAATCTTTATAATAAGGATGGTATATATGTTGATGAAGAAGGCAAAGACCATTCTGATAATTTAGAACGCTTTGCATATTACTGTAAAGAGGCACTTGAGTCTGTAAAAAGAGATGGTTTTAAGCCTGATATTATACACTGTAATGACTGGCAGACAGGGCTTGTCCCTGTATATCTTAAAACCTTGTATAGGAAGGATGATTTTTTTAAAGATACAAAAACAGTATTTACCATACATAACCTCGCCTATACCGGAAGTTTTGATGAGGGCGAATGGGGTAAAACAGGGCTTGATAAAAGCTTATTCGATATAAACGGCTTGGAATATTACGGAAGGTTTAGCCTGTTAAAGGGAGGACTTATCTTTTCAGATGTTATTACTACAGTAAGTCCTACATACGCAAAGGAGATTCAAACCAAAGAGTTTGGATGCGGCATGGAGGGCATATTGAAGTCCCGCGCATATAGCTTGCACGGTGTTTTGAATGGTATAGATTATGATATATGGGACCCTTTAACGGATAAAGCTCTCTATAAAAATTATTCTGTCGATGATATCAAGGCAAAATATGTGAATAAAGAGATGTTGCTAAAGGAACTCGGCCTTAAGACAGGTATCAACTCACCTTTGATAGGAACCGTAGGAAGGCTTGCTGAGCAGAAAGGCTATGATATTTTAGCTGAGATAGTAAATAGGCTTTGCGATATGGATATAGGTTTTGTATTATTAGGCGCTGGCGAAGAGCGTTACCAGCGTATCTTCAAAAAGGTCGCGAAAAAACATCCGTCAAATACTTCTGTAAATCTGACTTTTAATGCGGATCTTGCCCAGAAAATATACGCAGCAAGTGATATATTTATTATGCCTTCAAGGTATGAGCCATGCGGTTTGGGGCAGTTAATAAGTTTTAAATATCTGACTGTTCCTGTTGCCAGAAAGACAGGTGGGTTGGCAGATACGGTAATCGAATATAATACTGAAACCGGAGAAGGTAATGGCTTTTTGTTCAATGACTGCAAGCCAGAGCATTTGCTCAAAGCGATAAGAAAGGCAGTATCTGTATATAAGGATAAGCAGAGTTGGCTTAAGCTTATTAAAAAAATAGCGGCGTACGATTTTTCATGGGATAGATCTGCCAAAAAGTACATAGAGATATATAAGAAAGTTTTAAGCTAAACACGCATAAAATTTATGATTATTGGAGTTACAGGAAGCCTTGGAACGGGTACATCAACCGCAGCAAGATATATAGCAGCTGATCTGAACGCAAAATTAATAGACGCGGATAAAGTCGCGCGCAGTCAGGTTAGCAAAAATACCAGTCTGATAAAACGGATTGTTTCGAATTTCGGAAAAGAGATACTTGACAAGGAAGGTAAGGTTGACAGGACTAAATTAGCAGAGAAGGCCTTCGCGAATAGACACAGTTATAAAAAATTATGCGATATCATCTACCCTGTTATCATAGCTGAGATAGATAGCATTAGAGAAGAGATTTATAAACAAGGTATCTCCGATTTTGTTATTGACGGCCCGGTCCTGATAGAATCCGGTTTTTACAAAGAATGCGATCTATTGATAGTTGTTACTTCTTCTTTACCATTACAGCTTGAACGTGCCTGGATAAAGAAGAAGATACGGCGTAAGGATGCTTTATCGCGTATACGTTTACAGATGCCCCTCCATGAAAAGGTACGATACGCAGATTATATAATAGATAATAACGCGGCCTTAGCAAAGCTAAGGCAAAAATGCGTGGAAATTACCAGTGAATTTAAAATCAGAAAAATAAGGAGAAGATAAAATGGCTATAGATGCCGCGGAACTAAAAAAGATGAAGGTGTTGGAATTAAATAAGATCGCAAACGATCTTAAAGTTAATGAAGTAAGCGGCCTTAAGAAACAGGATCTTATATTCAAGATACTTCAGTCGCAGACGCGGGGCGAAGGGGTCATAAGTGGTGGCGGCGTGCTTGAGGTGCTGCCGGATGGCTTTGGTTTTCTGAGATCACCTAACTATAATTACCTTCCGTGCCCGGATGATATATATGTATCTCCAAGCCAGATAAGAAAGTTTGATTTAAAGACCGGCGATACCATACATGGACAGATACGCTCCCCTAAAGAGGGAGAACGCTATTTTGCGCTTCTTAAGGTGGAGAGTGTTAATTTCACTGATCCTGAAAAAGCAAAGGATAAAATAGTCTTTGATAATCTTACTCCTCTTTATCCAACCGACAGGTTCTTACTTGAAAATGACCCAAAGGATCTATCGACCAGGGTCATGGATCTTTTAACACCTATAGGAAAAGGGCAGCGTGGTATGATAGTAGCGCCGCCTTATAGCGGAAAGACAGTTATTTTGCAAAAGATCGCTAATGCGGTTATTAAGAACGCGCCTAATACCATACTTATAGTACTATTGATTGATGAGAGGCCTGAGGAGGTTACGGATATGCAGCGCTCTGTTAAGGGAGAAGTAGTAAGCTCAACTTTTGATGAGCCGGCAGAGAGGCATGTACAAGTGGCTGATATGGTTCTTGCAAAGGCGAAAAGGCTCGTAGAGCATAAGAAGGATGTTCTTATTCTGCTTGATAGCATAACGCGGCTTGCTCGTGCTTACAACTCGGTGGTACCTCATAGCGGAAAGATACTTTCAGGCGGTGTTGATTCAAACGCGCTCCATAAGCCTAAACGGTTTTTTGGCGCGGCACGTAATATTGAGGAGGGTGGATCCCTTACAATCATAGCGACCGCTTTAATCGATACTGGCAGCAGGATGGACGAGGTTATCTTTGAGGAATTTAAAGGAACGGGCAATATGGAATTGCAGTTGGATAGAAGCCTTTTTCAGAAAAGAATCTACCCCGCAATAGATATAAAACGTTCAAATACAAGAAAAGAAGAGCTTTTGCTTGATCCCGATGAACTCAAACGCGTATGGATACTCCGTAAAGTATTGAATGAATTACCATCAGATGAGGCGATGCAGCTTATTATTGAAAAGCTGGCCAGGACAAAGACAAACGCGGAATTTTTAATGAGTATGAATAAGGTTTAAAAAAGGAGGATAATACAATGAAGAAGAAGATACATCCCGAGTATAAAGAGACAACAATAACATGCGCATGCGGCGTGGTTATACATACCCGTTGCACAAAGCCTAACATAAAGGTGGAGATCTGTTCTAAGTGCCACCCGTTTTTTACAGGCAAGCATAAGCTTATTGATTCCGCGGGCAGAGTCGAGAAGTTTATGAAGAAGTATGGCAAGAAGTAAGAGAAGATGGTTAACAGCAGATAACCAATAACTGAGTATGTTTGAATCACTATCACGGAAAAAAAATCGCGCGGAAGAGCTAGAGAAGCTTTTAGCGGATCACGAAGTCTTGAAAGACAGGACTCTTTATCAACGGTATGCTAAAGAGCTATCTTCCACCTCCTCTATAGTGCAGAAATACGATGATTATCTTTTATGTGAACAGGAGAAATCTAAGCTTGAGTCGATGCTTGCTGAAAAACACGAACCAGATTTTATGGAATTGGCAAAGTCAGAAATAGGCGAGCTTGAGATTAAGCTTGGCAGACTTAAATCCGAGTTAGAACAGATGCTGATAGCGGATGACCCTGATGCAGATCGTAATGTAATAATGGAGATACGCGCTGGTACAGGGGGCCTTGAAGCGTCTCTATTTGCCGCGGATCTTTTCAGGATGTATTCTAAATATGCGCAGAACAGAGGGTGGAAAGTCGATGTAATGAATACATCGACTTCAGAGGCAGGTGGTATAAAAGAAGTGGTCTTCGCCGTAGAAGGCAGCGATGTTTACAAAAGATTTCAGTATGAGAGCGGAACCCATAGAGTCCAGCGTGTACCAACTACAGAGTCACAGGGCAGGATTCATACGTCTGCTGTAACTGTCGCGGTATTGCCTGAAGCTGAAGAGATAGATGTTAGTATTGACCCAAAGGATATACGTATGGATGTATACCGCTCAGGTGGGCACGGGGGGCAAAGCGTAAATACAACAGATTCCGCTGTACGCATAACCCATATTCCGACAGATATAGTTGTTATATGTCAGGATGAACGTTCACAACTAAAGAATAAAATAAAAGCGATGAAGGTATTACGTTCGCGAATTTTCGATAAAGCAAGGCAGGAGCACGCGGATAAGATCTCTAAGCATAGAAAAAGCCAGGTTGGCACTGGTGATAGAAGTGAGAAGATAAGAACATATAATTTTCCAGACAGGCGAATTACTGATCACAGGATAGGTTTGACGCTGCATAAATTAGAAGCCATACTTGGCGGCGATCTGGAAGAGATAATAACCGGGCTTATGGTTGCGGATAAAAAGGCAAGGATTGAAAGGCTGTAAAAGATTATGAATGCAGTTAGCGCTTTAGCTGAAGAGAGGAAAGAATTACTAAAAGTGAAGAGCCCTGTTCTAGAGCTTGCGTCCAGGCTTAAAAAGGCAGGTATAGCCTCAAGCCGTATTAACGCGGAGATTATGTTGAGTGATATCTTAGGATGCCGTATAATCGATCTATATTTGGATGAAATCGTATTAAGCCTAAAACATATCGAGTCTCTTAAGAAGATGATAAGCCGCCGTATAGATGGTGAACCTTTGCAGCATATAATTGGTAAGGTAAATTTTTATGGCAATGACTTTATTGTCAGGGAAGGAGTCTTTATACCAAGGCCTGAAACCGAGATCCTGGTTGATACTGTAATAGAATTGGCTTCGGGGGGCAGGCAGCTGACTATATTCGATCTGTGCACAGGAAGCGGCAATGTCGCTGTCTCATTGACAAAAGCCTTAACTCGGTGTAAAATAATAAGTTCTGATATTTCAGTTAAGGCTTTAAAGGTAGCGGCTGAAAACGCAGATTTGAATTCTGTTTCTGAAAGAATAGAGTTTATTAAGGCCGATCTTTTTGATATTCCGGAAAAATACAGGGACACTTTAGATATAATAGTTTCTAATCCTCCGTATATCAGTTCCGGGAAGATTAAGGGCCTCTCGGAAGAAGTCAAGAGAGATCCCATAGAGGCATTAGACGGGGGTAGTGATGGAATGAGTTTTTATCGCCGTATTATAGCGGCCTCCCCGGATTTCTTGATAGATGGCGGTTTTTTAGTATTAGAGCTTGCTGACGATTTAAGCGAAGATGTAAAAAGATTTATTGAGAGTACGGGTAATTTTGGTAATATAAAAACTTTTAAAGATTTAAATTATATAGAACGGGTTATAGTGGCTCAAAACCGAAATAATGGATAAACTTATAATAGAAGGCCCTACGCGATTATCAGGCCAGGTTAGGATTGATGGCTCAAAAAATGCCGCATTGCCAATAATAGCAGCATGCCTGCTTACTGAAAGCAAATCTGTTATTAAAGGTGTTCCTCAACTTAGCGATGTATTTACTATGTGTAAAATATTGCGAACAGTTGGGGTCAAGGTAAGCTTTTTAAATGATACTCTTGAAATACATCCCGGCGGTTATACAGGTAATACCGCTGCTTATGATTATGTAAGTACAATGCGCGCCTCTATATGTATTCTTGGCCCCCTTCTTGCGAAGCAGCTCTATGCCAAAGTATCACTGCCAGGCGGCTGTATAATAGGCCCACGCCCGATATTCATACATACTAAAGGCCTGAACGCACTTGGAGCTGATATAAAGGTTGAGCACGGTTATCTGATAGCAAAGACAAAAGGATTGAAAGGCAACACAATATATCTAGGGGGGCCTTTTGGCTCTTCTGTGTTGGCTACGGCAAATGTTATGATGGCAGCAACACTGGCTAAAGGCAAAACAATAATAGAGTATGCTGCATGTGAACCGGAGATTATCGATTTAGCCGAATTTCTTATAAAGATGGGTGCCAGGATCAAAGGCCATAAGACTCATACAATAGAGATTGACGGTGTGAAGCGCCTGCATGGAGCTACACATAAGATTATACCTGACCGGATAGAAGCGGCTACTTACATGATCGCCTCTTGCGCTACAAAAGGAGATATTACTATTAAGGGAGCTAATATCAATCATCTGAGAGCCCTTATAGATATTCTTATTGAGGCAGGAGCAGTGATTACTAAAAAACCTAACGGAGCTATAAGAGTAAGAGCCAATCGAAGACTAAAGACGATAGCTTTGACTACATTGCCATATCCTGGTTTTCCTACAGATTTACAGGCACAGATGATGTCACTTATGGCTGTATCAAAAGGTATAGCAATTATTACAGAGAAGATATATCCAGAGAGGTTTATGCATGTTGGAGAACTTAACAGGATGGGTGCGCAGATAAGCCTTGAAGGAAACAGCGCTATTGTACATGGCGCTAAGAACTTAAGCGGAGCGGAAGTAATGGCATCAGATCTCAGGGCATCAGCAGCTCTGGTGATAGGAGGTATGGTTGCTAAAGGCAAGACTACTATCTCAAGGATATATCACCTTGACAGGGGGTATAAAGACATGGAAAAGAAGCTTTCGTTGTTGGGAGCAAAAATCAAAAGGGTAAAATCTTAAACCATCATGCGTTATATGCCTGCCTACAGGCAGGCAGGCATGGAGCATAAGGAGATGATACAATGGCAGTAATGATACGGTTAAAAAAGATGGGAACAAAGGGAAAACCGCATTTTAAAATAATAGTCTGTGATAAGCGTAGGAGCAGAAATGCGAGGGCTATAGAGGAACTCGGTTTTTACGATCCCTCAAAGAACCCTGCTTTTGTCAAGATAGACAAAGAGCGCGTCAATTATTGGATAGGTGTCGGTGCGCAGATGAGCGATACAGTAAAGAGTATTGCGGCAAAAGCATAGCAGGCCGTTGCGCTATAACACAATAACGTAATAATCCTATGAATATAGATATATTGACACTTTTTCCAGGTATGTTTAAGGCATTAACTTCAGAATCGATTATTGAGCGTGCTCAGCGATTCGCGAAAGTAAAGATACGCACACATAATATACGGGATTTTGCGGCCAATAAACACCACAAGGTAGATGACAAGCCTTTTGGCGGGGGCCCGGGGATGGTATTGCAGTGCCAGCCTGTTATTGACGCGCTCAGCAGTATAAAGAGGTTATCGCCACGCGCAAAGGTAATACTTATGAGTCCAAAAGGGAAGATGCTTAATCATTCCATCTGTTTATCTCTTTCGAAAGCAGCGGGGCTTATACTTGTGTGCGGACATTATGAGGGCGTAGATGAGAGGATTATGGATTTTATAGACCAGGAGATATCAATCGGAGATTATGTATTGACCGGGGGTGAATTACCTGCTATGGTGTTGATAGACAGCGTGGTGAGGCTTTTACCCGGTGTACTGGGCCATGAAAAGTCTAATATAGATGAAAGCTTTACCGACGGGTTATTGGAATATCCACAATATACACGCCCCGCGGATTACAGAGGTAAAAAGGTTCCGGAACTGCTTATTTCAGGTAACCATAATCTTGTAAAGTCCTGGAGAAAAAAAGAGTCTGTTCTAAAGACCATTGATCAGAGGCCTGATCTGATAAAACATATAAGCCAGTTAGAGGCATAGCTATAATTGTATAACTACAAATTTAAGAGAACCTAATATTGATCAGATATTATAATAGGAAGGAGACAGCGGCATGAATAAAATCGAGGAAACAGAAGCGAAATATATGAAGAAAGACGCCCCTAAATTTTCAGTGGGTGATACAGTAAAGGTATTTATAAGGATTATTGAAGAAGAGAAGCAGAGGCTTCAGGCATTTGAAGGAATAGTTATATCAAAGAAAGGCTCCGGAGTGAGGGAATCTTTTACTGTAAGGCGCGTTTCTTATGGAGAAGGGGTTGAAAGGACATTCTCTCTTCACGCACCCAGTGTAGACAAAGTAGAGATAACAAGGCGGGGAAAAGTAAGGCGTGCCAAACTTTATTATTTGAGAAAAAAGGTTGGTAAAAAGACAACGGTTGAAGAAAAGATTGGATCGATTTCAAAGAAAGAGAAATAGGCTGCTTCACAAAGAAGATATTGCCAGAAGCCGGGGTTACAGGTCTATAGCTGGTATTGATGAAGCCGGCAGAGGGCCTTTAGCGGGCCCGGTTGTTGCCTCCGCTATTGTGCTTAAACGGCATGATTTTTCGGTCAGGATAGATGACTCTAAAAAACTGACTCCTTTTGCAAGAAGACGCGCGTATAAGGAAATTTTTGATAGGGCTATAATAGGTATCGGGATAGTCTCAGAGGCTGTTGTTGACGATATTAATATATATCAGGCCACAATGCTCGCAATGGAGAGATCAGTACTTGAGCTCTGTGCTCAGCCAGACCTTTTACTTATAGATGGAAATATGCGGTTACGGTTTGATACGAAGCAGTCTACTATTATCAATGGTGATCAGAAAAGTTTATCCATAGCATGCGCCTCAATAGTTGCAAAGGTTACCCGTGATCGGTTGCTTCAGTTTTATGATAGCATCTTTCCGGGGTATGGTTTTTACCGCCATAAAGGTTATGCTACTAAAGAGCATATGAGCGCAATTATCGAAAAGGGATTTTCGCCTATACACAGGCGCAGCTTTCGGGTAAAATAAGATAAGGTAATGACAATATGCTTTCTGATATAGAGATAGCTCAGCGTGTAAAGCCGAAGCAGATAACTGAGGTAGCAAAATCCGCAGGTATAAAGAATGAAGAACTTATACCTTACGGTAACCATATAGCTAAAGTATCCCCTTCACTTCTCTCAAGATTAAAAAGCAAGCCCGATGGAAAACTTATACTTGTCACTTCTATAACACCTACAAAACATGGAGAAGGAAAGACCTCGACCGCTATAGGCCTGGCACAGGCATTCGGAAGATTGAAGAGAAAAGCTTTTCTCTGTTTACGTGAACCTTCACTGGGGCCTATGTTTGGTATCAAGGGCGGCGCCTGTGGCGGAGGATATTCCCAGGTGATACCAATGGAGGATATAAATCTCCATTTTACAGGTGATAGTTATGCGGTATCCGGAGCGAATAACCTACTTTGCGCCATGCTCGATAGCAGTATCTATTTTAATAACAAGCTCAATATTGATATAAACAATATACTATTGCGGCGAACCATAGATATAAGTGACAGGACACTTCGGAAGATACGTTTTAATATCGACAAAAAAGTTTCTTATGAGAGCGGCTTTGATATTATAGCCGCATCCGAAACAATGGCAATCCTCGCCTTAAGCAGAAATATAGCGGATCTGCAAAACAGGCTTTCACGTATGATAGTTGCTTTTACAAAGAAGAAGAAACCTGTTACGCCTAAAACCTTAAATGCTGTTGGCTCAATGAGCGCGCTTCTGGTTAACGCTATTATGCCCAATCTTGTCCAGACGATAGAAGGTAATCCCGCCTTTGTTCATTGCGGGCCTTTCGCAAATATTGCCCATGGCGCAAATAGCCTTATGTCAATACTTATGGGATTGAAACTAGCGGATTATGTAATAACGGAAAGTGGTTTTGGCGCTGATCTCGGTGCGGAGAAATTTTTTAATGTTGTATGCCGGCAAGGCAGATTAAGGCCGGAACTGGCGGTTATAGTTGTCTCTCGTAGAGCTATGAGGCTGCATGGGTTGCCTAATCTTAAGAAGCATATCAATATAATAAGGTGTTTCGGTATAGAACCCATAGTTGCGATAAACAAATTTCCCAATGATCCACCTAAGGCTCTTAAACAGATAAAGGCCTGTTGCCAGGAGCTTGGGGTGGAGAGCTATATATCGGATGCTGTTGCTAGAGGAGGCTGCGGTGCGATAGAGTTGGCAGAAGGATGCATGCGCCAGCTTAAAAAAGGCGAATGCGGGTTTAAGCTTCTCTATAATGAAGAATTAAGTATAAAGGGCAAGATAGAGCTTATATCTACCAGAATATACGGTGGGAAAGGGGTAAATTTTAGTCTGCAGGCAAAGAAAGACCTCAAGGTTATAGAGGATCTTGGCTTGAACAGGCTTGCTGTCAATATTGCTAAGACACAGTTTTCTTTATCTGATAACCACCTTTTGAAAGGCAGGCCTGAGGAATGGAAATTGAATATACACCAGATAAGGATATTTTCAGGCGCAGGTTTTATTGTTCCTGTCTGCGGTGACATACTGCTTTTACCGGGGCTGCCTAAAAAACCGGCAGCATGTAACATTACTGCTGATAACCATGGTAAGATTAAAGGGTTGTTTTAGGAATGTAAGGAGAAAATATTATGAAATTTATAGATAAGAGTATGAGGTATTATGCGGATCAACTGGCCGCGAAGACACCTATTCCCGGCGGAGGAAGTACATCCGCCCTGTTAGGAGTATTAGGTTGCGGACTTTTAAGCATGGTAGCTAATTTTACCTTAGCTGGAAAAGGTTTTAATGGATATAAAGAGAGGTCTCAAAAGGCATTGAAAAAATCCGAAAACATAAGAAAAAAGCTGACAGACCTTATTGATAAAGATATAAAGGCGTATGAAAATTTGTCAAGTGCGCTTAAAAAATATAAGGATAATATTATTAGTCAGCAGCCAGCTCTAAAAAGAGCCATAACGCCGCCATCTAATGTCTGTAATTATGCTTACAAAGTAACTCTAGTCGCGCTTGAACTGGCATATGTCGGAAATAAAAATATATTATCAGATGTGATTGTAGCAGTATATACACTTGATGCCGCGTTTGAATCAGCCCTGGCAAATATCAATATTAACTTAGAACGTGTAAGAGACAAGAAATATGTTATCAATAACACAGAAAGGTACAGGGCCCTTCACCGTGAAATGAAGAAGCTTAAGACGCATGTTTTATCTAAAGCTCGGGAAAGGATGCATACATAAGATGGGTGCAATAATACTTGATGGCGGTAAAAAAGCTGATGAAATAAAGCACAAGTTGAAAGACAAGATAAAATTTTTAAAGCATTCAATCGGCTCTGTCCCGAGGTTGATAGCTTTGCAGATAGGTGAGGGGGGCGCTTTTTCAGTTTATACTAATTCACAGAAAAGAATCGCCAATACCATTAATATGGACTATGAGCTTGTTAAACTTGCCGGCTGCATTTCAGAGCAGGATCTTATAGAGAAGATAACTCAGTTGAATAAGGACAAAAGTGTTAATGGGATTATACTGCAGTCCCCTTTACCCGAGGGGTTTGATATTATAAAAATAACGTCATTTATATCATCGGATAAAGATGTAGAGGGTATCAGCCCTGAGAATAAGGGAAAGCTGCTGCTTAACGCTTACAAAGTGGTACCGCCTACAGCATCGGCCGCGATGGAGCTTATAAATCTTAGTGGTATTGATCTATATGGCAAAGAGGCAGTCATAATAGGCCATAGCGGTATAGTTGGCAAACCTCTCGCAATGCTTCTTTTGGATAAATTCGCGACAGTTACTGTATGCCATGTTGCAACCAGTGAGAAAGGCAACCTAATAGAACATATAAGCCGTGCGGAGGTGCTTATCGTTGCCGTGGGAAAGCCAAAGATTATTAAAGGAGAATGGATAAAAGAACACGCCGTTGTAATAGATATAGGGATTAACAGGGTCGACGGTAAGATTGTAGGTGATGTAGAGTTTGATAAGGCAAGTGAGAGAGCATCTTATATTACGCCTGTGCCTGGTGGCGTTGGGCCGCTTACTACTACTATATTGATGCGCAACTGTGTTGAGCTTTTTCAGAAACAGAAAGGTGTAAGATGATAATAACAGAGAAGAGATCGCGTAAGCAGATTTTTAATTCACTTAAAGGAAACAAAACAGTATTTCTTATAGGATGTGCTCAATGCGCGACTGTCTGTAAAACAGGAGGTGAGGATCAGGTTGATGAGATGGAGAGCGATCTGCGAAAGGAAGGTTTAAAGATTACAGGCAAGGCGATACTTGACCCTGCATGCCACCTGGTTAAGGTAAAACAGCTTTTTCATAAGAATAAGGAGACGTTCAAACAGACAGATGCAGTACTGGTCTTAGCCTGTGGTGACGGTGCGCAGGTTATAAAAGATGGCACCAAGGCAGAAAGGGTTTTACCCGCGCTTGAGACGCTGTTTCTCGGTGAGGTAGAGCGCGCAGGCCATTTTACACAGAAATGTATACTTTGTGGTGATTGCATTATTGACAGGACAGGCACAATATGCTCCTTGACTGTCTGTTCGAAAGGCCTGCTCAATGGCCCATGCGGTGGTTCAAAGAACGAGAAATGTGAGGTCGATAAAGAGAAAGATTGCGGCTGGATATTAATATATAAAAGCTTGAAAGAGTCAGGGGATTTGGACAATATGAGAAAGATCTATAAGCCGCTCGATTATTCAAAACAACTTAAGCCGCAGAAGATTATTTTGTAGTTTATTTTATCAGATTATAGTATTTAAAAAAGGGATCAGGCGTAATGGATTTGAAAAAAGCTATAAGATCAAATAAGTTCATAGTAACAAGCGAAGTGGGCCCTCCGAAGGGAACCGATATAACAAAGATGCTTGATACGGCAAAGCCGCTTATCGGTAAAGTGGACGCGATTAATGTTACAGACCTTCAGAGCGCTGTTATGAGATTGGGGTCTCTGGCAGGTTCTTATCTTCTTAAACAGATGGGCATAGATCCTATTTTCCAGATAACATGCCGTGACAGAAACAGGCTTGCGCTCCAATCAGATATTCTCTCAGCTGCCTGTCTTGGCATAGAAAATATTCTGGCTTTGACCGGGGATCATCCTTTGAAAGGAGATCATCCGCAGGCAAAACCGGTATTCGATCTCGATTCCATACAATTGTTAGAGATTATAAAGACTTTACAGCAAGGTAAAGACAGTTCAGGCAATAAGCTTAAAGGCAAACCGGAATTCTGCGTTGGAGCGGTAGTAAATCCCTGTGCAGACCCATTGGAACCGGAGCTCATAAAGATGGAGAAGAAGATAGCTTGCGGGGTACAATTTTTCCAGACACAGGGTGTATTTGATATAATAAGATTTAAAGAGTTTATTACTAAAGTTACACAATATAATATTCCAATTATAGCGGGTATTATACTGCTTAAGTCCGGAAAAATGGCAAGGTATATGAACGAAAATGTAGCGGGTATATATGTACCCGCTAAGTTAATAAAAGAGGTAGAGAGCGCTTCAGATAAGCAGAAGAAATCGATTGAGATAGCTGTTAGGATGATTAACGAGCTTAAGGGGCTCTGCCGAGGTGTTCATATAATGCCGATAGGGTGGGAGCGCCTTGTGCCTGAGATTATAGATTCCTCAGGCATATAATGAGAGCTTATTTAAGGAGCTTATAGATGGATGCTAACGCTAAGATAGATGGGCTTGCGCAAACAAGCTTATATAGAAAATTTAGTATTGCTTTTGTATTTATGTCGCTTGTACCCATTGTCCTATTACTTTATATTGTAAATTTTTTATATTTAACACCTATAATAGATAAACAGTTGCCTTTTTTTAAGCTTACTGTTTTACTTGTGGTCCTTTTGAGCCTGGCTTCATTTGATCTTATCAGGAGAAGCATGGTAGCTTTATCAAGTTTTAGCAGCAATGCGAAACAGATAGCCAGCGGAAATTATAGCCAGAAAGTAAAGGTAAATGACCGGGGTGAGATTGGTGATCTGGCCAACTCTTTTAATACGTTAACAGACAAGCTCCAAAACAAGATAAAGGAACTTGAGTCGTCAAAAAGGCTTTTACAGAATATATTGAATAAGATTGGTTCAGCAGTTACTTCAACCCGGGGCATAGAAAACCTGCTTGAACTGGTATTGCAGACACTGGCTAATGGTATTGACGCCAAATCTGGCGCTATATTTATTTTTGAAGAAGGCAAGAGCGGTTTTATGATGAAGGTTAGTTATAATATGTCCGATAATCTGCGTAAGCTTAACATAGATCCTGAAAAAGGCTTGATAAGCAGGGTAGTCGGGCTTAAAAAGCTTGAAGTTGCTTTTGACCTCAGTACCAATGCTGCCGCTGATTTTGAATATAGAAAAAATTTAGCAAAAGATTCTATTATGGCAGCTCCGCTTATTTACAAAGACAAAGTTCATGGTATTGTTATGGTATGTGATAAGATGAGCCATAAAACTTTTAATAAGGATGATATCGTATTGCTTTCAAACGTTACTGCTCAGTTGGCTGTTGCCGTAGAAAATCATGAGCTTAATCTGGATGCGGAAAAGACTTATCTGGAGACTATAACAGCATTAGCGGTTGCTGTAGAGGCAAAAGATTCGTATAGCAGAGGCCATATAGACAGGGTAGCCGGTTATATGGAACGTCTTGGAAAAGCAATGAAGCTTGATGAAGAGACGATGAAGATATTAAAAAGCGGCGCTATTCTTCATGATGTCGGTAAGATAGGCGTACGAGATGATGTTTTAAAAAAACAGGGTGCTCTTAATAAAGAAGAACAGAAGGAGATGGAACAGCATGTTATAATAGGTGTAAATATAATCAAACCTATAAGACATATGTCAACATTGTGCGATCTTGTGCGCTATCACCAGGAATTATATGATGGCACTGGTTATCCCGATGGGTTAAAAGGCAAAGAGATACCTTTAAGCGCAAGGATGTTAAAGATTTGTGATTCGTATGATGCTATGACAACTGACAGGCCGTATCGTAAAGGTATGGATAAAGAAAGCGCGAAAAAAGAGCTTAGAGCGAAAAGCGGTACAGATTTTGATCCTAAAGTACTGGAAGAATTCATAAAGATTATATGAATAAAGTAACTATCGAAACTATAATAGAAAAAAAGAGGCATAAGATACCTATAACATTGCTTACAGCGTATAGTTTTCCCTTAGCTTCGATAATTGATAATTCGGGAATAGACATTATCCTGGTTGGTGATTCTGTCGCAAATACCGAGCTCGGGTTAGAATCTACTAGATCTGTTACGATGTGTGAAATGCTTCATCACGCGAAGGCTGTAAGGCGAGGGGTCAGAAACGCGCTTCTTGTTGGAGATATGCCCTATGAAAGTTACCAGCTGGATGTGTCTGACGCGCTTAATAACGCGAAACGTTTTATGGGAGAAGCAGGTTGTGACGCTGTAAAACTTGAATGGTTCCAAAAGTGTCCCGAGGTAACAGAGAGTATTTTAAAAGCGGGTATTCCAGTGATGGGGCATATAGGGCTTACGCCGCAGACAGCGGATAAGGCCGATGGATTTAAGGTCCAGGGCAAGGATGCTGAAAGAGCCTCACAGCTTATTGAACAGGCGCTTCTTATGGAAGGCCTCGGTATATTTAGCCTTGTCATTGAGTGCGTTCCTGACATTCTTGCCGGAATTATAACTAAAAAACTTAAAGTCCCTACTATCGGAATAGGAGCAGGGCGTGATTGTGACGGCCAGGCGCTTGTTACATATGATATGCTAGGGCTTATAAAGGGGAGAAAAAAACCAAAATTTGTTAAAGAGTACGCGGATATATATTCAGAAATAAAAAAAGCTGTAGGAATGTATAAGGAAGAAGTGGAACATAACCTTTTTCCTTTAAGGGAGCATTCTTATTCAATGAAAGAGGAAGAGGCGCAAAAAATAATAGATAATTTCTGATTATTCTGACCCTGTTGTAACAACAGGGTCGAGACAGGAGTAAGTAGATGAAGATAGTAATAGTGGGTCCGGGGGCTATGGGGTGTTTATTTACGGGCCTTTTGGCGCAAGCAAAACCGGATAATGATATCTGGCTTTTGGATAAAGACCCGGAACGCGCTAAGAGAATAAAGGCGAGGGGTATCAGCGTAGAGGGTATTAACAATTTTAAATCGAGTGTAAATATTACAACTGATCCCAATTTTATAGGCCATTCTGAGCTTGTGATAATATGCACAAAATCTTATGATACGGAAACAGCTCTCAATTCAATAAAGCCTCTGCTGAAAGACGATACAAATGTATTGTCTCTGCAGAACGGTATAGGAAATCTCCAGTTTATAACAGATCTGGTAGGAGAAGAGAGAACGGTCTGTGGCATGACAGCCCTCGGAGCAACATTGAAAGGAGAGGGGAAAGTAAGACAGACTGGTAAGGGTGAAACTATAATCGGAAAACCTACCGGTAAGATATTCAGGGATCTGCGCAATATAGCCAATACTTTTAATGCGGCGGGTATTTCAACAAAAACATCCCGGGACGTTAACGGAGTTATCTGGAGCAAGCTTATAATAAATGCAGGTATAAACGCATTGGCTGCTATCTGCCGCCTTTCCAACGGCGCGTTACTTATGCATGAAGGCACAAAAGAGTTGATGCGCCAGGCTGTTATCGAGTCTACAAAAGTCGCGAAGAAGAAGAAGGCTAAACTTATTTTTGATGATCCTTTACAGAAAGTGGAATCTATCTGTAAGAATACAGCAGCTAATATCTGCAGTATGTTACAGGATATTATGCGCAAAAAACAGACAGAGATAGATTTTATTAACGGCGCTATTGTAAGGCACGCAAAAAATTCCGGTGTGAAAGTTCCGGTCAATGAGATGCTTACTCAGCTGGTAAAGGTCATGGAATCAAGCTATAAGGAACAGGTGGAGAGATGATTATTATAGGTGAACGGATAAATTCAACTCGTAACGGCATAAAAAAAGCTTTGGTTGATAACGACTTGAATTTCTTGATGAGTGAAGTGGAAAAGCAGATTCATTGTGGCGCGGAATTTATTGATATTAATACAGCCGCGACTCTCGAGAAAGAAAAGGATAACCTTTTATGGCTTGTGCGTAATATTCAGGATAAATTTGATTGTAAGATAAGTATCGATAGCCCTGACAAAGAAATAATAAAATCCGCGCTTAAGATATGTAAAGCTAAGCCCATTATAAATTCTATCTCGGGTGAAGATAAGAAGCTTTTCCTGCTGGATGATTTAGCGGAAGAAAAAGAAAGCTATATAATCGCGCTTACCATAAACAATAATGGTATGCCGGATAATATCGATGATAGGGTATCTATCGCGGAAGATATAATTTCTTTCGCAGCTTCTAAGGGTGCGGATAAAAACAATATATTTATAGACCCGCTTGTAAAGCCTATCAGTACTGAGCCAAAGCAGGCATACTGTTTTCTTGAGTCAATAAAGGTTCTAAAGGAAAAAGGTATAAGATGTATAGGGGGGTTGAGTAATGTCTCTTTCGGGTTGCCTCAGAGAGATTTGCTAAATGCGGTATTTATAAAGCTTGCTATGGATGCCGGTATAGATGCCGTGATAATTGATCCTACCCAAAATCTAGTTAAAGATTTATTAAGCGGAAAAGAATTGCCTAAGGAGGTATTTTCTTTGGCAGAAGATGCCCTGCTTGGCAGAGATGAATACTCAACCAACTATATTAAGGCCTTCCGTGAAGGCATACTCAATATTTAATATGCCTAAAAAAATATTTATAGCAGCAACCCGCCAGAACGATGGAAAGACTACTGTCTCGTTAGGCCTTATGGCCATGCTCAAGGAACGATTTAATAATATAGGTTTTATAAAACCTATTGGCCAGCGCTATCTTGTTGAGCAGGGTTATAATATAGATGAAGACTCCTATCTTATAGAAGAAATTTTCGGAATAAAATCGAATCTTAAGGATATGTCGCCAATTGCGATAGAGAAAGGTTTTACGCAGCGATATATAGAAAACCCTGATCGAAGGCCGCTAGAAAAAAAGATTAAAGATTCATTTAGAAAGATATCGGAAGGGAGTGACCTCGTTGTTATTGAAGGTACAGGCCATGCGGGCGTTGGTTCAGTATTTGATATGTCTAATGCTGTTGTCGCGAAGATGCTTGACGCAAAAGTTATTATAATATCTGCCGGCGGCATTGGAAGGCCGATAGACGAAGTTATGCTCTCTGTCCCGCTTTTTCAGAAGGCGGGTGTTGAGATAGCAGGTGTTATAATAAACAAGGTGCAGACAGCAAAGTACAAAAAGATAAACAACCTGGTAAGAAAAGGGTTTAAACAGCATGGTTTAGAGGTGTTAGGAGTTATCCCCTATGTAGGAATGCTTGATATGCCCACAATGGAGCATATACAGGATAAGCTAAAGGGGAAATTTATAAGTGGTGCTGATAATAATCTTTTAAAGATTATAAACAATATAGTAATCTCAACTGGCAAGCCCAGAGTGGTTTTCAGGCAGATGCGGGAGCGAAATCTTATTATTACTTCAGGTGACAGGGAAGAGCTTATTAAGTATCTTCTGAAATTGGTAAGCAGGAAGAATGGCCATTCAGATATTATAACAGGTTTTATAATTACATGCGGCTTTATGCCGAATCGAAGAATACGGGAATTGCTTGAGAAAAGCGGCATCCCTACGCTGATTGTTGAGGATGATACTTATGCTGTAATCACAAAACTTGATGAGATGGTTGTAAAGATACATCCAGGTGAAGAAGAGAAGATAAATATGATCACAAGCCTGGCGCGGAATCATATTGACCTGACATCCCTCCTTGCAAAAATTTAAACTACCTATTCAATCATGAAAAGAATTATATATTTTATAATTATAATTATTATGCTGGTTAGCGTTTTTTTATTGTCTACAGATACACGGGAACGCTCAGAGTATAAGATGGGTACCCTTGTAAGTATCAGGCTTTTTGGCTTTAAGTGGTCTGATTTTGATTCTACTCTTGATAAGGCATTTTCTGCTATAGATAGTGTTGATAATATTGCTAATAAATATAGAGAGAACAGTGAAATAAGCAGGTTGAATAGGACTGGTTTTAAGGCGCCGGTAACGGTAAGTAAGGATCTTTTCTTATTGATTGATAGTTCGAAGACCTTATGCAAAGAGAGTGACGGCGCGTTTGATATTACTGTTGCGCCTCTTGTCAAATTGTGGAAGCCTTATAAGAGCAGAGATTCAATACCTGATAAGGAGAGCATCAAAAAAGCCCTTTCCCTGGTCGGATCTGATAAGCTTATTCTGGATCGGCAGAAACAGACGGTATTTTTCAGAAAGGAAGGCATGGAGATCGATTTGTCAGCTATCGCAAAAGGATATGCCGTAGATAAGGCTGTAGCGGCTATCAGGAGTTGTGGTTTTAGTTCAGCCATGGTGAATGCCGGCGGCGATCTTTTTTGCGTGGGTAAGAAGGATTTTTTCTTTTTCTGGAGAATAGGCATACAAGATCCCCGCAATAGAAAAGATCTCCTGGATGTATTGAGGCTTTCTGACTCTGCTGTAGCAACATCAGGTGGTTATGAGCAATATTTTGCTTATAAAAATAGAGATTACACGCATCTGGTGCACCCAAAGACAGGTTATCCCGTAGAATCTATATTTTCATCTACTACTGTAATCACGAAACGCTGCATGATCGCCGATGGTATAGCCACCGCTGTCTCTGTCGGTGGTGAAAAGGTAAAGAATAAATTAGAGGATATATATCCGGAGATACAAATAATAACATACGAATTTAAATAGGCGTTTCGCACAGACAGTTTAAGCAATCTCTCATGCTTTTGCCTTCACTGCGCAGGTATTTTTGCCGTCTATTTTAAGTTCATGGCAAAAAAAGCCAATGCGCTGCGAAGGCAAAAGCATGAGAGATTGCTTAAATTAGTGCTTGAATATTTTAGGTATATAGCATATAATCTTTAAAATTCATAAAAATAGATAGGAGTAATATAATGCAGGTTTTATTTTTTATTGCACCGGTAAGTTCGTTAATAGCACTTATCTTTTCAGGGTTCCTTAGCTTCAAGATACTTAAGAATGATGAAGGCACCGATAGGATGAAAGAGATAGCTCAGGCAGTAAGAGAAGGAGCGTATGCTTACATGAAGAGACAGTATTCCGTAGTAGGCATATTCTTTATTGTGGTATTTTTTATTCTATTGTATCTTGTTTACCGCGGTTATCTGGTTATGTTCGTTCCGTTTGCTTTTATAACAGGGGGATTTTTCTCAGGCCTTTCCGGTTATATTGGTATGAACATAGCTACCAGCGCGTCTTCACGTACAGCCAATGCCTGCAGAAAGAGCTTAAACGGGGGCTTGCGCATTGCGTTTGATTCAGGTACTGTTATGGGCCTTACTGTTGTTGGCCTTGGGCTCCTTGACCTGAGTGCCTGGTTCTTTATACTCGATTGGTTTTATTCAAATCATCCGATACCGGCAGGTTTTGATAAAGTACTTGCTATTACAAGTACAATGCTTACATTTGAGCTTGGTGCAAGCGCGCAAGCCTTGTTTGCGAGAGTAGGAGGCGGTATATTTACAAAGGCAGCAGATGTTGGAGCAGACCTCGTAGGTAAGGTGGAGATTGGGATACCTGAAGATGACCCGAGAAATCCGGCTGTTGTTGCTGATAATGTTGGTGATAATGTTGGTGATGTAGCAGGCATGGGAGCGGATCTTTATGAATCTTATGTAGGATCAATGGTTGCTACAGCAGCTTTGGGTGCGGCAGCAGGGTTAGGAATGAATGGGATTAAGGTGCCAATGATTATGGCGGGAGCAGGTGTAATATGCTCTATCATAGGCACATTCTTTGTCAGGTGCAAGGAGGATGCCACTCAAGGGACCCTTTTAAAGGCCTTACGAAAAGGTGTAATTGTCGCGGCGGTACTTGTTGCTATATCGAGTTTTTTTATTATAAAATATAGCTTAGGCATGGAATATATAGGCGTATATTATTCTGTGCTCGCAGGCCTTCTATGCGGAATAATAATAGGATTTTCTACGGAATATTATACATCCGCACGTTATAAGCCGACTAAACTGGTTGCCGAGAGTGCTGAGACAGGCCCTGCAACAGCTGTTATCGCAGGCTTATCTGTTGGCATGCTTTCAACTGCTATCCCTGTTATGGCGGTCTGTGGGGCGATATTGGCCGCGTTTTACTTATCAGGCGGCGCAGCTAATTTTAACGCGGGCCTTTATGGTGTAGGTATAGCAGCTGTTGGTATGCTATCTACTTTGGGTATTACACTAGCGACAGACGCTTACGGGCCTGTCGCGGATAATGCGGGTGGAAATGTAGAGATGGCAGGTTTAGGTCCTGAAGTAAGAAAACGAACCGATGCGCTCGATTCACTCGGCAATACAACTGCCGCAACCGGCAAAGGTTTCGCTATAGGCTCTGCGGCATTGACAGCATTGGCTCTTATAGTTGCGTATAAAGACCAGATCCACCTTCTTGGTAGAGAGCTTGACCTTTCATTGTTAAATCCACGCCTTTTGACAGGCCTCTTTATGGGTGGCATGCTTCCATTTCTTTTCAGTTCAATGCTGCTTCAGGCAGTGGGGCGCGCAGCAAGTAAGATAGTTGTTGAAGTGCGCCGTCAATTTAAAGAGATAAAAGGGCTTATGGAGGGAACAGCAAAGGCAGATTATGCAACGTGTGTTAATATAGCTACTGTAGCTGCGCAGAAAGAGATGGTTTTGCCGTCACTTCTCGCGTTACTTGCCCCCATAATAGTTGGCATATTCGCGGGACTTGAAGCCGTAGTAGGGCTTTTGGTTGGCGGACTTGTCTCAGGGTTTGTATTGGCTGTTATGATGGCAAATACAGGTGGGGTTTGGGATAATGCCAAGAAATATATAGAAGAAGGCGCCCATGGGGGTAAGAACTCCTTTGCTCATAAGGCAGGTGTTGTAGGTGATACAGTAGGTGATCCATTCAAAGATACCGCAGGCCCGTCTTTGAATATTTTGATTAAGCTTATGTCAATGGTCTCTGTTGTATTTGCAGCATTTGTTATGGCTAATACTTTTGTAAAATAGAATTTTTCTATATTATGAATAGAAAATCCGTGGTGCTTGCTATGAGCGGCGGCGTGGACTCATCGGTTGCCGCTTACCTGCTTAAGAGTGAGGGGTATTCTGTAATAGGTATAACCTTTAAGGTTTTGCCTAAATCAAGTTGCGGTAAACAATCACGTAAGAGTTATTGTTCGTCAGATGCGACTGATGATGCCCGGCAAGTATGCCAAAAACTCGGTATTCCGCATTATGTAATAGATTGCGCAAAAGAGTTTAAAAAGAAGATTATTGTTAAGTTTTTAGATAGCTATAAAAGAGGCCTGACCCCAAATCCCTGCATCACGTGTAATGAAAGAATTAAATTCCCATTATTGCTAAAAAAGGCCGGAGAGTTTAATACGCGATATATCTCAACAGGCCATCACGCAAGGTGCGGATATAATCGTAAAATAAAACGGTTTACTGTAAAGATCGGAAAAGACAGGCAGAAGGATCAGTCTTATGTTCTATTCGGCTTAAACCAGGATATCCTTTCCCGACTCATACTTCCGGTAGGAGATTTTACTAAAGACGAAATTCGGTCTGTCGCGAAGAAACTCAATTTGAAGTCATTCCATAGAGAAGAGTCGCAGGAGATATGTTTTGTAGCGGATAATGACCTGGATAAGTTTTTGAAAAAGAATTTAAAAAAGGATATAAAGCCGGGATACATAAAAGAGAAGACAGGTAAAGTCCTGGGCCGGCATTACGGAACATGTTTTTATACCATAGGCCAGAGGAGAGGTTTGAGGATAGCTTACGGCAAGCCTATATATGTAACAGATATTAATCATAGGACAGGAGATATCGTAATAGGTGATTATAGTGATACCCTGAGAAAGAGAGTTAATATAAAAGAGGCTTGTTGGGCCATACCGTTGAAGCCCAAACAGAAAAGGCTTAAAGTCGATGTAAAGATAAGGTATAGGCATGATAAGGCAAAAGCTGTGTTAAATATTTTTTCACCCGGGAGATGTGAAGTTATATTTGCAAAACCGCAAAATGCGCCTACCCCGGGCCAAGCCGCGGTATTTTATAAGAATAACGCAGTAATAGGTGGTGGTTGGATTGCAAGGCACAAGGATAAAATATGAGAATGCTATGTGGAACAATCTATGTAAGCCTGCTGATTTTTTTTCTATGCGGGCCTGTTAACGCCATTAATGCCCAGGATCAAGACAGGATAAAGCTTGGCATAGGTGATGTGTCTAAGCTTGCGCTTGAGAATAATTTTGATATATTGATATATAGGCTAGACCGGCGCATTAGCGAAAAAGAGCTTCTTAAGGCCGAGTCTGTGTATGATACTAATCTGGATGCTTATTACGAATATGAGGAAGACAGGCTTAATAAAAACTCTGTTGCATTGGGAACCAGGACTACAACAGTTGCGCAGCAGGGAAGTTTAAGTAAAAAACTTCCAACAGGCACAGTGCTGTCATTGGATATCGATCATTCACGCCGAGTAACAAATTCAACATCATATAGCATAAATCCTTATCATGAATCAGCGGCTACGATCTCTATCACGCAGCCTCTGGCCAGAAACTTTCTCGGAATTATAGATAGAAATACCATAAAAATAACCGGGCTTGATATTAAGAACACAGGTTATACTTCTTTAGATAAAATAGAATATGAATTAGCCAACTCTCAAGAGGCTTATTGGAAGCTGGTTTTAGCGTATAAAGATTTGGAGCTTACGGAAAATATGCTGAAAAATACAAAAAATCTCTTTATAGCAAATAAGAGAATGCATGATATAGGCATGATAGAGCTGCCTGAGTTTTATGCGGTAGAGGCAGACCTGAATCAGAAAGAGAACGATGTCTTATTTGCGAATGATAAACTTAACAGCGCCCTTAATCTTCTAAGGCTTAAGTTGAATTTGGATAAGGACATAATAATAGATCCTGTCGATGATTTTGAGTGCCGGGAAGTTACCGCTAAATTTGAAGATGTTATAACTACCGCCCTGAATAATAGGCGGGATTATAAAGCTGACAAAAATACTGTAAAATCGATGGATCTTTATTTAGAGATCAAGAGAAGTTCCATGTGGCCGCAGATAGACCTGAAAGGTACGTTTAAAAAGAACGGGCTTGATAGGGAGTTTAACGATTCCATAAGAGAGATAACAAGCAAGGACAGGCCTGAATATATTGCGAAAGTAATCTTTAGCTTTCCTTTAGAGAACAGCAGGGCAAGAGCTGAGTATTCGCAAAAAGAGCTTGAAAAAGCAAGAGCGCTTGTTGCCTTAAAAAAGACAGAATGCCTTATCTTTGTAGAGGTCAATGACGCGTTTGTACATGTAAAAAGGATGTATAATTCAGTCAGGCTTTTAAAAAAGGCGGCAGAACTTGAACATAAAAAATACATAGGTGAAGAAGAGAGGTTTAACAGGGGGCGTTCTGATACAGATAGGCTCCTGCGTTACCAGAAAGACTTTTTTATAGCAGAACTTATACACTTAAGATCTCTGTATAATTATAAAGAAGCGATAATTAATTTAAATGTAGCAATGAATAACCTGTTAAAAACAGATGAGGATAAGCTATGAGCTTGCCGCGATTTAGCGTAAATCAGTCTCTATTCGTTAATCTGATTTCGGCTATGATTATTGTGATAGGTATATTTGTTCTGCTTGGCATGAATAGAGAGGTGTTTCCTAATGTAAGCTTTGATATGGTTACTATAAGCACTACTTATCCGGGAGCTACGCCTATTGATATAGAAAAGCTTATCACGGTTCCGATAGAAAGAGAGCTTAAAGAGGTTGATGGGGTCGATGAGATAAGGTCTTCCTCGGCATTAGGGGCATCTTACATAACTGTAAAGATTGACCCTGATGGGAGTGATAAGAAAAAGATAGTAAATGATATAAAGGATGCCGTAGACAGGGTGAAGGGCCTGCCTGAAGATATACATGAAGATCCTGTTACAACAGAGATAGCGAGCAAGCAGTATGCTATTATTGAGGTTTCACTTTCCGGGGATATGGTTGAATCGAGCCTCCGTTATTACGCAGATATATTAGAGGATCAGCTTGAGGATATTCCGGGAGTTGCCAATGCTGCAAAGTCAGGGTACCGGAACAGAGAGGTGCAGGTACACCTTGATCCTGAGAAGATGAAAGAGTTTTATGTATCCTTTGATGAGGTAGAAGAGGCTCTTGCCGCGCGTAATGTAAGTATCCCTGCGGGAGAATTTAATTCAGAGACCACAGAATATAGCGTAAGAACTACAGGTGAGTTTACCGGAATAGAAGAGATAGAAGATATCATTATTCGGGCAAATGATGCCGGAAATTGGTTGAGGATAAAAGATATAGCCGCTGTAAAAGATTCATTCAAGAAAGAAGATATTATATATAAGACATTTGGAGATCGTTCTATAAATCTTTTGATTATGAAAAAAGAGTCCGGAGATGCGTTAAGCATAGTAGATAAGATTAAGATAAAATGTGATGAATTTTTAAAGAATTGTCCTGATGCCCTCAAGATATCCTATGTAAATGATTACTCGTATTTGGCGCGGAGACGGCTTAATGTTTTACGTAATAACGGATGGATAAGCCTTCTGATAGTTATAGCCATAATGCTGCTTTTCTTGCAGCATCGTGTTGCTATAGTGGCTATTATGGCTATACCGATAGCATTCTTTACCACGTTTATTATTATGAGTACTATGGGTATCACTATTAATCTAATGAGTATGTTCGGGTTAATAATCGTTCTGGGTATGCTTGTAGATGACGGCATTATCGTTGCGGAGAACTCCTACCGTTATATGGAAGAAGGCCTTTCTCCCCGCGAGGCCGCTATAAAAGGCACAGAGGATGTAATGGGCGCTATAACTGCCGCGGTTTTTACTACTATAGCCGCGTTTTCACCGCTTTTATTTATGACAGGCATAATAGGCAAGTTTATAAGAAATATTCCAACGGTTCTTATTATAGCGTTAATTGCCTCATTAGGAGAGGCTCTTATTATATTGCCAAGCCATTTAGCCGATTTTGTTAAGATAAAAATAGGCGCGGATGGTAAACCAAAGGGCTTAAAAAAAGAACAACCATGGTTTAAGAGGCTTGTAGCTGTTTATACGAAAATCATTGAAACCGCGGTAAAGAGAAAATGGTATGTATTTTTAGCAACCTCTATCGCGGCAATTATATCCATTGCTATTATGGTACTCTCTTTTTCAGGTAAGGGGCCGCTTAAATTTATACTATTTCCAAGTGCGGGAATAAACTATTTTTTTATAAGGGCAGAGGCGCCTATAGGCACACCGCTTAAAAAGACTAACGAACTTATAGCCCCTGTTGAGGAGATAGTCTCTAAGATTCCGAGAGAAGAGATGGATGCGTTTGTAACCTCTGTAGGTAATATAGCAGAGGATCGCCATGATCCGTTTGCCGGCAAGGCAAGCCATCTTGTTCAGATTGCCGTATATCTTAAACCCGAACAGGATAGGAGAAGGAGTATTGACCAGATTATTACCCAACTGCGGGTAAAGATGAAAGATATCAAGGGTTTTACGGATCTTAGACTGGATAAGCCGGAAGCGGGCCCCCCTGTAGGTAAACCTGTTGAAGTCAAGGCAAGGGGTGAGGATTTTGAAACTCTGGATAAGATAGCCTTTGAATATATGGATTACCTCAAGACAATCGACGGAACAACCGATGTAACATGGGATCATAAACCGGGTAAAGAAGAGATACGCATAAAGGTTGATAATAATAAAGCAAGAGCTGCCGGACTTTCAATTGTACAAATAGCAAAAACCGTAAGGGGAGTGTTTGAAGGGATTGTCGCTACAAAGATAAAACCGGTAAAGGCGGAGGAAGAGACGGATGTTACTCTTATGTTTTCAAAAGAGATCTCAAATGATGAAAATGTTTTTGATTATATATTTATACAAAATAAGTATGGAAGCCTTATACCACTTAAAAAGATAGCAAACATAGATAAGGTGCCTGGCACAACAACTATACGTCATTTGGATGGAAAGCGCGTAGTTACCGCGTCATCTAATATTGATACAGATAAGATAACATCCATAAGGATAAATAAGATGTTGCAAGAAAAGTTTAGAAATATAAGAGACAGATATTTTGGTTATTCAGTGAAATACGGAGGAGAACAGGAAGAGTCTATGAAATCGCTGCTAAGCCTTCTTAAGGCATTCTTTTATGCTTTCCTGATTATCTATCTTATATTAGCTTCCTTCTTCAGGTCGCTTATTCAACCCTTTATTGTTATGCTTGCTATACCGTTTGGTATTATAGGTGTTGTTATAGCTTTTATTGCTCATGGCCTGCCCATGTCATTTTTAGCAATACTTGGTATAGTGGGCTTAAATGGCATTGTTGTAAATGACTCGATAGTGCTTGTAAGTTTTATAAACAGATTACGCAGGCAGGGTACCAATAGACATGATTCCATTATTAAGGCAGGGCAGATAAGGTTAAGGCCGGTTATATTGACCACTGTTACGACAGCTGGCGGGTTATCTACGGTTGCTTATGGTATAGGCGGGAAAGACCCTTTTCTGGTTCCTATGGCGCTTTCTATATGTTGGGGCATAATATTTGCAACGCTCTTAACTCTTATTGTAATACCTTGTGTTTATTCTATAGTAGATGATATTTCGCTTAAGCTTACGCATCATTCAAGCATGATAAGATGCCGTAAAAACGGTACCTACAAAGAGCCGGCCGGCTTATAATTAACACTACCTATAATCTCTTATCTCTTATGCCTTTGCCTTCGCAGCGCAGGTATTTTTGCCGTCTATTTACATTTATGGCAAAAAAAGCCAAAGCGCTGCTAAAGGCAAAGGCATAAGAGATTATATGAATTACGTTGCAATGAGTAACATTTTTTGCTATAATCTCATAATAAAATTGTAAGTGTGAATGTGTAGTTTTGTGGCGGCGTACCCCTCCGCCCTTTGCATACAGGGCTTTGGGGCACAAGTGTGAATGTGTAGTTCTGTGGCGGCGTAGCTCAGATGGTTAGAGCACACGGCTCATACCCGTGTTGTCAGTGGTTCAATTCCACTCGCCGCTACCATTACCGCTTATCAAGAACCGTTCTTGATAAGCGGGACCTGTTTTTACTTGTATTTTTATATTCTTATGGTATAATTTTTACATTATGAATGAGAAGATAAATATAGCAGAACAGACAGATCTCCTGATAAGCTTACAGGCACTTGATACGCAGATCTATAAAATGATATCTGAAAAAGAACTCAAGCCTCTGGAGATTAATAATCTTGAGGATTCACAAAAGCTGAAACAGTCTGGTATGAAAGAGGCTGAGGATAATCTTAAAAGTATTCAACTCAAACACAAAGAAAAAGAGATAATGCTCGGTACCAAGGAGGAGGAGGTCAGAAAGTTGCAGGGCCAGCTTAATCAGATAAAGACCAACAAAGAATATACTACTATGATTAACGAGATAGAGAGCCATAAAGCAGATAACTCACTTCTGGAAGAAGAGATCATAAAATTTATGGACAGTATAGATCAGGCAAAAGCTCGCATTGTTTTGGAGAAACAAAAATTTGCTGAAGAATCGAAAAGTATAGATACGCGGATAAAAGAGATTAAGCAACAGATAAACGATATAGAAGAAGCAGCTATTGAGCTTAAAAAAAAGAGAGAAGGCCTTACCCCGCTTATAGGTAAAAAGTTTCTGAGTGAGTATGAAAGAATTCTTGTTGGAAAAGACGGACAGGCATTGGCAGAGGTTGTGAATGATAATTGTGGTGGTTGTTATATGCAGCTTCCACCTCAGGTTATAAACGAGATTAATATGAAGGAAAAGATTGTCTTTTGTGAAAATTGCCAACGCATACTCTATATTAAAGATGAAAAAGCCTAATTACAGTATCCTGCATATATATATTGATGGCGCATCCCGAGGCAATCCAGGACCGGCTGGCATAGGAATAGTTATTACCGATGAAAGTGGCGTTGTCCTTAAGAACATAGATAAATCTATAGGGCAGGCAACCAATAATATAGCTGAATATACAGCCCTCATATCTGGTATGGAAGAAGCGCGTGGCTTGGGAGCAAAAGAGCTTATAATAAATACAGACAGTGAGCTTGTTGCTAAACAACTGGGAGGGGTGTATAAGGTAAAAAGCCCTGTCCTTAAAGATTTTTACGCTAAAGTTACACGGCTACTAAATAGTTTTGAACAGGTAAGGATAAATAATATACCGAGAGAAGATAATAAAATTGCTGATAAACTTGCCAATAAGGCGATCGATGATGCAGGTAAAAAAAGACCCGGAAAATCTTTTATATTGAAATCCAGACAGAATTTTTAAGTTTTGTTCTTTTAATAAGTTTTTTGAAGCAGGCGCTTGATGGCTACCCTCATGTTTAACTTTGTTTAAGTAGAGCTATGGGGGAGGAAAGTCCGAGCTCCATAGGACAGCGTAGCGGGTAACGCCCGCCTTCCCATTTTTGTAAAACAAAAGTGGGGACGGATAAGAGCCACAGAGACGAGTATCGATTATTGCTTTGCGCATGAGAGTATTTGAGCCTGACGGCCTGAAACTCTCTTATAGCATAATTGCATTTAATCGTGATGTGAAACGCGGCAATCTCTACGTGGTGCAAGACCAAATAGGCTCCGCCATAGGAATGGTCCGTTCCTCAGTTAGCGGAGTGGGTTAGGTCGCTATTTTCCTTAAAGAGGATAAGGATCCTGCCAGTAATGACAGGACAAGATAGATGGCCATCTGATTAACAAGTGTATGTTACTTACGCGCTTGCTAATTAACAGAACTCGGCTTATAAGCGCTTGCTTTTTAATTTACTGCATGAGAAATAGGTTGTTAATGAATATCAGTAAGTTGTTTATTAGCCTGTCGGTTTTATCTTCTATTTTTATCACAAATTACGCTTACCCTGAATATAATCTTGCTACAGGCCGGGAAGAAAACCTTCTTATCTCCAAAGAAAAGGAGATAAATATGGGCCGCTCTATAGCTGAGCAGGTTGAAGAAAAATTTGACCTTGATGAGAATTATCTTAACCAGGAGAAGGTCGCGGAGATTGGCAAAAAGATAGCGGATGTATCTGACAGGAAAGAACTTATTTTTACGTTCAAGGTACTTGATAAGGATGATATTGAGAATGCTTTCGCGCTTCCCGGAGGGTATGTATATATCTTTAAGGCACTGCTTGAAAAGTTGGATGATGATGAGCTTGCCGCTATTATAGCACATGAGGTAGGCCATGTCTGCGCAAGGCATGGTATAAAAAGGCTTCAGAGCAGCCTTGGTTATCAGATTATGCAGATACTTGTTATGAGAGGCGCGAAGGATTCTTATACACGCCGTAAGGCAGGCGAGGCTTTCGGACAGCTCATGCTTGCAAACAGCAGGGAAGATGAGTTTGAGGCGGATGCCCTGGCAGTAAAATATCTTAAGAAGGCAGGTTATAACCCTGAAGGCATGCTTAGCGCACTTGATAAACTTCTTCAGTGGCAGATGGAAAGAAAGACCGGGCCAAAGCGCTATTGGTTTACCCACCCTTACCTTTCTGCCAGAAAGGCACATGTAAACAAGGAGATAACAGGCCAAATGACTTTTGAAGATTATATGAATATTGTTGATGAAGAGAGCTACGTGATGCCATACTGATATTAGAGAATTAGGAGCCCGCTATTAAGTTTTTTATATTTTTTTTGATAATCCAGTTGGCGATTTCGTTATCCAGTTGTCTGCAATATCCACAAGGCGGTTACTCTTCCAGGGTTGTTTATGTTTATGATGGTGATACAATAAGGCTTGTAAACGGTGAGAAGGTAAGGTATTTAGGGATAGATACCCCTGAGATGAATTATAAGAATCCTCCCGCTGAATATCTTGCTAAGGATGCGAAGGCTTTCAACCAGGGATTGGTCGGCGGAAAAATAGTACGCCTTGAATTTGATGCACGAGAAAGAGACAGGTATCGAAGATTGCTCGCATATGTATATGTAAATGATATATTTATAAATAAGAAGATGGTTGAAGAAGGTTACGCCAAGATACTTATTCTTCCACCCAATGAAAAATATGCTGATGAATTTTTGAAACTTCAACGTAAGGCCAGGCAGGAAGGCAAAGGTATCTGGGCTAAGTAGAAGTGCTAGAAACTGTTTCCAAACTGTGAGGGACAGTGGGCGCATACATGCCCACTGTCCCTCACAGTTTGGAAACAGTTTCGTTTTTCCTAAAAATAGCTTTTCAGTAATATTCCCCACATGTAGTAGTTCAAATATGTTATAACCCCATTATTTAGTATATTTTAACCTCCTATCAAAAACTTTTTAAATCCATGTTAAAAAATGAAAAATAATACCTTGACAATAAGGGAATTATGGTGTATATTTACTACAAAGTGGTTGAAAGTAGAGTAAAGTGGAGTATAGAAATACCTTTTTGATGGGAAGATAGATTCCTTCTCGGTGGGCGATAAGGAATGAGGCAGAAACAGTTTTTTGATGTGGTGTAGGTTAAGGCCCTTCTCGGTGGGGAGAGAGGCTAAGAGATGTTTTATGGAGAGTTCGCACATAGTTTAGACCGCAAAGGACGGTTGATTATTCCTTCTAAATTTCGGGAGGCCTTAAAAGAGGCTTACGCGGAAAAACTTTATATTACGCGTGGCCTTGATAAGTGCCTCTTTGTTTTTACTGAGGAAGAGTGGAAGACGCAGGAAGGTAAATTCAGGTCTATCTCTTTTACTAAATCAGAGCATCGCAAATTTAACCGCCTGTTTTTTTCAGGGGCACAGGATGTAGTTGCCGATAAACAGGGCAGAATTCTTTTGTCGTCGTATCTTAAGGATTATGCGAATATAAAAAGAGAAGTGGTTTTTATCGGTGTATCAAATAGAATTGAGATCTGGGCAAAAGAGTCATGGAAAGAGTTTTACGATACTTCAAAAGAATCATACGAAGAGATCGCGGAGAACCTTATTAATGAATAGGGAGGAGGATAAGAGATATGCTATTAACTGCTGAGGCAACAGCCAGAAAGAAGAAGCTCCTTGAAGAGAGTTATGTTCTGATAGAACGGCTTAAGAAGCTGCGTGCCCTTAATGGTAATTCCAGGTTGGTAGGCATTAACCCTCGCCTTGAAAGAGCTTTTAGCAATAACAGGTAGGTATTACTTAAAACAGGGCTTCTAAGTGCACAAAAGCGTATTGCTTAATGAGACTCTTGAGTATTTGAGCTGCAAAAAAAAACAGACTATATTGGATTGTACTATTGGCGGCGCAGGGCACGCGGAGAAAATATTAGAAAGTATTTTACCCGGTGGAAAACTTATTGGAATAGACGCGGACAAACTAGCGCTTGAAACAGCAAGAAGAAACTTAAAGAGTTTTGAAGGCGCTTTCGAATTAGTAAACGAAAATTACAGAAATCTTGACAAGGTATTGACAACTATAGGTATAGGAAGCGTTGATGCGGTGCTCTTTGACCTTGGCACATCTTCATTTCAACTGGATGAGGCCTCAAGAGGCTTTAGTTTTTTGAAAGAAGGCCCCTTGGATATGCGCATGGATAGAGAAAGAGGGATGCCTCTTTGGCAGGTATTAAGAAAGAAGAGTGAAGCTGAGATAGGCGCTGTCATAAGGGATCTTGGGCAAGAGAGGTACTGGCGCAGAATAGCCAAAGCGATAGTAACTGAAAATAGAATCTCTCCTATAAAAGATACCTTAAGGCTTGCCGGGATAGTGAGAGATGCCGCGAGATATCGGCCGGGATCAAGAATTGATCCTGCGACAAGAACCTTTCAGGCGCTCAGAATATTTATTAATGATGAATTGAATGCCCTGAAAGAAGCTCTTTTAAAAGTGCCTAAGTTTTTAAACAGCGGCGGGAGGATAGTGGTAATATCGTTTCATTCGCTTGAGGACAGAATAGTAAAACATACCTTTAAGGCGGAGGCTTCAGAGAAGGTTTTAAGGATTTTGACAAAAAGACCGATAAGGCCGAGCGAAACAGAGACAATTAATAATCCGCGTTCCCGCAGTTCAAAGCTGAGAGCAGCAGAGAGAGTTTAAGATGAAAAAAGCTTTAACAGCTATTATAGCAGTAACATTATTATCCAGTCTGTATGTATATCAACATGCAAGATTGATAGAATACAGCTATTTTATAAATACTGGAAGACATAGCCTCTCTTTATTGATTGACCGTAACCGTTCTTTAAGATATAATATATCAAGGCTAGAATCACCTGCCCGGCTTGAAAAAGTGATAACATCTAAGCAAGATGCACAGGTTTATATACCGCTCGATTGCTATAATGTTAAGGTAAAGGAGCCTGTTGTTTTTGATAGCATGGTTGTTACATCATTTCCACTTATACATGCCGGTAAGATGGTGCTAAGCATGTTTTTATTTGGTACCGAAGCAGTGGCAGAAGAACCGAAGTAAGCAATTCCCCCATTTTTAAAAAGAGCCCCTACATTGCATATAAGACGATACAAATTACGAATAGGTATAGTAACACTTACATTTATAATGTTACTTACTCTTATAACATTCCGCATATTATATATCCACCTTGCATTTAATAAAAGAGCAGTCGATCTTGCGCAGGCACAGCATTCTGTTCGTATTGAGCTTGAACCGAGGCGCGGCGCTATATTAGACAGAAATATGCGTAAGCTTGCTCTTAATTTGAAAGTAGATTCTGTGTATGCTGTGGCTAGAGATGTTAAGAAGAAAGAAGAGTCCGCAAGGTTACTTGCGCCCATCCTTGGCAGGGATGAGTCATTTCTCTATGAAAGGCTGGCCCGCGATAAGCTTTTTGTATGGCTTGCAAGAAAGATTCCGCCTGAAAGCGCGAAAAAGGTAAAAGAGTTAAATCTCAAAGGTATTTATTTAATTGATGAGACAAAGCGTTTCTATCCCGGCGCAAACCTCGCGTCGCAGGTTATAGGTTTTGCGGGGATTGATAATACCGGGTTAGAAGGTATTGAAGTTTTTTATGACAGGTATATGCATGGTAAAAAAGGCTATAAGACCATAGCAAGAGATGCTAAGGGCAGAGAGATACATGCTTTTGAAGGTACTTATATTCCTCCAGTAGATGGTTACAGCATAGTTCTTACCTTAGATGAGGTTATACAGCATATAGCTGAAAAGGCCCTGAAAAAAGCTTATGATAAGCATAGAGCAAAAGCAGGTATTGCAATAGTAATGGATCCATATAAAGGGGGTATCCTGGCTTTGGCTGCATTGCCATCTTTTGATCTTAATAATTTTAGCTATGCCGCGGATGACGTTAAGAGAAACCGCGCAATATCTGATTACTATGAACCTGGGTCTGTATTTAAGATTATTACAGCCTCTGCCTGCCTTGATACAGGAAAGGTATCTATCGAGGATAATTTCTTTTGTGAAAACGGTGCCTGGTATGTTGCGGGCCATACGCTTCATGACCACCATGGCCATGGGGATATGACATTCAGAGAGGTCATTGAAAAATCATCCAACATAGGTACGGTAAAAGCAGCCATGCGGCTTGGAGAAAAGGATCTTTACAAATATATAAAGGCTTACGGGTTCGGAACCCCTACGGGAATCGGTTTACCGGGAGAGATAAAGGGCATAGTACGGCCCCTTAACCGATGGAGCAAATACTCGATCACAGCAATCCCCATGGGACAGGAGATAGGTGTCACGTCTTTACAGCTTATAACAAGCCTATCTGCTATTGCTAATGGAGGACAACTTGTAAAACCGCGCATTGTCGAGAGTATCATAGATTCCAGGGGAGAGGTAATAAAAAAATATGAGCCTGTAATAGTACGACGTGTTATTTCTGAAGAGACATCAAGGCAGGTAAGAGAGATAATGAAGGGTGTAATAGAGCGAGGCACAGGTACAAGAGCCAGGCTTAATAGATTTGACGCGGGGGGCAAGACAGGCACAGCGCAGAAGATCGGGCCTTCAGGCAGATATTCGCGCAAGGATTACATAGCGTCTTTTATAGGATTTGCACCGGCAGAAAAACCTATTATTGCGGTATGTGTTATGGTAGATACTCCGCGCAACGGTTATTTTGGCGGTACGGTATCAGGCCCTGTGTTTAAAGAGATTTGTGATGCTACGTTGAGATATCTTGATATTGAACAGGAGATGACTGATGAAGCTTAATCACCTGCTTAAAGGAGTAGGCTCTGTTATGATAAGGGGAGAGAGGCGTCTTGATATCGAGAATATATCTTATAATTCCAAACAAATAAAGCATTCCGGGCTTTTCTTTGCCATAGAAGGTAAGAATTATAATGGTTATGATTTTATAGATGAGGCGATAGAGCGCGGAGCAGTATCTGTTGCAGCAGAGAAGGATTTTGTAACATATAAAAGTATAACAAAAGTAATTGTTGAAGATATAAGAAAGGCATGCGCTTTAATAGCCGCTAATTTTTATTCGCACCCATCACAGCGGGTAGAGACTACGGGTATTACGGGAACAAATGGAAAGACAACCACACTCTACCTGATAGCTGCTATTATGCAATATTCGGGCCGTAATTGCGGTATGATAGGTACTATTAATTATCGAATCGGGAACAGGCTTATACCTGCGGTAAATACAACACCTTCACCTATTATGCTTCAGATGTTCCTGCGTGAAATGGAGATGTCAGGTATTACGAACTGCATTATGGAAGTTTCAAGCCATGCGCTTGATCAAAACCGCGTCGATGCTATAGAATTTAATAAGGCTATATTTACAAACTTGACAAGCGAACACCTTGATTACCATAAGGATATGAAAGAATATTTCAGTGCTAAGAGCAAGCTTTTTGGTATGTTAAAAGAAGACGCGGTAGCGATAATAAACAGCGACGATAATTACGGCAGGCTCCTTATCCAGGAGCATAAGAACCGGGTGCTGACATATGGTATCAACAATAAATCGGATGTAAGAGCGTTTGATATAGGCACATCTTGTAAAGGCGCCTCTTTTAAAGTTGAAACACCTAAACAGGTTTTGGATATAGAGACAGATCTTATCGGTACTTATAATATATATAATATCCTGGCTGCTATATCCTTTGCCTATTCAACGGGTTTGAAACCATCTGATATACAGGAAGCGATAAGAAGTTTTAAAGGAGTCCCGGGCAGGCTTCAGCGAGTAGAGGTTTGTGACAATAAAGGGTTTTCGGTTTTTATCGATTACGCGCACACTGATGACGCGCTTTTAAATGTGCTGAGTACACTTAAAAAGATTGCCAAAGGAGTTATTATAGTAGTTTTTGGTTGTGGCGGCGATAGAGACAGAAAGAAACGTCCCGGAATGGCTAAAGTAGCCGCGGAATTTGCAGATTACGTAGTAATAACAAGTGATAACCCCCGCAGCGAAGATCCGGAAAAAATAATCGATGATGTAGTGCAGGGCTTGCCAAAAGATTTCAAGAATTATAAGGTTTGTATTGACCGCAAAAAGGCTATTGAATACGCGATTAGCATAGTGAAAAGCAATGACATGGTATTAATAGCGGGGAAAGGGCATGAGAGCTATCAGATATTCAAGGATACTACAATTCCGTTTGATGATAAAAAGATTGTGGAAGAGGTATTAGAGCAGAATAAGGTTTAAGGAGAGGGTATAAGTGTTTACAATAAAAGATATAATCAGGATTACTTCTGCAGAGAATATATATTGTGATACTAGCGTGAAGATAGACGCGATATCCACTGATTCGCGCAGCATAAAGAAGAACGAGCTTTTCCTTGCCTTAAAAGGAGAAAAAAGTGATGGGGCAAAATTTATTGGGGAAGCTGTTAAAAGGGGAGCTTTCGCGGCAGTAACCGAAAAACAGGATGAGGTCTCTGCGCAGATCCCTGTAATAAGGGTTGAGAATACATTAAAGGCTTTGAGTGACCTTGCAAAGGCACACAGAAAAAAATTCCATATTCCCGTAATAGGTGTCGTAGGGTCAAATGGCAAGACAGCAACAAAGGATATGCTTGCCTTTATACTGGGAAAGAAGCTTACTGTTTTGAAGACTCAAGATAATCTCAATAATAAGATTGGTGTCGCAAGCACTCTTCTGAGATTAAGAAATGAACAGATAGCTGTAATAGAGGTGGGAACAAGTTTTATCGGTGAGATAGAGTATAACAGCGCGGTTCTTGCGCCTACCGTTGTTATAACTACGAATATAGGCCTCGCGCATCTTAAGGGTTTAAGAAACAGAGAGGGAGTCCTTAGAGAAAAGATGGCTATGGTAAAATCTCTCGATAAAAGAGGTGTCTGGATACGCAACTGCGATGACGAGATGCTCTTGAAAGAGAATTATGAAGATATAAGGATTATAGATTTTGGTATCAAAAATAAGAGAGCGGATTTTAAAGCAGAAAACATAACACAGACTGCCGAAGGCATGGAATTCTTTCTTAATGGAAAGCTCATCAAGCTACCGCTTTTGGGGGTACATAATGTTTATAATGCTTTGGCCGCGATTACAGCAGCATCCCTTTTTATGGATATAAGCAAGGCAGGGAATGTCTTTGCGGGTTTTGAAGGTACCTCAATGCGAATGGAGGCTGTGAATTGCGACGGTTTTACCATAATAAATGATACGTATAATTCCAATCCTATCTCATTCGAATGTGCGGTTACTTCGTTAAAAGAATATAAATCTAAGGGGAAAAAGATTATCTGCTGTGCTGATATGCATGAACTTGGTGAAAATTCAGAAAAATTTCACTATGACTGCGGAAGTTTCCTGGCTCAGGCAAAAGCAGCGGATTTTCTTATTATATTTGGCGACAAGGCCCTCTTTATCGGAAAAGGCGCAATCGATAATGGTATGGATAAAAACCATATAAAGGTATTTACAGAGAAGAAGGATATCCAACCCTTTTTAAGGCAGATACTAACTAAGGGCGATACAGTCCTGATAAAAGGTTCCAGAAGTATGAAGATGGAGGAGGTCGTAGATTGCTTTACCACCTATTCTGTTCACTAAAAGAGGTATTTTTTGGATTTAATGTATTCCGTTATATAACATTTAGGGCGGTTGGCGCTATTATTACCGCGTTTTTGTTAAGTATTATTCTTGGCCCATATGTTATAAAGCTGCTTAAGAGCCTTAATATCGGTGAGCGTATACGCTCCAGGGAAGAGGTTCCGGGTATATACCCTATGCATAAGGATAAGGAAGGTACCCCGACAATGGGTGGGCTGATTATATTGATATCTATATTGATTGCTACCATTCTCTGGGCGCGATTGGATAATCGTTATATACTCTTAACGATATTCGCAACATTATGGCTTGGCATTGTTGGTTTTATCGATGATTATATAAAGCTTGTTGCAAAGAAAAGCAACGGGCTTAGCAAGAAGACCAAATTTCTAGGACAGATTATACTTGGATTGATAATAGGAATTGTGCTTTTCGCGGACTCTAATGTAGGAAGCGAAATATATTTTCCTTTTTTTAAAAATATAGCCTTCAATATCGGAATATTTTATATATTCTTTGTTATGTTTGTGATTGTAGGTACATCTAACGCGGTAAATTTGACAGATGGGCTTGACGGATTGGCTATAGGGTGCATGGTAATGGTTGCCTTAGCTTATACAGTTATCAGCTATATTGTTGGAAATAGCCAGCTTTCAAATTACTTATTTATCAATTATATCCCAGGAACCGGGGAGCTTGCTATATATTGCGCTGCAATGATAGGTGCGGGGTTGGGCTTTCTCTGGTTTAACTCATGCCCCGCCACTGTATTTATGGGTGATGTAGGGTCTCTCGCTTTGGGAGGGGGCATAGGTGTTGTTGCCTGCTGTATAAAGAAGGAGATGCTGCTTCTTATAGTAGGCGGGATATTTGTATTTGAAGCAATATCTGTAATATTGCAGGTATTAATTTTTAAAATAAAGCGCCAGAGGGTATTTTTGTGCGCGCCATTTCACCATCATTTAGAGATGAAAGGATGGCCCGAGTCAAAAATAGTTGTACGCTTTTGGATAGTAGCTGCTATATTGGTGCTCATTACTCTTATGACTCTGAAACTAAGATAACGGACAAGGTATAAAAGGCAAGTAATTTATGATATTAGATGGTAAAAAGATAATAGTAGTCGGTATCGGAATAAGCGGCAGGGCAGCTTCCCTGCTTCTTAAGAAGCAGGGCGCTATAGTTTACGCAATAGATTCACACACTACTCAGGAACTTTCGCAGGTTGCAAAAAAACTTAAAACAAAGGGTATCAGGGTAGAGCTCGGCAAGTATACGCCCGGTTTTGTAAAAGCCGCGGATCTAATTGTGGTAAGCCCTGGTGTTAAGGATGGTTCTGATATTCTCGATATCGCGGAAAGCAGGTCCATACCTATAATCAGTGAAATCGAGCTGGCATCCTGGTTTTGCAAAGGGCCTATTATAGCAGTTACAGGTACCAATGGAAAAAGCACTATTGTTACACTTATAGGCTTGATGCTTGAGGCATCGGGTAAAAGGCCGGTTGTTTGTGGTAATATCGGTAAAGCTTTTTCAGAGGCCGTGCTTGATATAAGAGAAGGCCAACCCGCAGTTGTGGAGGTAAGCTCTTTTCAGCTTAAGAGAATAGATAAGTTTAAGCCAAAGATTGCTCTTATATCAAATATTACACAGAACCATTTTGATTGGCATGGCAATTTTATCGATTATTTCGCGTCTAAAAAAAATATATACAAAAATCAGGATAGCAGTGATTTTTGTATCTTAAATTACGATGACAAAAAGATAATGGCTCTAGAACATGAACTCGGTTCCAGGGTATATTATTACAGTGTAAAGAAAAAAGTCAGGGGCGCTTATCTTAAAGGCGGTGATCTTATTCTAAATACTGATGCAAATGAGAAGAAGATATGTTCTATAAGCGATATAGAATTACCAGGCAGGCATAATGTGTCAAATATACTTGCCTGCACCTTATGTTCGTATCTTGCGGGAGCAGGATTGAAAGATATTGTGGGCGCGCTTACCAGGTTTAAAGGCCTGGACCATCGTTTTCAGCAAGTTTCTACTATAGATGGTGTAAGGTATATAAACGATTCTAAGGCAACGACTGTTGACGCTTGTAAAGCTGCTTTAAACTCATGTGCTGAAAATGTTATTCTTATAGCGGGTGGAAGGGATAAAGGCAGCGATTATAAGGTTATAAAAGAGCTGGTCAGGGATAAAGTAAAGTCTATAATCCTGATTGGAGAGGCAAAGGAAAAGATAAGAGCCGATCTTGCGGGTGCCGCGAATATGTTTGAGGCGTCTTCTATAGATGAGGCAGTTGCTATATCCAGAGAAAGGGCTGCAAGCGGTGATACAGTTTTGCTTTCTCCTATGTGCGCAAGTTTTGATATGTTTTCAAATTATAAGGATCGCGGGAGCGCATTTAAACAGGCAGTATTGAGATTACAAGCTGTGTGAGCATGGTTATTGGTTTCAAAATATGAGACAGATACGTATAAACCTTTTTTTAGTTACAGCATTTTTGCTTGCCATAGGTACTGTGATGATATACTCTTCAAGCTCTGCCTTTGCTTATGAGTCCTATGGCAGTAGCGCCTATTTTGTAAAACGGCACCTTGTTTTTGTGTTAGTAGGGCTTATGGCCGCGGCCTTATTGATGAGTTTTGACTACGGCAAACTTAAGAATTTTACAAAGCCGTTTCTGCTCTTTTCCATATTCCTGCTTATAGCGGTATTTATACCGGGTATGGGCCGAAGTGCGGGCGGCGCAAGGCGATGGATAAGTTTAGGGGTAATCAATTTTCAACCTTCAGAAATAGCAAAGATGGCACTTGTTTTTTATACAGCCGATCTACTTGCTCGCAAGCAGTCAGAGATAAAAGATTTTTTATACGGCTTTTTACCTCTTATGATAGCATTGGGTGTATGCATTTTACTTATATTACTGGAGCCTGATCTTGGAACCGCTGTAGCATTGGCTTTTTTGATAATTATCATGGCATTTATCGCAGGTGTTGATATAAAACAACTATTTGTTATGATTGTACCGGGCCTGCTTGCATTGATAGGGCTTATAGTTATGAAGCCCTATCGCATAAAACGGGTAATGGCTTTTTGGAATCCGTGGAACGACCCGAGAGGGTCGGGTTTTCAGATAATACAATCTATGATAGCTATGGGAACCGGCGGTTTTTTTGGTGTAGGGCTTGCGCATTCCAAGCAGAAACTTTTTTATCTGCCTGAGGCGCATACAGATTTTATATTTTCTATAATTGGTGAGGAGCTGGGACTTATCGGTACTTTAGGTATTGTGATACTTTTCGCGATATTTATATGGTTGGGTTTCAGGATAGCATATTCCGCAAGAGATCTATTTGGTCAATTTCTTGCTTTTGGCTTAGTTACAATGCTGGCTTTACAGGTTATAATAAATATCGCGGCAGTTACAGGTTTAATACCTACAAAGGGGCTGCCTTTACCATTTATAAGTTATGGAGGCACCTCGCTTGTATATAGTTTAGCAAGTGTAGGACTTTTATTGAATATAGCAAAGCATAGAAGGTAATATGAGAATACTTATAGCATGTGGCGGCACAGGCGGCCATATATTTCCTGCTATCGCGCTTGCCCAGGAGCTTAAAAGAAAAGGCTGCCCGGACTCTGTATTTGTTGTAGATGATAGCATGGTAAATAAAGAACTGATAAGGAAAGCAGGTTTTGATTTTATGGTTCTTGCTGTTCCTAAGATGCCTTATGGGGTTTCAGCCAAGTGGCTTGTTTTTATTATAAAGCTTATTACTTCGCGATTAAACGCAGAACCGATTGTGGCACAGATAAACCCTGATATAGCGATTGGTTTCGGCGCATATATATCAGGCCCAGTGATGCAGACAGCGAGTTCAATGGGCATAAAGATGCTGATACATGAGCAGAATGTTTTCTTGGGCCGGGCAAACAGGATGTTGTTCAATATGGCTGACAGGGTTGCTTTGAGTTTTAATAGCCCGCTGATAAAGAAGGATGCTAAATGTACCTTAACCGGAACCCCTATAAGGCAGGAACTGCTGGATGGCTTTAAGATGATTACTAATGATGAAGCACTTAAAGCTTTTAGATTTTCCAAAGAGAGAAAAACTCTTCTTGTACTCGGAGGAAGCAGAGGCGCTTCGGCGATTAACAAGGCAATGATAGATATGGTAAAACTTCTTAGTGACGAAAAAAAAGATTCTATTCAGATAATTCATATAGCAGGGCATAAAGACTGTGAGATGGTAGAGCAAGCGTATAGAGTAAATAAGGTAATGCACTGGGTAAGAGGTTTTTACGATAAGATGGCTTTTTCTTATAAAGCTTCTGATATGATTATTTCTCGTGCAGGCGCTGCTACAATCTCAGAGATAGCATTGTTTGGTATACCTGCCTTATTCATACCGTATCCATGGGCTGGCAACCATCAGAGAGATAATGCCGCTTTTATTGCCAGGGAAGGAGCGGCAGTAATATTAAAGGAGAGCAGATTATCGCCAAAAAAACTTAAACATGAAATATTCTCTATTATCAGTGATGAAGATGGGATGCGAAGGATGGTTACAAATATGCGGATATTTTCAAAACCCGATGCTGCCAAAGATCTGGCAGGCGCGGTAATGGGGCTTTTAAATGCTGAGTAGCTCAAAAAAAATACATTTTATAGGTATAGGTGGTATAGGTATGAGCGGTATAGCATGGCTCTGCCTTAAAAAGGGGCATAAGATAAGCGGTTCTGATATAAAATCGAGTAATATTATCGATAAGTTAAAGAGTGAGGGCGCAAAGATAGAGATAGGCCACAGATGGGAGAATATCAGGGATATCGATATGGTAGTCTATTCTTCAGCTGTCTTAAGCCATAATCCGGAACTTTCAGAAGCAAACAGGAAAAATATACCGGTATTTAAAAGGGGAGAATTTTTAACCTATCTTGCGGAAGGGAAAAAATGTGTTGCGGTTACAGGAGCACATGGAAAGACAACCACATCTTCAATGATATCGACAATGTTAAAAGAAGCAAACCTTATGCCAAGCGGCATAGTAGGTGCGTTGGTGCCGTATCTTAATGGCAATGCTTTTATTGGTGATGGCGAACATTTTGTTGTTGAGGCGGATGAATCTGACGGTTCTTTTCTCCATCTTAATCCTGACTACGGTATAATTACAAACATCGATCTCGAGCATCTTGATTATTATGATAATATAGAACAGATAAGAGCCGCGTATTTAAAGTTCATGAATAATATCAAGCCCGAAGGAGCTGTTGTCTGCTGGGGCGGAGACCCGCATATAAAGAAGATTACAAGGCATCTGAAGGCAAGGGTATTAAGGTATGGAAAATCAAAAAAGAACAATCTTTACTGTAACAAGATAAAGTTGGAAGGCATGGAATCTGAATTTAACTGTATCTATGACGGTAATGATATTGGCCTATTCAGGCTGCGCGTGCCGGGTGAACACAATATTTTAAACAGCATGGCCGCAATTTTGACAGGCATGGAGATAGGGCTCGCACCGGATACAATAAGATCCGCTATATATCAGTATAAGGGTGCGGAACGCCGTTTTCAGATAAAGGCCCGCATATGTGATATAACGGTAATAGATGATTATGCCCATCACCCCACAGAGATAAAGGCAACGCTTAAGGTAGCGCGTAATATGAGATGCAAACGCCTCATATCAATATTTCAACCGCACCGTTTTACAAGGACTAAATTTCTTAAAAAAGAATTTGCGCAGGCATTTTACGACACAGATTATCTGATATTAATGGATATATATGCTGCCAATGAGAAGCCTATATTCGGTGTTACTTCTATGAATATATATAATGAAATATTAAAGATGAAAAGAATAAATGCGAATTATATAGTAAAAGAGAGGCTTTTGGATTATCTTATAAGTTTTGTAAGGCCCGGGGATTTACTGCTCTTTTTAGGAGCCGGTGATATCGGAAGGCTTTCAGGCGAATTTGTTACGCGTCTAAAAGAAAGAAAAGAAAAAGAGCCTGTATAGACAAATGTATAAAAAAACTCAATCCAAAAAAGTTTTTCATAATCTAGACGGCAGATTTATACCCAATGTTGTAATGAAGCCGTATGTTACCATGCGTGTAGGCGGGCCTGCCAAAGGCCTTTATATTCCAAAGCGGATAAGAGACCTGAAAGAATCGGTTCTTTTATGTAAAAGAGATAAGATATCTTTACAGCCGTTAGGAAATGGCAGTAATATAATCGTACCTGATAAAGGCACACGAAAAATATTTGTAAAACTTACCTCGCCATTTTTTAAGAAGGTGGCTGTCTGCGGAAATAATATAACCTGTGGCGCGGGCCTGAGCCTTAACAAATTTTGTAATATTGCCGAAAAAAATGGTTTAGGCGGCGCTGAATTTTTGGTAGGCATACCAGGAACTATTGGTGGAGCTATTATTCAGAACGCAGGCGCGCAACAAAGTGAAATATCGGATATATTAAAAGATATCCGGTGCATTGATAGATCAGGTAACCTTATAATCTTAATGCCGCAAGAGGCGGGTTTTAAGTATCGTTTAAGCAGCATAAAAGGTTTAATAATTGTATCAGCTACTTTTGGGCTTAAGAGATGTAAAAGAGCAACTGCGCAAAAGAAAATAAACAGGTGTATCAAAGAAAGGCTTTTGAATCAGGATTATACTGCTCCGAGCGCTGGATGCGTATTCAAGAATCCGAAGACTAAAAAAATTAGCGCGGGCCGGCTGATAGATAGATGCGGTTTAAAAGGGGCTAGAATAGGAGATGCTGTAGTCTCATGCAAGCACGCGAACTTTATTATTAATAAGGGTAAGGCTACCGCAAAGGATATATTAAATCTAATTCAGTTTATAAAGAAAAAAGTAGAAATGGAAGAAGGCGTAGTCCTTGAACAGGAGTTAGAGGTAATAAGCTGGTAATAACGATAAGGTAAGAATATGGGAAGAGTATCGGACATAGAGAGAGCGGGCAGAATAGGTATCCTGTTTGGAGGCCTATCAAGTGAGCGGGATATCTCCATAAAAAGCGGTAATACTGTATATGATGCGTTTCTTTCTTTAGGGTATGATGCAGTAAAGATAGATGTGAAAGATGCGGGTTCTTTTAAGAAAGAAGTCACAATATCCAAAATAGACGTGGCATTTATCGCGTTGCACGGCAGATTTGGAGAGGATGGCGGGGTGCAGAGAGCGCTTGATGATATGGATATCCCTTATATTGGTTCAGGCCCTGAGGCAAGCCGGATTGCTTTAAACAAGATAGCCTCAAAAGAGATATTTAAACAGCAGAATATACCTACTCCCGATTATATTGTGCTCAAAAAAAGTAAGCGCCAACTCTTTTCTAAGGGGAATAACTTGCAGCATCTTTCATTACCATTTGTGGTGAAGCCATCTAAAGAAGGTTCGAGCATAGGTATGAGCCTTGTTCAGGCGCGTGATATGATAATCCCAGCTATGGATGAGGCATTTAAATATGATGATGAAATTATAGAGGAGAAATATATAGAGGGTGATGATATAACCGTAGGTATTTTGAACGAGAAACCACTCCCGGTGATAAATATAAAGCCAAAAGAGAAGTTTTATAATTTTAAGGCTAAATATACAGATGGTATGAGTGAATATGTTGTGCCGGCAATTTTATCGCAAAGAATAACTAAAACAGTGCAGCAACTTGCCCTTTTAGCGCACCGGGCGTTAGGGTGCGGCTCATTTTCAAGGGTAGATATGCTTATTAATAAAAGAGATAATTCTCTGACAGTGCTTGAGGTAAATACTATTCCGGGGTTAACCTCATCCAGCCTTCTTCCAAGAGCGGCGAAAGCCGCAGGAATAGATTTTGGGCAAATGTGCGTTGAGATGATAAGGTGCGCTTTAAAAAAAAGATTATAATAGAAGAAGGGGCAAGGAGATATGGCAAAACTAAAGAAAAAGAGAGTTACAAGAAGAAAAAAGCATCTTCCGCGTAATGGAGTATTATTGCCAGCCGTTGCTATGATATATAAAGCATTTCCATATATATTAATTATCGCGGCAGTATTATTTGTGGGAAAGATAACAATGTCACTTTTGTTCAATTCAAATTACTTTAAGATAAAAAAAATAGAAATTTTAAGTAACGAATCCCCAGGCGCCTCATTAGTTATCCAAAAGAGACTGCAGTCAAAAAATGGTGATAATATTTTTAGTGCAGATATAAAGATATGCCAAACAACGATAGAAAAGGCCTGCCCGGAGCTTAAAAACATAATTGTTCAGAGGTTTTTGCCGGATACATTGTCAGTTACCTATAAGGTACGCAAACCCATATGCCAGGTCGGTTCAGGCTATTATTACATGGTATGTGATGACGCGACTATTCTGCCTAATCCACAAAAGTTTAAGGAGCCTAATCTGACTATAGTAACAGGCATCAGGATCTCCGCGCAAAAACTCGCACCCACTAAGCAGTCATATAAAGATGGGTTGAAAAGAGCTATTGCGATAATCAAAGAGATTAAGGATAGCAATTTTCCGAGCCAATACCAGGATGTTGTAAAGATAAATATATATGATAAGAACAACCCTGTTCTGTTTTTAAAAGACAGAACAAAGGTCGAACTTGGTGAATTCAGTTTCAAGGAGAAAGAGCCTCTTCTTAAAGAGATAATAGATGAGTTAGCATCAAAGAATAAGAAAGCCAGAGTAATAGATCTTAGGTTTGAGGATGTTGTTGTGATACCCAGGTGAGGTAAGGATGAAGAAGGAAAATCTTATAACAGCAATTGATATAGGCGCATCCAAGGTATGCTGCCTGATAGCGGCTCTTCCAATATCAAAAGGCATACTTGATGTTTTAGGTTATGGTATATGCCATCATGACTGTCTGAAAAAAGGCGTAGTAGCAGATATAAAGGTTCTTTCAGAGGCTATATCAGATGCGGTTTACAAGGCAGAAGAGACGAGCGGGAGAAAGGTTCAATCCGCTTTTTTTAATATTTCAGGTACCCATTTAAAAGGTATACCATCGCATGGTGAGGTAGTTATATCTGACAGGGACAATGAGATCACAAAGCATGATCTGGATAGAGTAATATCAAACGCAAAAGCGATACACATGCCATATGAACGGGATATTGTCTATTCCGCTAGAAAAGGTTTTGTTGTTGATGGCGAAAAAGGGATTATAAACCCTGTAGGCATGTTCGGCATAAAACTTGAGACAGAATTATTTCTTATTACCGCAAAAATATCTATTATTGATAATCTGAAAAAAGCTATTAACCAGTCAGGTATAGGTGTAGAAGGTTATATTATTTCGCCTTTGGCAACATCAGCTTCTTCTGTTTCACAGCATGAAAAAAACTTAGGCATGGTTTTCATTGATATTGGCGCTGACATAACAGAGATACTTGTTTTTTCTGAATCAAGGCCGGTTTTTTTAAAAGTTTTACCTTTGGGCGGCGATAATATAACCAAGAAGATTGCAGAGAAGCTCTCTCTCCCAGAAGGTATAGCAGAAAAGCTAAAGATAGAAAACAGCACTATAGAGGATATCAAAAAAGGTGAGAAGATAAATGTAACTGTGGTATCACGAAAAATAACCATATCGCGCGCTAAATTAAGGGGTATATTGATTTCAGAATATACTAACCTTTTTAATATAATTAAGAAAGAGCTCGATATCTCAGGATATATTGATAGTATTTCAAGCGGCGCGTTAGTCTGCGGGCAGCCTGTGATAATGGATGGCGTTCTCGAGTTGGCGGAGAATATTTTTAACCTGCCTGTCAAGATAGGCCACATAATGAACCTGGGTTCAGCGCCGAAACCGCTTCCGAGCCATATTTATGCTACTGCTGTCGGCTTACTTAAGATGGGCAGCATAGTTAAGCAGTCCAAGAAGTCTATATTTAAGATGAGCCCTAAAAATTGGGCAATGGTGCTCTTAGACTATACTCGCCGTTTATATACTGATTATTTTTAATAATACTAGAAACAGTTTCGATTTAAATTTAATTGACTTGAGTATTATATTATGCTAAAGTATCCAAAATGATTGCACAAAATCTCGCTCAAGTTAAGCAGAGAATAGAAAGTTCAGCCAAAAGGGCGGGGCGAAACCCCCAAGAGATTACTTTAGTCTGTGTTACAAAAAGTATTAGCTCAACTGAAATAAGAGAAGCTTTGGCCCTGGGCATAACTGATATCGGTGAAAACAGGGTCAATGACGCTCTTTCAAAGTTTAATTACCTGGGTAGACTATCTAATGATTTAAGATGGCATATGATAGGCCATCTTCAGGTCAATAAGCTCAAGAAGTTCCTAAAGGTCTTTGATGTAATTCATTCTCTGGATAGCTTAAGGCTTGCTGTTGAATTGGATAAGCACCTTAAAGCAATAAACAAGCGAATAGACTGTTTCGTAGAGGTCAATGTTTCCGGAGAAGAGGCAAAGTATGGTATCAGCCCGGGTGATGCCCCTAATTTTATTAAAGAAGTATCTCTACTGCCTAATTTGCATATAATAGGCCTTATGACAATGGCACCTTTCGCGGAAACCTCAGAAGCTGCAAGGCCGTACTTCAGAGACCTGTGTATATTAAGGGATAATCTATTAAAAGAAGATATCCCAAATACAGATGTCAGAGAGCTTTCGATGGGTATGACTCAGGATTTTGAAACAGCAATAGAAGAAGGCGCTACTTTTGTACGAATCGGGACTGCTATATTTTCAGCCAAAGGCTGAAAATATAAAAGATTAAGGTTTCCGCCGGAGGCGGATCAGCCTTCGGCTGAAAAGGATTAAGTGAATAAGAAAATAGCAATCATAGGTTGTGGCAATATGGGGGAGGCGTTATTAAAGGGCCTTGTCTCTAAAAAATTATTTACAAGATCGCGTATTATTATTTCTGATAATCGCGATTCACGATTGAGATTTATAAAAAAGAATTATCACGTGAAGGTTACCGCTTCTAATATTGAGGCGGTTAAAAAATCTGATATAATTATTCTGGCTCTCAAGCCCCAGGATATGGGATCTGCGCTTAGTGAGATAGCAGAAGTTGCCAGAACGAAGCTTATTATATCAAAAGCCGCGGGTGTTACAATAGATTTTATAAAAAAGAAAACAGGCGCGAAAAGAGTGGTAAGAGTGATGCCTAATACACCCGCGTTAATAGGTTTTGCAATGACCGCGATTGCCGCCGGAAGCGGACTTAAAAAATCTGACATAGATATAACGGAAAGCATCTATGCCTGTGTCGGAGAAACAATACTGCTTAATGAAAAAGATATGGATGCTGTAACTGCTGTGTCAGGAAGCGGGCCGGCGTATTTTTTTCTGCTTATGGAAGCTATGGTGGATGGGGCTCAAGCCCTGGGCCTTAAAAAGGATACAGCATTAAAGCTTGTTACCCAGACAGCATTTGGCGCAAGCCTTTTACAGTATTCTTTGGCAGAGAACCCCGCAGTATTGCGTAAAAACGTGACATCAGAAGGCGGGACAACGGAAGCGGCATTAGAAATTTTTAAGAAAAAAGAATTTGCAACAACTGTAAAAATTGCGATGACAGCAGCCGCTAAAAGGTCAAAGCAGCTTTCTTGCAGGTAAAAGAGAAGGGGAATGGATGTTTATTTTTGGGAATCTATTATTAAGCATAGCGCGCCTTCTTGATATTATAATCACGCTTCTTTACTGGATTATCATTATCAGGTCACTGGTTAGCTGGGTAAATCCCGATCCATTCAACCCTATTGTGCAATTTTTACAGCGGGTAACAGACCCCATTCTTGCCCCTATAAGAAAGATCTTCAAGATGCAGTTTTGGGCTGTTGATATATCACCTATTATAGCAGTTCTTTGTTTAATATTTATTCAGGCTTTTCTGGTTCGCACCCTTACTGATTTAGCTTTAAGGTTAAAATGAAGATGGCAGAAATGGAGGTACTAAAAAAGTGAGCACACCAAAAAGAAGACATTCAAAAGCAAGAGGAAGAAAGAGACGCACACATTATAAGCTCGATGAGTTGTCTGTTGTGAAATGTTCCAATTGCGGCCATGTGGTTCTTCCTCATCATCTATGTTCAAAATGCGGTTATTATAAAGGCAGGCAGATTGTAGTCAAAAAAGAGAAAACCAAAAAGCCAAAGAAGTAAAGGAGTTATAAGAGATATGCGTATTGCAATAGACGCGATGGGCGGTGATAAGGCGCCTTATATTAACATAGAGGGGGCAGTTATGGCTGCCCGGGAATTTGGATATGATATTGTACTTGTTGGAAATAATACGATAATTCAACAAGAACTGTTCAAGAAAGGTGTCAATGCCCCGAAAAGTATATCTGTGTGCCATGCCTCAGAAGTCATAAGTATGGATGAGCCGGCAGCATTGAGTGTTCGCCGAAAAAGAGACTCTTCCATAAATGTAGGAGCAAGGCTTTTACGAGACGGTAAGGTCGACGCGTTTGTATCAGCTGGTAATACAGGCGCGGTTGTATGCGCGGTAGCATTAAGGATGGGGCTTTTAAAGGGTGTGTATCGTCCTGGTATAAGCATGATATACCCTACCCTAAAAGATCTGTGTGTGCTTATTGATGTGGGCGCAAATATTAGTCCAAAGCCGGAACATCTTTTGCAATATGGGATTATGGGTGATGCGCTGCAAAGGCACCTGCTCAATAAGAAAGTTGTAAAAGTAGGGCTTCTGAATGTAGGGGGAGAAGAAGCCAAGGGTACAGATTTTATGAAGGAGACTCACCGGCTGCTCAATTCAAGCGTATTAAAATTTATAGGTAACGTTGAAGGCGGTGATATATACACAGGCGAGTATGATGTTATAGTCTGTGACGGATTTGTTGGTAATGTGGTCTTAAAGGTTTCAGAATCACTTGCGCATACTCTCGCTATATTCCTAAAAAGAAAATTGAAAGAGGGTATTATGACACAGATTGGCGCGCTTCTTAGCATGCCGGCATTTAATGCCCTGAAAAAAGAGATAGATTACTCTGAATATGGCGGTGCGCCTCTTCTTGGTGTAAGTGGTGTTACTATTATCGGACATGGGGGCTCTTCAGCCAAAGCTATAAAAAATGCAATAAAGGAAGCAGCGGAATTTGTAGAGCTTCAGATAAATCAACATATTATGGATGCAATCGCATTGTAGAAAGGATCTCTTTAGATGACAAGAAAGAAGTTGGTTGGTATCGCAGGCCTTGGTATGTATGTACCTAAAAAGGTACTTACAAACCGGGATCTGGAAAAGATGGTCGATACATCCGATGAATGGATAACTACGAGAACAGGGATAAAAGAGCGCAGGCTCGTACAGCCTGGTACGCCATCAAGTACACTTGCCGCAAAGGCCGCGAACAAGGCCCTGGAATCAGCAAATCTAAAACCAGAAGAGATTGAATTAATTATTGTCGCTACCATAACACCTGATATGCCATTTCCATCAACATCATGTTTTGTACAGTCAAAGATAGGCGCAAAGAACGCGGCCTGTTTTGATATAGGAGCTGCCTGTTCGGGTTTTATATATGGCCTGGTTACAGCAAGACATTTTATAGATTCAGGCATGTACAAGAACGCGCTTGTAATAGGTGTTGAGGTGCTTACATCAGTTACAGATTATACAGACAGAAATACATGTGTGCTCTTCGGTGACGGCGCAGGCGCGGCTGTACTTGGGCCCGTTACTTCAGGTGGAATATTATCACATTATCTTGGAGCTGATGGCGACCTTGCTAACCTGTTATATCTTCCGGGAGGAGGTTCATGTAATCCTGCCTCAAAGGATACCTTAAAAAATAGGCTTCATTATATCAAGATGAGCGGCAGTGAAGTTTTCAAGTCTGCTGTAAGGCTTATGACAGATGCCGCGACACGCGCTGTTTGCGATGCTAATTTAGGATGCAAGGATATATCTCTTTTAATCCCGCACCAGGCGAATATAAGGATTATAAATTCTGTAAGGCAAAGGATCGGGCTTCCTGAAGATAAGGTCTATCTTAATGTCGCAAAGTATGGCAATGTTTCAGCCGCATCTACAATAATAGCTTTGTGTGAAGCGGTGAAGGAGAAGAGAATCAAAAAGGGGGATATTGTTGTGCTTGTAGCTTTTGGAGCTGGTTTTACATGGGGGTCAATAGTTCTGAAATGGTAGATACAGCTTTTATATTTCCCGGACAAGGCGCTCAGTATGTGGGCATGGGTAAATCGCTTTATGAAAAACATGATATTGTTAAGAAGACATTTAATCATGCAAATGATATCTTAAAATTCGATTTAACTCGCCTCTGTTTTGAAGGCCCCGCGGAAGAGCTCACAAAGACGCAAAATTGCCAGGTAGGTATTCTTGTTACCTCTATCGCGGTATTACGTGCCCATCTTTTAGAGAAATCAGAGTTTACACCTCAGGTAGCATTGGGCCTTAGCCTGGGAGAGTATACAGCTTTGGTTGCCGCGGAATCATTGTCATTTAGTGATGCGGTAAAACTTGTGCATTTACGAGGCCAGCTTATGGAGGATGCGTCAGGGGAAAACCCCGGCAAAATGGCGTCTATACTTGGCCTTGGTTTAAAAAGTATAGAAGAGATATGTGAAGAGACAGGCGCAGAGATAGCAAATCTAAATTGCCCTGGGCAGATAGTTATCTCCGGTGCCGTGGATGCTGTTGATAAAGCGGTTTTACGCGCAAAGGAAGAAGGCGCAAGACGAGCTATAATGCTTGATGTAAGCGGCCCGTTTCATTCAACTCTTATGGCAGGGGCTTCTCACAAGCTTAAAAAGGCGCTGGAAGCTGTTTTAGTGCTGCCGCCAAAAATTCCTGTTGTCAGCAATGTTATGACATATGCGCAAGATAATCCTGAGCAGATAAAGGAAAATCTTGTTGATCAGCTCAGCTCTACGACTTATTGGGAAGAATCTATAAGGCATGTTGCTTTGCGCGGTATCAAAACTTTTTTGGAGATAGGCCCGGGCACAGTCTTAAAGGGGCTATTACGCCGCATAGATCCGGAACTTATTTGCCATAATATAGCCGCATAAAATAAAAAAGGAGGAACACGTGAAGCGTTTATTGTTATTTATTATATGTTTTGTCATTGTAGCCGGCGCGATTTCATCTTATGCCATGCCCGTAGGAAATATAGGATCTCCAGCCACATTAAAAAAAGGCATGGTATTTAAAGATGAAAATAGCAAGTTTGGCTTTATTCTCGGGGCTGAGGTTGATCTTAATTCTGATCGTAATATGAAAAGCCAGGCAAGCGATACAGAGTATTTCTTTTATGGCGGTAAAGGTGGAATAGTAATAGGTAACAAGGCATATGTATACGGGCTTGTAGGCGGCGCGGAAGCAGCCCAGAAGTATAAGATCTCCGGCAGCAGAGTAGAGTGGGATACGAAAACAGACCTTGCCTGGGGAGTAGGGGGTACGGCTGTAATATATGAAAAAGATGTTAAATATGCTGGTAATAAAGCCACACTTCGTATAGGTATCGATGGAAAATATAGAAGTTCTGATCTGGGTGTAGATAAGGTTAAAGTAGGCGATACGATATATTGTTCAACAGACCCGGAACTTACAGAGAAAAAATTTAATTGCAATGAATGGCAAGCCGCCATAGGCGTTTCGTACCAGTTTAATACAGTCTCTCCTTACGCAGGTGTCAAGTATTCAGATGCAAGCGGTAAAGCTACGGCTACAGTATCCGGTAAATCATATGAATATAGTTTTGATCCGAAATCACAGTTTGGTATATTTGCAGGGCTTGACGTACTGGCGTTTGATTCTCTGTCAATAAATGCCGAAGGCCGTTTTATCGATGAGACTGCATTTTCAGCAAGTGCTATATTAAGGTTTTAGGTAAACAGATCGGAGGAAGATTATGGAACAGAAACAGCTTGATATAAGCAAATGTTTTACAGATGCGTTAGAAGTATATAAGGTTAACATATTAATGCTCTTGCTTTCAGTCCTTATTTTTCAGGTCATATCTCTTTTTACGTTACTTATCTTAGCAGGGCCTTTATTCGGTGGATATTGCCTTATGGCAATGAATGCTATACGAAGAGAGGATAAGAAGATAGAGCTCAATGATATGTTTAAGATGTTTACCAAATTCTGGCCATTGGTAGGGCTCTTCTTTTTGCAGGGATTGGCTGTATTTTCAGGATTTATCTTATTGATTATTCCTGGAATTATCCTGATGACTATGTGGCTCTACACCTACTTTTTCATGGTAGACCAGGATAAAGGTGTTATAGACTCTCTTAAGGCAAGCTGGAAGCTTGTTATTGATAGAGGTTTTTGGATGAATCTGGCACTTGCTGCCATATACATTCTCTTGAGCAGCTTGTCCGGACAGATTCCGGTGATTGGCTGGCTCGTTAGCCTCTTAGCAGTACCTTTCGCGATATTGATGATTACTTCCGGTTATCTGCAGCAGATTTCTAAGATAGAGGTTGTTTCTTCTGAAAATGGAAACCGCCCTTTTGCTGGTGTTAATGATGAAGAAGAAATTCAAACTTAAGAAATAACAAAAAAATGGGGCTGCACTTCTTTGAGATGCGGCCCCATTTATTTTCGTCCATGAAAAAAATAAAATCTATTTTATCGGTTTTGTTCATTCTTTTAAGTTTAGCTCCCGGCTACATAGTTATTCCCGCAGCTATTTTTTCGCAAGGCCATTATATAGATTCGGGTATATCTCATAACCAATATGGGCCCAACGTTGAACAAGAAGCCCGGCAGAAGGAACAGCTGCCTATAAAAAAATGGCTTATGCTGTTTGGAACATTATCTGGTTTTGCGCTTTTACTATTGATAATATTTGAGATTGGCGGTGGAGGCCTGTTGCCGGATAGCGTTGAGGATATTATCGCTAAAATATGCGCGGGAATTATTTCCATAGCATTATTGCTTTATCTCTATTATATCAGTTCAAAGATTATTTTTATTATACTGATTCCGATTGCTATAGTTATTATCCTATACATATATATGAAGCGCATCATTAAGAGGGCATATAAGAAGAGCTTCGGAAAACCCTCTTCTCCTGATAACTGGATTTGCAGAAAATGCGGCGCAGAGAATAGTAAGCTTCTTACAGAATGTGATAATTGTAACCACGCTAATAAGGCCAGTACGATAAAATCTTCCGGAGATACGTGGATATGCGGTAACTGCGATTACGCAAACCTGATTAGCGATAAAAGTTGTGCTAAATGTGGTATGAGAAAAGAGGGGAGTAGATTAAATGGCTGAATATATCTGCCCGCATTGTAAAAAACCCAACTTTGATGATGATGCTTTAAGGTGTATATATTGTGGAGAGTTCCTTAACCGCAGGATAGGATTTTTAAGTGATATCAGGTACTCGCATGTTGCGACGGCCTTTATAGTGATTTTATTATTAAGCTTTATAGTCTTTTTCATCATTAGGCTATAGAAGATACAGTCCTACCCATAATAAAACGTTACCCACAGCCAGCTTTTGAGCAATTCCGCAGAAACACAAAATTTTTCCCAGCGTGTAAAGCCACAGACGTTTTGATTCTTAATAGGGACACTGTCCCCAATTCGAGCACGACAGTGTCTCAAAAAGGAGATTTCAAGCAAGAGCCAACATTGTTTTAAATCCAGATGAATATATATAGCGACCATCTGTCCTTATAGGGTACAATGTAAAGCTCAATTTGTGGACAGTGGACCGAACAACTTTTAAAACGTCTGTGGCTATTGAGGATGATTAGCTGCTTTTTGGGAGGGATATTGTGAATGTTGTGCCTTTACCAATAGCGCTCTTTGCTGAAATATTTCCATTATGTTCAGCTATTATGCTTTCTGTTACTGCAAGGCCAAGGCCAGTACCTTTTGGTTTGGTTGAAAAGAAGGGTTGAAATATCTTCTTAAGGTCATTTCTTTTAATGCCGCACCCGGTATCGGCAACCTCTATTATAAAGTTATCTTTTTGATTCAAAGTATTTATGGACAAGGTGCCACTGTATCGCATAGCTTCTGTAGCGTTCCTGATAATATTAAACAGAACATGCTTTAACTTGTTCGAATCAGCCTCTATGAGGCTGGCATCTGCTGTATAATTTTTGACTATCTTTACATTATTTTTTAATATCTCCGCAGACAAAATATCTAATGTATAATCCAGAAGCTGATGCGGATCTACAGAGACAAGGACAGGGCTTGTTGGTTTTGAGAATTCAAGAAGCTGGGTAATAAGAGAGTTTATCTTATCAACCTCTGTCTTGACTATTTGGGAGAACTCGTTTCTGAAATCCCTATCATCAAATTTTTTAGGTAAATATTCGCTGAATGTTTTTATAGCAGTTAAAGGATTTCTTATCTCGTGAGCCATGCCGGCTGCCAACTGCGCCAGAGCCTTGCTTCTATCAGAATCTATAAGTTCTCTTTGAAGGCGTTGATAAGCATTTGTTATGTAGAATTTTTCTATTAATGATTCTACCATATTTTTTAATGGGGTAAAGATTAGCGCTATTATTACAGCAGCAGCGACTGTTACCCATATCGACTGGTATCCCATCATATTTCGTAATAATCTTTCTGAAAGCAGCACTATTACAAGATATGTGATAGTTATAATAAGAATTGATACAGAATAGACTATTGTGCGTTTTATTGCTATGTTTAGTTCAAGGACATCGTGCTTAAGGACGGCAATAGAGAAGATTACAGGGTATATGAATATTATGTGTTCGCCCCATGGAGGAATCTGTATATTATAGAAGAGAGGATATATGGTACTGCCACCGGCAAAACCTATAAAAGAGGCAAAGAGCACATATCTTATCCGGATCTTCTTTATATGTGATGATCCAGAGTAGTTTTTCAATAAAAGGTATGTAGCGTATCCGGATATAATTAGATAGGCAATAATCCATAACAGATAGAGCCTGCCGGCAGTAGCATAGAATCGAAAATATAATTTTGGTTCAATACCTGCTATAAAATTGTTATTGTAGATTAAAACCGCGAATATTATGCTGATTACGTAGGAGGCTCTAATGATTTTTTGCTTATTGATATTTAACAGGTCTGATACAAGATGAAGATAGCAGGCTGGTATAAATATGACCGCGGTATGCAGTATATACAGTGTAAATGCTGCGATAGACAGTGTTCTAGAAATATAATGCAGAAAAAGAAACAGGCTCCAGACGGCAACAACCAGATTTAGCCTAAGGAGTGATTGATGGAGGCGGTTTTTTGGATTTTTATAGAATACAAAGAGTCCTAAGCCAAGAGAGGCAACGGTGGTCAATAAAGAGGTTATATAATAGGGAAACATTTTTACGAGATAGCTTTTTCTATCGTCTCAAGCACATCTTCTGATTCAAAAGGTTTTGTGATATAATGAGCTGCGCCAGCCTTTACAAATTCCGCCGCTGTTTCAACACTCTGATAACCTGTTACTATAACAATTGATATCTTTTTATAGGATTTTATCTCTTTTAATACATCAAGGCCATTTTTACCAGGCATCTTTATATCAAGAAGCACTACTTTTATGTCTGGATCTGCATGGATCTTTCTTATGGCTTCTTCGCCATTTTCAGCAACGGCTGTATCGTATTTATCAGAGAGGATTAGTTTGAGTGACTTGCGTATATTTTCTTCATCATCGCATATAAGAATCTTTTTTTTATCCATAATAGATCTCCTAAAGGGCAGGTGGGGTGATTACGCATATTGCCTGTATCTCTTCGCGCCCTAAGTTTTTAAAATAGTGAAGCGTGGAAGCGTCAAAATATAATGTTTCACCTTTTTTTACGATATGATCTTTATCTCCAACTCTTATGTGAAACTCCCCCTTTAATATATACACGAATTTTTCTGTATCTTTAGGAAGTTGTTCTGCAGAGCTTTCCCCGCCCGGAGCTATCTTTAGGATAACAGGCATCATCTTTTTTGTTAATACATTGTTTGTCAGCATATAGTAAGAAGCTTTTTCATTATGCATAAAGAGATCTGTGCGATTTTTAATCGGCTGAAATTCAATAGGCCTGTTTTCAATCTCAATATTGCTATAGAGCTGAGGCAGGTTTTTCCCGAGAGCAGAAGCTATGGCTTTATGTGATTCTATTGTTCCAACCATTTTATTTGTCTCTATCCTGCTTAATGTAGCTAGCGCGACACCACTTGCCTCAGAGAGTTCTCTGAGCGTCATATTCTTTTCTTTTCTGAGTTCATGTATCTTTTTGCCTATATTCATAACATAGTCAATGTACCAGTAATGGCCTGTTTTGTCAAGATAAAATTTGATAAAAATGCAAAAATTAGTATACCAATTTGATATTTAATGAAATTTATGTTGACAAATCATCAAATTATTGATAGTGTAGAAAAAACAAGGGGAGGCAGGAGATGAGAAGACGAAAAAGGAAGTTTATCAAAAGGAGACAGGGTGGTAGTATCGATCCAAAATTTATAAGATTTAAAAAATGGGTTATGACTCTTTTTATTTTAATGATTTTTACTCTGCCTGTTGCAGTAGGTTTCGCGGATGAAGAGCTTTTATGGCGCAATTCTGATAATGGTATAAATGAGACTATAGTTACAGCAGTATGTGTAATTAAGGAGAGGCCAAATATAGTCTATGCGGGAGGGGAAAGGGGTATCTACAGGAGTATCGATTCAGGTAATAACTGGGTAAGGGTATTTATGTTAAAGGGTGAAAGAAAAAGTGTAAACTTTATCTCTTATGATCCGAAAGATTTTTCTAAAATATTTGCCGCCACATCTGATGGATTATATATAAGTCAGGATGACGGAAACGCCTGGCATAGGTCTTTTAAGGGTATGGATGATCTGCAGAGGCATGTAAACTGTATTGGCATCAGCCATGATAGCGATACGATTTTAATAGGTACAAAGAGAGGACTTTTCAAGAGTTGTGATAAGGCAAAGAGTTGGAGCGTGGAAGAGACTTTTATCAACAGGCAAATAAATTCTGTTGCCATAGGTGATAATTGTCTCTATGTATGCGCAATTGACGGTGTCTATTATACAAAGAGAAATTATGTCTCATGGGACAGGATATATGTTATAAAGACGTATGATGAAAAGGGTGACAATGGTAATGAAGAGGGGTACAGCGAGCTTAATTATCTGGTAATTGATGATAAGAGAGTATATCTGGCTACCGATTTCGGCCTTTATACCTCTCTATTAGAATCACGGGATTGGCAAATGGTTACTTACGAAGGGCTGTTGACCAGGCAGGTAAAATTTATTCTGGCAACCGGCGCGAGAATATTTGCTGCGACTAAGAAAGGTATATTTGAGTATAATAAGAAAGTAGGCGCATGGAGAAGCTGTTCAAGCGGATTGACTACTTTGAGAATAAATATGATGGATGCTTCTTCTCCGCAGGGGCTTATTTATGCCGCGACAGATCGGGGGCTGTTCAGTGCTGAGCTGGATAAGGTATCCACCTGCATGAGCATAGATACTAAAGAAGAATATAATAGTATGCATGATAAAGAGCCTGATATATTAGAGATACAGCAGGTTGCCATCGATTACGCAGAAGTATATCCTGATAAGATAAAGTGGATGCGCAGGTCAGCTCAGAATAAGGCATTGCTGCCAAAGGTCAGTTTTGGCCTTGATGGTAGTATAGGTAATACAGTAAGCCTTGATCGCGGAAGCACCACAACTTCTGATTTTTATATTGAGGGGCCAAGTGATAGAAACTTTGGGTGGGATATCGATTTTTCATGGGACCTGGGAGAACTTATCTGGAATGATGACCAGACCAACATAGACGTACGTTCCAGGCTTATGGTGCAGCTTAGAAATGATCTGCTTGATGAAGTAACAAAACTGTATTTTGAGAGAAGGAGGCTTCAGATGGAGCTTCTGCAGGATCCGCCAGATAATAATAAAAGAGTGTTTAAACAGTTACGACTCGACGAACTTACAGCAAACATAGATGGGCTTACTGGTGGATATCTATCAGAGCATTTGCAATGAAATTGGTTGAAAATTAATGCTAATAATGATAAAATAATCTTACATATGAGACAGGCAGCGGTTTTTATAATAATTTTATCAGTTTTTTCTGGTATGCATATTAAGCCACTCTTTGCGGTTGGTGTGATAAGAAGGCTTACGGGCTTAAAAGCCAGTATGGACAGGATGGCCAAGGAGCGCCGGGTAGAAGGTGATAATTACCAGAAGGCAAAAGAGTTTATTCAGGGCTCTGAAATAACAGAAGGCCTCTCAAAAGATGATATTATGAAGCAGTGCGGTGATCCTGCAGCAAAGGCTGGTAATGGTTCAAGATGGGCTTATAAACCGCCAACCTCTACCTTTTTTAAGGGTGAAAAGATATATTTCTTCTTTAATGCTGATGAGAAACTCAGTGACTGGGAACAGATTTATCAGGATTAATTTTCTAATATAGGAAAATTTTACTTGACTAGATACTAATTATTATGTTAATCATATATATACTATGAAACTAAAAGATAAGACAGCTATAGTTACAGGAGCGGCAAGAGGCATAGGGAAAGAGATTGCTCTCGCACTTGCTAATGAAGGTGCCAATATAGCAATATGCGATATAGATAAAGCCGCGCTTGAACAGGTTAAATCTGAGATAGAGGCCCTGGGCAGGAAATGCCTCATCGCGGTTGTTGATGTGGGAAAATCCGGTTCTTGTGAAGATATGGTCAATAAATCACTTGACAAATTCAGTAGAATTGATATACTCATCAACAATGCTGGCATCACCAGGGATGCATTATTGATGCGGATGAAAGAAGAAGACTGGGATGCAGTTCTTACCGTAAACCTAAAAGGCGCTTTCAATTTCACAAAAGCGGTTTGTAGAACGATGATTAAGCAGCGGTATGGTAAGATAGTCAATATCGCTTCAATTATCGGAATTATGGGAAATGCGGGCCAGGCTAATTACGCTGCAAGCAAAGCAGGCCTTATAGGGCTTACCAAGAGTAGCGCGAAAGAGTTGGCTTTGCGGGGTATCAATGTTAACGCAGTTGCCCCAGGTTTTATACAGACTCTTATGACAGATAAGCTTACAGATGAGCAGAGAGTTGCTATGCTAAAGCTTATACCTCTTGGATCTTTGGGCAAGCCGAAGAATGTCGCGGATCTTGTTTTATTTTTGGTGAGTGATGCCTCATCATACATAACAGGTGAAGTAATAAAGGTTGATGGCGGCATGGTAATGTAAGTGAAAGCATGTACTATGTGTATATGTTAAAATAGTTGAGCGTGGGGTTAGCATATTAAAAAAGGAGGAAGAAATATGGCAACAGATGAAAAGGTAAAATCTATTATCGCAGAGCAATTGGGTGTTAAGCCAGAGGAAGTAACTCAAGAGGCATCTTTTATCGATGATCTTGGCGCTGATTCTTTAGATACAGTAGAGCTTGTTATGGCTCTTGAAGAGGAATTCAGTATTGAGATACCTGATGAAGATGCGGAGAAGATGAGCAAGGTTTCAGAAGCTATCAAATACATAGAAGATAAAGTTTCTACAAAAAGCTAATTTACAATCCCCGCTAATACATAAATGAAAAGACGCGTAGTTATTACAGGCCTTGGTATAGTATCCTCAATAGGCAATGGCAAAGACGATTATTGGGAAGCTCTAAAATCCGGGAAATCCGGAGTAACTGAGATAACCAGTTTTGACGCTTCTGCCTATACTTCCCGCATCGCGGGAGTAGTACGGGATCTCGATCTTACTTCTTATATGTCTAAAAAGGATATAAAGAGAAGTGACAGGTTTACTCAATTTGCTGTTGTTGCGGCTAAAATGGCTTTAGAGGATGCTAAACTCGATCTTTCTACTGTAGATCCTTACAAAGCAGGCTCTATCATAGGTTCTGGTATAGGTGGTATCCATACTATTGAGAGAGAGCACCAGATCCTATTAAAGAATGGGCCTTCTCGTATATCTCCATTTTTTATTCCTATGATTATTGTGAATATGGCATCGGGTATGGTTGGGATAAACCTTGGGCTTAAAGGGCCCAACTCTTGTTCTGTAACAGCTTGTGCCTCGGCTAATCACTCTATTGGTGAAGCATTTAGAATAATACAGCATGGATATGCTGATGTTATGTTTTCAGGAGGAAGCGAAGCTGCCATAAGCCCCATGGGTATCGGAGGTTTCTGTGCGGCCAGAGCGTTATCAACAAGGAATGACGACCCTCAAAAAGCATCCAGGCCGTTTGATATTCAGAGAAATGGTTTTGTAATGGCAGAAGGTTCAGGGATTATTCTTTTAGAGGAGCATGATCGCGCTAAGGCAAGGGGCGCTAAAATCTATGCAGAGGTTATTGGCTATGGCATGAGTTGTGATGCATACCACATGACAGCGCCTAATCCAGATGGTGAAGGCGCTATAAGGTGCATGCAGGAAGCGTTAAAAGATGCGAATATATGTTCCGAAGATGTAACCTATATAAATGCTCACGGCACATCAACAGTGCTTAATGATACAATGGAGACAAAGGCTATAAAGGTGCTATTCGGCGAACATGCTAAAAATATAGCAATAAGTTCTACCAAATCAATGACAGGCCATATGCTTGGTGCTGCTGGGGGGGTAGAGCTTGCAGCTACTGCTCTTACAATATCAAATAGTGTTGTAGCTCCTACAATAAATTATGAATACCCTGATCCAGACTGTGATCTGGACTATGTACCTAACAAGGCCAGAGAGATGGAAGTTGATATAGCTATATCTAATAGCCTTGGTTTTGGTGGGCATAACGCTACAATCGCAATAAGGAAGATCAGCGATTAATATATAACACTTGCGTATTAGCCGATAGGCAGGGGCCAGGCAGGGATAGCACATAGCGAATGTGGTGATATTCCGCTATTTACTATCTCTTTTATTTTAATCCAAAGGAGAAAAAATGTCTTATTTATTGACTGAAGAGCAGAAGATGATCAGAGATCTGGCACGTCAGATAGCGGATGAGAAGATACGTCCTGTTGCTGCTGAGTATGATGAAAAGGAGGAGTTTCCCTGGCCTATACTCAAGGTTATAGCAGAGAGTGATTTAGCTGGTATATATATTGAAGAGGCATACGGTGGTATGGGCGGCGGTGTAACAGAGCTCTGCATAGCTACTGAGGAATTTTCAAAAGCATGTGGCGGTATTGCTGTTAGCTACGCTGCAAGCGCGTTGGGAGCATATCCTATAATACTTTACGGATCAGAAGACCAGAAGAAGAAATACCTTCCTGATATTGCCAAGGGTAAAAAATTGGCTGCTTTTGGACTTACAGAGGCGGGAGCCGGGAGTGATGCGGGCGCTGTAAGCACTACAGCTAAAAAAGACGGAGATTATTATATTTTAGATGGCGTAAAACAATGGATTACAAATGGCGGTGAAGCTGAAACATATACTGTTATAGCCATGACAGACAAAACAAAGGGGAGCCGTGGAGCAAGCGCGTTTATTGTAGAAAAAGGTACACCTGGTTTTGAATTCGGTAAAAAAGAGAAAAAACTTGGTATAAGGTCTTCTGCGACAAGAGAGCTTATATTTACAAACTGCAAAATTCCCAAAGAGAATCTTTTGGGTAAGGAGGGCTTAGGTTTTATAGTCGCTATGAAGACATTTGATAAATCGCGCCCGGGAATAGGCGCGCAGGCTGTTGGCATTGCTCAGGGCGCGCTTGACCACGCGTTAAAATACGCAAAGGAACGTGTTCAGTTTGGAAAGCCTATATCGAGTTTTCAGGGAATGCAGTTTATGCTGGCAGATATGGGAACACAAGTAGAGGCAGCACGCGCATTAGTCTATTTAGCCGCAGGACTGATCGATTCCGGAGCAAAGGATATATCCAAGCTATCCGCGATGTCAAAGCTCTTTGCGTCAGATGTTGCAATGAAAGTAACGACAGACGCTGTTCAGGTATTTGGTGGTTATGGTTATATGCGTGATTATCCGGTCGAAAAATATATGCGTGATGCAAAGATTACTCAGATATATGAAGGTACGAATCAGATACAGCGTAGCATAATAGCAGTGGAGATGATTAAGGAGATGCTGAGGAAGTAGCAGCAATATATGAATATAATAGTATGCATAAAACAGGTACCGGATACTGCTAATATAGAGATAGATCCGCAGACAAATACTTTGATTCGTGAAGGGGTTGAGTCTATCATAAATCCTTTTGATATGTATGCTATAGAAGAAGCGGTACGAACTAAGGAGAAATTAAATGGCAATGTAATTGCCGTTACAATGGGCCCTCCACAAGCAGAGATTGCTCTTCGTGAGGCGATATCTATGGGTGTTGATGAAGCTGTTCTTGTCTCTGACAGGGCATTTGCGGGAAGTGACACATGGGCAACAAGTTATACATTGGCCTGTGCAATAAGAAAAATAGGTAAATTTGATATTATATTTTGTGGTAAACAGGCAGCAGATGGCGATACAGCGCAGGTAGGCCCTGGGATATCAATGCATCTTGATATTCCGCAGGTTACATATGTTAAAAAGATAGAAGAGGTGACAGCAGATCGGGCAAGGGTAGAACGCATGACAGAAGAAGGCTATGAAATTATCGAGGCCCCCTTACCCGTGTTGTTTACAGTTGTAAAAGAGATTAATGAGCCGCGCATTCCGTCGCTTAAAGGTAAAATGAAAGCCAAATCCGCGCAGATAAAAGCTTTGACTGCGAAAGATCTCGATGCTGATGAGAAATTATTGGGGCTGAATGGCTCACCTACACAGGTTGTCAAGATATTTACCCCTCCTCCACGCGAAGGGGGCGAGATGCTTACAGGTTCTACGGAAGAGATAGTCGATAAGTTAGTGAAAGTCCTTAAGGACGAGTGTAAAAGTAAAATATAATAATGGCTATAGAGATAATTACAGAAAAATGTGTTGGCTGCCAGGCATGTTTAAGTGCGTGTCCTTTTGGCGCAATAAGCATGGAGGGAAAGCTTGCTGTTATAGATTTTGATACATGTAATTTATGCGGTGCCTGTGTGGATTCATGTAAGTTTGATGCCATACTTTTAAGGAAAGAAGAAGCAGTTGCGCAGGATATATCAGCTTACAAGGGTGTGTGGGTTGTGGCAGAGCAATACAGAGGTGACATACAAAGTGTTACTTATGAGCTTCTGGGAAAAGGCAGGGAGCTTGCGGATAAATTAGGCGTTGAACTCTGCGCAGTACTTTTAGGCAAAGATATATGTGAAAAAACAGATGAGATGATACATCGCGGCGCAGAGAAGGTATATCTTGTTGATTCACCGGAGCTTTTACAGTATCAGAATGAGCCTTATTCTAAGGTTATTATCGAGCTTATAAATGAGTATAAGCCGGAAATAGTTTTATGCGGCGCAACATCAACCGGGCGTTCATTAATAGCAAGGGTTGCTGTAAAGATAAATGCCGGCCTTACAGCGGATTGTACAAGCCTTGATATAGACCAGGAGAAAGGGCTTCTTCTGCAAACACGCCCTGCTTTTGGTGGAAATATAATGGCTACTATTATCTGCCCAAACCATAGGCCCCAGATGGCAACGGTAAGGCACAAGGTTATGAAAGAGGCTGAAGTTGATACTTCAAAGAGCGGAGAGGTTATTAAGAAAGTTTACAATGATAATATGTTATCATCAAGAACAAAACTGGTGAATGTAATAGAAGAAGAGGGCAGCACAGTAAATCTTTCTGAAGCAGATATAATAGTATCAGGCGGAAGGGGCCTGAGCAAGCCTGAGAATTTTGCGCTTCTGCACGAACTGGCGGATGCATTAGGTGGCGCGGTAGGCGCTTCACGCGCGGCTGTTGACGCTGATTGGATCGCATATTCACATCAGGTTGGCCAGACAGGAAAGACAGTCTGCCCGAAAATATACATATCATGCGGTATATCGGGGCAGATACAGCATTTGGCAGGTATGTCCTCTTCTGATATAATTATAGCTATTAACAAAGACCCCGACGCACCTATTTTTAAGGTCGCAAACTATGGGATAGTAGGCGATCTTCATGAAATCATACCTGTTCTTACCAAAAAAATCAAATCTATCTTAGCCTAATTTAATCTTGACAACCCGTCGATATTCTGTAATAATAAAACTATATTCGGTGGGTTTTTGTATCAAGAGATAGACGAGCCTGCCTGTAAAAAAGCAGGTTTTATTATATATGTAAGCAGATTCGCACGAAAATGGAGGGAGCGGTAATTGTACCTTAAAAAAATCGAATTATATGGATTTAAATCTTTTGCTAATAAAACAACCCTCAGTTTTGAGCCCGGTGTCGCAGCCATAGTAGGCCCAAATGGCTGCGGAAAGTCTAATATCAGCGACAGCATCAAATGGGTTCTTGGTGAGCAGAGTGCCAAGGAGCTGCGCGGTTCAAAGATGGAAGATATAATCTTTAATGGCGCCGACAATACTGAAGCAGTCAATTTTGCTGAGGTATCCCTGACCTTTTCCAATATTGATCGCACTCTTCCCGTAGATTATGATGAAGTTATTATAGCAAGAAGGATTTTTCGTTCAGGCGAAAGTGAATATCTTTTAAATAAGACGCAGGTACGCCTTAAGGATATAACCGCGCTTTTAGCAGGTACCGGTATTGGTGTAAGCTCGTACTCTATAGCTGAGCAGGGTAAAATGGATCGCGTGCTTCACGCAAAGCCTGAAGACCGTCGTGAGATATTTGAGGAAGCAAGCGGTATCACAAAGTATAAGGTTAAGAGAAAAGAGGCGCTGAATAAGCTAGAGCATACAGATAGTAATCTTGTCAGGATAGCGGATATTGTAAATGAAGTAAGGCGCCAGATAAATTCTATTGAGAGACAGGCGCAGAAGGCAGAGAAATTCCGGGCGCAATTTGATACATTAAAAAATCTTGATATTAAATTGACTTTACATGAATATAACGAAGTCAGGGAGCAGGAGAAAGATAAAAAACTTTGTACAGGCTCTTTTAAACAGAAAGAAGGGCACCTCTCCTTAGGGCTTAATCTGGCGCAGGATGAATTGCGCATATATCGCGAAAAGATAAATTCATTTGATGAGAATATAGCACAGACAAGAGAGAGAGTATCTCAGGCCTCAGCTGCTATAGGTGTGAATGAAAACAGTATAAGAGTAGATACTGAGAGGATAGAAGAGCTGAAACAACGTTCCGGATCACTCGCAAGAGAGATAGAGGAGATTGGAAGAAGAACCTCTGAAATGCGGCAGAAGATAACTTCCGTGGAATATGAATTTAACCTGGTAAATGATGAGCGCGAAAAGAAACAGGCGCTTGTAGCTGAAACAGAAGATGGGTTAAATAATATAACCCAAATTATAAAACAGTGTGAAAAGGCTATATCTGATAGTAAGGTTACTGTAATGGAGAATGCCTCGAACCAGTCAAAGGCCAGGAATGAATTGAGTAAAGCCTCAGCTGGTGTTGCTACTGCTTTATCACGTAATCGCAGGCTGAGCATTGAAAAAGATAAGATTATAAAAGATAAGGATGCGGTTGAAGCGAGCTTGCAGGTTGCGGAGACCGCGTTTATTGAGCAAAGAAAAGTTTTAGAAAACGTTCTACAGCTTTTACATTCGCTTAAGAATGCCTTTACGCAGCTTGGTATTAATTTTAAGGAGAAAAGAGATATTATAGATAAGATGAAGCAGAAGCTCGCTTCATCCAGCTCAAAGTTAGAGGTTTTAAGAGATCTTAAACGGAATCAGGAAGGTTTTTCTGAGGGGGTAAAGGCCTACATGGAGTTTATAGAAAATGACCCCCAGCAGAAAGAGCTGTTTGTAGGTATTGTAGCAGATATGATAGAAGCAAAGGAGAACCTTATCAGGCCGCTTGAATGTGTTTTGGGTGAAAAAAGCCAGGCCATAATAGTAAGGAATAGTACAGCTCGTCAGAAAGCACTGATTTTTCTTAAGGAGAACAAAAAGGGCAGGGCACAGTTCATAGTTTCTGAAGATATACCTAGTGTTTTGCGTGAAGATAATTTTTCTTGCCCTGTACCTGAGGCGGTAAAGTTGTCTGAGCTTATAGGGGCAAGAGATGGAGGTAAAGATACGCTTAATTATTTATTAAAAGAGACATATTTAGTAAAACATATACCTGATGATACACAAAATGTAAACTCTTCTATGGTATTCGTGACAAAAGAAGGTGACATGAAAGGCGGCATTATTTATTCCGGTGGCCCGAACTTTGCGGATGAATATACCAGTATCATAGGGAGAGACGCAAAGATAAATGAGCTTGCGAATGAGGTAAATATCCTCAAGAGCCGGATCTCTGGTTATGAGCAAGAGCATTCCAGCACGGCATTTAGGCTTGAGCAATTGAAGAAGGATGTGGCGAGCCAGGAAGAGGCAGCAAAGAAAGAAGAGATAAAACTTCATGAAAAAGAGTCTCAAAAAATAAAAGTTAAAGAGCAGAAAGATAAACTACAAGAGGAATTGACCCTCATTGAACTTGAATTGGATGAGACAACCGCGGAAGAGGCTACGCTCAAGCAGCGAGAAGAATCATTGAATACAGAATTAATAAACCTTGAGGCAGAACAGAACAAGATAGAAGCCTTTGTAAGCCAGAATCAGGAAACAATTGCTCAACAAGCTGATGAGAAAGAGAAGGCCATAGTATCTCTCGCAGAATTGCGGACTCAGATGTCGCTTGTTGCTGAAAACTATGATTCACAAAACGCATCCCTTAATATGCTTAAGGAGTCATTGCATAATGAGAATATATCAGTTTCAGAGAGAAAGAATCAGCATGAAAAAGCTCATGCCAAATCTTCTTCTTTGACAACTGATATTGAACGTGCTACTGAAGAGAATATAGCATTAAGAGAGAAACTTACCGTTGTTAATGAGGAGCTTACGGCGCTTTTGGGAGATAGAAGCAGGGCGTATACGCAGGTTAATGAGATGGAGAAAAAGGCCCGTAATATGCAGAAGGATCTTGATGAGATTAGAAATAACATATCAAATTTTTATCTAAATATAAGCGAGCTTACACACAAGGCTAACAGTATAAAAGAGAGAATAGAATTAGCGTACAAGGTCGATCTTGATAAAGAACAGGTTGTATTTGAAGGAACCGAAGACTGGGAAAGAATAGCGCAAGAGGTGGGATCTATAAAGGTAAAGATAGATAAGATGGGCCATGTAAACCTTGTTGCGATTGAAGAACACAAGGAATTGCAAGAGAGGTATGATTTTTTGAGCAGCCAACAGGAAGATCTTTTGAGCGCGAAAGAAAGTCTTCATAAAGCGATAAACAAAATAAATCGTACTACGAGGAGAATGTTTATCGAAACATTCGAACAGATTCAAGTTGCCTTTAAAGAGTATTTTAAGCTTCTATTTGGTGGTGGCGCGGCAGAACTTTTCCTTATGGATCAGGCTGATATATTAGAGAGCGGTATAGAGATAGCGGTTCGGCCCCCGGGAAAGAAGCTTCAATGCATTTCATTATTATCAGGAGGAGAGAAGGCGCTTACATCTGTGGCACTCCTTTTTGCGCTTTTCAAGGTAAGGCCAACCCCATTTTGCATATTAGACGAGATCGATGCGCCTCTGGATGAAGCTAATATAGACCGTTTCAGCAGAATATTGCAGGAGTTTATAAAGACAACGCAGTTTATTATTATCACACATAATAAGAAAACTATCTCTGTCTGTGACCTGATGTATGGCATCACAATGGAAAAATCCGGTATATCTAAGATAGTTTCGGTTCAGCTTGTGGATGATGAGAAGATAGCCAGCAGAAAGAAAGAGTTTGAAGAAACGGCAACAAAAAAGTTTAATCAGGATGTGACAGGAGCGGTTACAGCAAAAGTATCAAAAGAGCGTGTTACGGATGGGAAAGTTTAACAGCTGTTTACCCTGTTTTTTCCGGCATGCTTCGCAGTATAGAGAGCCTCATCAGCTTTTTTGATGAGACTCTCTTTTTTTTTGGCGTCATTTGGAAAAGACGCGATGCCTGCGCTTATTGTAAGAGGTGGAAAAGATCTCTTTTTTTCAATACGTTTAAAAGTCTTTTCTATGGCCAGTCTTAACCTCTCAATAGTATAAGATGAGTTTTCTTTTTCTATGCCAGGCATTATGATTGCAAATTCTTCACCACCATACCTGCACACAAGGTCCTGATTGCGAGTACTTTTCTTTAACACAGACGCAACCTCACGAAGAGCGACATCACCTTTTTGATGGCCAAGAATGTCATTATATATTTTGAAATTATCCAGGTCTATCATTGCAAGCGTAACACTAGATTTCCGCGATCTGGCTTCTCTTATAGCTTCTGTTAAACTGTTTTGAAAATATCCATGGTTCCATAATCTTGTCAAGGAGTCGGTATGCGCCTGAAATTTTGTAGTTTCATAAAGATGGGCGTTCTCTATCGCAAGGCCTGCCTGGTTTGCAAACATAGTAAGGATGCGGATATCATTCCTGGTAATAGGTTTCTGTGTTATCATATTATCTACCAGAAGAACGCCTAAAGTTTCACGTTTTCCTTTAAGAGGCACAGCTGTAAAAAGATCCACATGAAGCTTATCGAGAGTTGGGTCTGATATCTTTTTTCTGGCAGGCCTGGATGTAATCTCAAAATTCATACCTTCAAGCGTACACATTGCAAGTATCCCACTGGTTTCATTCAGCGGCAGCCTTATTTTCTTTACAATATTATTTAAGGGCGCTTTTATTACATGGCTATCTATCCTGTGAAACATATCCACTATTTTATCAAGGCTTAATTTTTCTTCCTCAATCTTTTTCCATATGGCATACGCTTCTTCAGCATTGGTAGACCCTATAGCCATAACACCTTCAAGCGCTGAACGGGTCTTATTTACAAGAAAAAGCATTGCCCTATTAAAACCGAGGCCTTCTTGAGATGTTACAGCGCTTAATATTACGTAGAGTACCTCAGGCAGGTTTAAAGTTGTTCTTATTGCGTTTGATATTTCATATAAGAGCCAAAGTTCCGCCTTGGTTTTCAGCAGCTCTTTTTGTAATTTTTTAACCTTATCATTCATAGCAAGCATTATTATATAACGATGTTCGCCATTGTCAAGCTGCAATTAAAAGAAAGATCAAAGCTGTTTCCATCTAAGTTGAGAGTTTCGCAGCAACTTTTGCTGATAGGAATATTACTTATGCCTTTGCCTTTAGCAGCGCAGGTATTTTTGCTATCTATTTACACTCAGGGCAAAAAAAGCCAATGCGCTGCTAAAGGCAAAGGCATAAGTAATATTCTAGTTTCTTGCCCAAGCCAGAGAATGCTCGCAAGAAAGAAGTTCTGTTCTCATTGCTCAAAAAGCTGGTTTTCAGAACAATTCTTAATAAACAGCAAGAGGAGTTTGCTTACAAGCCTTGCCCCCTCAAGAGAGAGTTTTGGTGCAGCTTACGCAGGACCTTGGTGGTGCGAGCGGGCATGGTTCGCCCTGATTAAGTTCTACGCGAGAGCGAGCGCCAACTTGGAGTGAAATTTTTCTCGCAGGGAAAAATTTCACGTTCCTGCAAAAGCTGCACCAAAACTCTCAGCGTAGAGGAGGGCAGCGGATGAGAGATTATAGGTAACTTTTTTGTTTTCGCTTGACAGATTTGAAGTTTATGGTATACTTATCTCGTCTTCGGGATAGGGCGTAATTCCCTACTGGTCGTAAAGCCGACGAGCCTTTAACAGGGCAGAAAAGGTGTGATTCCTTTGCCAATAGTATAGTCTAGATGAGAGAAGAGAAGGCAGTTTTTATGATATTATGTCCCGAAGGTTATCCTTCGGGATTTTTATATTTAAGGAGCAATAGAGTGAATTTAAACACAATACCAGAAGTAGTAGAAGATATAAAGCAAGGCAAGATAGTTATAGTGATTGATGATGAATCACGCGAGAACGAAGGAGACCTTGTTGTCGCTGCCTCGTTTGCAACTGCAGAAAATATAAATTTTATGGCAAGGTATGGCCGGGGCCTTATATGCGTTTCGCTTGAAGGCAACATTATGGATAAGCTCGGTTTACATCCTATGATACATAGCTCAAATACACCTTTTGGCACTGCATGGGCTATCTCAGTAGATGCGGCAGAAGGCATAACAACAGGTATATCCGCATACGATAGAGCACGAACTGTCAAGGTTTTGATAGCTTCAAACGCGAAACCTGAAGATCTTGCGCGTCCGGGCCATATATTTCCTTTGCGTTCAAAAGAAGGCGGTGTATTGGTACGAGCAGGCCATACCGAGGCATCTATTGACCTTGCAAGGCTTGCGAAGGTTTCTCCAGCAGGTGTTATTTGCGAGATAATGAATGATGATGGTACAATGGCGCGCACGCCTGAACTATTAGAGCATGCCAAGGAGCATAACTTAAAGATATGCTCGATAAAGGACCTTATAGAATACAGGCGTAAATGCGATAAGCTTATAAGGCACCTTGCGCAGGCAAAATTACCTACACAGTTTGGTGATTTTACATTACATGTTTATGAATCAAAAATAGATAATTATCACCATATTGCTATGGTAAAAGGCGATATAAAACATAGGAATATTAACGGGGTGCTGGTAAGGGTTCATTCTCAGTGCCTTACAGGTGATATATTTGGTTCAAAAAGGTGTGATTGCGGACAACAGTTACATAGTGCGCTCAAAAAGATCAGTGATCAGGGTTGCGGAGTTCTGTTATATATGAGTCAGGAAGGAAGGGGCATTGGGCTTGTCAATAAGGTTAAAGCTTATTCATTACAGGATGAAGGGCTTGATACTGTAGAGGCAAATCATGCCCTTGGCTTTGAAGCTGATCTAAGAGATTACGGTATAGGAGCGCAGATACTGGCAGATCTTGGTATAAGTAATATTAGGCTGCTTACAAATAACCCGCAGAAGGTTATAGGCCTTGAAGGATATGGCCTTAGAATTATAGAGAGAGTGCCGATTGAGATTGGTATGACAAATGAGAATAAAAGATATTTAAAGGCCAAGAAGGATAAGCTTGGCCATTACCTGGAAAACATATAACAAGGAGGAATAGCATGGTAAAGATATTAGAAGGCGCGTTAATCGCGAAGGGGAAAAACTTTGGCATTGTGATATCACGTTTTAATGATTTTATTACAAAGAAACTGCTGGAAGCATGCATAGACACATTAATAAGGCATGGCGGAAAAGACCAGGATATAGAAGTTGCCTGGGTGCCTGGCGCGTTTGAGGTACCGCTTGTTGCTAAGAAGATGGCAGCCTCTAAAAAATATGACGCAATAATCTGTCTTGGCACTATTATTCGCGGGGAGACACCACATTTTGATTATATAGCATCAGAGGTTGCCAAGGGTGTTGCCAGGGTGGGCCTGGACGCGAATATACCTACTATCTTTGGCGTGATTACTGCTGATAACCTTGAGCAGGCTATAAAGCGTGCCGGAGCAAAAGAAGGAAATAAAGGCAGGGATGCCGCTATATCAGCTATTGAGATGGCAAATCTTTTAAACGTCATTAGCAAATGAGAAAGAGAACAAGAGCAAGAGAATTGGCATTGCAACTTTTATATCAAGCTGATATAAGGCATGAGGAGATAAGTTCCATGCTGGGTAGTTTCTGGGAAAACCTATCTCAGCACCCTGAAGAGATGGAGAGGTCTATACAGGAGTTTGCCACAAATCTCGCACAAGGTACTCATAAAAATCTTAAAAAAATAGACACTACGATATCATTGTATGCTCAAAACTGGCAGCTTAAGAGAATGGCAGTAATTGACAGGAATATAATGCGTATGAGCTGTTACGAGCTTCTCTTCCTTGATGATATACCCGCAAAAGTGTCGATAAATGAGGCTGTGGATCTGGCAAAAAAATATGGTGATCTGGAATCAGGTAAATTTGTAAATGGTATTTTAGATAAGATAAATAAAAAAGAGCTAAAAAAATAGATGAAAAGACTGGCAGACCTTCATGTACATACAAAATATTCGGATGGCTCTTTTAGCCCCGAAGAGGCTGTGCGGGTTGCGAGTAAAGAGGGGCTGTGCTGTATTGCTATTACAGACCATGACAGTGTATCCGGACTTGATGAGGCTATGAGCGCGGGTAATAGGTATAGCGTTGAGATTATACCTGGTGTTGAAGTAAGCGCTGAGGAGAGTGGTAAGGAGATGCATATACTCGGTTACTGTATAGATTACAGGGATCCTGTTTTTTTGGGGTTTCTAAGTAAGATAAGGCAGGACAGGATAGAGAGGCTCTACAAGATGGTAGATGCTCTTAATGGCCATGGCTTAAACATAGATGCTGAAGACATTATAAAATTTACAGGTGGCGTGTCTATAAGCAGGCTTCATATTGCTAAGTATATGGAAGCTAAAGGGCTTATTCCTAATTGGCGCGTTGCTTTTAAAAAGTATATAGGGGATACAAAATCCTGCTATGTATCAAATTTTAGGTATACTTCGAAAATGGTAATCGATTTTATAAGAAAGGCCAATGGTGTACCGGTAATAGCCCATCCTGTGGTCAATAGGCTCGACTCGATATTGCCAAGGCTGGTAAAAGAAGGATTAGAAGGAATAGAGGTTTTTCATACTGAACAGGTTGGTTTAACGGCAAAGCGCTATGAGAAGTTTGCTATTGAGAACAGCCTGATAATTACAGGTGGCTCTGATTGCCATGGTGATGCCAAAGGCACTAGTTTAATAGGAAAGACTTCAATTCCTTATTCTTATGTCGAGGCCTTAAAAAATGGATCTAAAAACAGCTGAAAAATATATGAGGCTTGCTATTAAGCAAGCAAAGAGAGGCGCGGATAAGACAACTCCTAATCCTCTGGTAGGCTGTGTTATTACAAAGAATAAAAAAATAGTAGCTTCCGGATATCACAAGCAATTTGGCGGCCCTCATGCGGAGATAGTTGCCTTAAAAAAAGCGGGTAAAAAAGCAGAAGGCGCAACCTGTTATGTAACTCTTGAGCCCTGCGCCTATTATGGGAAAACCCCACCTTGTGTAGATACGGTTATCCGCTCAGGCGTAAAAGAGCTTGTCTGCGCGGCTAAGGATCCTAATCCATTAAACAGGGGCAGGGGTTTGAAAATCCTTAAACAACATGGGATAATTGTAAGCACAGGCATTTTAAAGAGAGAGGCAGAGGCGTTAAATACAGGATTTTTCAGGAGGATGAGACGAGAAAGGCCGTTAACTACCTTAAAACTCGCGCAGAGCCTGGATGGAAAGATCGCTACAAATAAAGGTGATTCTAAATGGGTAAGTTCCCCGGAATCGCGAAAGCTTGTTCAGGATTTAAGAAAAAAACATGATGCTATCCTGATAGGTATAAATACACTTATAAGTGATGATCCAGCACTTACTATTCGTAATTCAAAAAGGCAACCCTTTAAGGTAATAGTAGATACAAAGCTTAAGGCCCCTCTTACTGCTAAGGTATTTACCAGCCTATCCCCAGGAAAGACTATTATAGCAACAACAATGCGTTCTTCCAGGATTAAGGAGCGTGCTCTAAGAGATAAAGGAGCCCGTATTATACGTGTTGGCTCTATCTCAAACAGGGTTGGTTTAAAAGCGCTTATGAAGCAGCTGCTTTTAATGGGGATAGGAAGTGTCCTGGTAGAAGGCGGCGGTGAAATTGCGGCATCTTTGCTTGAAAAACGATTCATTGATAAACTTTATCTCTTTATTGCGCCAATCTTAATAGGCGGAAGGGGCGCTCCCTGCTCGATAGGCGGCGATGGAGTGGCAAAAATAAGCCAGGCAGTAAAACTTACAGATCTTAAGGTAAAAAGGATAGGGAAGGATCTTTTGGTGGAGACAGATGTTTACAGGGATAATTGAAGAGGTAGGAATTGTTAGGAATTTATTTTGCGCAGATAAGATCGCGCAATTAGTCATTGAAAGCAAGGTATGCTCTCTTCATTCAAAACAAGGCGATAGCATAAGTGTAAACGGGTGCTGTCTGACATTAACGAAGATAGATGGTGCTATACTCACTTTTGATGTCAGCCCTGAGACTTTGAAAAGGGCCAATTTAGCCGATTTAACAGCAGGAGAAAAAGTGAATGTTGAACGCTCATTAAAAATGGAAGACAGGTTAGGGGGCCATTTCGTAACAGGCCATATAGATTATACGGCAAAGATACTCTCCAAAATACTTAAAGGAGATTGTGTAGAGATTAAAATAGAGATTGCTAAAGGTTTTGAGCGCTTTTTAGCGGAAAAAGGCTCTGTTACTGTAGATGGGGTAAGCCTTACAGTGAATAATGTCTCTAATAATAGTTTTACAATTATGCTTATACCTCATACATTGCATTCCACAACCCTTATAGACAAGGATAGGGGCAGCAGGTTAAATATCGAGACAGATATCCTGGCAAAATACGCTCATAATCTTATGGATAAAAATACAACTGGCTATTCTGCTAATACAAATCTAAGTAAAGAATTCCTGTCTAATCATGGATTTATCTAATGATAGGAATATTACTTATGCCTTTGCCTTTAGCAGCGCAGGTATTTTTGCCGTCTATTTACGTTCATGGCAAAAAAAGCCAATGCGCTGCTAAAGGCAGAAGACACAAGTAATATTTTCACCACTTATCCAATCTAAAGAGTTTCAACGAAACTCTAATAATAATACGAAAAATAGCCCCTCCCCCTTGACTTAAAGCGAAAAACAGGGTATCTTTTTTATATAGTAATAAGAGTTGCGACAAAACAAGTGAGCAGCCAGTTTATTAACCCCACATATTAAGACCTTTTAATAAGGTAAAGATTATTTATAGGGTATAAGTATGAGTTTAAATATTAAAAGAATATTATCTATAATACTCAGCAGTAGTATAGCTTTGACCAGTACCTATGGTTATTGCTATCCTACCTTATTTGGATCACAACCTCATGCCAAAAGATATCTGGTAGAGGATAGTTTAACGCAAAAAAGAACTGACATAGTAAGCGATCCCGGCTCTATCACTATACCTGAATCGATAGGAAGGGTCATAGATACCTATAAGGGCGAAGGAGACTTTTTGGTTGTACATATCCAGGACCGCCATATAGACCCTGTTGCCCAGCTTAACATAGCGAAGATAATAGATGAGTTTAATATAAAGCATAATACACACCTTATGTGTTTAGAGGGTGCGTCAAAAGAACTCAATACCTTGTTCTACAATAAATTCCCGGATGGTAAGATAAAGAATAAAACAGCTAAGCTCTTCGTTGAAAAAGGCCTTTTTACCGGTGCTGAGTTTTATAAGATAACAAATACGGATAAGTCCCTCAAGGCTCAGGGTACGGAAGATAAAGCCGCCTACTTAGAACACCTTGCATCCTACAAAGAGAATAGATTAGATAGAGACAAAATCTTAAAATTCCTTAAAGCTGTTGAAATAAGCATAAATATCTTAAAGAAAAAGGTATATTCTAAACAGTTAAAAGATATAGATAAGAAAGCCGGTTTTTATTACGCAAAGCAGCTCCAACTTCCGGAATATCTTGAAGCATTGCAATATTACTCCAAAAAGACAAAAGTAGATATCGAGAAATATAAGAGCCTCAATGAGTTCATCCGGCTTATTGAAAAAGAGAAGAGCGTAGATTTTAAAGATGCCCAAGCTCAGAGAGAAGAGTTGATTAAGCACCTCTCCGAAAACCTAGAGAATGAGAAGCTGCAGGAGCTTCTTAAAAATAGCCTCGACTTCAAACTCAATAAGCTCTCGGATATAGCCTTTTATAATTATCTTGAACAATTTTTAACACCAAACACCTATAACCACTTAACCATATACATCGACTACCTAAAATTCTCCAAAGAGATAAACCATATTAAAGTATTTGATGAAGCAGAAGACCTGGAAGGGGAGCTTATGCTTGCCCTGTCTAAAACGCCCATTCAGAAAAACCTGGTATTGTATAGTAAGTCAGTAAAGATATTACAAGGCCTATATAGCTTGGAACTTACCCCCAGGCAACTGCATTACTTAGATAAAAATTTACAATCATCCAACATTGTAAATATTCAGCAATTTTTAAAAGCAGCTTTTGCTGAATATGGCCTGAATCTAAACCATGTTGTCACTTCAACCTGCATAGAACAACAGGCGATAGATAATTCCAAAAGATACTATCAACTTGCTTTAAAAAGAGACATAGCGTTAGTAGGTAACACGCTAAAGGCTATGAGCCGCAGCCGTAAAGAGAGAGCCATGCTCATAACAGGCGGCTTTCATACCCAGGGCATAACAAATATATTAAAAGAGAAAGATATATCCTACGTTGTAATATGTCCAAACATTGGCATAGAAAATTACGAAAAGCTGTACTCAGACAGAATGGCAGGCATATTACCGGACATTGCGGAATTAACAGAATCTTTTAAGCATATGCTCTCAGCGCCTCTTGTTAACGGCGATCTTTGTCCACGGGAAATAAGAGAATATACGAAAGAGGCTTTTAAAGAAATTTGGAATATGGCAGAGAAGGGAAAAGCCTCCTCTGCGGGCAAGGAGAGGGCCAAAGAGGGCGATTCTTTAGAATCGACCTGGTTACCATTTAAGCCGCAAGACGCCAAAATAGTCAAGAAAAGCCAACAGGCATTTGAATATTCGGACTCTAAGCAAAACTTTTTTGGAGTTAGCCTTGAACATTTTGTCTGGGCGCAGAATAAACTGGCGGAGCAGAATTTACCATCGGAAGTACTGCAAAGAATTCTTTCTGTTTTGGGTGTTAAACAGGGGCTTTTCAGAGATGCTGCTTATCAGAGGATCTATGAGAGCCTTACTGAAAAAGGTTATACCAGGGAGATTATCAACCTTATTAATAACTCAACTTATCAGGACCCCAGGCTAAGGATTGAGATTATTGGACAAAACAAAAATCCCCGTGCCCAGGGAATATTAGAAGCTATTTCTAACGGCCTTGATGCGCTTGGACTTGAGATTGGTCAATTTGGCAAAGGTGTCAAGCAAATCATTGATTGGTTAGAGCCTACGGGCGCAGACAGGATAGATGTTTTTACAAAGGAAAAGCAAGGACTGCCTTATCAGCTTATTATACTCAAAGATACACAAGGGCAGAATTATATCCAGATTAGAAAGATTTCTCTTCAGGTATTTCAAAAGGCCTGTGGCCAGACAGTAGAGCAGGGAACAGTGGTGAAGATAGCTACTAAGAATAAGCTACCATTAACAGGTGAGGAACTTGGTAGGCAACGCCGTAATTCCCAGGAAGGCATTGCAGAAGCTATTCACAAGCGTTTCCCTTATGTTACTGCTGTAGAAATAACCACTCAAGTAGAGAATAAAGAACCCCAAAAAGTGAATGGTTTTGGAGAGAAAGAGGTTATAGTTCCTCCTAAAGACTCGGTTTATACACCGGAAAAAAGAGCGGGTAATATTCAGATTCAATTACGCGGGCACACAGTAAAAATAATAGATAATGGTAGAGGTATGGCAGCAGGGGTTCTTTCCCGGATGTTTGTTCCTAAACAGGGAACCAAGCATCCAGAGCCTTTAAGTGGTGAAGCAGCTCAGAAAGAACTTAGCAAGATTAAGGTGGTGCAGGATACTACACTCCCCCATAGAGTCTCTTTCTCCAGAAACAGCGAGGTGATTGTGGCTGTTGACATTCCACAGGATATTGCTAAAGAGGCTACTACTGAGGGCGGGCTGATGATTGAGTTTGGCTCTCTTTTAGATGTGCCTGAATCCCGGGACAATATCATCATTCCACTTGAACTTAAGTCGGGAGAAAAATCCAATTTTCAGTTGGCAGTAGAGAAAGCTATTATTGAAATCATCAGTCATTCCACCCTCTCCAATGTTGACAAAATCAGATATATCAATACCATTGTAGTGGGGCTTGAGGAATTAATCCAGGGCAATGAAAACTATGCTCACACTATCAAGGCTATCTGTGCGAATACTCAGAAACTTTTAGCGGAAATTATAAGTGCCTTAAGAGAAGAGAACTTTGTTATTTTACCCCACGATAAACTATTTAAAAAATTGACCATTCCGCAAGGCAAAGAAGTTCTGTTTGTGAATAAGAACTTGTTTGATTGGCAGGGGGTATTGAGCCTTAAGGAGATCGGAGGAGTTGTAGTCTCTGGTATCAGCTTGGATGGGGATAAACACTTACCGCTGGTTCTCGTTCCATTTACTGAAGAGAGCCTAAAAGGTGTCTTAAGATACCATCGCCAGTGGCATACCTGGCAGCAGGAAGGCCGGTTGCCCATCATCAGGACAGACAGGTTTATTGCCATTGCCAGTAACTTATCAGGCAGCAAGAGGCTTAGTGAATTAACAGCTAAAAGAGTGAAAGGATTAACAGGTGATGAAGAGAGAGAATTGGCCTTGCTCTTACAGATAGTCAATATAATTACCGCTGAACAGGTGGTTACCTCTTATGAGATTACCAAACCCAAAGAAAACCTGAGATTAGCTTCTCAGGCTGACCTTATAAAAAGCCAAGGCGAGATTGATTCAGAGGCAATTAATAAGTTTCTTGCCAGGCCCCCTGTTTCTGTTGAAGCACCAATCGCAAAAACTAATAAACCTCCTCTTGATGCTAACCAAAAAACTGTATTGTTAGAGAATGGAGACCTGCTTGACCTGGAGACAAATATAGCCAGTAGGCATAGAGCTATAGAGCAGATAGAACTGTTAGGAAAAGGATACTATAAAGTTACAACAAAGAGTTCATGTAATATCCAAAAATTAGGTAAGGATATCTTTTTTCCACCAGTATTCCATGTTTCTAAAGATGAAGGCGATATAATTATTCCATCTGGCAAACGCTTTGCCTATGTGCAAAGGAGAGACGGCACAATGAATGGAGAAGTCTTTGATGTAGAGAATGGGCAAAAATATTATTTGGGGTCAGGTTTTTCTATGCAGCCTACGGTTAAGCCATTACAAAACCCTTATTCTGATCTCCAATTCAGCAAAGATGGCAAGTACTTGACCTATTTGGAAGACAAAGAAACAGGCCAAAAAGAGCTTGTGATTATAAAGATAATCCCAGTAGAAGCAGTAGCTTCCGCGAAAACAAAATTAAAAATTTCCAAAGGTGCCTTTATTGCAGAGTTTTTCCCTGATAAGGGTGGAGAAATAATCGGCCGTATTAATCTGGGCAAAGGCAATGTGGAATACGCTATCAATCCTTTTGCTAATGTGGCCTTTGTGCGGGATAAAGATTCTGCGTTGATGAGTTTGATTGATTTGGAAACAGGAAAGTGCGTTGGTGCTGGAGACGAACTTAAGTACCTGCTTAAGTACCTGCATACTGATTCTACCGGAACATATACAGTAGCAGTTGGCACAACATCTGGAGATACATTTATCTATATTCATAAGATAAAGAATCTGCTTTATCTACCCGATTTTGGAGGGGAGGAGATACAAAGTATAGGCACAGGCTGGAAAAACGGTAAAGCAGTTTATTGGGTAATATTTGAAAATAATAGAACATTATTTTTTACCGAAGAAGGTGATATCTATGATAAGAGTTTTGGGCCTTTTGATTATAGAGAGGGTTTTATTAATGGGACATACAAGGCAGCCAGGGATGGTGAATGGTTTCACAGAGTCATTTCAGTAGATCCGCTCCAGAGACTAAATCAAAAAGGCGCATACAAGCACCCTCATTTTGATCTTTTCATCGACAACTCTGATCCGGATAATCCAGTGGCGATTGGTATGGAACCCGGCAAGAAAATTCCTTTTAAAGGTGAGGTTGTGAATTATAAACCCACGAGGAGCAAGTTGATATCTTACTTTGAAGGGAAAATTTATGAATACAATCTCGACGGTGATCAAACAGGTTGTTTTAATGGTGCGGTTACTGCTTGTTTTCCTCATCAATCCGTAATTTTAGAGAATACCTGGTGGCTTGAAGGTAGCATAGCTTCTGACAAGCTGAAAGTTGCTTATGAATATAGCTCTGTCTCTTTTGACGGCAAATACTTTGTCTTTCTCAACCCCAAAACCGGGGATGTAATCTATCTCGACCCCGCCAGGCCCGAAGAGCCGATTTTTGTCTCTGCGCAAGGCCCCATTGATACAAGGCAGGAAGAAATATTTAACGGACTTTTACTTGCCGCGAATGAGATTAGTGATCCTTTTTATAAAGCAGAAGCCTTAGCTGCTATTGCTCAAGCTCTAGCACAAAGCGGCGATATTACCCAATCTCAGGAGTTGGTCACCCAAGCCCTCACAATAGCAGAAAATGATATTTCTGACTCTTATTATTATAAAGCAAAAACCTTAGCTGCTATTGCTCAGGCTGCAGCACAAAGCGGCAACATCACCCAAGCCCAGAAGTTATTTGCCCAAGCTCTTACCATAGCAAGGAATGATATTCTTGACTTCTCCTATAAAACAGAAGTCTTAACTGCTATTGCTCAAGCTCTAGCACAAAGCGGCGATATTACTCAAGCTCTTACAATAGTAAGAAATGAAATTACCAGTTCCTTTTATAAAGCAGAAACCTTAGCTGCTATTGCTCAGGCTGCAGCACAAAGCGGCAACATCACCCAAGCCCAGAAGTTATTTACCCAAGCCCTCACCATAGCAAGAAATGATATTCTTGACCTCCCTTATAAAACAAAAACCTTAGCTGCTATTGCTCAAGCTCTAGCACAAAGCGGCAACATCACCCAAGCTCAGGAGTTGGTCACCCAAGCCCTCACAATAGCAGAAAATGATATTTCTAACTCTTATTATCATAAAACAAAAGCCTTAGCTGCTATTGCTCAGGCTGCAGCACAAAGCGGTAACATCACCCAAGCCCAGGAGTTGGTCACCCAAGCTCTCACAATAACAGAAAATGATATTTTTGACTTTTATCATAAAACAAAAGCCTTAGCTGCTATTGCTCAGGCTGCGGCACAAAGCGGTAACATCACCCAGGCTCAGGAGTTGGTTACCCAAGCCCTCACTATAGTAGTAAATAACATTCCTTCGTCAGATCATAAAGCAGAAACCTTAGCCGCTATTGCTCAAGCTGTGGCACAAAGCTATCATGATGAATGGAGAGGGATTTCGGGTATGCCCGAAACTAAGCAGGATTTCGAAATTGAAACTAAAGATGAAAAAAAGGCAATTAAATTGTGGCAAAATAATATTTTGCCCAGAAGAGATGAATTCATCGCTCAGGCAAAAATTGCTTATGAACCGTTTCTTGAGCTAATTCCTGAAGAATATGAGGGGGACATTGAACGCATAATTAAACAATTTATTACTAAACTGTATGAAGACCAGGAGAAAGAGATTGTAAAAAGATATAAAGACGCTTTAAGTGGTGAGACTTTGGATTTAGGCATACCTTTGCCCTTTGATATGCTTAGCGAAAGAATGCACGAGATCCTGAAGGTTCTTCCTGAATATCTCAATTCTGTAGCAGGTCTGCTCACCCAGGAAGAATATACAGTCCAAAAGGACTTTTATAATATTTTATTTAGCCAACTATTTTGGCTGAGCAGCAATCCTGAATTAAGATTTGACGTTATTGATAGCAATGTTTTTGAGGTATTAGGTCATGGGTGGGATATAGATGCTCAGGAAAAGGTTGATGCCATTCCTCTTATTGCCCGTTTTATCCAGGATCTGAAAGGAGCAACCTATAATCAGATTAAACTCTCTGAGATTACTGATATTGTTCAATTTCTTTCCTGTGCCGCAAGCTTGGACGATGGTAAAAATATCCAAGTTGTAAAAAATCAGCTCTCTAAAATTCTTGATGCAAAAGATGGGGTAAAGAGAAAGTTCCTGGAAAGATTGCACCAGACATTTAAGGTTCTTGATTTCGATGATATTCTTTCCTATATTGAACACCCGGATAAACCCCATAATCTGGGTGAAGCGCGGGCATTTATAATCTTTCTTGCTAATGAGGTAGAGCAGATAAAAGAAAAAAGGCGCCTTGTTTTCATTGGTAGAGATTTTGCCCTTGCTAAAGGGGGAATTGAACTTTCTCAGATAATTAAATTAGAGCAGAGGCGTCCCAAAGCCGGTGAAGAGGATATAGTTATGGATATAGATTATCTTCTTGAGCATATCCATAGTCCCCCCAAGCGTTCTAATAGCTTAGAGGCCGAGTTATTGAAAAATATAACCGTGCAAGCTGAGTCCGGTGGTTATGCTCGCGAGATTACCCAGAACTCAAGCGATGCGGAAAGTTCAGAGCTGGTAATTGATTTCTACCTTCAGAAAAATGAGTATGGAGAGGAAGAGTATGTAGAAGAGGCTGCTGATGATGGCACAGGCGCGCTTAAGGAAGTAGCCCTGCTTATTCCTAAATCGACTAAGGCAAAGGGGGAACAGATAGAGTTAGCCGGGTTTTTTGGTACCGGTAAATATACCATATTTGAGGGGGTAGATAGACTGGAGTTTATTACTAAAAACCGAGACCGCGCTTACATCTTTAGTTTTACTGTAATCAAAGACACATCAGGCAAGCCAAAGGCGATTAAACTCACCGGCATACGCAAAGTTAATGATGAAAGCGTAAAACAAGGCGTAACAGTGCGGCGGATTAAGACGATTGATAATACTATCCCCGAACTTGACGCTATGCTTGCCCAAAGGAGTTGGAAGACCTTTGCTGGCCTTGCCCAAAATGAGAACTTTACTATTTACCTTCTTGATTATGAAGGCAATAAACAGCCTTTGCTTATAGAGAAAGAACTATTGGCCCAATCCGATTTTATCGCCACAAAACCTACTGAGAATAAATCGACTAACTTTGGTAACTTTAAAATAATCAGCGCCAGGGATATGCCATTACAGATAGTTGATAAAGCAGGTTTAAGGGTATGTTCGCTTAAAGAAGAATATTTAGAGCTTATTCCTGCTTCTTTACGCAGGCATATTGAGGAATTGGGGATTATTATCCAGATTCCCCTGCCTCTAATTCGCAATCGCACCGCCTTTGAGTATGAAGATGAGTATTTGCCGGTGATTCAGAAATATGTGGCGATTGAGTTTTATAAGGCTATCGCCTACAAGGCCCTTACCCAAACAGACCCTCAATTTGTCTTTGCGGGCTTTCCTTTAGACTGGGAGACCAGCGATAGTTACTGGGACTCTATTGACTTAAACGATAGATACTTAGTTGAGCTGGCAGATAGAATCAATAAAAATGAATATGCAGAGATTGAGAACCGGCAATTAAGAAATCTCTTGTCTAAACCTGGAATATTGGATAAGGAAAAGAGTGCCCTTAAATTATTAATGCTTTTAGAGGTGGCAAAGGAGACTGCCCAACCAGGCCAAAGAGTTAGCCTTTTACTTCGTCGCTTAGCGGTTCAGCAGAAGATAAACGCAGTTAGGGCCAGGGCACAGTCAGAGACATTGAAAAGCGCTGGCTTAACCATGGGTATTGTTCCCAGCTTTAAAGAAATCCCCTATTATCATGAAAAGGTTGTACAGGCTCAAGGCATAGAAACAGCACGCCGGCAAATTAGAAATCCCGAAAGATATATTATTCCTCAAGATAAATATACATCTTTAGAATGGAACTTAGTAGCTCTGGCTCATTCTATGGCCAGGTACATTGGGATAGTGCAGATTCTTTTGGTGGGCGATGTCCAATTTGCCGGGGCATTTAAGAGATATCAAGGTAAGAGCACTATGTTCCTTAACTGTTCTTTGGCAAGCCGTATTGTTCAGAAGGAAAGCGGTGTTATTGATGAAGCGGCTGATACGCTAATCCATGAGCTGGCTCATCTATTAGAGGAATTTATGTTTCAAGATGATATGACTGGACTTTTAGAGCAAGGCTATGTGGCCCATCTCGCCAATTTCACCCACGATGCTGTGGGCACCTTTGCTGAAGCAATGAAATATGTTGCCGCAATATCATTGGCAAATCATAATCTTTCCGATGAGCAACTTCTTGTCTCCTCGCAGATTCCCGCGACACAGAAAGAAACACCGCAATCACCTATAAAATCCTCCTCCGCGGGGCTTTTTGTTGATGAGAGTTTCTGGCTGAATATTCTTTCACAAAACGGCCTTCAGGAGGTAAGTATAGAGCATACTCAAAGAAACATCAGGGCAATAGAATATTTCGCGGAAAAAGAAAAGCTGAATGCCAGAGATAAAGAGATACTTAAGGTTGCCCTTTGGCTGCATGATATATCTAAAGATAAACTTAGTGCCGATTATATTCCTGAAGACAAAGGATTGGCGAGCACTTTTCGGTTATTAGCGCACCATTTAGAAAGCGCCAAGCTTGCTGAAGAGATTCTTGAACAGCTTGGTTATGACGAAAAATTCAGAAAGCAGGTGAAAGATATAATTGTTAAACATATGGGCCCAATAGAAGGTTCTATGCAATTTGGTAATAAAAAAGTAGGGTTTATGGAATTAACCCGCTTGGCAAAATTGGACGCAATTGAAAAAGCGCTTAAAGTTTCAGGCATTAATATAAACAGAAAAAGGGTATTGGTAAGATATATAGATAGCCTGAAAGGCGGCTTTCCCCAGCCAGAGTCAAAGTTAGAAAGAATAGCCCGCGACATAGACCTTCTGGATTTAGCGGCAACCGGTGTAACAAAGGTAGTATATCTGCGTCAGACAGATTCAAGCTTCTTTAAAGATGGAAGGCCGGAGACTATAAGAGAATCATTCGATTCCGCGTTGCAGAGCGCAAGGGATGTGGGTGAAAATTTATATACAGATACCGCAAAAGAGATTATAGATAACCTAGTCAGCCGTTTGGAGAATTTCAAGGAAGAGAAAGAATTCGTTGCGACAGAGAAAGAATTTAAAAAGTTATATAACGCGTATATAGAAGAGAACCCACTTCCTTACGATGGAGTTCTATCAGGAGAAACATTACCAGAAACCCTAAAAACCTCATCTCTGAGGCAGGACAAGGTTGTATGGAGTTACCTTTATTCATTGGCGCAAATTGAGAATCTTTTAAGAGGCCCTGATATTGTTTGCAATGAGTACAGGCTATCCGCAAGCATTGATGCTCTCCCTGAGAAAGATGTAGAGAGGTTAGAAGGGCAGTATAAAGGCCGTTTACCTGATATACTATCACATGAGAAAAGATACAGGGTGTGGATGGATCTTGATGATTTTGCAGGTGCTTTAGAACAGTTTGAAGAAGAAGAATATTGGTCAAGGCAAGGGGCCAATGACCATGTTAGGCCACTGGATGAGCTGATAAAAATACTCAAGGGATCAGGTAATAAAGTTTTGGCGCACGGGGTTGGTAGATGGGGAGGCATTGAAGCACTTTTAAATATTATGCTTGAAGGAAGGATCAATAGTTCTCCTGACGGCAGAAGCTATTTTGCGGAATTAAATTTTTCCTTAAAAGGTTACGGCCCCTATTATGTTGTGCTGGACTCCGCGAAGATGAAGAAAGATAACCTTATCCCTGATGACGATGTTATAAGCTGTGAAGGAGATTTGCCGGCGGATTACCACAACTATTATATTGTTCCATCAGTTGTAAATGCGAAAGAATTTTTAATAAAAGGACTGAAAGAGGCTGCAAGAAAAAATCTATTTGCAAACGGAAGAGCTATTAGCAAGGAATATGTGGAAGTGGTGATATCTAAACTTAAAACGTACGAAGAATTCATAGCTGAAGATTATAGGGAGCTATCCTCTATAAAAACTTCTTCCGCGGGCCAAGAGCGCGCTGTAGTAGAAAGAGGAAAAGAGGGCGGTCAAAATACAGTCCCAAAAGGAGTTACAAAATACAGGTCGATAGAGGAATATGACTTGTGGCTAAAACTTGCAGAAGTGCCATTTAGCTTGCACAAATATTTAAAGAAGGAGACCGAATTCCGCAGGACAATCCTGGTTGACGCAGGATGCGGAGAAGGGATAGGGTTAAAAGGATCAAAGCTTCGTTATGGTGAAAACCTGAAGGCGTATGGCATTGACTTAATAGACTGGGATTTAATCGGGAGGCAGGGGAGAGGGCTTGCGGGCCTCATAAAGAAATACGGTGAAGAAAAAGCGCTGGAAAGGCTGTTTACTTTTATCCGCGGAGATATGGGCAAAGTAATCCTTCCTGAAAACGCGGACTTGATAATTTCTTTCTTCGCTTTGCAGTATCATGAGGATCCATTGAGAGCATGGGAACATCTGTTTAATCAATTGTCTCCGAGTGGCAGAATAGCCACCCACCTTCTCATTCCCTACAGCAATAAAAGGGAGATTTTTGGTTTTTACGATAGCCTTGTGAAAGAGATGAAAAAGGTTGGCGTAGAAATTGAATTGTACTCTTATCCGGAAGAGAGCCTGCAAAGGTTAAACATCTTCTTAATAGCAAAGAAAAAGGGAGATGAAAAGATACAGTTAAATGTCAAAAGGCGGAGTGTCGAGGAGGCTGTGGTAAGACTGGGAGATGTTGAAGGCCAGGAGCTTAAAATAAAAGCTGTTAGTTACGAGCTTATAGACGGACAATCGCCTGTTATAATTAGGATAGAAAAAGACACTACCACTGTAAAAGCCTCCTCCGCGGGCAAAACCATTGAGAGAGCAGAAGACTTAAGGCGTTCCTATACAGAGTTGTTTGAAGATATGGCTAAAAATCCATATGAGTGCTATTTTGGTAAATCTCCTAATATATCTCCTGACAGATACGGCCTTATTATATATGATTCAACTCTGCGCGGTGAAGAGGAGCAGTTGATCAGGGCGCTTGCCTTGTTAAGAGACTTAAGGAACAGGCCAAAATTTGAGATTATAGTCGTTCCATCTAAAGACGGAAGAAATTTGATAGCGGATTGGGGGATATCAGGTGAAAATGTAAAGACCGCAGGCAGCTTTTTGAAAAATATTTATAAGAATACAGGAATTGCGCTGCAAAAGGCATTTTCTAACGAAGAAGCCCCGGTAATCGAGGTGGCAAATATACTAAAAACTCAGATGCCCGTTGGTATTATAGCAGGCGCAAGGGTTGATATTGAAGATATGGTGGCTAAAATAAATACTGATAGAAAGCAGGGCAGAGATAGATATGTATTTATAACTTCGCAACACCCTGCCGATATAGAGCTGAATGGCGAGATGCAAAGATCTTTTCTTGTATTTGAGGCAATCTTCGCTGATATTATAAATAAGCTGAGAAACTACGAGAAGATAGTGGAAGAACTTGAAACTGTGCCGTTGGCAGAAAGGCTTAAAATGCTTTTTGAAATCCTCCCCGCTATAACTAATCCGGGATTCATACAAAGGATAGAAGCGCTGAAGATATCCTTAGAAGCTGCTGAGCAGGCCGCATAATACGTAGTTAACATAAGTCTTCAAAATCCCTTGATTATATCCTTCCAAAGTGATAAAATAATTAGATTAAATTGGTAAGATTTGGTTCGGGATGTAGCGCAGCTTGGCTAGCGCGCTTCGTTCGGGACGAAGAGGCCGTCGGTTCAAATCCGATCATCCCGACCATTTTTGAAGAGATAATATGAAAAGACGTTTGCATATATATTATAAAGGCAGTGTTCAGGGCGTTGGTTTTCGTTTTACCGTTGAGCGCATAGCTACCGAACTCAAGCTTACCGGATGGGTAAGGAATATGCCTGATGGAGGAGTCGAGCTTATTGCTGAAGGAGATAAGGACTCACTCTGCGTGTTATTGGAAAATATAAGAGAGAATATGAGTAATTATATTACCAGGGATGTTATTCTCTGGCAGGAGTATAAGGGTGAGTATAGAGATTTTGGTATAAAGTTCTAAGGGGTCAAGATGGCTGCAGATGATATCAGGAAAAGAATCGAAGAATTGAGGCAGGAGATACGTTTACATGATCATAAATATTATGTAGAGAACGCGCCTGAGATCTCAGACCAGCGCTACGATAGCCTCATAAGACAGCTTAAGAAGCTTGAGGATGAGCACCCTCAATTTTTTTCTAAGGATTCTCCGACACAGAGAGTAGGCGGGCAGGCTGTGGGCGGGTCTAAGAAAATAAGGCATATATCAACTATGCTTAGTATGGATAATACTTACTCGGAGGATGAATTAAGAGAATTTGATAAGCGTGTTAAAAAAAATCTTCCAAAAGAGGATATAAACTATGTTGTTGAACTTAAGATAGATGGCGCCTCTGTCTCACTTTTTTATGAGAATGGTATATTAAAATCCGGCGCAACACGCGGTGATGGAACCAGGGGTGAGGACGTTACCCGGAGCCTCAAGATTGTAAAGGGAATACCTTTGTCTGCGCGCAATAAAGATAAGTTTCCGCCATCAATTGAAATACGCGGTGAAGTCTATATGAACCATATGGTATTTAGTAAAATTAATCAGGAGAAGAAGAGCCGTGGTAAAGAGCTTTTTGCTAACCCGCGCAATGCGGCAGCAGGCTCATTAAAGCTGCTTGACCCAAAGATTGCCGCGAAGAGAGGCCTTCAGATATTTATATATGGAATAGGCAATACAACCATTGATGCAATCGGTACTCATAGCGGTGTTTTAAGCTATTTAAGCAAAGAAGGTTTCAGGACAAACCAGCATATAAAAAAGTGTAAGAATATAGATGATGTTATCGGATATTGTAACCAATGGCAGAGTAGAAGAGAAGAGCTCGATTATGATATAGATGGTATGGTCGTGAAGGTAGATTCGAGGAGCCAGCAGAAAAGATTAGGCGCTACTACAAAGGCGCCTCGTTGGATGATTGCGTATAAGTTTCCTGCTCAACAGGCAACGACGAAGCTGAAAAATATAATAGTTCAGGTTGGAAGAACAGGTTCGCTTACGCCTGTTGCGGAGCTTGTGCCGGTGAAGTTATCAGGAAGTACTGTAAGCCGTGCTACGCTGCATAATATGGATGATATCAGGCGCAAGGATATTATGATAGGAGATACTGTTGTTATAGAAAAAGCTGGTGAGATTATTCCCCAGGTTATAGCGCCCGTACCTGGTAAACGAACAGGCAAAGAAAAGAAATTTATAATGCCGGAAAAGTGCCCTGCCTGCAATGCTAAAACAGTTCAATATCCTGGCGAGGTAGCGATAAGATGTGATAATGTCATGTGTCCCGCGCAGCAGAAAGAACGCTTGCGCCATTTTGCTTCACGCCAGGGCATGGATATAGAAGGCCTTGGCGAGGCAGTAGTGGATCAGCTTATCGATAAAAAACTTGTAAAAGACTGCGCTGATATATACAGCTTAAAGTTTGATGATATCTGTAAGCTTGAAAGAATGGCGCAAAAATCAGCACAGAACCTGCTCGAGGCGATAATGCGCTCAAAAGGCCAGCCCCTTAGGCGCCTTATCTATTCATTAAGTATAAGGCATGTTGGTGTACACGCGGCTGATGTTTTAGCTAACCGGTTTGGGTCTATCGGAAACCTATTAAAGCAGAGCATAGAGGCCCTGATGAATACAAATGAAATAGGCCCGATAATGGCAGAATCGATAGGCGAATTTTTCCGAAAAGATAGCACGAGAAATTTGTTAAAAAAGCTTGAATTGGCAGGACTTGATTTTAAGCAGAGAACCAGTGCTAAGGCAAAATTTTCCGGCAAGATTTTTATTTTTACGGGAAGCATGAATAATTTTTCCAGGACTCAGGCTCAGGATATAGTCAAATCGCTTGGCGGAGCAATAACGTCATCTATCGGCAAAAGAATAGATTTTGTTATCTGCGGAAAAGACCCAGGTTCAAAATTGAAGAAGGCGGAAAAACTTGGCCTGAAGGTTATTACTGAGAAAGAATTTAACGACTTAATCAATTAAGGAAAGGTGTATTATGAATATAAAGATAATTGGTATAGCTCTTATAGCAACTCTTCTATTTACTACAGGATGCAGCGGCGGATGGAGACGAAAATTTGTAAGGAGTAAAAAGGATGAAGTAAAGCAAGGCCCTGTTTTACAGCCCTATGATTATAAAAAAGAGTTTACAAACAAGCAGCTCTACGCGAATCATTATGTATTCTGGAAAAACTCGGAAGCGGAGCTTATCAATTCCGTGAAAGCTAAAGGCAACATGAAAAAGATTAAAAGCCACGCAGCCTATTCGCTCGTTGAGATAAGAAAGCTCTCTAACCTCTTAAATGATGAAAAGAAGGCGCAGATAGAGCCATACGTACAGGAGCTGGAAGATATTGTAAAAAAGATACAACAACCTAGTTATGTGAAATCAAACAGTAATCGGATAGTGTCACGGCTGAGTAAGCATTATAGGGCTGTAAGGAGCGGGTTTTCTTTTTTTCATATGAAACACTTCGTAATAAAAGATGACTTAGGAGGCGCCAGTGATGAACAGCCACAAGATGCCGAATAGTGATTGTATATTGCATAGGATATTGATAGAACAGGTCAATACAAACTGCTATATCTTTGGTTCAAAAAAGACAAAAAAGGTCGTGATAATAGACCCGGGCGGAGAGAGCGAAGAAATAAAAAATTTTCTGGATAGATCGGAACTTGTTCCGGAATTTATAATAAATACGCACGGCCATATAGACCATATAGGCGCAAACTGCGATTTTGACCTGCCTATATATATACATCAAAAGGACGCTAATTTTCTCACAAATCCTTTTTTAAGCCTGGCCGCGTTTTATGGAGATCTTAAAAAATCACCCCCAGCAAGCCGCCTATTAGAAGATGGTGATGATATAGTAATATCCGATTTATCGCTTAAGGTTATTCATACTCCAGGACATACCCCCGGAGGTATATCGCTTAAGTATAATGGCGTGGTTTTTACGGGAGACACTCTCTTTGCCTCGGGTATCGGTAGAACCGATTTGCCCTACTCCAGCACAAAGGATATTATGAATTCAATAATGAAAAAGCTTTTTATCCTTGACGATGAAACTATTGTTTTCCCTGGGCATGGGGATAAGACTACCATAGGAAAAGAACGGCAGGAAATCTCATGGCCATGAAAGATTTCATAGAAGAATTTCTGAATTATCTTCTTGTGGAAAGAGGGCTTTCTGAGAATACTATTTTAGCGTATAGGGCCGATCTTTACAAATATACCGATTTTCTTACTCAGAAAAAAAAGAGGCTTCACCTGGATGCGGTTTCGCGCGATGATATACGTGACTATATGATGCTTCGGAAGGAGAGGGGCCTTTCTGGAAATTCCATATCACGTAATCTTGTTGCCATAAAAGTATTCCATCGTTTTCTCACGCGTGAAAAATATATAAAAGAGGATATTACCACTGTTCTCGATTCCCCAAAGCTCTGGAAACATCTTCCCGAAGCTCTTTCCCTGTCTGAAGTAGAGGAGATATTGAAAAAGCCTAATGTAAAAAACTGGATGGGTTTAAGAGACAGAGCGGCGCTTGAACTTATGTATGCAACAGGCCTTCGCGTATCAGAACTTGTAAACCTTAATATTGAAAATGTAAATCTTGATATAGGTTTTGTAAGATGTATCGGGAAAGGGAGCAAAGAGAGGATAGTCCCGATAGGTAGAAAATCACAGGTTGCGCTGGAACGTTATCTGAAAAAGTCGAGAACTAAACTTTTAAAATCACAATCTGTAAACAGCCTCTTTCTATCCCGCCTTGGAAAGAAGATCTCGCGCCAAAGCTTCTGGAAGATGATTAAAAAATACGCGCGTTTGGCAGGGATAAAGAAAGATATAATGCCGCATACATTAAGGCACTCTTTTGCTACGCACCTTTTAGAAGGGGGCGCGGATCTAAGGGTTGTCCAGGAGATGCTTGGCCACGCGGATATAGCTACTACTCAGATCTATACGCATATAAATAAAGAGCGTTTAAAATCGATACACCACAAATTTCATCCACGGCCCTGAATATGGAACTGATAACTACTCATATAGGAGCGGATTTTGACGCGCTTGCGTCAGTAATAGCTGCAAGAAAGCTTTATCCGGATGCAAGAGCGGTTCTTCCCGGGTCTCCGGAAAAAGCGGTGAGGGATTTTCTGTCTTTGTGGCAGGATGAGCTCGGCCTTGACTCTGAAAAGGATATAGACCTTGGTAGTATAACAAAGCTTATTATAGTTGAAACCAGGGTTGCATCACGTATCGGCAGGGCAGAAGGGTTGCTCGGCAAAAAGGAGTTATGTATTGAAGTATATGATCACCACCCAAGAACGCGCTTTGATATTAAGGCAGATAAAGATATATATAAGCAGACAGGCGCTACAGTTACGATACTTCTCGATATCTTAAAAAAAAGGGCCTCTTTAAGCCCGCTTGAAGCAACTGTAATGGCCTTAGGGATATATGAGGATACAGGTTCTTTGACCTTTCAGACAACTACCAAGCTGGATATTGATATGGTAGGTTATCTTTTTTCGCAAGGCGCGAGCTTGAATACGGTATCAAGGTATTTGAAAAAGGAACTTACGCACAAGCAGCTTAAATTTTTATCAGAGCTTATAAAAAATACGCGGGATTATATCATAAATGGTACACATATAGGTATTGCGTTTATAGAAAGCAGGGAATATATAGAGGACTTTTCTCTTTTGGTCCATAAACTGATTGATATTGAGAACTTTAATGTCCTCTTTGCCTTTACCGGGAGCGATTCCAATCTGCTTATGGTAGCAAGAAGTAATTTACCTTTTGTAGCCGTGGATAAGATAGCGGAGAGATTCGGAGGGGGAGGCCATCTTTATGCTGCAAGCGCGAAGATTAAGGATATGAAATTAGTTCCCTGCATAAAAAAGCTGCTTGACCTCTTGAAGCTTAAGATAAGGCCTGAGGTCTTTGCGGAAGATATTCTCTCAAAGGCCGTGGTAAAGATTCCCTCTTCAAAAAGTGTTAAAGATGCAAAGGATCTTATGCGTGAGAGAGGTTGTGAAGTGCTGGTGGTATATGATGAGAGCATAATGGCAGGTATAGTTACCCTGCCTGATACAGAACGCGCTATAAAAAAAGGATATGGACATTCGAAAGTCAAAGGTTATGTACGGACAAAATTTACAAAAATTACACCTCGCACACCGTTGATAGATATGCACGATATTATTACAAGAGAGCATATCCGCTATCTGCCTGTTTTTCAGAAAAAAAAGTTGCTTGGCGTGATAAGCCGTTCTGATATCGCAAAAGCTGTGTACAAGGATCTTACGAAGAAAAGGCCTGTAAAAAGTGAGAAAAAGCCGCTTAAGCTGCCTGTAAAAAATATTCTTACAAGGATGAACAGAAGTTTGCCGAAATCCATGCTGGATATGTTGAAGCTTGCGGGAACCCTCGCAGATAGAAGGGGATACCGTATCTTTGCTGTCGGAGGCTTTGTAAGAGATATTTTGTTGGGCGTTAAGAATCTGGATATAGATATTGTACTTGAAGGTGACGGCCTTAAGTTTGCGAGAGAGCTTACCACCCTGCTTAAGGGTTCTTTGGTTGTGCACAAGCGGTTCGGAACGGCATCAATAGTCGTAGGCCCTAATAAGATAGATATAGCGACAGCAAGGACAGAATATTATGAGTATCCGGCCGCTCTTCCGAATGTCAGATTTAGTTCAATTAAGCAGGATTTATATAGACGGGATTTTACTATAAATGCTATGGCGGTTTCGCTGAATAAGAAGAGCTTTGGTGAATTGATCGATTTTTTTCATGGCCAGCGTGATCTTAACGCGGGCATAATAAGGATATTGCATAATTTAAGTTTTGTTGAGGATCCGACAAGGATATTCAGGGCAGTCAGGTTTGAACAGAGATATAACTTTACCATAGATAAGCATACAGAGAAGCTTATAAAGACAGCTATAAGCCTTGATATGTTTTCCAGGACGCAGAAACAACGCTTGCGGGATGAGCTTATACTTATCTTGAGTGAAAAGAAGCCTGTCAAGGCGCTTTCAAGGATGCATCAGCTTCATGAACTTAGGTTTATTCATCCAAAACTTAAATTCTGCAGAAGGATGCTGAATATTTTTTCAGAAATCGAGGAGACGCTCAAATGGTATCATTTAAACCTCTCCTCGGAACGCGGGCTCGATGAATGGCTAATCTATCTTTTTGCAATGCTTGATAATATAAGTTTAACAGAACAAAAAAAGCTATGCGAAAAGTTTGTGTTTAAAAAAAGTGATGAAAAGAGGCTGCTATCATGTAAAAAGAATACTAAGAAGGTATCGGAGATGTTAAAAAAATCTACTAAGGTATCTCCAAACAGGATATACAGAAACCTCGAGCCGCTCTCTTATGAAGTTATACTCTTTATCATGGCAACGGCAAAGACTCAACGCTCAAGGGAAAGAGTGGCGCTCTTTTTTAAAAAATATAGTAGCGTAAGGCTTTTAATAAGCGGGAGAGACCTTAAGGCCCTCGGCATAAAACCGGGCCCCGAGTATCGCAGGATACTCAATAGGGTATTGTATGCAAAGCTTGACGGAAAGCTCTCATGCAAAAGGGATGAACTCTCTTTTGCAAGGAACCTGAGTAGAGGTGTTATATGTCCAGGATAGTTAGGGTAAATGAGGAGATACGCCATCAGGTAAGTATGATACTACAGAGAGATATTCATGATTCGCGAATAGGTTTTGTGACTATAATAAAGGTTGATACCTCACCGGATCTCAAATCTGCGGATATATTTTTTACAACTATTGAAAAGAATGGGGCGCTTGAAGATACTTTTGCGTGCCTCAGGGCTTCAGCAGGCCTTATCAGGAAGCTTCTTAGTAAGCGCATAAGAATGAAATTTGTACCACGGATAACTTTTATACAAGATGATTCAGAAGTTACATGTAACAGGATAGATGAGATCATAGATATAATACATAAAGATAAGGAGATAATGGATGGGGATTAATAATATAATAAAAGCCATAAGAAGCAAGAAGAGCAAAAGGTTTCTTATTTCAACACACCGGAACATGGAGGGGGATGCTATAGGAAGTATGCTGGCTATGGCTGAACTTTTAAAGCGGGCCGGCAAGAAGGTTATTCTGTTTCCACCGGAGGATATGCCTGATACTTATAAGTTTCTGCCTGGTGCAGCGAAGGTGAAGTTAATGTCAAATATTAAAGATATAGATTATGATGTTGCCTGCCTCCTTGACTGCACAGACATTGAAAGAATCGGCAGCGTAAAGGTGGGTATCTGCCTTACAAGGCCAATATTAAATATCGACCATCATATAAGTAATACGTATTTTGGTTCGATAAACTGGGTTGAACCCAATATGTCGTCTTCAGGTGAGCAGATATACCATCTTTTTAGGAAAATGAGTATCCCTATTAATAAGAGAGTAGCTTTATATATCTATATTGCTATGCTTACGGATACAGGATCGTTTCGTTATTCAAATACAACAGCAGATACCCACAGAATAATCGCGGAACTTATGCAGTATGGTATAGATGCCGTGGATATTTATCGTAAGGTATACGAGGGAGTTCCCCGATCAAGCCTGACCCTGCTTGCATCAGCGCTTTCTACTCTTGATACTGCTAAAAACGGAGAGATAGCGTGGGTTCACGTATCAAAGGCTATGCTCAGTAGCCATAAAGCCGGTATTGAAGAGACACAGGATTTTGTAAATTTTCCCAGGTCGATAAAAGGGGTAAAGATAGCGCTTGCTTTTCGTGAAGCGCGCAAAGGGCTTGTGAAGGTAAGCTTACGTTCAAATGAAGGTGTGGATGTGAACAGACTGGCTAAACAGTTTAATGGCGGTGGCCACTCCTCGGCAAGCGGTTGCGTATTAAAAGGTACAATCTCAGGGGCCGAGAAAATAGTGGTAACAAGCGCAAAGAAACTTCTTAGGAATAGTACTTAAATATACAGACGTTTTGAAAGTTGAGCACTGCACTGTCACCAATTTGAGCATGACAGTGTCTTTCAGGCGGGTACACTGTGCATCTTAAAAAGGGTACAGTGTACCGAACGAAAACCAAAACGTCTCTAATTAACTAGGAGCAAGGATAGATAGATATGGATAATATTCTGATAATAGACAAACCTTCCGGCATGACATCGCATGATGTCGTAGCTGCTGTGCGCAGGAAACTTAAGATAAAAAAGGTGGGCCATTGCGGAACGCTTGATCCGATGGCAACGGGTGTACTAGTCCTTGTTATGAATAAGGCTACTAAGTTATCTGCAACTCTCTCTGCTGATGATAAAGAGTATCTTTGCCTAATGAAGATAGGCGTTACGACTGATACGCAGGATGCAACCGGTAAAGTTATCGGCAGCAACAGTACAGAGGCCATAGATAAGCCTACTCTGGAAGATGCTATCTTATCGTTTAATGGAAAACAGAAGCAGATCCCCCCTATGATATCAGCGAAACATCATAACGGAAAAAGGTTATACGCGCTTGCCAGAAAAGGCATTGTTGTAAAAAGAGACCCCATTGATATAGAGATAAAAGATATTCAAATTGTAAATGTCAAAGATGATGAAGCGGAATTCAGAGTGACCTGCTCAAAGGGTACATATATACGAACCCTTTGCCACGACATAGGCAGAAAACTTGGCTGCGGCGCGCATATGAAGTCATTAAGAAGGTTGCGTTCAGGTAAGTTTTATATAGAGGATGCTATATCATTTGAGGATATTTTATGAAGACTGTATACGGCTTTAAAAATTTAAAGGGTAAGATTGAGCCATCAATAGTAGCTGTCGGTGTCTTTGATGGAGTCCACACAGGTCATAAAAAGATTATAACTCATCTGCTTAAAGAGGCAAAAGCGGATAAGCTTAAGCCGATAGTGGTTACTTTCGATCCCCATCCGGCTAAAGTGTTACAGCTGCGAGGTGGAGTTTCAATGCTCAGTTCACTCAGGCACAGATTAAAACTTCTGGAAGGTCTCGGCGTAGAGCTATGCGTTGTTATAAACTTTAACAGGAATTTTTCCACGAAAGACGCGGAATCATTTTTTAAGAACATATTAGTCAAGAAGCTTAATATGAAAAAACTTGTTATCGGAGATAAGTTTTCATTTGGCAGCGAGCAGCTTAAGAGTAAGACAGAATTAAAAAAAGTTGGTGATAGCCTGGGTTTTTGCGTAAAAGTTATAAAACCAAAACAATATCGCGGTATTACAATAAGTTCCAGTACTATACGCCATTTAATAGAGGCTGGCAAGCTTAATACTGCTTCAAAACTTTTAGACAGGCCTGTTTCAGTATTAGGCACAGTAATCCATGGCAGGAAACGCGGCAGGATCATAGGTTTCAAAACAGCGAATATTGATCCGCATCATGAAGCGATACCGCCAAGTGGTGTTTATGCTGTATATTCTAAAGTGGGAAGAGTAACATATAAATCCGTATTGAATATAGGTAGAAGGCCGACTTTCAATGAAAAAGACCCAAGCATAGAAGTTCATATCTTCGGGATTAATAAAAATCTTTACAATAAGGATGTTGAGGTAAGCTTTTTAAAGAAGATAAGGCCTGAAAAGAGATTCAAAAATGAGGATACTCTCCGCGCTCAAATCATAAAAGATTCTACCGCAGTCAAGAAGTTACTTTAGCGCGCATGAAATTATTTGCTTTACAAAGGAAACTCTATCTGTTATAATCCTGTAACATGCAATTAGAAAGAGAAGGGAGAAATAGAAAATAAGTTATGGCACTTACTAGAGATAGGAAACAAGCGGTTATTAGTGATAACAAAATCAATGAGAAAGATACAGGCTCTGTGCAGGTGCAGGTGGCCCTGCTTACTGAAAGAATTAATGCTCTTGCAGGCCATTTCAAGACTCATAAGAAAGATAACCATTCAAGGCGTGGGCTCCTGAAGATGGTCTCTCTGCGCAGAAAACTCTTAAAATACCTGAAGAAGCACGCAATAGAAGAGTATAATAAGCTTACGGATAAACTAAAGATTCGAAAATAAGATTAATTTTGATTAATAAGTGTTCGAAACTGTTTCCAAACTAAAGAGGACAGTGGTTGTATTATAACCTACTGTCCCCTTTAGTTTGGAAACAGTTTCAAGCTTATAAATTAAACGAAAGGTATGAATATATGTTAAATAGTGTAAAGGCAATGATCGGAAATAACGAGATAGTAATTGAAACCGGAAAGCTCGCGAAACAGGCTGACGGCGCGGTAACAGTCTCCTGCGGCGAGACAGTGGTATTAGTTACTGCTGTTATGTCAAAAACCCCGAGGGAGGGGATAGATTTTTTCCCTCTTATGGTAGATTATCGTGAAAAGACATATGCGGCAGGAAGGATTCCGGGGGGATATTTCAAGAGAGAGGGCCGGCCTACAGAACGTGAGATACTGACATCCAGGCTTATTGATAGGCCTCTTAGGCCGCTCTTTCCAGAAGGCATGACTAACGAGGTGCAGATTATGGCTATGGTTATCTCCAGCGATGGTGAAAATGATCCGGATACACTCTCTGTAATCGGGGCATCGTGCGCTGTGTCAATAGCAGGTATCCCATTTCTTGGCCCGGTAGGTGCGGTGAAGATAGGGCGTAAAGATGGTAAGTTTATTATAAATCCAACGTATGCAGAGGGCGAGGAGGCAGATCTTGATATTGTAGTCTGCGCTACAGAAGAAGGTGTTATTATGATAGAATCCGGTGCTAATGAGGTTGCTGAAGATGTTTTTCAGGAAGCTATCGAGCTTGCTTCAAAGGAGTGCCGGAAAGTTGTTAAACTGCAAAAACTTCTTGCGGATAAATGTAAAAAAGAAGAGCAGAAGGCTGTGATTAAAGAGATAGATTCAAGCCTTTTATCAGAGGTAAAGAACTTGGCGGCTGATAAACTTGAACAGATAAATTCAAAGCCTACCAAAGAAGAGAGGGTAGAGATGACAGACCTCTTATCTATTGAGCTTATTGAAAAACTCGTTACAGATGAGAATGAGATAGATGCCTCTAATGTTATTGAGGCGCTTAACAAGATCGAGAAAATGACTGTGCGTAATATGATATTAGATGATAAGAAACGCGTAGATGGAAGGAGTTTTAATGAGATAAGAGCTATAGAATCTGAGACTGGGATACTACCGCGTACTCATGGTTCAGCGCTCTTTACCCGCGGGCAGACGCAGTCAATGTCTGTCGTTACTCTTGGTACAGCTTCTGATGAACAATTTGTGGAATCACTGGAAGGTGAATCAAAGAAATGCTTTATGCTTCATTATAATTTTCCACCTTTCAGTGTTGGCGAGGCAAAGCCTATAAGAGGTGTAGGAAGGCGGGAAATTGGCCACGGTGCTTTGGCGGAAAGAGCGCTTAGTGCTATCATGCCTCCAAAAGAAGATTTTCCATATACTATCCGTATAGTTTCAGATATTTTGGAATCTAATGGTTCATCAAGTATGGCCTCGGTATGCGCGGGATCTCTCGCGCTAATGGATGCAGGTGTCCCTGTTAAAAAGTCGGTTGCTGGTATAGCCATAGGCCTTGTAAAAGAAGGTGATGATTTTATAGTGCTTACAGATATTGCCGGACTTGAAGATCATTTTGGGGATATGGATTTTAAGGTAGCCGGGACCTCTGATGGTATAACAGCTCTGCAGGTTGATATAAAATTAAAGACTGGTATCAGCTTAGAGATTATAAAGCAGGCAATGGCAGCGGCAAAGGATGCGCGCTTTAAAATATTAGAGAACATGGATAAAGCTATTGCGGATCCAAGGAATGATCTTTCAGAGCATGCGCCAAGGATAGAGACAATAAAAATAAGTGTAGACAAGATACGCGATGTTATAGGCCCCGGAGGCAAGATAATTAAACAGATTATCGCGGATACAGGTGCGAGTATTAATGTTGATGATGATGGTACGGTCAGTGTTGCCTCAAGCGATGGCGAAGCACTCAAGAAGGCAATGGATATTATCGCCAAGATTGTAGAAGAGCCCGAGGTTGGCAGGATTTACAACGCGACAGTAAAAAGGCTTATGAATTTTGGCGCTTTTTGTGAGATATTACCAAACAAAGAAGGCCTTTGCCATGTATCAGAACTCTCAGATGAATATGTTAAGAATGTAGAGGATGTAGTGAAGGTTGGAGACCAGATTGAAGTAAAACTGGTTGAAATAGATGAGCAGGGAAGGCTTAATCTTTCACGGAAGAAAGCTATGGCTAAGGATAAGGACAAAGACAAGCAGGCATAGATAAATATGTTTAATCAGAATAAAAAGGCAAAAAGGCATTAGATCAATTTATGGAGAAGATAACGATAAATATAAAAAAAAAGGAAAGTTGTCAGGATCTTCCTACCCCCCGCTATATGAGCGAGGGCGCAAGCGGTATGGATGTGTATGCTGATGTAGATAACGAGGTTACATTAGCTTCGGGAGATATCAAGCTTATTTCCGCGGGCTTTTATATGAGCATACCTGTTGGATACGAGGTGCAGGTAAGGCCCAGAAGCGGGCTCGCAATAAAACACGGTATAAGTATCGTTAATACCCCTGGAACCATAGATAGCGATTACAGGGGGCTTGTGGGCATAATACTGATAAATCATGGCAAGGATCCATTTGTTATAAAAAGAGCAGACCGCATAGCGCAGATAGTCTTACAGAAAGTTATACTGGCAGACGTTGTTATTGTCGGTGAGCTTGATGAAACAGCCCGTGCGCAGGGCGGTTTTGGGCATACCGGAATCTAAGTGCTCGAAACTGTTTCAATACTCAATGCATATGTCATATACAGAGGCAATCATATCTGGCATAGTCCAGGGGATAACAGAATTTCTTCCAATAAGCTCATCGGGCCATCTTGTAATTCTTCATCATTATTTCGGCTTTAAAGAGCCGCAACTGCTTTTCGATATCTTTTTACACATAGGAACACTTTTTGCTGTTGTAGTTTATTTCTGGCGTGATATAATAAAATTGTTAACTATTCAGAAACGGTTATTATTATTTATTGTAATCGGTACTATTCCAACTGCGTTAATAGGTTATTGTTTTAGAAATAGATTTGAAAGTTACTTTGCGGACATCAAAATAGTTGGTATGATGCTTTTGATTACCGCGATGTTTTTATTCGCGGCGGATTGGGCTGGCAAGCGCAGGTTTAATGCTGCGCAAGTGAGCGGCCTTACATGGTTTAAGGCGCTTCTTATAGGCATTGTACAGGGCCTGGCTATTATGCCGGGTATTTCGAGAAGCGGTTCAACAATATCGAGCGCGATCTTATTGAAAGTAGATAAGGCACAGGCTATAAGGTTTTCATTTCTATTGTTTATACCGGCAATTATAGGTGCTTTGGTATTAAAGCTTACCGATGTAGCGGGAAGAGTAGATATTACAGCTCATATGGCAATAGGTGTTTTTTTTGCTTTCATTTTTGGCCTTGGAGCTATCTATCTGTTAATCAAGAGCGTTATTAACAGCAATCTCAAGTTTTTTGGTTTTTATTGTCTTTTAGCCGGAGGAGTTATCTTAGCATTATGACGCAGCAGAGAATAAACGAAATAGTTGGTTTTATCTACATAGCCATCGCGATACTTGTTCTCGCGAGCCTTATGACATATGAGCCTGCAGACCTTGAATTTTTTGCTTCTACCGCGAATGTAAAACTGCATAATTTTGTCGGCATAATAGGTGCGTATATCGGCGCTATTCTATTTTTCTTAATTGGATGGAGTGCTTATATAATACCATTTTTATGCTTTGTCTGGGCTATAGACAGGTTTACCTCGCAGCAGCCTCAGCGTTCACTTATTAAGTTTTCAGGAACAGCGGTCTTATTTCTTGCTACAAGTTCACTTTTAGCGCTTATATTTAATGGGGCCAGTATAGCAAGAATGAAGGCAGGCGGTATTTTTGGTATGTTTTTATCATCCTTGCTGGATAAATATTTTGGTACGGTCGGTTCTTATATAATAGTGTCTACATTAATAGTGCTATCGATTCTTTTGGCAACAGAATTTTTAATTATACCTTTTTTTGGTATGTTTATTAAGAAGGCAAATGAGTTGTATCAGGAGGGTAAAGAAAAGAGGGTTCAGGCAAAAGCTCAAAAAACAGAGATAAGAATCAAACCTGAGAAGCCTGCTTTAAAAAAAGCGATACCGGGCGGTAACAATTTTGATATGCCATTAAAAGTATCCAAGAGATTGCCCGCTATCTTAGAAAGCCCTAAGCCTCAGCATCCAATATCACCGAAGATAAAGATTGATAAAAAACATACCCAATCCTTGGCAGGAGAAGAGCAAGCGCTTGCCGGAATAGAGCCGAAGGTAGCAGGTGAATATAAGCTCCCCTCTCTTGAGCTTCTTGATTCACCGCCGCCAACTGAAGAGCGCCAGATAAAGGAAGACCTTACAGCATCCTCAGCAATCCTGGAGGATACTCTTCGCGATTTTGGTATAGAGGTAAGAGTGGCACAGGTCGAGAAAGGCCCCGTAATTACCAGGTATGAACTTGAGCCATCACCAGGTGTGAAAGTAAATAGGATTACCGCGTTAAATGATGATATAGCACTCGCCATGAAGGCACAATCTGTCAGAATCATTGCCCCTATACCAGGAAAATCGAGAGTGGGAATAGAGGTTCCTAATAGCACAGCTTCTCTGGTCTATTTAAAAGAAGTACTTTTATCGAGTGATTTTCAGGGGGCAAAATCTAAACTTACGCTTGCTCTGGGAAAAGATACCGCGGGGGTACCTGTTGTATGTGATCTTGCGAAGATGCCGCATATGTTAATTGCCGGAACAACAGGTTCAGGAAAGACGGTGTGCGTAAACAGCATAATTCTTAGTATGCTCTATAATGCGTCTCCGGATGAACTTAAGTTTATACTCGTTGACCCTAAGATGGTTGAGATGGCAATGTTTAACAGGTTGCCTCATCTTATATGTCCTGTGATTACCAACGTGAAGAAGGCGTCAGGTGCCCTAAACTGGCTGGTAAACGAGATGGAGTCGCGGTATAAGCTTCTTGCCAAGGTCGCGTCAAGGAATATAGCTATATTCAATCAAAAGGCAAAAGAAGGAAAGTTCAGGGATGATGCTGATGTGCCTGATAGCCTGCCATATATAGTACTTGTTATTGATGAGCTTGCGGATCTTATGGCTGTAGCATCTAATGAGATCGAAAGTGCCATAACGCGTCTTGCGCAACTTTCACGCGCAGTAGGCATTCATATCATACTCGCGACACAGAGGCCGTCTGTAGATGTTATAACGGGTGTTATTAAGGCAAATTTTCCGGCGAGGATATCTTTTAAGGTTGCCTCCAAGGTAGATTCGCGCACAGTACTTGATATGAACGGCGCTGACAAACTTCTCGGAAAGGGCGATATGTTATTTATGGAACCGAGTATTTCAAAGCCTATACGCGCGCAATCCAGCCTGGTTGCTGACAATGAGATAGAGAGGGTAATAGATTTTATAGCTTCCCAGAGAGGTATGGAATTTGAAGATGGCATATCAAAACTGCAGGAGAAGAAGAGTTTTGGAAAAGGCAATGATAAAGATGAGCTTTTTGATGATGCGGTTCGCCTGATAATGGAAGCAGGCCAGGCATCGGTATCTATGCTTCAGAGAAGAATGCGTTTAAGTTATACACGCGCAGCCAGGATGATAGACAGCATGGAAGAAGAAGCTCTTATAGGGCCTTATTGCGGTTCAAAGCCCCGTGAGATATTAGTCGATCGCGAAGAGTATCTGGGTATAGCAAAACAAGAAGAGAAACAGGGAGGGACAGCAGGCGAAGCTGTCTGAAATTTAAACCATGACGATTGGAAGCCAACTTAAGAAAGCAAGAGAGAAAAAACAGGTTAGTATAAGCGAGGCTTATCAGCATACCAGAATACTTCCTGAAATACTTTCTGCTCTTGAAGAGGATAATTTTACAAGGATTTCTAACCCAATATACCTAAAGAGTTTTTTAAGGAAATATTCATTTTATCTCGGGCTTGACCCTGAAAATATCCTGAAGGAATATAATAGCCTAAAGGCAAAAGAGACTTTAAACACGCCTGAATCGATTGCTGCTGATGAAAAATCCTTTACGCGAAAAATCGATATAGAAAAGATCGCTAAAGCATTAAAGTTAATTTTTAAACCAATTCTGATAGTTCTCTTGTTAATTCTGCTCGTAAAGACGACGGGGTGGGCGAAGCACAAGTTCTTAAGCTGGCGGAGCGCACGTGTAAAACAGGTAGAGCAGGCAATGCCGGCAAAGATTATTGAGCAGAAGAAGATAGAACGAGTTCCAGGAAGCCTAAAAAAACCCGTTCGAGGGCCCCAAAAAAATGTTTTAATACCACAAAATGAAAAACTCATTCTTTTAATAAAAACCACAGATGATGTATGGATAGAACTTAGAATGGACGGCAATATAATATTCAAGAATGTACTAAAAGAGAGCTCAGAAGAAGAGTGGCAGGCAGATGAGAATTTTGAGCTCTGGACAGGTAATGCAGCAGCAATGAATATTACATTAAATGGCCATAATCTTGGTTCACCAGGCGTGGGTGTTAAGAAAGGCATTATTATCAACAGGCAGGGTATCCAAAAGTAGAGGTGAGAGGCTAAACTCAAAAGAGAAAAAATCGGAACTGAGATTCCGATTTTTTATTATTCAGACTATTATGATCCCTTTAAAGCATAAAATATCTATTATAAGTTTAGGATGCGCGCGTAATCTGGTAGATTCAGAACTTATAATTGGCAAGCTTAAGTCCAAAGGCTTTGCTATAGTTGAAGATGCCGATTCAGCAGATATTGTGATAATCAATACATGTGCTTTTATTGAAGATGCAAAACGTGAGGCTATAGATATTATCTTAAAAGCTGTAAGCCTCAAGAAAGAAAGGCGTATCGGGAAGCTCGTTGTATGCGGTTGTTTAGCGCAGCGCTATTGTGAAAAATTAAAAAAAGATATCCCTGAGATAGACGCGATCCTGGGGGTGGATGATTTTAAAAATATCAGTAAAGCGCTAAGTTCTATCCTGCGCAATGAAAAATTTATAGCAATAAACCCCCCGGGCGGTATCTATTCGGATAAAGATCCGCGCTTAGCTTTAACGCCATCTCATTACACCTATGTTAAGGTAGCGGAAGGTTGCGAAAACCGCTGCAGTTATTGCGCAATATATGATATACGCGGCAAGTTAAGGAGCAGGCCCCTCTCTTCTATAATCTCAGAAATAAAGGCTTTTTCTGGCCAAAAGAGGAGAGCTGAACTAAATATTATTGCCCAGGATACTACTTCGTATGGAATTGATAGATATGGAAAATTTATGCTGCCGAAGCTTTTAAAGAAGATCTGCCAATTAAAGTGCGCCCACTGGATAAGGCTGCTATATACGCACCCGCGCCATTTTACAGATGAGTTGATAGATACTATTGCTGGTGAACATTCTATATGCAAGTATATAGATTTGCCAATACAACATATTAGTGATAAGATATTGTCGAGAATGAACCGAAGAATAAACGCAAGGCAGATAGAAACACTTATTAAGAAGATAAGGGATAGAATTCCTGATGTTGCTTTAAGGACGTCAGTGATAGTGGGTTTCCCGGGTGAGACAGAAAGGGATTTTAACGAGTTGCTTGATTTTATAAGGCGCACTCAGTTTGAAAGGCTTGGCGCGTTCATATATTCAAGGGAAGAAGGTACCCCAGCTTATAATTTTAAAAACCAGATAGCAATGGGAACGAAGAATAGGCGCCTTGATAAGCTTATGCGTTTACAACAGGAGATCTCGAAAGGTGTAAACCGGCATTTTTTGGGGAAGAGGTTAGAAACGCTTGTTGAAGCAAGATCAGAGAAAGGCATCTATACAGGCCGGACTCAGTACGATGCTCCTGAAGTAGATGGTACAGTTTTTATACATTCGAAAAAGAGTTTGAGGCCCGGCCAGTTTGTTAATGTAGAGATAACTGATACACTCGAATATGATTTAGTAGGAAAAAATTAGGAGAATAACTGTGAACTTACCGAACAAGCTTACATTATTGCGTATCGCGCTGACATTTGTGTTTATGTTTTTTCTATTTACTTATTGGCAATATGGAAAGATAGCAGCGCTTATTGTTTTTGCTTTAGCCTCTTTTACAGATTATATAGATGGAAAGATAGCTAAAAGCAGGGGGCTTATATCCGATTTTGGCAAGTTTATGGATCCTATTGCCGATAAAATACTCATTCTGGCAGCATTTTTGGCTTTTGTGGAGATGAAGTTGATCCCGGCATGGGCTGTTGTTGTAATTATATTCCGCGAGTTTGTAATACTTGGACTCAGGGTATTAGGTATTATAAAAGGGCACATTATTGCTGCATCCCGCGCGGGAAAACATAAGACTGTTTCACAAATCGTGACTGTCTTTTTTGTATTAATCTATCTTGTTATAAGGCAATATGCTAAAGACGCCGCTTTTTGGACAGAACGGTTTGATGCGTTCACTAAGAATGCGATCTTTGCATTAATGCTTATTACCGTTGCTTTAACGTTGATTTCCGGCGCGTCGTATATTTCTAAAAACAGAAGGCTTTTTAAGTGAAAGTTATTATCAGGATGATAGCTAGTGGTTTGTATGCAGGTTACTCTCCCGTCGCGCCAGGGACAATAGGTAGTTTATGGGGCATTGTGATATATCTTCTACTGCGTAACTACCCTGTTATCTTTATTTTTGTGACAATGGTTTTGTTTATTATTGGATTTTTTGTCTGCGCAAAAGCGGAAGAGATTTTTAATGAGAAGGATTCCGGAAAGATTGTTATAGATGAGATAGCCTCAATGTGCTTTGTATGCCTTTTTATCAAGCCAGGATGGTTTATGATTTTAACAGGATTTTTGATTTTTAGATTTTTTGATATTGTAAAACCCCCCCCGGTAAAGAGAGTCGAAAGGCTTTCAGGTTCTTTAGGCATCATGCTCGATGATGTGATAGCGGCGGTTTATACAATAATTATTTTATTTATTATTTACCTGCTCAATGCAGCTGGAATTTTTCCAGACTTTTATATATAGGGCCTTTTGGCGTAAGAATAGACTGAAATAGTATTATTGTATTGACTGGAACTTTAGCTTTTAAACTAAAGTTTTTTTCCTTTTCTATCAGATTGATAAGCGCGGGCCTGTTATTTTTAAGGTTAATCCTGCCGATTGTGAGGTGAGGAGAGAAGGCTCGATTCTCTTTTTCGGTTTTCAGATTACCAATGGAATTTTCAATATCTTTTTGCAGGCAGATACACTCCTTTTTACCTTTTTTGATTCCCACCCATATTACTCTGGGGCAATTCAGATTCGGAAAAATACCGATTTCAGAGAGGCTTATAAAGAAACTTTTATGCGATTTCAGGGTATCTGTCAAAATAGACGCTATTTTTAACAGTTGTTTATCATCGATACACTTAAAAAATTTCAGGGTAAGATGTATATTGGAAGGCTTGACCAACCTTATGCCTGCGCAGGATTGGCCTAATCTTCTCTGAAGCAAGGCAATTCCAGTGTAAGCTTCCTGGTTCAGTGGGATTGCTACAAAAGCTCTCATTTTATTAGATGGTAACGCAACATATCAAGTACCGCCTGGCTGGAACAGAATTTGATTGCCTTCCTGTTACCTGTAAAATAGCGTTTTTTGCTGATAATTTGCGTGGAAGTAGATAACGCTATATACACAAGCCCCACAGGTTTTTTCTTGGTTGCACCTGTTGGCCCCGCTATTCCGGTTATCGCTACGCCGATATCGGAACCTGCCAATACCCTTATGTTTTTTGCCATGGCTTTAGCTACCTGCATGCTTACCGCGCCATGAGTTTTTAGTTTTTTTTCAGGTATGCCTAACATTTCTATTTTTGCTTTATTGGAATAAGCAATAACTGCAAGTAATAGATTTCTTGATATGCCCGCAATATCTGTCAGCCGGTCTGATACAAGCCCTCCTGTGCAGGATTCCGCTATGGCAATAGTCTTTTTCCCGAGAAGATCCGCGACTTTTCCTTCAAGTGTTTCTGTATCAACGGCAAATATTAGCTTACCGAGGTCTTTACGTATCTTTTTTTCGATATAACATATTCTTCTCTTTGCTTTTTTTATATCTTTTGCCTTTGCTGTAATCTTCAGGTCTACCTGTGAAGGGTGCGCGTATATACCTACTGTTGTATTCCCTGATAAATTAAGAATTTGTTTTATCTTTTCATGTAATTGAGATTCCGCAAGCCCGGTTGTTTTTAGTGTTCGAGATAATATCACTGATTTCTTTACCGTGGATTTTTTTAGATATGGTAGCAGGTCTTTTTCCACCATTGGCTGCATTTCACGAGGCGGGCCGGGAAGAGCGATTAATAATTTTTTTCCAATCTTTATTACGATTCCAGGTGCTGTGCCTATATCATTTTTTAGCCACGCGGCGCCTTTTGGTATATATCCCTGGCGCAGGTTATTTTTTGCCATTTGCATACGGCGCTCTTTAAAATGCCCGCTTATAAGCCTGATAATCTCTTTTTTTAATATAAGAGGTTTTTGCGCGACTTTTGAAATTACTTCAAGGGTAATATCATCGAGTGTAGGCCCTAAACCGCCTGTTGTTATTACAATATCTGATCTATTAAGCGCTTGCGTTATAGCTGAGTAAAGACGCAGGTGGTTGTCACCTACAGTTGCATGATTGTAGCAATCTATGCCTATTTCTGCCAGTTTTCCTGACAAATAAGCTGAGTTGGTATTTACTATCTGGCCTAAGAGTATTTCTGTGCCTATGCCTATTATTTCCGCTTTCATTATGACCTAATTATAGCATAAATTTGATTTTTTTCCATTTTTTTATATATTCCTGAAAGAAAATTCCCATTTTCGACGTCTATATATATGAGGGCTTAAAAGTAATGCTGAAGAAGCCAAGCCAGCTTTTGAATGATTGCGCAGAAGCACAAAATTTTTCCCTGCGAGAAAATTTTGCTCCGTTTTATTGCTCGCTCTCCCTGTTCTTTTACTTCGCAAAAGAACAGGGAACCATGCCCGCTCACAATAAAGAGGTTCTGCTCCATCACTCAAAAGCCGGTTTCCAGAACGGTTCTTGATTAAGGGTATACTTGCAAACTATGCTGAGGGTTGCTGTGAAACTCTCAGGTTAGAAAGGGGGTGAATTTTCACTTTACATTATAGATTCTAAGGGGTATAATTTAAGACTAATATATATATTAACTACATAAGGAGGTTGCGATGGTAAAGGTAATTAAGCAAAAAATAGCACAAGCTACGCTTGTACAAGGCGATAATGGATTTCGGGAAGGGCGCGCAAAAGCACTTGAACTGGCCCTGTCTCAGATTGAAAAGCAGTTTGGCAAAGGGTCTATAATGAAACTTGACAAAAACATGAAAAAATCTGTTCCCGCGATACCTACAGGAGCGATTTCTCTCGATATAGCCTTAGGTATAGGTGGTGTTCCGCGCGGAAGAGTCATTGAAATATTCGGCCCGGAATCCAGCGGGAAGACTACACTTACGCTCAGTATTATTGCTCAAGCCCAGAAAAGAGGCGGCGTTGCGGCTTTTATAGATGCTGAAAATGCCTTTGACTCAACCTATGCAGGAAAATTGGGTGTAAATTTAGATGACCTCTTAATTTCACAACCGGATGATGGTGAACAGGCTCTTGAGATCGTAGAGACGCTCGTGCGCTCTAATGCCGTTGACGTTATAGTAATAGATTCAGTTGCCGCGCTTGTTCCTCGTGCGGAGATTGAAGGCGCTATGGGCCAACCACAGATGGGCTTACAGGCACGCCTTATGAGCCAGGCATTGCGTAAGCTTTCGGGGGCAATAAACAAGTCGAAGACCTGTGTTATATTCATAAACCAGATACGCATGAAAATAGGTATTATGTTCGGTAACCCTGAGACAACGCCAGGCGGAAGAGCGCTCAAATTCTACTCTTCGGTGCGTCTCGATATTCGCAGAAAAGATTATCTAAAGTCAGGTGATGTTGTAGTTGGCAGCCATGTAAAGGCAAAGGTTGTTAAGAATAAGGTTGCGCCGCCTTTTAGAAGTGCGGAGTTTGATATTATCTACGCTGAAGGTATATCCCGTGAAGGCAGTATATTAGATGTCGCGCTTACATACGATATATTGAAAAGACAGGGCGCGTGGTTTTCATACGAAGAGATGAAGATAGGACAGGGCAGAGAGAGTGCCCGTGTCTTTTTAAAAGAGAACCCAAAGATTACTGCTGAGATTGAGAAGAAGATTAAAGAGCACGCAGCATAACCATAACAATTTCATAAAATAGCTGTTTCAGGCAACTATTTTATTGCCGTACGGGGATTCTTTAAATTCTTCTACTATAAAAAATATTCAAAGGGTGTAAAGATGCGTATAAAAAAGACTACTTTTATGTCCGTATTAGTACTGGCTGTAATAATTTGTATTGCATTGACAGCAAAGCTTATTTTTTTGCCACTTAATGTGAAAAACAGGGTAGCTAATGTTACTTTGGATGCAGTTCAATCTGATGTAGGGGTGCAGGCCCGCATATCGGATGAAGGTGCGTTTATGAAAATTGCGAAAGAAGTAGGGCCTACGGTTGTGTCTGTAAGCACAGAGTATATTACAAAAATGAGAAACGAGATATATTACAGCCCGTTTGGTTATGATAATTTTTTTGACAGGTTTTTCAATGATTTTTTTGAGGATAGGCCTGAACGTGAATTCAGGCAGCGAGGGCTTGGTTCCGGTGTTATAATCGATGAATCAGGTTACATACTTACAAATGAGCATGTAATCCGCGGTGCGGACAAGATTACAGTTACTCTAACAGATGGCAGAGAATTTAGAGGTGAATTGCGTGGTAAGGACGAGAGAAGTGACCTCGCGATAATTAAAATAGAGGCAAAAAGTTTGCCTGTGGCAAAGCTTGGTGATTCAGATAAGGCAAGAATAGGGCAGTGGGCAATTGCAATAGGAAATCCATTTGGTTATGCGGTACAGAGTGCAAAACCAACAGTAACTGTGGGTGTTGTTAGCGCAATTGACAGGTTGCTCCCAGTTGCCATTGGTAGAGGAAGAGATTACTCGGGGCTTATACAGACAGACGCGGCTATAAACCCGGGCAATAGCGGAGGCCCGCTTGTAAACATAAAAGGTGAGGTAATTGGTATCAATGTTGCGATATTCTCAACATCAGGTGGTTATCAGGGTATTGGGTTTGCAATACCTGTTAATACCGCAAAGGATATACTAAAGAGATTGATTGAAGGTAAGAAAATACTCTATGGCTGGCTAGGTATAAGCTTACAGAATATGGACAGTGCCTTAGCCGATTATTTTAATCTTTCTGATATGGAAGGTGTTATCGTTGCCAAGGTGCTCTCTGATAGCCCTGCTGAAAAAGGCGGCTTAAAAGAGGGTGATGTAATACGTAGATTTGACGGGAAAAAGATAAAAGACCTAAAAGCGCTTATTAAGATAGTGGGACAGGCTAGTATCGGTAAGAGTATCGTTGTAGGTATAATCAGGGATAAAAAGGAGATGCCCATTACTGTCAGGATAGGAGAAAGGCCTTTCGGGATTGAAAGCGAACAGGATAAGGTTGAGACAGGAGAGCCATGGCGCGGATTAGAGGTTATACAGATTACGCCTGATATTGCCAGAAGATATCGTATAGAACAGGGAAAAGGTATTATCGTAAGCAATGTAGAGGCAGGTTCCGCCGCGGATGAGGCTGGAATAAGGCCAGGTGATATCATAGTCAGAATAAATAACAAGAGCGTAAGCAGTATAGATGATTACAAAAACATAATAACAACTATAGTTGGCGATGCCCTTATAAAGACTAGTAGAGGTTATTTGGTTGTAAGTGCGCCAAAAACAGATTAATGGCAAGGGATATTTTTGATAAAGCGAAAACTTACGCATACTGCTTATTGGGCTTCACGGCGCGATTCGAGAAAGAGCTTAAGCAGAAAATATCAGATAAAGGTTATAACCAGAAGATAGCAAATAGAGTTATTGCAGAGCTTAAGCGGGAGGGCCTGGTAGATGATAAAAAGTTCGCAATGCTTTGGATAAAGACGCGCTTAGAACATAACGCGCGAAGCCTTTCTGCAATAAAGTATGAACTATTATCAAGAGGCGTTGATAGAGACGCTGTAGAGAACCTGTTAGATGGTTTCAAGAGTAGTTTTGACGAAGAAGAGGCTGTAAAGAGCCTTCTTAAGGGTAGAATGTATGCGGTAAAGGGCCTTGATCAGCAGAAGGCCAAGCAGAGGCTTTATAGCTTTCTTAAGAGGCGAGGGTTTGCAAGCCAGATTATCCTTAAAACATTGGGCAATGTATTCAATGAGACATGTAGAGATTCGTAATAAATTTTTAGACTTTTTTAAGGCAAAGAATCATACCCTTGTTCCGAGTGATTCTCTTGTACCTGCAGAAGACCCATCACTGCTCTTTACAAGTGCTGGTATGACGCAATTTAAAAGTGAATTTATGGGTAACATAAAAGGTTTTACCTGTGCGGTAAGCTGCCAGAAGTGTATGCGTACAGGTGACCTGGAGAATGTGGGAAAGACCGCGTATCATCATACCTTTTTTGAAATGCTCGGAAACTTCTCTTTTGGCGATTATTTTAAGGATGAGGCTATTACATGGGCATGGGAATTTCTAAAAGATACGCTTAAAATACCTGAAAAAAGGCTCTGGGCATCTGTCTATGATAAGGATGATGAAGCATACGATATATGGAGAGATAAGATAGGGATGCCTGAAGAGAAGATAATCAGGCTTGGCCAAAAAGATAACTTCTGGCCTTCAGAGGCAAAGGCTAAGGGGCCTAACGGGCCATGCGGGCCATGCTCTGAGATATTTTATGATTACGGAGAAGGTACGGGCTGTGGCAGCGAGGATTGTTCCCCGGTATGCGGTTGCGGGAGGTTTGTTGAGCTCTGGAATCTTGTCTTTACGCAGTTTGAAAGAAAAGAGAGCGGCATATTAGAGCCTTTACCCAGTAAAAATATAGATACAGGTATGGGTTTAGAACGCCTATGCGCTGTTATGCAGGAGGTAAGGAGTAATTTTGAGACAGATATATTTTCCGCTATAATAAAGGCGATAAAAGATATGATGGACTCTCCAGCGGAAAAGAAAAATAATAGTGATATATACACGATAGCTGACCATATACGCGCAGTTACATTTGCTATAGCTGATGGCGTTGCTCCTTCTAATGAAGAACGTGGTTATGTTATACGAAACCTTATCCGAAAAGCAATGATGCGCGCAAAAAATTTAGGCATACAGAAACCATCTTTATATAAGCTGGTTTATGCTGTTGCTAAGACCATGCAAGATCCTTATCCTGAAGTTATGAAAGAACACCAGGATATAGCAGCTGTAATAAAGACTGAAGAAGAAAGGTTTCAAAAGACTCTGGAAAGCGGTATTCCGATGACTAAGTCAACTATATCTCTGTTCAAGGAGAGAGGCATTGATGAGTTACCAGGTGATATAGCATTCGAGCTCTATGATACACATGGAATACCATTAGAGATTATAAAAGAGACAGCTGCCGCACAAGGTACTAATGTTGATGAGGCTGGGTTTAACAGCCTTATGCAAAAGCAGCGTGAAGCATCCAGAAGATCCAGTAAGATGCAGGGTGAGATATTTACACCTGGCCTGATAAGGGTAAAGACAGAGTTTATTGGTTATGATAAGTCTGAGTCATTTGCCAGTGTTATAGAAATGATGGATAGGAATGGAAATTTTATTAAAGAAGCTAACGTAGATACGGGAATTGTAGAGATTATACTTGATAAGTCTGTTTTTTATGGTGAATCAGGCGGCCAGGTAGGTGATAAAGGTAAGATAAGCAACAATGACACAGAAATCCTTATACAGAGATCAGGCAAGGTGCAGGATGCCATAGTTCTGGTAGGTAAGATAGTAAAAGGTGATATAAAAGTCGGCGATAAGGTCAAGGCAGAGATCGATGCGGATTATCGCATGGCTATAGCAAGGAACCATACAGCTACACATCTTTTGCAGAAGGCCTTAAGGAAGGTATTAGGTGAGCATGTAAAACAACAAGGTTCACTTGTTGCGGCAGATAAGTTGCGGTTTGACTTTACACATCAAAAGGCATTAACAGATGATGAATTAGCGAGAGTTGAAGAGTCTGTTAATAAAAATATAAAAGCTTCTCATAATATTAAGGTAGAAGAGATGTCCCTTAAAGACGCGAAAAGTTCAGGAGCCCTGGCATTTTTTGGTGATAAGTATGAGCAGAGGGTACGGGTTGTACATGCTGGTACAGATAGCAGAGAGCTATGCGGCGGTACACACCTCAATAATACTGCTGAGATAGAGCTCTTTAAAGTAATGCATGAAGGCTCTGTCGCATCTGGTATAAGAAGGGTAGAGGCCTGTACAGCAGATAGAGCGAGAAAATGGGAAAAGGAGTATCAGAAGAGCCAGAAAGATAAAGAGCGCCTTTTGAAAAAAAAGAAAGAAGAAAAACTCTTTGAAAAGGAGAGATTAAAAGAATCGGAACAGGCAGTAGATCTGATAATTGAAAATGGCCGGGACATTAAAGGTATTAAGCTCATAATAAAATGCATGAATAATCAAAATATGGGTGTGCTCAAATATATCTCTGATATAATAAGAAATAAGCTTAAACAAGAGTATCTGCTGTTTTTCGTAAGTTTACAGCAGGGCAAAACCGGAATACTCCTTTCGCTTAGCAACGGCTTAATTAAAAAGGGGTTTGACGCGCCGATGCTTCTATCGAAGATTATTAAACCTTTTAAGGGCCGGGCAGGCGGCAGGCCGAATATGGCACAAGGCGGGATAAGGGAACTCAAAGGCGTGGAAGAACTATTAACAACAGCGGAGAAAATCTTAGTTAAGGAGTTGGAATGAAGAGCATAAGGCCAAACAGTAAAGAGCTTGTAAGATTATATAATCGAGGTATTGACCTGAAGAGGAGTGTGCGAGAGAAAGTCTCAAAGATCATTGAGGATATAAGATCCCATGGCGACGAAGCCCTCCTCAGGTATACAAAACAGTTTGATAATATCAAGATAAAGCCTCGCCAACTCAAAGTAAGTCCAGGGGAGGTGAATGGCGCATACCAGAATATGGATCCAAACCTTGTGAATAGTTTTAAGATTGCGATTGAGAATGTAAGCCAGTTTTATAAAAAACAGCTTAAGAAATCCTGGAAAATAAAAGACAAGGAAGGTATAATGCTGGGCGAGAGGATAACGCCGTTACAGTCTGTCGGGATCTATATTCCGGCTGGCACAGCACCCCTTGCCTCGACTGTCTACATGACAGTTCTCCCAGCCAAGATCGCGGGTGTAAAGAGGATTGTTATAGTAACGCCTCCTAATAAATATGGAAGTGTCCACCCGTATATATTGGTCATGGCAAACTTACTCGGCATAACTGAAATATATAAAGTTGGCGGCGCACAGGCAATAGCAGCGCTCGCATTTGGCACAAAGAGTATACCGCGTGTGGATAAGATCGTAGGCCCGGGTAATCAATATGTATCAGAGGCGAAAAGGCAGGTCTTCGGTTATGTGGGTATTGATATGGTAGCAGGGCCTAGTGAGGTTGTTATTATCGCTGATGACAGCGTAAACTACGAGTATGTTGCAGCAGACATGGCTGCTCAGTTCGAACATCTTATGGGGCTATCAATCCTGATTACAAAATCTAAACGCCTCGCAAAATTTATGCGGCAGCAACCGTTTAAGGGCTATTTAATAGTTGTGAAAAATTTAAAACAAGCCGCGGAGATCGCAAATAAGATAGCTCCTGAGCACCTCCAGCTTATGGTAAAGGATCCTAAGAAGCTTTCCAAAATGATACAGAACGCAGGTTGTATATTGCTGGGTGAATATACACCTACTGCGCTGAGTGATTATGTCGCGGGCCCAAGCCATGTATTGCCTACAGGAGGCAGCGCCAGATTTTTCTCTGGTTTAAGTATCTGGGATTTCTTAAAAGGTATACATGTTGTCTCTTATTCAAAAAGAGCGCTTGAAGGCGTAAAGGAAGATATAGAGAGAATAGCAAATTTAGAGGGCTTAAGCAAACATATTGATTCAATAAA